>NZ_JBKBXG010000043.1:0-46615 GCF_046314175.1 Acidovorax sp. | reverse complement strand
AAAGCTCGATGTCCGATGCTCACAAGTCAAGGCCGCCACAGTAGCCAGCTAGGATGGAGCCCTTCAAAACAAGGGAGTGAGCCTGTGAGTAAATCTGCCTTCAGATGGTTGGTCATCGTGTCGTTCGTATTCCCCACGCTTTGCGCAATCGGTGACGCCACCTTCTTCTCGCACCTGATCCCTCCGGAAATCCAGGCGGCGATGGACCAATACACCGAACAACAGGTTTCTGAGGCTTCGTGGGGGATACTTGCTTTTTCTACGGGGTTGATAACGCTGCTTGTCGCTTTCGCGGTAAACGTTTATGGGTTGATGCGCTTCAAGCCATGGGCGCCAAAGTTTTCGATTTGGACCAGCGTGGCTTGTTATGTGGTCCTGCCGTTCATGGGTGTAACCGTAATGTCAGGTATCACTTACGCGGCAATGTCTCTTGGGTCTGCGCTGTGGGGAATCGTGGTGGCGCTTCCCTTCGTATCTCCCGCAGTTAGGCAACATTTTTGGCCTGGCAGTCACTCGCTCCGTGCAGCAGGCCATGAAGTTGCCAACGGCTGATATCACCCTCTCGTCCCGCAGCACTGGACCGCCTTAGAGGTGGTTCTTACATACCTGTCATCAGCTACCATCGCCCTGTCGGTTACTGAACACAGCCGACACCCTCCCTTTTGCAGCCCGCCCCGTGCGGGCTTCTTTTTTGGCTCATCTCCTACGGCGCTAGGCAACGGCGCGGCGCTCAATGGAATCTTTCCCCAAGGAGCTCAACATGGCAAACGACCCCAACGACCACCCCGCACACCGAGTCCCGGAGACATTCCCGCTGCCGCCTGGCGATCTGCCACCGAGCACAGAGCAGCCAACCATGCCACCGCAGCCACAGCTCCCCCTGTCTGGGCCTGACTACGTTGGCGAGGTGGAGGATGAAGGCGCGGATCCTGTGGGTCAACCGCCTCGGATGTGAGCTGAGAGCCGTTTTCGATCATCTTGGCTAGGGAGAAGTTGAGCACATGCTTTGACGCACTTAGACTTCCGTTTTCGGCCACAACCTGCCATTCGCTGGCGTCAGCTTTCGAGTGGGCCAGTCGCTCTCGAAGCCTAGCGAGAGCCGAGCCAACCTAAAAAGTCTGGTGCACTCATGGCGCGACCATACAACCATCCCTGCGCTTCTTGCACACCAATCTGCCTAAGGCAATCCTGTTGTTGACGGTCTTCTACACCTTCCGCGATGAGCTCAAACCCCAGGGCATCCGCCATCGCCGCAATAGCGCGCACGATGGCCTGATCCGACGGATTTCCCACCACGTCCCGCACGAAGGCGCGGTCCACCTTGAGCCGGTGCAAGGGCAATAACTTGAGCATGGACAGAGAAGAGTAACCCGTACCGAAGTCATCCAATGCGATCTTCACTCCGAGCTCGGCAATGCGGCTGAGGCGATGCTCAACCTGCGGTACGCGTTGCAGCGCAGTTTCTGTCACCTCGATCTCGAGGTCTTTGGGATTCATACCCGTCACTTTGAGTTCGCGCGCCAAGTCCTCGGCAAACTGGTCGTCCTGCAATTGCAGGGCTGACACGTTCACCGCAAGCCGTCCCTGCACGAGGCCATCACGCTGCCACTTTGCCCAGGTAGTCAGGGCTTGTCGCAGTACCCAACGGCCCAACGGTTGAATCAGCCCACATTCCTCTGCGACGGGAATGAATCGATCCGGGCCAATCGAGCCTAACTTATCTGAGTGCCAACGCAGCAGTGCCTCGGCACCGACCACCGAATTACCGTCAATGCTCACCTGTGGTTGCCAATGGATGGACAGTTCACCATTGTCAATCGCATGCAGCAGGCCCTGTTCGATCGCCAAGCGCTCATTGGCTACTTCTGCCATTTTGGGATGGTAGCGAGCATATCGATTGCGACCAGCCTCTTTGGCTGCGTACATGGCAATGTCGGCCGCCCGAAGCAAAGCGTCAGGTGTGGGCCCGTCGTTCGGGTAAAAAGCGATACCGATGCTGGCTGACACCTGCACTGACGAACCTGCTGCAAGATCAAATGGCTGTCGCACTATCTCCAGCAAGCGCCTCGCCATGGCGTCCACATCCGCGTCTCGCGCGGACTGAATCAGCAGCAAGAATTCATCGCCGCCCAACCTGATGGCGTGATCGCCAACCCGCAGCACGTTGCGGAAACGATCGGCAATGGTGATCAGCAGGGCATCGCCCTTGTCGTGACCCAAACTGTCGTTGATGACCTTGAACCCGTCCAGGTCCAGGAACATCAGAACAGCAGGGTTGTCATCGGATTGGGGTGGCGGCAATGCACTCAGTAGGTCGCGCAGTTGGTTGCGATTGCCAAGCCCCGTCAGCGGATCGTGATACGCCAAGTGCTTAATCCGACGTTCTGCATGCCTCAATGCAGAAATGTCGGTGAAGGTCAGGACGCGGTTGGTGATTGAGCCCGAATCGTCACGGACTGGCGCTACATGTTCCCACGCGGGGAAGGTGGTGCCGTCGTGCCGCAGGCAAACCACCTCGGCGTGCCCGAGAACATCAACAGGGGTGGCATCCAAGAGTTCGCGGTCACTACCGCGGCGCGCGTGCAGAAAGTCGTTCGGATGACGACCCCGAATATCTGCCGTAGGCCAGCCCGTGAGCATGGCAAACGCTGGATTGGCAGTCATCACTCGCCCATAGGTATCCAGTATCAAGATGGCGTCGGCAGCCGACTCGAACACAACCGTGGCTTGCCTTGCAGCCTCCTCTTGCTCTACTTGCCGTGTCACGTCGCGGCAGATGCCGACCACCGCGAGTTCGTTGGCAACATAACTCGCGTGTACCTCTAGCCAGCGGGCGGGAAGTTCGGTATCTGGTGAGCGCCATCGCGCAACGATGTGAAGGTCGCCACCATGGTCGAGCAAATGCTGCACCTTGGCTTGGGCGTCTTCGCTGAGATGCAGGAGGAACTCCCCCACTGGCATGCGAAGGCCTCGCACTGAGCAGTCGGCAATAGGCGGGAAGTGACCATCGATCTCCACCAGGTCCATGCCTTCGTGCAGGGTGACCACGGCCAGCTTCCCTGTATCCAAGGCAAGCCTCAGGCGCCGCTCGGCCTGCATGTGTGCGTGAGTGGCGCGCACGCGGGCCAAGGCCATTTGAACCGTGGCATTGAGCTCGCGCTGCCTGACCGGCTTCACCAAGTAACCAAATGGTGCGACTTGCTCAGCCCGGCGCAAGATATCGCTGTCCGCATAGGCGGTGAGGAAGACGATGGGCACGTCGGCGAAACGGGCAATCTCCTGGGCGGCCAGAATGCCGTCGCCGCCTCTGCCCAGGTTGATGTCCATCAGTATCAGGTCGGGCCGGTAAGACATGGTCAGAACCAAGGCCTCGTCCTGAGTGGCGGCTGTACCCACCACATGGAACCCCAGTGACTCCAAGGTCAACTTCAGATCCAGTGCCACGATGAGTTCGTCTTCCACGACAAGGAGGCTGGCTGTCGTGGCGTGGGCTGAGGAAGGCGGTGTCGCGTTCATGTTGGTGTGGATTCAGGGGGCAACTGCAGCGTGAAGACAGCACCTGCCTGACCAGCTACCGGACAGCGCATCGTCGCCTGCAACTGTTCTGTCAGCAGGCTAACCAGGCGCAGGCCCAAACTGGCGGCCTTATGTAAGTCAAAGCCAACAGGCATGCCGATGCCGGTATCGGCCACAGTGACAACAATGCAACGCTTCAGCCTCCCAGCGCGTACCGTGACGCTGCCCTGACCATCCGTCCCAAACCCATGTTTCAGTGCGTTGATCAGCAGTTCGTTCACCACCAAAGCAACCGGCACCGCCTGATTGAGGTCAATACTCAAGCCAGTGTCAGGCGCCTCCACCTTGAGATCGACACGCCGCAGGGTCTCCCCGTGTATGTCGCGCAGGCTTGCGACCAGCCGGCGCAGGTAGGGACCCAGTTCCAGTGTCGAGAAGTCGTTGCGCTCGTACAGCAGTTGGTGGGTGAGCGCCATTGCCATAACGCGGTTCTGGCTGTCCTGTAGTGCCTGCTGAGCTTCTGGCGCAGCGCCGCGAGCCTGAAGGTTCAAGAGGCTCGCAATGATCTGCAGGTTGTTCTTGACCCGGTGATGCACCTCCTGCAACAACACCGTGCGCTCCTTGAGCGCTGACTCGGTTCGCAGCTGCGCGGCCTGTCGATCGGAGATGTCGATGGCTGACGGAATCAGGTGGGTGATGCGGTCATTGTCGTCCCGCATCGGGACCAGCATGAAGTCAAGCGCCATGCGGGTTTCACCCGCCATGCGCGCTGTCACGTCCTCGCGCACCACTTCACCCAGAGAGGCACGGGCGCAGGCCTGGCGCATCCAGTCCTGACTTTCGGCTGAATAGTTCCACCAGTAGGTGTCCCAAAAGGGGCGGCCTATGACGTCTTTCGCATCAACACCAGCCGCTTCCAGCGGTGCCTTGTTGGCTTCGATCAAAGTACCGTCAGGCGTCATCACCCCGACGAAAGCAAACAAGCTGTCCAACACGCGCCGCAATTGCTTTTCACTGTTGGCCAACGCCTGTTGCGCCCGCAACTCGGCGGTCAGATTCACTGCTTGAACGTACACGCCGCCAATGGTCCCATCCGCGAGCCGTATTGGCAGGTAGCTGGCTTCCCATTCGCTGAATTGCCCGGGAGAATTGGGCATTTCCACGCTGACCCGGAATTGCGCGTGATGCGCACCGGCATCCAAGACGCTTCGCAGCAGAGGCGCCAGAGTAGAGAAGGCTTCAGGCAGGATGTCTTTGACAGTGCGGCCCAGGTGCTCCTCAATCGAGCGGCCATTGAACGCGGCCAGGGTTTGGTTGATGAAAACATAGCGAAGATCGCGGTCCAACACCGCCTTGCCGACAGGTGAGTCTGCGTCGAACATGGTTTGCAACGTTGCAAACCACAGCGGATCCTCCTGATTCACGGCAAAACTCATAGTCCCCCAAATCGTTATGTTTTTTATCGTCTCACGAACCAAGGCGGGCGTAAAGGGAAGGTTGTCTTAGGTTGACTGCCCTGGTCGGATGGACAGCTTGCCCTACGTAGGACGAGTGCCGCCAGACCGCTCACGACCGACGCTCAACACACGGCCTTGCCGCAGTTGTCCAATGCTTATCGGACCATCGGCGCCAGCGCCACCCTGCAATTCCTGTACGGGGATTTCATGGTGAACGAACTGTCACTGCAGTTGCCCTGCGGTGAGGGCGAGCCCATCTGGTTGGACATCGAAAAGAACGGCGCCACACCGCTTTCGTCGCCCAGCAGTTGGCCTTGGCTGCCAGCGTGCAAGCGTGAGCTGTGCTGGCCAAAAGGACCGCTACACCCTCCCCGTCAATGGTTCAGCACCTATCTGCAGAAGGGCGAGACACCCGAGCTATCCCTGCTTCAGTACCCGGAATACAAGGTACTGAGTCAGAGCCGCCACTTAAAATGCGGCATCCCTGTGATCTGCAGGGCAACCGATTGCGCATCATGCTGCGTGACTTGCCCGGCGACCGCGGCACCATGGAGGCCGGCCATCCAACGCAAATGCCCGCAATGAGCCCGCTAGCGTCTCTCGCCCTTTGAAACTGGCCGCTTTGTACAACACCTTGAAGTGCCCGGCCTGTGGCTGGAGCGCGGCGCCATCAATGCCGCCGACCACCGCCTCATGCAAAGCCCGCTGGGCCTGGCCGGGCACCCCTGCATGGCCAGCCTGTCTTTGCGGCAGGCACCCCGCTAGACCGCACGCGGCGCGAAGCAGCGCTGGACACCGCCCGCGCCGTGCTGGACGCCCATGCACTCAAAGCTACCGCAGGTGCGACCAGTCCCAACCCACAAATGGTCGTGCTGCGCTTGCTGGCGCCGCAGGTGGAACCTGCGATGCAGTTGCTCAAGGCCGTGCGGGTGGCTTGGCGAGAGGTGATGTGGAACCTAACAGGCGAGCCACCGCGAATCTGGGCGATGTAGTTCAAGTTGCGTTCGCCCGAAGTGACGGAGCAACACAAATTGAACGATGAACGGACGAGGTGTCTCAGCGCCCAGCGCTCGCGCCTCTGCCATCGGTGCCCCCGACCCCGCGCGCGTTGAACGCCGGTTAGGCGCCGCCAGTCGGCGGAACACGGGGCAAAGACAAAGTGAAGGCTGTGTTGGCACCCTGCGACACGACGTTGACCGATCCACCATGCGCCAGCGCAATCTCGCGCACCACATACAAACCCAGCCCCAGATTGGCGCCAGCCAAAGGGTGTTGGGAAGCGTCACTGTCGCCGTCTCGCGGCTCGCGCACCAGGGGGTCGAACAAACGGGGCAGCAGGTGCGGGGCAATCGGCTTACCGGCACTGTACACTGTCAGTTGCACTTCGTCCTGGCGACTGCCATCGATGACAATCTCTATCGGCAACGCGGAATCGGCGTACTTAACCGCATTGAACACAAGGTTCGACAAAGCCTGGTGCAGCCGTGTGCGGTCCCACTGGCCTTGCATGTCTCCGTGGTTTTGGACAGCAAGGGTGCGCTCGGGATAGACCGCGTTGATTTCGTCCAGCGTATTGCGCACAAACTCGTCAAGCAGCATAGGCGCTGGAGCGATGGCAATACCCCTGCCCAGGCGGCGGGCGGTGTACTCCATGAGGTCGTTCAGCAGCGCCTTCATCTGCGCAACGCTGCGAAGCGTTAGCAACGCATGGCGGCTGTCGTCGGGCCGTTGGCGCAGTCCGATGGCCGCGCAACTGGCGATGGTGCTCAGCGGGCCACGTAGGTCGTGCCCCATCATCCCCAAAAACAGGTCTCTGGCCCTGTCGACCTCTTCCACAAAAACGTCTACCGACTCTGCCAGGGCCTGGTCGATCGCCTCGTTGAACCGCACCATGTCTTCCAGGTCCTGGTCCCTAAGCTGCGGGTGGGCCGCCTGCCAAAGGCGCAACACCGTCGCACGCAGCGCGCGGTACTCAGCGACCATCTGCCCGATCTCGAAGCCCTGGCGTTCACGCTGACGAGCATGGCTGCGCGACGGAACGTTGGCAGACGTCGACGCCTCCTGACTGGTCCCTTCCGATTTGGTTTTTCTCTCCGCCTCGCCCTCGATGCGATCCATGTTGACGACTATTTCCTCGAGGATCGTTCTGCCATGGTCCAGCAGCGCTACGTGATCCATGTCGCGAGCTGCCGGCAACTGCTTGCCCGCAAACGCGACCCAGTCGCGCAAGATTGAATCCAGATTTGACGTGATGAAAACAGATAGGCGCATTGGGGCATTGTGTGCGCGCCCGTGCACGGTTGCAAATGGCCGCCGACCGGGACCGGGGCGCAGATGCACTCCATCGCAGCTCGATTCATCGTGGAAACGAGATGCGGATGTAACGCCCCTGTAAGGTGGGCTGGGCTTGAAAAGCCGAAGGCCGATGCGCCCTGACCGCGCATTTGCGATCTAAGGTGCCCCGCGCCATGTGGTAAATCGGCGTATGTGCGACACCGAACAGACCTGACGGGCAGGTTCGTGTTGAGCGCCGTTCACGCTGGAGCGCGCAGCCAACACCACTGAGTTTCCGAACCCGGCGGGCTTGGGCCACCTGCGTGCGGTGGCAGGCAGTCATGTGCTGCCGCCGAGACCGGAGTGAGCCACCGCGCCGACCTTCGATTGCGCCACTTGTTCCGCCCCCGCACCCAACAAGCATGTGGGGATAGAGCCACTCGCGTGGCTCACGGGGCCGTCGGCACATGAGTCAAGCTGATTTTGGCCGCGGGATGCCCTTCGCTATGCCACAAGCTCGCGGTGGTCTAAGGCCCACAATTTAGCCGCCCTCGATGGAGGTTTTGTGCTCTCTCAACTCAAATCTCGGTCTGTTCGGATAGCTCAAGAGCATCGTCGACCTCAATGCCAAGGTAGCGGACAGTTGACTCGATTTTTGAGTGGCCCAGGAGTAGCTGGACGGCGCGCAGATTCTTGGTTCTACGGTAAATGAGCGTAGCCTTGGTGCGCCGCATGGAGTGCGTTCCATACTCTGCTGGATCCAAACCAAGCTGCAACACCCAACGCTCAAGAATTCGGGCGTACTGACGCGTCCCGAGATGCGGCGACTTGTGAAGTCGGCTTGGAAAGATAAAGTCTTCTGATTTCAGCTTAGCGGTCTTGATCCATTGTTGAAGCGCTTCACGGGTGGTCGCCGTTATCTCGAGCTGGACGGGGTGATGAGTTTTGTGTTGCATGACCGTCGCTCGCGATGCGATTTGGTCGCCATGGCAAACATCACGGACCTTCAGGGCGACCAAGTCGCATCCGCGTAGCTTGCTGTCTATTCCCAGATTGAAGAGCGCCAACTCGCGCACTCGGTTCTCCATCTGGAGGCGCACGCGTAGCGCCCAGATGTCTTTGGGCTTGAAGGGCGCCTTCTGACCAACTATCTTTCCCTTGTTCCAGGGTTCGCGACGAACGACGGCTGCAACGGATTCCATGATGGTCTCCCATCGAGTGGGGGGACAATGACCATGCGCGTTCTAGATGCCGTTGTCCACTAGTGACCACACTAGCTGTGTCAGTTCTTGCGGTTCAGAACAACGCCCGGTGTTGTACTTCACTGTCTGCTCTCGATCGCAGCAGTCGTTCAACGACTTCGGATCGAGCGACAGCAACCAGCCTAAACCAGCCTCTCCTAAAGGATTCTGGGGTTTCTCACTGTGTTGTGAGCACGGAACACCCGCTCACTCGGCATACTGTGATGCTGATCGGAAGATGAATCATGACTCACTCGATTTCCGCCGAAAAACTCCTTGTGGTCAATTCGATTGTTGCCAAACTTGTGCCAGAGCTTAGGCGAAGAGGTGTCCATCATGCTGCCAGCGCCACGTCCCCGGCGCATTGGATGTTGACTGACTACGGTTTGGACATGAACTTGGCGGAAGGTGTGTTGCTGAGTCCAATCGAGCCGGCACTGTCCTCACTTCTGGATATCTGGCCGGAATATGGAGGTGGGAAGGTTCTCTCTGTCAGCTGGTATCCATCAAGGCTTTGGCATCCTAGGCGAGTGGTCGTGTTCAAGCCCGGATCTTGGACACAGATGCTTTGCATACAGGAGTAGTAGAAAGAGAAGGTTTCGTTGAGACCATCGCGTGCCGTACTTGAGTGGTTGCTGCAGCGCACCAAAATGAGTTTACGACTTTAGATTGACGGATAGTTGGCCGAGCAGTGCGCTGGGCCGCATGAATGCTGGGCCGGGGTTTACGACTTTAATTACCCAGAATAATTGATATTCTGGGTAATTAAAGTCGTAAACACGCAAATAAAGTCGTAAACAAGCCTCCAGCATTCATGCGGGTTTGCGGGGTGGTCATGTGTAACAGTAAAGTCGTAAACTCGAACTTGACGGGTAAAGACGACCTGGAAATACGAAGCAAACCGCAGCCCTGTTTGGGCTTGTTGCTATATAAAAAAGAGCGCTCAGTTTGAGCGCTCTTTTTCTTTGGTTTACTAGAAGTTCTTGCGGTTCGAGCAGCCCCTAAACGCTCCAATGACTGCAAGAGGCTGAATTCTGCCCCGCGGCAAAAGACGCTAGCGGGCGCTGAGACGCCAGTGGAAACCATTCCCCAAAGCGGTCATCGACTCACAATCGACTTGCGCGCAATCCGGAAAGAGCGAGTAGAGAATCTGCGGGGCCATACGCCGCCAATGCGGCGTCCCTCTTTGCATTTGTGACATCAGTGGAAGCACGCAAATCGGACTTGATCGATAAGGCTTTGGCGGGGCTTACTCCTGAATGCGTGTACGTTCGGCTCTTCTGGGATTCAGTGAGGTTTGCTGGTAGTTATTTATATGCTCATGCCGTGTACGTTGAGAATGGCCGAAAGTTCTACTGGAGCTTCTCCAACCTGGGTTTCTATGCGGGGAGTGACCGGCTGTCCTTGGAGGCTCAGCAATCCCCGTCACGATTTTCATAGACGGTTCAGCCTCATGACGTCGCATTGCGCCCAAGAGTTGCCCACCGTAGAAACACGAAGAAGACATGGCTGTCGCACATTGCCAATCTTCTAGACCGAACGCTCGTTTGACCTTTTTTGGAGTCTGAAAAGCCACATGACCAACGCATCGCAGCAACTGATCGAAGCCGACGGTATTTCTATGCACTACGCCATAGGTCCCCGCCAAGTCACAGTGCTACGCGACGTCAAGTTGCGCGTCGCTGCCGGCTCAAGCGTAGCGATTGCCGGCCCCTCCGGGTCTGGCAAGACTTCGCTGCTGCTGCTGCTTTCGGGCTTGGAGCGACCCGCCGCAGGGCGCATTCGTATCGATGGGGTTGATTTGGGCAGCCTCAACAGCGATGGCTTGGCCGACCTGCGACGCGAACGGATTGGGATCGTCTTTCAGAGCTTTCATCTTCTTCCCAGTCTGAGTGCGCTGGATAACACTGCCTTGCCCCTGCAAATGACCGGTGTCGCCCGCGCCCAGGAGGCCGCTGCCCAGATGCTCCACCGGGTGGGGCTGGGCGACAGACTGCATCACCGGCCAAGCCAGCTTTCTGGCGGTGAACAACAGCGGGTGGCGATTGCAAGATCGCTAGTGCATCGCCCGCGCCTGCTTTTGGCAGATGAGCCCACTGGCAATCTCGATGATCAGACTGCCGAGTCGGTGCGTGAACTGCTGTTCAGCCTCAACCGCGAGTTGGGCACAACCTTGGTATTGGTGACACACGACCTGGAGTTCGCGGCGCGATGCGATCGAGTGCTGCGCCTGCATGACGGCCAACTTCATGAAACGATGTCCAACAACCATCTGTCGGGGCCTCATCATGCCGTTTCTGCTTAGTCTGGCTTGGCGCGACCTGCGCGCAAGCGGAAGCCAGCTTTGGATATTCGTGGCATGCCTGGTGTTGGGCGTTTCACTGGTCGCAGCCAGTGGTGGCCTGTACCGCCAAGTGGCCGACGCGTTGCGCAGCGACGCTCGGTTGATTTTTGGTGGAGACGTGGAGGTGCAGGCCAACCAGCCTCTGCCTTCCGAGGCGCTGGCTTGGATGCAGGCCAATGGCACCGTCTCGCGCGTGGTGGAACTGCGAACGATGCTGCGCACAGGCTCCGGGCGAGCACAGCTGATTGAGCTGCTCAGTGCCGATGATGCCTATCCGCTGTATGGAGAGGTGTTGCTAGAGCCGGGCGGGACATTGGTCGACACGCTAGCGCTTCGCGATGGGACTTGGGGCGCCGCAATAGACGCCTCTTTGGCTACGCGACTGGATCTCAAACCCGGAGACCGTGTGGCCATAGGCGACCTTGAGCTTGTCGTGCGCGCCGTTACCGTGCGCCAGCCCGACCGCAGCCTTCGCGCCGACTGGGGCGCCGCACCCGTGCTTGTCGCCGAAGGGGCGCTCATGGCCACAGGCTTGGTGCAGCCCCTCAGCAGGGTGGAGTATCGGTATCGAATCCGCACTGAGCAAAGTGCTCCTATTTTGCGAGACTCATTTTTGGCGGCCTACCCTGCACTGGATGTAGAGGCACGCAGCTTCGATGAACGCAGCGACCGCATGACCGAGGTGCTCAGTCAAATTGGATCGGGTTTGCTACTTATCGGGTTTTCTGCCCTGTTCATCGGTGGCCTGGGCGTTTTCAATAGTGTGCAGGCCTATCTCCAGGGGAAACTCATCAGCCTCGCCACGCTACGCGCGTTGGGTCTGCGCGATGGACAGTTGGCAGCATTCGTACTGTTGCAAATACTGCTGCTGGCGGTACTGGCTAGCGCAGTAGGTGTGGCAATCGGCATGGGCCTGGCTCTATCCGGCGCGCAGTTGGCAGCAGACAAACTTCCCGTGACCTTGCTCCTGCAAAGCCTGTGGAAACCAGCACTGATCGCTCTGTTGTTCGGAGTGCTTACCGCGTTGGCTTTTTCCTTGCCAGCGTTGGGGCGCGCTTTGTCGGTCAGCCCTGCGGCACTGTTCCGTGGCGTAGAGGGCCAGGCACTGCATGCGCCGCGCTACGCAAGATGGTGGACGGCCGCTGTCTCAGGGATCACGATGGTCTTGCTCGTTTTCACGCTGCCCGACCCGCGCTTTGGTCTCGCCTTCGTGTTTACCACTGCCGCGCTTCTTGGCGTGCTCGACTTGGTCACGCGCGGCTTACGTCGCGCCGCGACCCGAATGCAGCACTCTGCATCACTTCCACTGGCATTGCGATTGGCTCTCGCTGGCTTGCAGCAGCAGCACTCGCCGTTGCGCACCGCCCTGCTGTCGCTGGGATCTGCCCTGACGCTGCTGGTAGCTTGCACGTTGGTAGTGGCGACGCTGCTGCGCACCGTCAACGAAACAGTGCCTGAGAAGGCCCCAGCCTTGGTGTTCTACGATGTGCAGACCGATCAAATATCGCTACTCAAAGAGACCTTGCAAGCTTCGCCCGGATTGCAGGGCTTGAAAACCGCGCCGCTGGTACTGGGCCGGCTGGTGGCCGTCAACGGGGAGACTTTGCGCGACAGCGACGACAACGAGCGCGCACGCGAATCGCGCGACGAACACAAGCTCAGCGACCGCAGCGGCAATTTTGATGACGTGGTGGTCGACCGCGGTGTTTGGTGGCCAGAGAGTCACCGAGGCGATCCGTTTGTTGCCATGGAAGACCGCGAGGCCGATGGGCTGGGTCTGCAGATAGGCGACAAACTGCGCTTTGAGGTGATGGGCAAGCCAGTGGAGGCAACGCTGCAGGCTATCTACAGCCAGAGGCGCATGCAATCGCGTCTGTGGCTTGAAGCCATTTTTAGTGATGGGGTGCTGGATACCTTTATCACTCGCCACGTAGGGGCCGCTTGGATGCCCCCAGAAAACGCACTGGACGCACAAGATCGGCTGGCCGCCGTCGCGCCCAATATTGCAACGGCACGCACAGAGTCCATGCTGCGTGAAACGCGCGCGCTCATGGGGCGTGCAAGCGGCGGCTTGGCGGTCATAGCTGGAGTGTGCCTTGCTGCCAGCTTGCTGGTTCTGGCCAGCGTGGTGGCCGCCAGCCGCACCCGCCAGCTATATGACGCGACGGTAATGCACGCACTTGGCGCGCGCAATTCACTGCTGCGCCGCGTCTTGGTGTTTGAATACCTCATTCTTGCCGCTGTGACCGCCTCCTTTTCCATAGCGGCAGGTAGCGCGCTGGCTACTGCGCTATTGCTGTGGCGGCTGGATATGAGCCCAGTCGGACTTTATTGGAGTGGGATGCTTACCGCAGTGGTCACGAGTGGCTTGAGCCTGGGCATGGGTGCTCGCTATCTTCTCGCTCGGATGCGGCTGAACCCGGCCATGCTCTTGCGCAGTGGAGGCTGAAACCAGCGCAGTTACTCGGCTGAGAAGGCCGTGGGAGGAATCCGCTTCAAGCGCCTTCAATCCAGGCGGTGAATCTGCTGCGTGAACCTCACAAGCGCTGCGCACGGGCTCGCCGGGATGACGTGCTGATCCCGGAGATTCAACGCGTTTGGCGGGTCAACATGCAGGTCTAACGTGTCGAGAAAGTCTGGCGACAACTAGCGCGCGAAGGCGTAATGGTGGCCCGTTGCACAGTCGAGCGACGGTTGCGATGCTGTCATGTGGGAATGCGCATCTTCTGTTAGTCTCATTTGAGACTTCGGTGCGCTTGTCACAGTGGACTGCGTAGTTTCATCCGATGTTTTGAAACGAGAGGACAATCCATGCAAGCCTTGAAAGACGCTAGAAAGCTAGTCGAGCGCAATCCCCAAAGCGAGACGGCAAGGATCCTTTCGTCCTTAGTGATCGCACTGGCGTCAGATGCTGATTTTCCGCTGTCCAAGTTGTACACGCTTGACTACGATGGCTTCGAATTAGCAATACAGTTGTTGAGCGAGTGGCGGATAGATCGGTACTATTCCAAGAAAGCCATTTTGCTGGATCTATCTTTTCAGGTAACCGAGATGCACGCGGAGCAAGCTGTAGCGCATGTTCCTGCTGATGCGTCTGCTTGAGCGCTTCCACGCCTTGATAGTCGATCAGCGCCAGCAAAGAATACGTGCGCTCGGATGCAGCGGTTTCTTCGCCAGTTGACGCTTGATTCGACCTTCGTTGCCTCTGTGCTGAACTGGGTGATGCGCTGAGTTTTAAAGCAGACTGACTGAGCCTGAAATCGCGGGGAGCAGTGTCTGGACGGAAACCAACTTCCCGCGGCTATTCCATCCTGGCTTCAAGCTGCGCTCATTTCGGATGTGTCTGAAGCCACCCTACCAGTTCATTTCTACCCATGGGCATTGCGATGTGGTAACCCTGTCCTTCATGGCAATCCATTGCAAGGAGCACTTCCCAAGTAGCTACATCCTCGATTCCCTCGGCCAGTACACGCAGCCCAAGCTTAGAACCCAGCTGGGCGACCATTTCTGCAATGCGAGCGCCGTCCGGTTCGAGCAGTTGATTGATAAATAACCGGTCAATCTTGATTCGGTCAAGGGGAAGCCGCTCGAGATAGCTCAGCGATGAGTACCCTGTACCGAAGTCATCGATGGCTATCGATATTCCCTTAGCTCTCAATGCTGAGAGCGTTGAGTTCAAAAACTCCGTTGGTAGCGCGGCGACAGATTCCGTAATCTCTAGTTCAAGATGGATCCCTTGTAGTCCACTGCCCGCAAGCGCCTCAAAAACCAGCGCGAAAAACCCCGGATCCTGCAATTGCACCGTAGAGACATTGACAGCCATGCGCTCTGGTGCAATGCCTGCGTCAAGCAATTCCCGCATTGTTTGGCATGCGGAGGAAAGAACCCACTGCCCCAGGGGGACAATAAGGCCGGAGTGCTCAGCAACGGGAATGAACTGATCGGGCGGTACGAACCTACCATCCTCTGTTCGCCACCGCAGAAGCGCCTCGATCCCTACGAGGCCATGGGTGCGGAGGTTAAGCTGAGGTTGGTACACCAGAAATAGCCGCTCGCTCTCGATCGCCTCTCTTAATTCTGAGAGCAGCAATGCTCGCGCCCGAGCCTCAGCCCCCATTTGGTCGGCGTATTGAAGGTCTTGGCCTCGGTGGTCTCGTTTTGCTCGTTTGAGCGCGATGGTGGCGTCCTTGACCAAATCTGCCCCAGCCTGGGGCTCTTCTGGCAAAAGGACATATCCGCAAGTGAGCGAGACTTTATGCGGTACGCCATCGATATTCAATGGCTGGCGCACGCATTCCAAGAGTCGCTTGGGTTGTACCTGACGAATGGATCCAAGCACCCCAAAGGTATCCGCGCCAAGTCGGGCTAACAGTACATTGTCGGGAAGCGAATCCTGCAGGCAACGAGCCACCCGCTCCAAGAGACGATCTCCGAATCGGTGCCCCATCACATCATTCGCTGCACTGAAATCGTCAATGTCGATCAGCGCCAGAACGTGGTCACCTATCCCATGTCGTGCGTACTCATCAACTTCCTTTACGAAGTGGGCACGATTTGGGAGGCTTACCAGAGGGTCGTAGTACGCGCTATCGTGCAGGCGTTCCAGCAAGCCTCGGTTGTGCAGCAGAGTGCTCAAGTTTGCGCAAAATACACCCAGCAATTGCGGATCAAGCTCGCTGAGTTTTTTTTCCGCATCAATAAACACCACAATGTCTTGCTCATCTTTGTGGCCGATATGCAGAGCTAATCCACCGTTGTCTCCGTAGACATTGCACCGTCTCTCCACCGATTTCAGAAGCGTGTCCAGTTCTGGATCCGATGTCACCAAATGAAGCGGCAGTCCCTCTAACTGAAAGAAGCGGCCTGCGGCAGCCTGTACATAGTAGTCGTGAGGACTTGCTGAGCGGCGTGCACACACCACGCCTTCACGACCGACTTTCAATATGGCTGCGAGCTGTGTCAACACACCTGAGGCAAACTCGTGGGAGTCTTTTGTCTCCAGAAGGGTCGCACTGGATCGCAGGATGAGTTCCAAACTTGCTCGGCTGGCATCTACAGCGCAAAGTTGCTTGTAGGAACGGACAGCTGTCACGACCATAGCGAGAAGTCGATCTTGAGTCAGTTCGGCCTTGGTCCGGTAGTCGTTAATGTCGTATTTGAGAAGTGTTTCTAGCCGCGGGACCTGACAGGGCTGTCCTGTGAGAAGCACAATTCGAGTGTTCCGCAGGTCGACCGAATGGCGGATAAAGTCCACAAGATCAAGCCCTGAGCATGCTTGTTCAGATACCACGTCCAGTATGACCATCGCGAGACCGTGTTCGCGAAGTAGTAACGACCTTGCCTCATCGCCCGAAAACGCGTGCATGGACACCAACGGACGGTCGAAAAGTGTTTTTCCTTGTAACGCAGCGCGTGTCGCAGCGTGAACGTCCGGATCATGGTCCACGACAAGGATTCGCCACTTCAGCCCGCTATCAGAATCGACGCTTAGTGCAGCGTCTATGGTGGCAGAACTTGAATCTTGCCCTTCAAGCTTCTCATACCTCATGCTGGAAAGGGTGCAAAGAAGACGCTGCGATACGGACTTGGTTTCGTCCACCGCGCTTTGCCACGTAGAGCGCCTCGTCTGCAAGCCCATAAGCACTGTCGAAATCACCACCGGATGGTGCCCAGCTTATGCCGAAGCTGGCGGTAACGCCACTACCGTCGGGCAGATCAAAGTTGTGGGTTTCGATTGCATGCCGCAATCCTTCCGCAACCCGCTCGGACTCGGCTTCACTTTGCCGAGGCAGGACGACAGTGAATTCTTCGCCCCCAACCCGTCCGATTTGCGCTGTAGCGGGCACTACTGCTTGAAGGCAAGCAACGACACCAAGGATCACCTTGTCACCGGTGGGATGACCAAAACTGTCATTGATCCGTTTGAAATGATCAATGTCGAGAACGATTAGTGCAAGATCTTCGTGAATGAAACGGCGATTCACCAATTCGATGACTGCGGCTCGATTGAGGACACCGGTAAGAGGATCGTGATTCGCACGGTGTTCAAGTTCAGCTGCCAATTCTTGAAGCCGTGTGTTTAGCTGATTCATCTCCAGTTCCGCTCTGTCACTGCGGCGTACAAGTCTGCGCGTTTCACGCAGTAGTCTCTCGTATGCGAGGATCAGGTCGCCGAGGGCTTGTCGGCATTGAATTGGTTCAGCCTCTACGAAAGCGGCTTGGGATGCTCTGGCGACTAAAAGCGATTGATTCTCCGCCTCAAACAAATCTGCCGGAGAGCCAGTGGCCGGGGTATCCATTTAAGCGGCTTTCACTGGATGTATGACAAATTCGATTGCCGGAAAATCTTCACTCAGCTCTTGCCCGAACTCGAGGATGGTGTCGTCTTCCTCATCGTGATACCAATTGAGCACCACGCGATTGCCAGCCTCAGCTGCATTACTAAGCGCTTCAATCAGATTGAACAACATCTTTGTGCTGGAACTGTTGAAGTATGCGAGTGCAACGTTCACTTCGAGAGTCGCCTCCGTCTGTGCGGATAGATAGTCTTTGAGACGCGCGAGGATGTCCCCGTAGAAGACAGCAGCGTTCTCAGGATAAGACTCTCCACGCAGGCTCATTGTGTTCGTATCAAACTTGAAATCCACTTCTGGTGAACTGGGCGTCGGAGCTATGTAGAGGTTTTCCATCGGTGTTCTCGATTTGTTGATCGACTAGTGGTGGCTAGATTGCCGCCTTCAAGTACAAGACAGGCGAACCGCCAGACTCGGTGTCGAAATCAAACTCCAAAGGCTCTTTGGCGTCGCGGGCGACGGTCAAAAACCCCAAGCCCGCACCTTTACTCCCTTCAGGAGGGCCGCCACGCAGTGTCTGTCGATAGGCCTGCTTTATTTCTTCGAGTGTCATGTTACGAAGCGCACTCAGTTTCATCCTCAGGTTTTCGACCATCAATGAGTCGATCGGGTTTGCGCACAGCAACATAAAGCTTCCGTCTGTTTCTCGTCGAATGCAGACCGAACCGTGACGCAGTTCCCCGTTGTCCTGGCTTGGAGGAGTAAGGGAGTCAGCCGAATAGTGAATGATGTTTTGCGCAATCTCCACGAATGACGAAAACAATTTGCGTCGTGTTGGAGCAGCCACATCGGCCACTTCAAGCTGTAGCTTCACCGCGTCGGCCATTGCCGCAACGATGTGCTGCGAGAAGTACCCAACGTAGTAGAAGATGACTTGGTATTGCCGCGCCGAATCGAAGAAGGGGCCGTATTTGTCGGCGATCATGAGGGAAGGCATATGTGGGTTTTAAATCTATGTGCGAAAGCAGAAGAAGGTCAGGTCATCGCGGCGATGGTGTTCACCCTGCCAAACCCGAAGGGCATCAAGCATCGCTGAATTGATCTTTGACGGCGGATTCTCTCGGTGTTCAAGGAGTAGATCGCGCACACGGCGCTTGCCAAAAGCGATGCCCCGTGAGCCGCCAATTTGGTCGATCAACCCGTCGGTACTGACGAACACCAAGGTTCCCCTCGGAAGGCTCACTTCTTGATTTTTCCAAGTGAAGTCGAACTCACTATCGACATATCCGACTCCCTTGCGCTGGCCAATTAGCACGTCAACAGCATCGTCTCCGGAGCGCAACAGGAACATCGAAAGTTGTGCACCCGCGAAGATCAAACGGCCATTTCCAGGTTCGAACCAAAAGCATGCCGCATCCATGCCGTCGTCAGAACCGGGGGTGTCATCTTGGCCGCCAACTTGGCCGAGCATCTGCTTGATACTGCGATTGACGTGTCCCAGTAACTTCGCGGGGTCCCTGGCACCGTTCTGCTCTATCGCCTGGTTCAAGCTCGCTGAAGCGATCAAAGTCATGAAGGCACCGGGTACTCCATGCCCCGTGCAGTCAGCCACTGTTGCAAACCAACCGTCAGAATCAGTGCTGAACTGGTAGAAGTCGCCTCCAACAATGTCTCTTGGCTCCCATACCAAGTTGGCATCGGGGCAGGCTCGAGCCAAGGCATCCAGCGAGCTGCGAAGCGTCGACCGTTGAATCACGCTGGCATACTCAATGCTGTGCATGATTTGACGGTTGCGGGAGGCCTGCATGTCTGCCACCACCCGCATTAGCTGCAACCCGTTGCCTACGCCCGAGAACGCACCCTCGCGGGTGACGATGAAACCATCGGACAGTGCCTTCTCGCCAAACTCCACGGTCCTGAAGGTCAGCGCCTCGATGTCCAACCCTGCGTCCACAATGAGCGGCTCCTTATCCATGAAGGCTATACAGCTCTTGCGACCGTAGACCTCCATGCGGAACGGCTTACTCATCTGGGACAGGAAGATGTTCCGATTGATAAGACCGATGGGTTGACTCCCTTCAACAACCGGAAGACTTACGAGGTCACGATGGCGGGCGAAAACCTCCATGACTTTCTCGTTTGTTTCACTGGCTGTCAGACACGGCACCTCTACGCACAAATCGGCAGCGCTTGATTGACGAAAGCGGGGCCGAAAGTCGCTCAGGTACTCAGTGGTTTCGGGCATGGAAACATCGCCAAGGGAATGGTTGTGACTAAATGTTACTTGGCACCTATGTCAATAGCGTTACAAATTTTTTGCAGGCGAAGTGATTGTGTCGTGCATATTGGCGAGCAATTTTCGTCATCAATTGTTGACGACATGCACCCGACTCAATACCTTCCAGACCCGAACGACATTGCCACCGCCCTAGCGGCGGTGGTTACCCTGCGACAGGTGGCCGACCAATACGAAGCTCGCGTTGTTGCCTAGGCTCTGCAGCATGGCTGGTCATGGTCACAGATCGCCGAGGCCCTGGGGGTTTCCAAACAAGCAGCCCATCGCCGCCTTTCCTACCTGAAAGACTGACACATTCCAAAGGGGAAACGAATGTTCACGACCCTGCGCAACAAGCTGAAGGACATATGCACGCTGTCTGCACTTTGCGAGGAGTGCTGAGAGAACCACACTTTCTAGTGGTTCCCGGATGGCAGGCTCCGAGCATTTCGTACTGGCTTGCCTTTCCATGCAGGACGACACGGCAGGCGAGTTCTTGCCAGCCTGGGGGCAACATCTGAAGACTTCGGCGACGCGATACGTGTCCAATTCGATGAGTCCCTTCGTCACCTAAGCTGTGGGCCTTAGATAACCGGGAGCTGTGGGATGACGAAGGGCATCCCGCGGCGAGGAACAGACGTAGGGGTGAAAGTGCTGCGAGACTGCGGTGTAAATTATGTGAGGTTCTTTGCGTGCTGATCCTGAAGCTAATTCTTGTTCCCTCATTTCTTGTGCTGCTGACGCTCGCCGGCAAGCGCTGGGGGCCTTCGGTGGCCGGATGGCTTGCCGGTCTACCGGTCGTTGTCGGGCCAATCTTGTTCTTCCTCTCTGTTGAGCAGGGAGTGCTCTTTGCGGCAAATGCAGCGGCAGCAGCCCTGTCCGCCGTGCTTGCCTCGGTTGCTTTCAGCGTCGCCTATTCACGCGCCGCGCAGCGTCAACCTTGGCCACTAGCACTACTCTTCGCGTTGTTTGCTTGGAGCAGCTCAGCGCTATGCCTTTCCGCACTTCCAGCGTCTACGCCGCTTTCCCTTGTCGTCTCAGTATTCGCGCTTATTGCCGCGCCGAGGTTGTTTCCGCGCACCCAGGTTCTCGTGCAGGCGCGAGCGGTCTCCATGCCAGAGCTTGGTTGCCGCGTGCTGACTGGCGCCGCACTCACCATGGCCGTCACATTTGTCGCTGGCACAGTCGGTTCCAGGTGGAGCGGGCTGCTCGCAGTCTTTCCAGTGTTGGGCATCGTGCTTGCAGTGTTCTCTCACCGCACTCAAGGCCCAACCTTCGCGGCTAGCTTATTGCGGGGCATGGCCACAGGGCTCTATTCGTTTGTTGCGTTCTGCCTGATCCTGTCAGTCGGTTTGCCGCATGTCGGAATACCTATCTCCTTCGCCGCCGCGGTAGTAGCTTCGCTCATCGTTCAGGTTGCTTCAAAAGGACACCTAGTCCGCCCATCGAGCGGATTGCCTCTGATGCCGCTCGTGTCAAACGATGGGCGGCACGGGTGATAGTCGTTCAAGTCGTTGAGATACTCTGGACCAAGGCCATACGAGGCGCACCACGAGCTAACGAGCGAGTGGGGCTTTCGCGAGCCTTCGTATTCGAACGCACCCCAAGCCCTTGCTTAGTTCAGCACTACCGATTGGCCGAGTGGGAGGACTTTCAACCAAAGCTGATCAAGTCTGACCTACTGCCGTCTGTGCCTGGGTCTGTTGGTGCGATACGAATCACTAGCCAACCGAATGGTGTCGTCGCACTTGGATTCTTGGGCACTCCGAACTCAGGCCAACCCAGTAGGCACCCCATACAAGAAGCAATCAGGCTCTCATCAGATCAATACGCGCGTTTAGTGGTCAACGCTCGGCATACAAGCTATTCAGGTCAGCACTACTCAGAGACCGTGTACAACATCGCATCCGGCCAAGAAATACCCGCTAATTGTTTTCTTCGGGTCCCGGAGCATGAGCTCGATCTCAGAGCAAATCTGTTCTAGTTCGGCATTGGTGCCTACCCGTCCATCGACAGGCACGTCCAAGGGCTATCGGCCTCGGCCGCGCGTCATGCCCAATGTTGAGCATCCGCTTTCTCAATCCACGAACCGCTGGCATCGGCCACAACCAGACATTCCGACGTAACCTCGCATGGACCAGACCTCCCCCGCATTCCCCGGCATCGTTGACACCGCTCACCTCACGCTGCGCGCTCCGAATCTCTCAGACGCCGAGGAAATGTTCTCGTCGTACACCGCAAGATGCGGACGTCGCGCGGTACATAGTCTGGCAACCGCATGCCTCGTTGGAGGCCACGCGCGGTTTCATCGCTAGCTGCATTGCTCAGTGGAACACCGGCTCGGCTTACCCGTACATCATCACCCTCAAGTCGAGCGGCCAACTGATCGGCATGCTCGAAGCTCGTCCAAGCGCCCACATTGTCAATATTGGGTATGTACTCGCACGCCAGCACTGGTGCCAAGGCTTGATGGTCGAAGCCATTCGGGCGTTCACAGTCCTGGCGCTTCATTTGCCACGGGTGTTTCGCGTTGAAGCGACCTGCGATGTCGACAACTGCCCGTCCGCCCGGGGCGTTGGAGAACAGTGGCTTTCTGCTGGAGGGTCGACTCGCCCGCCACACGGTCCATCCGAACATCTCAACTCAGCCCCGCGACTGCTTCATCTACGCCGCTTACCAACCGTAGTGGGAGGCAGAATGAGGCTGTTTGCAGTCAATCAGCCTGGCAAGTGCAATGTCTGCTTTCTCCAAAAGAAGCCCGCACGAGGTGGGCTGAAAAAGGGAAGTAGTCGGCTGTGTCCAGTGGGCGAAAGTTGGATGGCATCTGGTAAGCATGGGCCGTGCCGACAACTTTGACTTTGTCTGGATCAAACGCATCCTCTACACTCCAAATGATACGTATTCTTATGAAGGGGTGGGGATGAACTTGCGCGGCGTTGGTGTTGGCTTGATTTTCTTCCTGGCAACAAACATGGCTCAGGCCGTCTACACCATCAACATCGATCAGGTCGGCGCGAATGTCGTGATGACTGGCAGCGGATCCGTCGACACGAGTTCCATGACTGCTCTGACCACCATAGGGCTGTGCGCCACTGGCAACGGCTTTGTCAGCAGCACCGCTCTGTGCGTTGGTACTGAGACCACTGCTGATCAGTTTGACAATGTTCTTATTCCAAGCCTGTCAGCTTTCAGCACAGCTATGCTCGATGGCTCAAGCTCTTCCGGGCCTGGCGTCTACATCCTCGGCGACGACCTTTACTTGCCGGAGAACTACGTCTCTGCGGCACCCATCTCGAATTCCAGTACGTACGCTGGTACTACCCTGGCTGCACTGGGACTTACTGTGGGGACTCGCTCTTTGTTTGTCCCATCCGGCGACGAGATCGTGATAAACATTGGCCTTGCTCCTCCAGTCTCTCCCGCTACTCCGGCCAGCATTCCTACGCTTGGCGAGTACGCCTTGCTGGGCATTTCGTCTTTGCTGGCCATGCTGGGCATCGGTGCTGCGAGACGTCAGCAGGGCTGAAACCTCGCCTTTTAGGTGATGCTGGTGTGCGCTCCCTCGGGGCGTGCCCATGACTGAAGTTAACCTACAGCCAACAGACGCGTTGAAGGCTGATGGAACCCTTCACAATCAAATGCTGCCCACCGCAAGTTTGAGATGCCTAACTTTGATCATGGATAAATTCTTGCTGCAGCGGCAAGTGCTGGAACGGCTAGCCGAGGACCTGCTGCAGGCCGAACAGGCAATGCGGGCGGCCCATGAAACGGCGACGCACGAAGAGAACATCGCCGAAAACAAATACGACACCTTGGGGCTCGAAGCCGCTTACCTTGCCACCGGCCAGGCTCGGCGCGCCGAAGCCATCCGCCAGGCGATGGCCAACTGGCGCCAATTTCGCCCGCGCCCCTATGACGCCAGCAAAGGGATAGAGCTCGGCGCGCTGGTCTGCCTGGTCGATTCCGCTGACAAGCAGCAACAGCTCTTTCTCGGCCCGAATGGGGGCAGCATGAAGCTGGTCAGCGGTGCTCAGCTCGTTCAGGTCATCAGCAGCGAAGCCCCTTTGGGTCAGGCCATGCTGGGTAAATGCGAGGGTGATGAGGTGTCGATACACGGCTCTCCAATCCGCCAGCAGTTTGAGGTGCTGTGGGTTCATTGAGCCGCATGCAAGTTCACGCCGCATTGGCCGAGGTCAGCGGACGTTCAGGCCTCATGAACGTACCGCATGGCAGGCAGGGTTAGCAGTACTTTGAAACCCGGTACGGGGGCCGAGATGTCACAAGTGGTCAGCACCAACAAAGAAACTGAATTCAGCGCAAGTGTTTCTGCCCGGCGCCATTGGCGGTTGTGAGCAGGGCATATAGCAAACCAGCGACAACGGCACCTGCGGACATCGCCAATAGCCCGGGTAAGTGTCGTGTCGCGTCAATGAACACCGGCATGGGCGCCACCACATCGACGGTGCGCACTGCGGCCACCATACCCGCCCCGGCAGCCGCCGCCAGCAGAGGGCTGCGCCAAACAGGCCAGCGGCGCGCCAGCAAGTGCGCCACGGGCAGCGCCAGTAGCCAACCTGCGGCCAGAATGCCGGCATAGACAGGCGCGAAGCTGATCAAATCTTGCAAAGTCACGCTGGCTCGCTCAGTGGCGGCAATATTCACACCCAAATCCACCAGCGCCCGAAGATTCCATTGCGTTTGGACCACAGACCCCCATACGGCAGCCAGCAGCCACGCCAGCAACAGCGGCGCAAGATGCCGTGTCCAGCGGGGGGATGTGTCAGTGTTCGTTGTGCGCAAACTCATAATGCTCATTATGAAATACGTGTTTGCATTCCTGGTGAGTGTGCTGGTCTCGGTCACGTCCGTTCAGGCTGCTGGCTACCGGGTAGAGACGGTGGCCACGGGGCTCGTGCACCCCTGGTCGCTGGCATTCCTGCCGGGCGGCCGCATGTTGGTGACTGAGCGCCCGGGACGGTTGCGCCTGATTGAGCCAGGGCCTGATGGGCGTCCCCAGTTGCGCGCAGAGCCAGTGGCCGGTGTGCCGCCGGTTCTGGCGCGAGGACAGGCTGGCTTGTTCGATGTGGTGTTGGACCCTGATTTCGTGAGCAACGGCAGGGTGCTGCTGTCGTTCGCTCATGGCACGCCAGAGGCCAACCATCTGCGCGTGGTGAGCGCCAGGTTTGATGGCCGTCAGTTGCTGGAGGTGCGTCCCATATTCACCTCCCAACCTGCCAAGTCAGAAACCCAGCATTTTGGTGGCCGCATGGCCTGGCTGACCGACGGTACTTTGCTGTTCGGCATGGGCGACGGCAACCTGGAGCGCACGGATGCACAAAGGTTGCATACCCATCTTGGCAAACTGCTGCGCATCAAATCGGACGGCAGTGTGCCGGACGACAACCCATTCGTGAAACGCGCAGGGGCCCTGCCGGAGATCTACTCCATCGGACATCGCAACCCTCAGGGGATGGTGGTCGTAGACGGCGTGCCGTATGCCCACGAGCATGGCGCACGGGGAGGCGATGAGCTGAACCGCATCGAGCCTGGCGCCAACTACGGCTGGCCCATCACCACGGGCGGCATCGACTACACGTACTCACGCATCACGCCATATCGCTCCCTGCCTGGCATCCAGCCGCCGCTTGTTGACTGGACGCCATCGATCGCACCGGCAGGGCTGGCCTGGTATGACGGGGCGCTGTTTCCGCAATGGCGCGGCAGTCTCTTTGTCGCAGCGCTGGTTGAACGAAGCGTGCGGCGAGTGCCCATGGTCAAGGGAGTACCTGGGCCTCAGGAGGTGCTGTTTCAGGAAATGGGTGAACGGATCCGCGATGTGCGCTCCGGGCCTGATGGTGCGATTTACCTGTTGACAGACAGCCCCAGTGGGCGAGTGCTGAAGGTGATACCAGCACCTAAGTGAACGCCTCTGGCTCGACGGCGATTTCGACATACATGCCGGGCATTTGGCGAGCAGACCCTGGGTCGTTTCGCACAAGGCTTGGCCGTCGACACCGAGGGCAGCCTACTTGCCCGCCTTGTCGGCCTTGCGCTTGGCCGCCTTCGGATCCACCACCGCCTTGAACTTGGCACCTGCCACGAACTTCGGTACCGTGCTCGCAGGAATCTTCAGCGCAGCACCCGTGGCCGGGTTCTTGCCCGCGCGTGCCGCACGCTTGGCGGACTTGAACGTCCCGAAACCGACCAACTGAACGGCATCGCCTTTTTTGACGGCGGTCTGGATGGTGTCGATCAGGGTGTCCAAAACGGCATTGGCAGCGGTCTTGGAAAGGTCGTTTTTGGACGCGAGGATGGCAACGAGGTCTGCGCGGTTCATGGGTGCTCACAGTGCATGGAAGTTGAAAGCGCCGATTTATCACGCCCTGGCTGACACCTGGCTTGCGATGGCGCAATGGTGCAGTGCACTATTGCAAAAAGGCTCTGCCCCTGCTCGCTTGACCAACTGCTGAATCCAATGGTTCGGTGTAGACGAATCTTCATTTCATCAAACAAAAAGGGCTCCCAATGGGAGCCCCGTTTGCTTGGCTGACAGTGCGGGAGAACACCTCCCATGGCAGCAACACCCGCACTGCGCGAGGTGCCACCACCATGGGAAGTCCCGCAACTGCGTCAATTACATGGCGCTGAATTCGCCGTGGGGGATCTGGCCCAAACGCAGAGCTTCAGCAGCCTGGGCACGCACGGCAGCGCGGTCGGCCGTGGACGAGTACGTCACCACACGTGAACCAGCAGGTTCCTGGCTGCGGGTCTGAGCCACGGTAGCGGCTTCAGCTTGCACTTCGGCGCGGGTGCGGTTCGTGTCGAACTGCAGGGCGAACTGCGAAGAGTCGGCTTCGTCAGCGTGGGCGCCGAAAGCGGTGAAAGCGGCAACAGCGGCGATGGAGAGGAAACGTGCGGTGGTGTTCATGACAAAAATCCTTGGATAAAAAAGCGTCTCAATAAAAGCCGGAACAAAGAGTCACAGCGACACGCTGACAACTGCTTCAAACCGGGTTCGGTGAGTCGCCTTGCGGGTTCGGCTCATCGATGGGTTGAACTGTACGCCGATGGCGTCCATAGAAAAACCACTTGGTCGCAAATTGACTATTCCAGTTTTGAGAACAATTGGGTTTCACAAAAAGCGCATCAAACACTCACCCAAGGGGTGTTCTGCAATGTGTTTTTGCAAAGAAAGCTGTATATTTATCCAGTATTTCAACACTCTGGAGAAGCCCCATGGAAACCATCGAGTCCACCTACACCGTCACCCTGCGCGACTACCCTGAAGAACTGCCCGCCAAGGAGCGCATTGCGGCCGAGGCCCGCTACGCCAAAGTGCTGGAAAAGCAACTGGGTGGCCCCGAACAAGTGGCGGCGGCCCTGGATACCATGAACAACCTCGAAGAGTCTCCGCCAGAGGTGGTGTCACCGGGAGATCTCACCTTGCTCAAAGCCTGGGGCAAGGCCTGCACTGCGGCCAAGCAGGCGGGTTTCCGGGACTTGGGAGAAGGGGATGGGGCGTACTTTGAAGTGCGGCTGGCATGAGTGCGGAGAGCCACTACCGCTGGTGGGTGAAGCCCCCGGCGGCAAGTGGTTCACCACCCAGAGCATGGCACCGGTGACGAACACCGGCGGGGATGCGCAACCATCAGGCACTGTGGTGCCGATGCCTGTTTTTCAGACGTCAATACAAGTGCACCGCACCCGCGTTGTCTCGGCTTTCGCAAGGCGCTGCTGGATGGCTGGGGATCACCAGGTGCTACGCGAGGGGCTAAGGTACTGGCAAAAAACGCATTTGCTCCGTACCCCCACCACGCCACCTAGCTACAGTCAGGCGGCAGCGCAGAGGCGTCCAGCAGCGAGGGCCATGGCACCACGGTCACATTGCGGTTCCCGCAGGTCAATGCACTGCCCGTTAGCGACATGGCCGCACATGAACAAACCAACGGCAGCGCCAACGGTCACTCCCGCACGGAGGTGCTGGTGGTAGAGGACGACATTGCCGTGAGGCAGGGCATTGCAGAGGTGCTGCGCCTGCTGAACTTCAGCGTGCGCGAGGCCTGTGACGGCGAAAGTGGCCTGCGTGAATTGCAGTGCCGTATGCCCGATCTGCTGATGGCCGACTACCTCATGCCGGGCATGAACGGCGCCCAGTTCATCGCCGCGGCGCGGCAGATCAACCCGAAAATCCCGGTGCTGGTGGCCACGGGGCGTGCAGACATGGCAGAGGTCGAAAAGCCGGTGGGCGTGCAGTCGGTGTTGAAAAAACCGTTTGACCTGGAGACGCTGAACGCAGCAGTGGGGAACGAGCTGGCGCGCGGGCCGTCGGGTCGATGAAACGACGACAAAAACCGCGCACCGGGTGGTTTCGTCAGTGCCCGTCACGCGCCATCGGTAACCCGCTGCCACGCTTGCAACCCCAGCAGATCGCGGAATGCGGCAGCGCCTGAAGGCGATATGGCCAGCGCACGGCTATCTGCCGCACGGGTCAGCCACCCTTGGTCCAGGCAGTGCGCGCAGAGCATGGCGCCCAGCCTGCCTGCGATGTGTGACTTGCGTTCGCTCCAGTCCAGGCAGGGCCGGCAATAGGGTCTGCCGCGGTGCTGGGATGGTGGCTGGTGTTGCTCGGTAGCCATCGGTAAACCCCACCGCTCAAGCACATGCGCCGCGCGGTCGGTGACCCGCCCGGCTTCTCCGTCGAACTCGATGGCCTCGTCGGCCAGCAGACGCTCGGCGATGGCAAGCCCCAGGCGCCCGGCCAGGTGGTCGTAGCACAGGCGGGCGGTGCGCAGGGCTTTATCGCGGGGGCCCACCACCATGGGGGTGTGGGGCCGCTGTTGGGTGGCAATTTGCATGATGCCTTCCAGCACCTTGGCCACGTCGCCCGATGCAAGCCGGTGGTAGCGGTGCCGCCCGCGCTGCTCCACACACATCAACCCTGCATCCACCATCTGTGCCAGGTGGCTGCTGGCGGTGGGGGCCGACACATGGCCCGCCTTGGCCAGTTCGGTGGCGGTCAGCAGACGGCCGTCCATTAGCTGCACCAGCATTGCGGTGCGTGCGGGTTCTCCCAGCAGGGATGCGATGCGGGCGATCTGGTTGGTATTCATGGCGGCGCTTTCAATGCATGCAAGCCTAAAGCACGCGGCGAAGCCAACGTTTC
Organism: Acidovorax sp.; assembly: GCF_046314175.1. Classification (GTDB taxonomy): domain Bacteria; phylum Pseudomonadota; class Gammaproteobacteria; order Burkholderiales; family Burkholderiaceae_C; genus Acidovorax. Next base: position 18,052 of record NZ_JBKBXG010000043.1, on the reverse strand, counting down.
GTGCTGCGGCGAAGGACTGGAGTGCGTTTTGTGAAGCTAAGCGCTCATGGCCGCGGTCGCAATTGCCGTCCTACGGCAGGTGTTCGCTCACGCTGACCAAGGCATTCAGGCGATAGGGCTTCAATGAAACAGCTGGCGTCGTCGCCAGCGCCATTTCAAGGAGCTTCACCCATGGAAACCATCTCGCCAAGCCAGGACCAGAACATCCGGGCGAACCAGAAAAAGGATCAGCAGGATCGCCAGAACGAACCTCAGGCGCAGACCCATCCCCATGAACAGCCCGTGGCCGGTCAAGGTCGGCCGAAGAAGCCTCACGACCAAGCTGAACTAAGGGACGCCAGTAGCGACCGTGGCGTGAACGAGGCCCAGCGGGACCAGCAGATCGTGCAAACGCAAAGCAATCAGCAAAGCAATCAGCAGAGCGACAAGCAGAGCGACAAGCAGGGCAGCTGATGGCGCTGATAGGCCTGCCCATTCAAGTGCCGCTTTGGCATCTGCGCAAGTGTGCGCGCAGACGCCACTTGCGCGGGCGTGGCAGCGATGTGGCGTGCCGGTGCCATCTCTCAGTGCTTCCGTCGATAGAAAATATGAACTATCTTGGCCTCTATCGCTTGCTGGTAAAGAGCTGGCAGCTATCAAAATAATAGTATTTATCGCTGATGGCTCAAGAAGTCACCACTCGGCAAAGCTGCCGTCCTTGTGCCGCCACACGGGGTTGCGCCAGCGGTGGCCTTGTGCGGCGCGCTCCCGCACGTAGGCTTCATTCACTTCAATGCCCAGCCCGGGGCCACGGGGGATGGTCACCATACCGTCGCTGTACGCAAACACCTCGGGGTTCGCCACATAGTCCAGCAGGTCGTTGGCCTCGTTGTAGTGAATGCCCAGGCTTTGCTCCTGGATGAAGGCGTTGTAGCAAATGGCGTCCAGCTGCAGGTTGGCAGCCAGGGCAATCGGGCCCAGGGGGCAGTGCAATGCCAGGGCCACGTCATACGCTTCTGCCATGGCCGCGATCTTGCGCGTTTCGGTGATGCCGCCCGCGTGCGATGGGTCGGGCTGGATGATGTCCACACAGCCCTCGGCCAGCACGCGCTTGAAGTCCCAGCGGGAGTACAGCCGCTCGCCCAGCGCAATCGGAATGCTGGTCAGGTGCGCCAGCTCCTTGAGCGCGTCGTAGTGCTCGCTCAGCACCGGTTCCTCGATGAACATCAGGCGGTACGGGTCCAGCTCCTTCATCAGCACCTTGGCCATGGGCTTGTGCACGCGCCCATGAAAGTCCACCCCGATGCCCACGTTAGGCCCCACGGCCTCGCGCACCGCTGCCACGTTGGCCAGGCAGCGCTCCACCTTGTCGTAGGTGTCCACGTACTGCATCTCTTCGGTGCCGTTCATCTTGACGGCGGTGAACCCGCGCGCCACGGCTGCCTTGGCGGCGGCGGCGGTTTCGCTGGGGCGGTCGCCGCCAATCCAGCTGTAGACGCGGATGCGGTCGCGCACAGGGCCACCCAGCAGATCCGCCACGGGCACACCCAGCGCCTTGCCTTTGATGTCCCACAGCGCCTGGTCGATGCCAGCCAGCGCGCTCATGTGGATGCCACCACCACGGTAGAAACCGCCGCGGTAGAGCACTGTCCAGTGGTCTTCGATGTGGCGCGGGTCCTTGCCGATCAGGTAGTCGCCCAGCTCCTCCACCGCTGCGGCCACTGTGTGGGCGCGGCCCTCCAGCACGGGTTCGCCCCAGCCTGTGATGCCTTCGTCGGTCTCGATCTTGAGAAAGCACCAGCGCGGGGGAACGATGAACGTGGTAAGTCGGGTGATCTTCATGGGAGCAAGGCAGAGGAATCGGACATGGGGGATGAGCGGGATGACGCAGACGAAGTGGACGAAGTGGACGAAGTGGACTACGCAGGTGCCAGGGGCGCAGGTGCTTTGCCGAACGACGCCTGCCACGCGTGCACGAATGCGGCGGCATGGCGCGCCACATCGGCCGCGCTGTCGCCGGGGCGGTACAAGGCGGAGCCCAGCCCGAATCCACTGGCCCCGGCAGCGGCATAGGGGGCAATGCTTTCGGGCACGATGCCGCCCACGGGCACCAGCGCCATGGGCGGCGTGATGACGGCGCGCCAGGCCTTGAGCACATGGGGCGGCAGCGCCTCGGCCGGGAAGAGCTTGAGCATGTTGGCCCCGGCGGCCAGCGCGGCATAGGCCTCCGTCAGCGTGGCTACGCCGGGCGCGCAGGCCATACCTGCGGCGCGGGCGGCGCGGATCACGTCGGGGTCGCTATGGGGCATGACGATGATCTGCCCACCCGCTGCGGCCACATCGGCCACGGCATCGATGGAGAGCACGGTGCCTGCGCCCACCAGGCAGTCGGCAGGCAGTGCATCGCGCAGCGCGCGAATGCTGGCCAGCGGCTCGGGCGAGTTGAGTGGTACTTCGATGATGCGAAACCCCGCGTCATACAGCGCGTGGCCAATGGCCACCACCTCGTGCGGCTGCACGCCCCGCAGGATGGCGATGAGCCCGCAGCGCTGCAGGATGTGGAACAGGGCTTTGTCGATGGGGTTCATGCGGCCAGGCTCCCGACGGTGGAGGGGCGTGAGGGAGAGGGCGGGGGTGCTACGACTAGCCCCGCAGCTAGCGCGATCTGCCACAGCCCAGTGGCCGTGACCTGCGTCGCGATGGTGGGTGCTGCAAAACCGTAGGTCTGCAGCGCAATGGCGTAGCGGCGGCACAGGTCGGGCTCGCCGCAGAGCACCAGCGTTTGTGGTGTTGCCTGGGTTTGATCCTGTGCGCATGCCAGGCTGGCCACCTCGTGCCCGATCAGCAGGCCCGAGAGGTAGTCCGCCTGTGCTGTGGGGGCCAGCGCCCCGGTCAGGCCCAGCGTGCGTGTGCTGAAGATGTGCGAGAGCAGACCCAGTGCGGCATCGCTGCCCCGCGCCACTTCCAGACCGCGCGCAAAGGCGTCGTCGTCGGGGGCCGCTGCAGCCTGCATGGTCTTGCCCAGAATGGTGTGGCCGCGCAGCGCAGCAAACACCTCGCCGGTCATGAAGGTGTGGAACTGCTCGATGCGGCCCCCGCGTGCCAGCACCCATTTGCTGTGGGTGCCGGGCAGGCCGATGAGCACGGGCGCATCCGCAGGCAGCGCAAGGCCCGCCAGCACGCCCAGCACCTGGGTCTCTTCGCCACGCATCACGTTGGGCAGTGCGCCCTGCTGCAAAAGGCCCGGCACGATGTGCAGCGGCGGGCCATCGCGGCGTGCCACCAGCGTCAGGCCCCGCGCCAGTGCATCGAGCGAGGTGGGCGTGGGCAGGTACTTGGCCTCGCGCCAGCCTTGGGCGCTGCCCACCATGCCGCAGGCCAGCAGGGGCAGGCCGGGTGCGGCGGCCAGCCAGTCGCCGCAGGTGTCTTGCAGTGCGCGTTCAAACGCGGCACCGGGCTCGCCGTCTGCCACGCTCGCGGTGGCGGGGGGCAGGTTCATGATGCCCCAGGGGCGGTGCCGCGTCTCCAGCACCTCGCCATGCGCGCCCATACGGAAGGCGCGCAATGCGCTGGTGCCCCAGTCCAGTGCGATAAGGCCCGCTTCGGCGGGCACCAGAAAACGTGCAGGCGCCATGGGTGTCCTGCTTAGCGTGCCCAGCGCAGCACCAGCGGGTCCAGCCGCCGGGCGATGTCGATCAGGCCGCGCCGCACCTCCGGATGCATGGCAGGGAAGGGGTGGCGGCCCGCCTCGCAGGCGATCACGCCGCCTTCTTTCATCAGAGCCTTGGCCGTGAGGATGCCGCCCTGGCGGTTTTCGTGGTTGATGAGCGGCAGCCAGCGCTGGTACAGCGAAAACGCCTGGTCCATGTCGCCCTGGCGGTGGGCCTCGATGATGGGGCGGATACAGTCGGGGAAGGCGCCGCCTGTCATGGCGCCTGTGGCACCCGCATCCAGGTCGGCCAGCAGGGTGATGGCCTCTTCGCCATCCCACGGGCCTTCGATGGCATCGCCGCCCAGTCGAATCAGCTCGCGCAGCTTGCTGGCCGCGCCGGGCACTTCGATCTTGAAATAAGCCAGTTGCTCGATCTCCTGCGCCATGCGCGCGAGGAACGGTGCCGACAGCACGGTGCCGCTGGCGGGCGCGTCCTGCACCATGATCGGAATGCTGATCGCATCCGATACGCGGGCATAGAACTCGTAGATCTGTGCCTCCGGCACGCGGAAGGTAGCGCCGTGGTAAGGCGGCATGATCATCACCATGGCTGCGCCCATGTCCTGCGCGGCACGGCTTCGCTCGGCGCACACGCGGGTGCCGTAGTGGGTGGTGGTGACGATCACGGGCACGCGGCCGGCCACGTGTTCCAGTGACAGGCGCGTGAGCGTTTCGCGCTCGGCATCCGACAGCGAGAACTGCTCGGAGAAGTTGGCCAGAATGCAGACGCCGTCCACACCGGCGTCGATCATGAAGTCGAGGCAGCGCTTCTGGCTGTCGAGGTCTAGGCGACCGTCTTCGTGGAACGTGGTGGGCACGACGGGGAAGATGCCGCGATAGCGAGGGTTCTGTAGGGAATGGGTGGCTGGCATGGCGGGCGTAGGTAGGAATCTGATTGAAATATGCCTCTAGCGCTTATCCAATAAGCGCTAGCAGCTATTGAATAAATAGCAATGTTCGACGGCTGGTGACGCGAAGCGACTCTGAATGCGTGTCCTTCAATGTGAATGACGTGGGACGGCCGCACCGCGGCAACCCACCAGAAAGTCAAAGTCGCAACCATCGTCCGCCTGCAGCACGTGGTCTACATACAAGCGCTGGTAGCCGCCGCGTCCGCCGTGGTCTGTGTTGGCCAATGCGGCAAGCCGCGCGGCCAACTCTTCATCGCTGATGTCCAGGTGCAGTCGGCCGTTGTCGCAGTCCAGCTCAATGAAATCGCCATCGCGCACGGCGGCCAGCGGGCCACCCGCAGCAGCCTCGGGCGCTACGTGCAGCACCACGGTGCCATAGGCGGTGCCGCTCATGCGCGCGTCGGAGATGCGCACCATGTCCTTCACGCCCTGGCGCAGCAGCTTGGGCGGCAGGCCCATGTTGCCCACCTCGGCCATGCCGGGGTAGCCCTTGGGGCCGCAGTTCTTGAGCACCATCACGCAGCTGGCGTCGATGTCCAGGTCTTCGTCGACGATGCGCTCCTTGTAGTGCTCCAGGTTCTCGAACACCACGGCGCGGCCCCGGTGTTTCAGCAGCTCTGGCGACGCCGCCGAGGGCTTGAGCACCGCGCCGCGCGGCGCCAGGTTGCCGCGCAGGATGCAGATGCCGCCGTCGGCAATCAGCGGGTTGCTGATCGGGCGGATCACTTCGTCGTTGTACTGCGGGGCCTCGCGCACGTTGTCCCACAGGCTCTTGCCGTTGACGGTGAGCGCATCGGGGTGGGGCAGCAGGTTGTTCTCGCCCAAGCGGCGCAGCACGGCGGGCAGGCCACCAGCGTAGTAAAACTCTTCCATCAGGAAGCGGCCCGAGGGCTGCAGGTCTACCAGCGTGGGGGTGCCCCGGCCCACACGGGTCCAGTCTTCCAGCTCCAACTTCACGCCGATGCGGCCTGCAATGGCTTTCAGGTGGATCACGGCGTTGGTGGAGCCGCCAATGGCGGCGTTGGTGCGGATGGCGTTCTCGAACGCTTCGCGCGTGAGGATTTTGGACAGCGTGAGCCCCTCGTGCGCCATCTCCACGATGCGTCGGCCCGACATGTGGGCCAGCACATAGCGGCGCGCATCCACGGCGGGAATGGCCGCGTTGTGCGGCAGCGAGGTGCCCAGCGCCTCGGCCATGCAGGCCATGGTCGATGCGGTGCCCATGGTGTTGCAGGTGCCGGCCGAACGCGACATCCCGGCCTCGGCCGCAAAGAACTGGTGTTCGTTGATTTCGCCTGCCTTCAACGATTCATGCAGCCGCCACACGGCCGTGCCCGAGCCGATGTCCTTGCCATCGAGTTTGCCGTTGAGCATGGGGCCGCCCGTGACCACGATGGCGGGCACGTCGCAACTGGCAGCACCCATCAGCAGCGCGGGGGTGGTCTTGTCGCAGCCCACCAGCAGCACCACGGCGTCGATGGGGTTGCCGCGAATGGCTTCTTCCACATCCATGCTGGCCAGGTTGCGCGTGAGCATGGCCGTGGGGCGCAGGTTGGATTCGCCGTTGGAGAACACCGGGAACTCCACCGGAAAGCCGCCTGCCTCATAGATGCCGCGCTTCACATGCTCGGCAATCTTGCGAAAGTGGGCATTGCAGGGCGTGAGCTCTGACCAGGTGTTGCAGATGCCGATGACGGGGCGCCCGTCGAAGGCGTGGTCCGGGATGCCCTGGTTCTTCATCCAGCTGCGGTACATAAAGCCGTTCTTGTCGGCGGTGCCGAACCATGCGGCGGAGCGGAGTTTGCGGGGAGATGTGGCCATGATTTTTTGTAGGAGCGAGGGGGGTCAGGTCAGTTCGGCTTGGAGGTGCGGTGGGTCAACACGCGCTGCAGCAGGCAGAAGACGAACAGCAGCACGCCCACGACGATGCGGGTCCACCACGAGCTGAGCGTGCCGTCAAAAGAGATGAGGGTCTGGATGATTCCGAGCATCAGCACACCGAACAGCGTGCCAGCCACATAGCCCACGCCGCCGGTCAGCAGGGTGCCGCCGATGACCACCGCAGCAATGGCGTCCAGCTCCATGCCCACGGCATGCAGCCCATAGCCCGACAGCATGTAGAACGTGAACACCACGCCAGCCAATGCAGAGCAAAAGCCCGAGAGCGTGTACACGCCGATGAGCGTGCGCCGCACCGGCAGGCCCATCAGCAGCGCGGATGCTTCGCTGCCACCCACCGCATACACGGCACGGCCAAACGGCGTGCAGTGCGCAATGAACACGGCAGCCAGCAGCACCACGATGGCGACCACAGCACCCAGCGACAGCGATGCGCCCTCCCACAGCGGCAGGCGCCACTGCGACAGCTCTGAGTAGCCTTCGTTGGAGATGCTGATGGAATCAATGCTGATCAGGTAGCACAGACCCCGTGCGAGGAACATGCCAGCCAGCGTCACGATGAAGGGCTGCAGCCTGAACCGCTCGATCAGAAAGCCCATCAAAGCGCCAAAGGCTGTGCCCATCAGCAGCACCAGCGGAATCACCACCAGCGGGCTCCAGCCTTTGTGCTCCACCAGTGCGGCCAGCACCATGGTGGTCAGCGCCACCACCGACCCCACCGACAGGTCAATGCCGCCGGACAGAATCACAAACGTCATCCCCACCGCCACGATGATCAGGAAGGCGTTGTCGATCAGCAGGTTCAGAAACACCTGGGCCGAGAAGAAGCCGGTGTACAGCACCGACCCCATGGTGGCCATGGCCACGAAGAGGGAGATGGTGGCGATCAGCGGCAGGTACTTTGGGTTCAGGTGTGCAACCGTGGGGGCGGTTGGCGGCGTGGCGACCGCCGCATCCGCATTGAGTGAAGAGGTAGGCAGCGCGCTCATGACGGCACTCCGCGCACGCCCGGCCTGCGCACCAGCACGCCGACCTGGGCGCGAAAATCGGGCGACTGCAGCAGCATCACCACAAACACCACCACGGCCTTGACCACCAAATTGATCTCGGGCGGCACACCCAGCGAGTAAATGGCATAGGTCAGCGTCTGAATGATGAGCGCGCCAATCACGCTGCCCACCAGACTGAACCGCCCGCCGGTCAGCGCGGTGCCGCCCAGGGTCACGGCAAGGATGGCATCCAGCTCCAGCAACTGCCCGGCGTTGTTGCCGTCGGCACTCTTCACGTTGGAGCTGATCAACAGCCCGGCGATGCCCGCGCACACGCCGCAAAAGGTGTAGGCCGCAATGATCAGGCTGCGCGACTGCACGCCCGCCACGCGCGCTGCGGTGGGGTTGATGCCCACTGCCTGAATGAACAGGCCCAGCGCGGTGCGGGTGACCGCCAGGTACAGCAGCGCAAACACCGCCGCGACGATGAACAGCGCAAACGGCAGGCCCAACAGGTAGCCGCCTCCCAGAAAGAAGTAGGGCGTGTAGTAAATGGTGATGATCTGCCCGTCGGTGATGAGTTGCGCAATTCCGCGTCCCGCCACCATCAAAATCAGCGTGGCGATGATGGGTTGCATGCCCACCTTGGCCACCAGCACGCCGTTCCACAAGCCACACACGGCGGCTATGCCGATCGCGCCCAGGATGGCCACCGGCAGGGGAAACCGGCTTTCGGTACCCGACACCGAGCCCCCGATCATCCAGGCCGCCACTGCTGCCGCAATGGCCACTACTGCGCCCACGGAGATATCAATGCCGCGCGTGGCAATCACCATCGTCATGCCCAGCGACACCAGCACCAGCGGTGCAGCGCGGTTCAGGATGTCGATGAGGCTGCCGTACAGATGCCCATCGCGCCACTCGATGCGCAGAAAACTGTCGTTGAAGACGGTATTCACGATGAGCAGCAGCATCAGCGTGATCAGCGGCCACGCCAGGCGGTGGCGCAACAAAGCAGCCAGAAGGGAAGGGGAGGAGGAACGTTCAGACATGTTCAGAGGCAATCATTTCGTACACAGCGTCTTCGCTGCTGCCTGCGGGAAGCTCGCCTACTTTTCGGCGGTCGCGAAGCACCACGATGCGGTGCGCCACGCGCACTACTTCGCCCATTTCAGAAGAGATGAACACCACGGCCATCCCGGCCTGGGCCAGGCGCAGGATCTGTTCCATGATTTCCTGCTTGGCCGCCACGTCGATGCCGCGCGTGGGTTCGTCCAGGATCAAGAGGCGGGGCTCTATGGCCATCCAGCGCGCAAGAATCGCCTTTTGCTGGTTGCCGCCGGAGAGCAGGCCAATCGGTTTGTCCACGCTCTCGGTCTTGATGCCCAGCAGCTTCACGTAGCGCTCGGCCAGTGCGGTCTGCTCGGCCCTCGACAAAAATTTGCCCATACCCATGCGCGCCTGCAGTGCCAGGGCGATGTTCTCGCGCACCGACAGCTCGGCCACGATGCCGTCTGTCTTGCGCTCCTCCGGGCACAGCGCCAAGCCGTGTCGGATGGCATCCATGGGGTTGGCAAACGCCACGGTTTTTCCGTCGATGCGCAGCACGCCCCGGTCGGGCGACTGCAGGCCAAACAGCAGGCGCGCCAGCTCGGTACGACCCGAGCCGAGCAGCCCCGCCAGGCCCACCACCTCGCCCGCCCGCACCCGCAGGTCCACGGGTTGCAGCTGGCCGGTCTGGCCCAGTCCTTCGGTCTGCAGCAGCGCGGGCGTGGCGTCGTCAAAGTCTGGCGACACAGCAGCCTCGGTGGACTGCGCGGCCAACTCGCGCCCCAGCATGGCAGCGATCAGCGCCTGGGCGCCCAGGTCTGCCACAGGCCATTCGCCCACCCAGCTGCCATTGCGCAGCACGGTGATACGGTCCGAGATGGCATACACCTGGTTCAGAAAATGGGTCACGAAAACAATGGCCAGACCTTCGTCGCGCAGACGGCGGAGCACAGCGAACAGCTTCTGCACTTCGTCATCGTCCAGGCTGGAGGTGGGCTCGTCCAGGATCAGCACCTTGGACTCGATGCTGAGTGCCCGCGCAATGGCCACCAGCTGCTGCACGGCCACGGGGTAGTCGGACAGCAGGCGCGTCACGTCGATGGCCAGGCCGATGCGCTCAACCAGCTCGCGCGCGCGCTGGTTGAGCGTGGCCCAGTCAATGCGAAACCCTTGCGCGAGGCCGCAGCGTGGGTAGCGGCCGGCAAAGATGTTCTCAGCCACCGACAGATTGGGGCAGAGGTTGACTTCCTGGTAAACGGTGCTGATACCCAGGTGCTGCGCCGCCAGGGGCGAATCGGGCCACACGGGTTTCCCGCTCAGCTGCATCTGCCCGGAAGTGGGCGCAAGCACACCGGTGAGCACTTTGATCAGCGTGGACTTGCCTGCCCCGTTCTGGCCCATCAGGGCATGGATTTCGCCGGGGTACAGATTGAGCCGCACATCCTGCAGCACTGGGATGCCTGAGAACTGCTTGTGGATGCCCGTGAGTTGCAGCACGGGGGCTGACGGGGCGTGAATGGTGGCCGCGTTCATGGCTTCATACTTTGTTTTTGTTGTACACGTCGACGAGCACGGCGGCCAGCAATACCACGCCCTTGATCACCTGCTGGTAGTCGATGCCAATGCCCAGGATGGACATGCCGTTGTTCATCACCCCCATCACAAACGCGCCGATGACGGCCCCCATCACCTTGCCCACGCCGCCCGAGGCCGACGCACCGCCGATGAAACACGCGGCAATCACGTCGAGTTCAAAGCCCAGGCCCGCCTTGGGCGTGGCCGTGTTCAGCCGTGCGGCAAACACCAGGCCCGCCAGGGCCGCCAGCACCCCCATGTTCACGAAGGCATAGAACGACAGGCGCTCGGTCTTGATGCCCGACAGCTTGGCGGCTTTTTCGTTGCCGCCCAATGCGTAGATGCGCCGCCCGATGGTGGTGCGGCTGGTGACGAAGTCAAACAGCACGATGAGCAATGCCATCACGATCAGCACATTGGGCAAGCCCTTGTACGACGCAAGCAGGTAGCTGAAGGTCACCAGCAGCACCGCAAACACGGCCGTCTTGGCCCAAAACAATGCGGCAGGTTCTGTCTGCACACCATGGCGCAGCCGATGGGCACGCGCGCGCACCCCCGCTGCCGCCAGAGCAGCGGCCACAGCAACCCCCAGCAACAATGAGGTGACGCGCAGCCCTTCGGCGTTGAACACGTCCGGGATGAATCCGGAGCTGAGCATCTGGAACGTTTCGGGAAACGGCCCCACCGACTGCCCGGCCAGCACCGCCAAGGCGAAGCCTTTGAACACCAGCATGCCCGCCAAGGTGACGATGAACGAAGGGATGCGCCAAAACGCCACGAACCAGCCCTGCAGCGCACCAATCAGCCCCCCGCAAAGCAAGCACGCCATCGTGGCGGGCACAAAATGCCACTGGTACTGCACCATCAACACCGCAGCCAGTGCGCCGATGAATCCGCAGACAGAACCCACCGACAGATCAATGTGGCCCGCCACGATCACCAGCAACATGCCCAGCGCCATGATGACGATGTAGCTGTTCTGCAGAATCAGGTTGGTCAGGTTCAGCGGCTGCATCAGCGTGCCGTCTGTCATGTACTGAAAGAAGCCCATGATGGCGACCAGCGTGATCAACATGCCGTATTCGCGGAAGTTGTGCTTCAGGTGGTCCAGCGGCGAGCGGTCACTGCGGGTAGGGGCCGCTACTGCGGGCATTGAATTCGAAGGGGTCAAAGGCGTCTGGGACATATCAACTGGCTTTCACAATCGCTCGCATGATCTTTTCTTGCGATGCTTCGGCGGTGGGCATCTCGGCGATGATGCGGCCTTCGTTCATGACGTAGAGGCGGTCCGTGATGCCCAGTAGCTCGGGCATCTCCGACGAAATCACGATCACGCACTTGCCGTCGGCCGCCAACTGCGCGATGAGGGTGTAGATCTCGAACTTGGCGCCCACGTCGATACCGCGGGTGGGCTCGTCGAGGATGAGCACCTCGGGGTTGGTAAAGAGCCATTTGCTCAGCACCACCTTTTGCTGGTTGCCGCCCGAGAGGTTGACGGTCTTCTGGTCCACGCCCGAGCAGCGGATGCGCAGCTTTTCGCGGTAGGTTTGCGCCACCTGGTGCTCGCGGCCGCTGTCGATCACCGTGGCGTGCGATACGCCCCCCAGGTGCGCCAGCGACACATTGAACTGGATGTCTTCGTTCAGCACCAGCCCGTTGCCCTTGCGGTCTTCGGTCACGTAGGCCAAGCCGTGGTGTACCGCCTTCTCCACCGTACTCACGTCGATGGGCTGGCCATGCAGCAGCACCTGGCCACTGATGTGATTGCCCCACGACTTGCCGAAGATGCTCATCGCCAGCTCGGTGCGCCCCGCACCCATGAGCCCGGCGATGCCCACGATCTCGCCGCGCCGCACCTTGAGATTGATGCCCTTGATGAACTCGGTGTCGCGGCGCTGGGGGTGGTGGGCGCGCCAGTCGCGCACTTCAAACACGGTCTCGCCAATGTCCGGCTGGCGCTGGGGGTAGCGGTCGGCCATCTCGCGGCCCACCATGGCCTGGATCACGCGGTCTTCGCTCACGGCCCCCGACCGGCAGTCCATGGTTTCCACCGTGCTGCCGTCGCGCAGCACCGTGATGGAATCGGCCACGCGGGAGATTTCGTTGAGCTTGTGCGAGATCAGGATGCAGGTGATACCCTGGCTTTTGAGTTCAAGCAGCAGGTCGAGCAGTGCTGCACTGTCGTTCTCGTTCAGGCTGGCGGTGGGCTCGTCCAGGATCAACAGGCGCACCTGGCGCGACAGCGCCTTGGCAATCTCCACCAGCTGCTGTTTGCCCACGCCCAGCTGCCCGACCGGGGTGTCGGGCGACTCACGGAGCCCCACCTTCTGCAGCAGGGCCAGCGTTTTGCTGTGCGCCTGCATCCAGTCGATCACGCCGAAACGCGACGTTTCGTTGCCCAGGAAGATGTTTTCTGCAATCGACAGCAGCGGCACCAGCGCCAGCTCCTGGTGAATGATGATGACGCCCAGGTGCTCGCTGTCTCGGATGCCGTCAAAGCGGCGCTCCTGGCCGTCAAAGTGAATGCCGCCGCTGTAGCTGCCGTGCGGATAGACGCCAGATAGCACTTTCATCAGCGTCGATTTGCCCGCGCCGTTTTCGCCCACGATGGCATGGATTTCTCCGGCCTTCACGCGCAGGTTGACCTTGTTCAGTGCGACAACGCCGGGGAAGGTCTTGCGGATGTCCCGCATTTCAAGAAGCATTGCTTGGGCTCGGTGAGGAAATTTTTATAGTCCTCTGGGATCTCAGAGGGGAGGGCTGGATGTCTCTAAGCCCCCCACGCGTAACACTCAGCGGCTCACAAAACTCAGTGAAGCGGTTCTGGCTAGGCGCTGCGTCGCAGGCAGTACGGTGAGTACGACAAGACGCAGCAACAACGCCAGAAGAGTTTTTTGAGCCGCGCCCCTTACTTGATCTGCGATTCTTTGTAGTAGCCGCTACCCACCAGAACGGAATTCCAGTTGGATGCATCGACCGACACCGGTTTGAGCAGGTACGAGGGCACCACCTTCACGCCGTTGTTGTAGGTCTTGGTGTCGTTGATCTCGGGCTGTTTGCCCGACAGCGTGGCGTCCACCATGTTGGCGGCCACCTTGGCCAGCTCGCGCGTGTCCTTGAACACGGTCGAATACTGTTCTCCCTTCAGGATGGATTTGACCGATGGCACTTCGGCGTCCTGGCCGCTAACCACCGGGCAGGGCTGCTGCGCCGTGCAGTAGCCCACACCCTTCAGGGACGACAGGATGCCGATCGACAGGCCGTCATACGGCGAGAGCACCGCGTGCACCTTGTCCTTGCCGTAGTAGGCCGACAGCAGGTTGTCCATGCGCGCCTGCGCCACCGATCCGTCCCAGCGCAGCGTGCCAACCTTGTTCATGCCCGTCTGCTTGCTGCGCACCACCAGCTTGCCGCTGTCGATGTACGGTTGCAGCACGCTCATGGCGCCGTCGTAGAAGAAGAACGCGTTGTTGTCGTCGGGAGAGCCGCCGAACAGTTCAATGTTGAACGGGCCCTTGCCCTGCTTCAAACCCAGCTTGTCGACGATGGACGTGGCCTGCAGAACGCCGACCTGAAAGTTGTCGAACGTGGCGTAGTAGTCCACGTTCTTTGAGCCCTTGATGAGGCGGTCATACGCCACGACCTTCACGCCCTTGTCTGCCGCGCTTTGCAGCACGCGCGACAGCGTAGTGCCGTCAATCGACGCGATCACCAGCACCTTGGCACCCTTGGTGATCATGTTCTCGATCTGCGCAAGCTGGTTCGGGATGTCGTCTTCGGCGTACTGCAGATCGGTCTTGTAGCCGCGCTCCTTGAGCACCTTGACCATGTTGTCGCCATCGGCAATCCAGCGCGCCGACGATTTGGTGGGCATCGAGATGCCGATGGTGCCCTTGTCCTGGGCTGATACCACGGACGTGGCGCCAATGGCAGCCAATGCCACGGTGGCCAGCACAGCCTTGAAAATTGCACGTTTCATTTGGTTTTGTCTCCTGATGTGATTTGTTGTTTTGGTGGGTGCTAGAACTCGCAGCAGGCCGTCGCAACTGGCACGGTCTAATGCGAGTGCCACCGCGCAAGGGCCGCCCCGCCGCGCTGGCGGCGTCCCCCTGAGGGGGAAGGCGCGCAGCGACTCAGGGGGCATCAATATTTGCGGTTCGGAAATTCTTTCGCCGCCACTTCCATCGGGAAGATGCCTTCTTCTGTCACGATGCGCTTGGGCACTGCCTTGCCCGCCTTGATGTCCTTGACGGCACTCATCAGCTGCGGGCCCAGCAGCGGGCTGCATTCCACGCTCACGTTGAGCTTGCCCGCGATCATGGCTTCGAAGGCGCCTTTCACCGCGTCGATGGAGATGATCACGATGTCCTTGGCGGGCTTCATTCCGGCCTCTTCGATGGCCTGGATGGCGCCAATCGCCATGTCGTCGTTGTGCGCGTAGAGCACGTTGATCTTCTTGCCCTCGGCCTTGAGGAAGGCTTCCATCACTTCTTTGCCCTTGGCCCGGGTGAAGTCGCCGGTCTGTGAGCGCACGATCTTGAACTTGGGATCGGCCTTGATGATTTCCTCAAAACCCTTCTTGCGGTCGATGGCCGGGGCAGAGCCCACCGTGCCTTGCAACTCGACGATGTTGACCTCGCCTTTGTTGTCTTTCATCTTCTCGACCAGCCAGCGGCCAGCCTTGCGCCCCTCCTCGACAAAATCCGATCCCATGAAGGTCACGTACAGCGACTGGTCCTTGGTGTTCACCGCGCGGTCGGTCAGCACCACGGGGATTTTGGCGGCCTTGGCTTCGCGCAGCACCGGTTCCCAGCCGGACTCGACCACGGGCGAGAACGCAATCACATCCACCCGCTGGGCGATGAACGAGCGGATCGCCTTGATCTGGTTTTCCTGCTTTTGCTGGGCGTCCGAGAACTTCAATTCAATGCCCGCCTCCTTGGCGGCCGACTTGATCGACTCGGTGTTGGCAGTGCGCCATTCGCTCTCGGCTCCCACCTGGCTGAAACCCAGCACGATGGGCTTTTGGGCCCAGGCAGCGGCGGGGAGCAACCCTGCCAGCGGGGCGCTCGCGAGCGCGGATACAACGGTGCGACGATTCAGTTTCATGGTTTTGTCTCCTGGTTGTTATGGATCGGAAATCGCAGGCAGTGAAGGACCTGTGCGGGGGCGTCAGGCCAGCATGTAGCCGGTCTTGACGGTGGTGTAGAACTCGGCGGCATACCGGCCCTGTTCACGCGGGCCATGGCTCGATTCCTTGCGCCCGCCGAAGGGGACATGAAAGTCCACCCCCGCCGTGGGCAGGTTGACCATGGTCATGCCCACATCAGCGTGCCGCTTGAAGTGCATGGCGTGTTTGAGCGACGTGGTGCAGATGCCTGCACACAGTCCAAAGGGCGTGTCGTTGGCCAGCGCCAGCGCGTGTTCGTAGTCGTCAGCGCGCAGCACGCAGGCCACGGGGCCAAAGATTTCTTCGCGCGCAATGCGGTGCTCTGGCTTGGCCAGGAACAGCGCGGGGCTCATGTAGTGGCCGGGCGTGGCTCGCTCCAGCCGCTCGCCGCCCCACACGTGCTCGGCGCCTTCTGCGCGCGCGATCTCGATGTAGCCAAGGTTCTGGTCGAGCTGGCCCGCGTCCACCACGGGGCCCATCTCGATACCGCGCTCCAGTGCGTGGCCGACCTTGAGCGTGGACAGCCGCTGGCGCAGTCGAGCCACGAAGGCATCGTGCACGCTGGATTCCACAATCAGGCGGCTCGATGCCGTGCAGCGCTGGCCGGTGGAAAAGTAAGAACCCTGCAGCGCGCAGTCGATGGCTTGGTCCATGTCTGCATCGGCCAACACGATCAGCGGGTTCTTCCCGCCCATCTCCAGCTGCACTTTGGCGCGCCGGGCGGTGGCTGATTTCAGGATGCGCTCACCGGTCGAGACCGACCCGGTGAAGCTCAGCGCATCGACCAGCGGGTGGTCTACCAGCGTCTGGCCCACCTCGCGGCCGCTGCCCATCACCAGGTTAAAAACGCCCGCTGGCAGCCCGCAGCGGCTGATGATTTCGGCCAGCGCCCAACCGCAGGCAGGCACCAGTTCGGCGGGCTTGAACACCACGGTGTTGCCATAGGCCAGCGCCGGAGCGATCTTCCAGGCCGGAATGGCGAAGGGAAAGTTCCACGGCGCGATGATGCCCACCACGCCCACGGGTTCGCGGGTCACGTCCACCTGCACGCCCTGGCGCACGGACGCCATGAGTTCGCCCGGCACACGCAGCGCCTCGCCTGCAAAGAACTTGAAGATCTGGCCGGCGCGTGCCACCTCGCCAATGGCCTCGGGCAGGGTCTTGCCCTCTTCGCGGGCCAGCAGTGCGCCCAGGTCGTCCTTGCGTGCCAGCAGCTCGCTGCCAATCTGGTCTAGTGCATCGGCGCGGCGCTGGGGGGTGCTGTGGCTCCAGTAGGGCAGGGCGTCTGCGGCGGCGCGCACGGCCTGGTCGGTCTGGTTGCGGTCGGCGCGTGCGTACTCGGCCACCACCTCGCGGGTGTCTGACGGGTTGGTGCTGACCCCGGTGGTGGTGCCAATCTCCCACCGGCCGTTGATGAAGTGCCGGGGGTTCTGCTGCGTGTCGCCGAGTTTCATGAAGAGGTGCTCGCTTGCTTGCTTTGTGGAGGACTCGGCGGAAAGTCTAAGATTGATTTAGATATCAATCCAATAGATATTTAGACAAAATACATATCTATCGCAGTATTCTGGAAAACCCCATGAGCACCTACAACCACTGGTTCATCCGCGCACGCCTGAAGACCCGCCAACTGCTACTGCTGGTGGCCCTGGCCGAAGAGGGCAACATCCACCGCGCAGCCCAGGTGCTCAGCATGACCCAGCCCGCGGCGTCCAAGCTGCTCAAGGATCTGGAGGACGTGCTAGAGGTGCCACTTTTCGAGCGCCTGCCACGCGGCATGCGCCCCACCTGGTACGGCGAAACCATGATCCGCCACGCGCGCATGGCCCTGGCCAGCCTGAACCAGGCGCACGACGAGCTGAGCGCGCTCAAGACCGGGCACTACGGCCAGGTCGGCATTGGCGCCATCACGTCCCCAGGCCTGAGCCTGCTACCCGCCGCGCTGGCGCTGGTCAAGCAGGAGCACCCCAGCCTTCGGATATCGCTCGATATCGAAACCAGCCCGGTGCTGCTGGATAGGCTGGAGCAGGGCAAGCTCGACATCGTGGTCGGCCGCCTGTTTGCTGAGCACGACAAGACCAACCTGCGCTATGAGTCACTGACCGAAGAACTGGTCTGTGCGGTGACCCGCCCCGGCCACCCGCTGCTGGGCATGAGCGGGCTGACCTTGCGCGATGTTGTTTCAGCGGGTTGGATCGTGCCGCCTGCGGGCAGTGTGTTGCGGCACCGGTTTGACTTGATGTTCGGTCAAGACGGTCTGGCGCCGCCGATCAACACGGTGGAGACCTCCTCGCTGCTGTTCATCACGCGCATGCTGCAGCAGAGCGACATGATTGCCGTGTTGGGCGCTGACGTGGGGCAGTACTACGCGTCACATGGGATGGTGTCGGTGCTGCCGATGGCCATGCCGTGCCACATGGATGCGTTTGGAATCATCACGCGCACGGATCGGCTGTTGTCGCCTGCGGCGAAGGTGATGATGAAGGCGTTGAAGCAGACGAGTTTGGTGCAGTATGGGCGGAGGTTGGAGGTGGGGGAGTGATTTGGTTTTTGGTGGAATTTTGATGAAATGGGCTCTGGCGCTTATCCCGTATGCGCTAGTAGCTATTGTTTTTATAGTCGCTGGGCTGCCTGTCCGACCGTTCCTGTTGAGGTTCTATGGTTCCAGTCAAGCATTAACTGCGTTGCCAGAGACCAATGCGAGATCAAACCGTTTGTGGTTCTTGAACAGGCTGAAGGCCACACGCACCATTTTGCGAGCCAGCACGTT
>NZ_JBKBXG010000042.1:0-46709 GCF_046314175.1 Acidovorax sp. | reverse complement strand
GTGGCATGGGTGGGCCTCACCGAAGACCAGGCCAAGGCGCAAGGCATCAAGGTCAAGAAGGGCCTGTTCCCTTGGACCGCCTCCGGCCGCGCCATCGCCAACGGCCGCGACGAAGGCGTCACCAAGCTGTTGTTCGATGACTCGCCAGAGGCCCACGGCCACGGCAAGATCCTCGGCGGCGGCATGGTCGGCACGCATGCGGGCGACATGATCGGCGAGATTGCGCTGGCCATCGAGATGGGGGCCGACGCGGTGGACATCGGCAAGACGATTCACCCGCACCCCACGCTGGGCGAGAGTATTGGCATGGCTGCTGAGATTGCGCACGGCAGTTGCACGGATGTGCCCCCAGCGCGCAAGTAATCAGCGCTGAAGTTCTGAACGCAAAAGCCTGAACTGGCAACAGTTCGGGCTTTTTGCTGTCTGGCGGTTTGCTGAGTTCTCGCCACTGGGCCCTCGACGCTCAAGCTACTCGGGTCAGAGGCGTTTTGGAGGTCTACAACCCATGCCACACTTGCCTTGAAACGGTTGAATTTTCTATCCGCTTTCCTATCCGTCGCAGTGGCAGGCCGGGGTGGGAGGCCGGTGATGCGCCGTGGGCACAATGCGCGGCATGTGAGGAGTCCATCATGAGTTATGTCATCCACATCTGGGACCACCCCAGCCCTGCGACCTGGGCCGAGGCTCAGGCCGTCTTCCAGCGCCTGGCGAATCGGGCGGCTCCGCGCAACCCGCGTTTCGCCGAACTGGCGCGACGCATCCAGGCCGCTTGGCCGGATCTGGCCGACGAATGGACGCTGGACGCACCCGATGGCGCCATCGACGAAGCCGTCTGGTCGCTGGGGCTCGATCGCGGGCTGCCTGAGACCTTCTATCCCCGGCTGATCGATGCGGCGCTTGCCTTGGGGCTGAGCGTCCACGACGAACAGGCCGGCGAATGCTTCGTGCCCGGTCCCTGGCGGCTGTCGGAAGCCGGGCGCGAGCCACTGGCTTGGCCGACAGCCCCTGCTGCGGCGCCCGCACTGCTGGACGTGCAAGGGCGTGCCCGCGCCTTGCTGCTCCCGCGACTGGCTGCCCACGGTTTCGAGCTGGAGACGCCGCCGTCACGCGGCAAGATGGTGCGGACCGTGCTGCGGCGTTCGACGCCCCTTGGGCGGCAGTGCATCGAGATCGCATGGACTGGCGACGCGGCCAGCCACCATGACGCCACGATGGTGTGCAGCATCGAGCCGGCACTGCCCGAGCCGGTGGCCAAGCTCTGTGGAGCCCAGTCGATCATCGGTCTCCGGATTCTCGACACGCCTCAGCTCAACGGCTTCCTGTACGGTTTCGTGCCCGAGCAGCCGACGGGGCGCGAGTACCGCGCCTCAGGCAGGGCGGGGCTGGATGCGCTGTTGTCGGCGTTAGCCGATTGGTTGCTGCAGGAGCTGCTGCCCATCCTGGACCGCTGTCAGACCCTTGAGGGTTTTCTCGCCCATGAGCGCGGAGAGCCCCGGCATCCGATCAGCGTGAAGCCCTATCTGGCCAACCTCGCCTTGGCCCATTGCGCCGGCGTGTCCGACCTGGACGAGCGCTTCGACCAGCTCATGCTGCGCCGCCGCGAGGCCAGATTCAATCCGGGGCAGATGGCCGAGGCTTACGAGGGTCTGCGGACGCAGGCTGCCAGTTACTTCGGCAGTTTCAAGGAGGCTTCGGCTTGAGTACCGGCATGGGTGAGTTCCTGGTTCGCGCCGTGGCCTGCGTCATGGTGGCGGACGAGCGCGTCACCCTGAGAACCTGACCAACACGCAGGCCGTAGGCCGCACCCCAAAGGCAAGAAGATTGCCGTCGGGTCGGCCATTTGTCTGCGCCAAAGCACGCATCGCTGTGTGCCTGAGGCAAGGCGCGCGGCGCATGGGTAGTATTCCATCATGAGTTACGTCATCCACATCTGGGATCAGCCCACCCCTACAAGCTGGCGCGAGGCGCAGGTCCTGTTCGAGCGTCTTTGGGATCAGCGGGCTGCACTGAATCCGAAGTTCGTCGAGCTGGCCCAACGCATGAAAGCGGCGTTCCCGGAATACGGCGACGAATGGGACTTCGGCTCGCCCCATGACCTGCCCAACGAAGCCGTGTTGGCTGTGGACATCCATGACCTGACTGTTTTCTATCCCCGGCTCGTGGATGCTGCGGTGGAGCTGGGGCTGAGCGTGTACGACGACAGCTCGGGAGAATGTTTCGTGCCTGGTCGCTGGCGACTGTCGCCAGAAGGGTGCGAGCGTTTGGCCTGGAGCAGCCCGGCGCCAGCGCCTGCGAAGCTGCCCGATGTGGAGCACCGCGTGCGAGCTTTGGTCCACCCGCGACTGGCAACGCACGGATTTCGGCTGGACATCGAGAGGTCGTCACCTGTCACGATGCAAGCCCACTGGCTGCGGGATGTGCCGCTGGGCCAGCAGCGGATTTCACTGGGATGGAAGAGTCGCTCTGAAGGTGCCCTGTATGAGGCGCGCACGTCGGCGGGCATGCGCCCGGCACTTCCGGCAGAGCTGGGAGCTGTGTGCAACCCGCAGCACATGATCGACCTGCACATCATCCATGCGGGGCCGCTGCAGCGCTTCGTCAGCCCTTTGCGGTCAGGCCCCTACGACACCACCCCAGTCGAGATTCCGAACGCCAGCCAACTGGACGAGTTTCTGGCCGCGACAACGGACTGGCTGGAGGCCGAGCTGCTGCCGGTGCTGGACCAATGCCAGACGTTGCCTGCGTTGCTGGCTTACGACCTGGGCGAGCCCCGACAGGCCATTGCCGTCAAGCCCTACCAGGCCAACCTCGCTCTCGCCTACTGGGCTGGCGACGCAGACTTTGAACGACGATTTGAGCTGCTCGTTCAGCGCTGTGTTCACCACAACATGACTCCCTATTTTCTGAAAACCACCCATCGCGCGCTGCAGGAAGACAGCTTCCAACCTGTGTTCGGAAAGGGGCCGGGAAGCACCGCCTGATCTGCAACAGTCAATTTTTTGGTCGCGCCATAGTCCGAATCACGTCATGGTGCCGACGCTGTGGGCAGAATGTGACGCACGCGCAGCGGTGCCTCAGCCGGTGCCAATCAATACTCTATCAATTGAATAGCTGCCGACACTTGTAAAAAAGGGGGAGGAGATCCTGCGGCCCGAAACCAGTGGCGCGTCCCTCAGCCCTGCAGTTTCGCGCGCAAAAAATCTGCCATCACACGCACCTTGTTCGGCAGGTAGCTGCGGCTGGGGTAGACGATCCACGCGGCCGTATCAAAGGTGGTGGCCGTGGCGGCGTAATCAGGAAACAGGTGCACCAGAAGGCCCTGGGCGACGGCATCGGCCACCAACCAGTCCGGCAGCAGCGCGGGGCCCAGGCCACCAAGGGTCGCCGTCAACAGCGCACTGGCCGGCGCAAAGGTCAGATTCCCCTGAATCTCCACACGCTCCTCGTGGCCCCCAGCATCGCGAAACAACCAGTGTGTGCGGTACGCACGCAGGTTGAACAACAACACTTGGTGTCGCGACAGGCCGGAGGGTTGCATGAGAGGTGGATGCCGGGCCAGGTAATCCGGGCTGGCATAAACGCCATAGCGCGTCTCAATGAGCTTGGCCACCACCACGTCGCCCCCGACGGCAGGAGCAAGCCGGATGGCCAAATCCATGCGCTCTGAAACCAAGTCCAAATTCTCATCGCTGAAGATGCACTCGACTTTCAGATCCGGGTAGCTGGCATGAAACGCGCCCAGCAGGGGCACGACACACATTTGCCCAAACGTCACCGATGCCGTCAGCCGCAACAAGCCACGTGGGGCACTGCTGACTTGCGCCGCCGCGTCGCGCGCGTGCTCCAGCTCGTCCAGCAAGGGCTCCAGCCGCGCCAGGTAGATTTCGCCCGCTTCGGTCAGCGTCATGGATCGGGTGCTGCGCTGAAAAATCCGCAGACCCAGCTCACCTTCAAGGTCCGCAATGGCGCGGGATACCGACGACGGGTCCATATCCCGCTCTTTGGCGACTGCGGCGAAGCTGCCGCGGCGGGACACGGCCAATAGCAAGTGCAGGCTGTCAATGTTCATTCATGCATTATTTGCACGTTATTGATGAAGTTAAAGATATTTATCCGTCGTTCGGTCATCAATACAGTCCATTTCCAGGCCCACAACACGCAGTTGTCGGCCAGTGACCCTCCTGCTGGACCCTTCAGAAAGACTGACCATGACCACCTTCACTTCCTATACCCTCGACACCGCACCTGCTGCCTCACAAGCCAAGCTGGCCGAAGTCGCCCAGGCCTGGGGTTTCGTGCCCAAGCTGCACGGCAATCTGGCTGAGAGCCCGCTCGCGCTCACGGCGTATGACATGCTCTTTGGCTTGGTGGCAGCCCAGTCCACGCTCACACCGATTGAGCAGCAGGTGGCATATCAGGCTATCAACGTGATGCACCAGTGTGAGTACTGCACCGCTGGACACACTTTCTTGTCGCGTTCGGTGAAGATGGACGAAGCGGCTATTGCAGCGCTGCGCAACGGCACGCCCATCCCAGACGCCAAATTGCAGGCCTTGCGAGTTTTCACCGAGTCCGTAGTGCGAGAACGCGGGTTTGTGAGTGACGAAACAACAGACAATTTCATCGCCGCTGGCTTTAGCAAAGCCCAGGTGTTGGAGGTCGTGACGATTGCGGCGACTAAGACCATCTCCAACTACACCAATCACCTGACCCGGACGCCGAAGGAAGCCTTCATGGCCGACCCGGCCCTGGTCTGGGTGGCGCCTCGTAACCGCGCCAAGTCGGCATGAGGCAGGCCATGCAACGCATTGCATTTCTGGGTTTGGGCGCCATGGGTGCGCGCATGGCCACGCATCTCGTCAAGGCGGGCTACCCTGTAACGGTGTGGAACCGCGACCCCGCCAAGGCCTTGTCACTGCAGCAAAGCGGCGCCGCGCTGGCGAACACGCCGGGTGAAGCGGCGCGAGACGCGGATGTCGTGATCTCCATGGTCAGCGACGATGCCGCCGCGCGCAGCATCTGGCTGAATCCGCACACGGGCGCTGCGGCCCGGTTGCAAGCCAACGCCATTGCGATCGAGTGCTCGACGGTCACGCCGGCATGGGTACGGCAACTTGCAGGCGCGGTGCATTCGCGCGGCGCCCAGTTGCTGGATGCGCCCGTGGCGGGATCTCGGCCGCAGGCCGACGCGGCGCAACTGGTATTTATGGTGGGCGGAGAGGACCATACGCTGACGCGAGTGCGCCCTGTACTGAGCACCATGGGTGCCAAGGTGCTGCGTGTGGGCACAGTCGGCCAAGGCGCAGTGCTCAAGCTCGCGATCAACGCACTGTTTGCAGCGCAGCTGCACAGCGTTGCCGAGTTGCTGGGTTTCCTCACCCGCAACGGCTACGCGCCCGCCGAGGCGGCAGATCTGCTCGCTGAGTTCCCCGTCGTGGCTGCCCCAATCAGCGCTGCGGCAAAAATGATGGCGGCACGGAACAGGGAGCCTTTGTTCACGATTGACCTGATCGAAAAAGACCTGGGCTACCTTGTGGATACCGCCCAGGTCAGTGGCGCAGAGTTGCCCGGCGTCGCTGTTGCGCGCATGACCTTTCAGCGCGCACAGCGGCTAGGCCTGGGCGGAGCCAACGTCAGCGGTGTTGCAGCGGTGTTTGAGTGAGCCTCAGCAATTGCACGCACATGCCGGTCGCACACGACGTAGATTGCGCGTTCGCACCTTTCATCGAGGCCCACGCTGAGCGCCTGACTTGCCGCCGGAGGTGTAGCAGTACCTGCGCGGCAAGCGCTTCTTCGCGATGATCGTGCTTAGGGCATGGGAAGACCTTGGGTTTGGGCACTTTGCCCACGCGGCCTTGGTCACGCGGCTGGCCACGGTCAACGTGTCGGCTGTGGCGACAGCCATGGCGCCCGACTCTATGGTGCCTGCCGAGCTCGCTGACGCCGGCCTGTCTGAATGCGGCAGAAAAGGTGATCCAGATGGATAACTTCAGGCCTTGAGGCGCTCTGCATGCGCCAATGGTCGCGGCAATAGCCGCTTTGCCAAAGCTCTATTGCTATATAAAAGATAGCTGCTTACGCTTTATTGATAGGCGCTAGCGTCTGTTTTGACTGCATTTTGGACCCGCCACGTGTGGGCATTTGCAGCAGGCAGCCTGTGCTGCAGGCCGCCACCAGCCTGCGAGACCGACGGGAGCCGACCAGCAAGGAGTAGAAGACGCAGAGTCAGGTCATCATCAACGCTTTCAAGCGGCAGAACCAGCTGACGGATGAGCACATGGCCAAGATCATCCAAAGCTACCAGTACCGCTCGGAAGATCCTCGCTATCCACGGCGGGTGGAGATGGCTCAAATTGAGAAGAACACTTCAACCTGAATATCTCGCGCTACATCAGCAAAGCAGTGGGTAGGCGGAGATTGATCTGGATGCGCCCCACCGGGCGTTGTAGGACATTTAGCAGGCAATTGCTGCCGCCAAGGAAAAGCACAACGCCTTTTTAAAGCAGCTGGGTCTGAAGCTGTTGCCGTAGCTGTCGGCTCGTTGTGCATGGATGCGGCGGCCGTGCGCCGCATGGTCCCCGAACGAGGCGGAAGGGTCGTTGGGACTGCTGAAGGTGCCCCCACAAAAGTAATGGAAAATACCGGGTTTGCTGCGCAGGCTCTGGGCAGCAAGCATTTTTGCCCGTTTGTCCCATTCCTCTGCTCCCCTGAGCCTCTCCATGCAAGACGTTCAAAACTCCAAGATCTCTGTCGAGAAAATCGGCGGCACTTCCATGACCGCATTTGGCGATGTGTTGCGCCACATCGTGCTGCACGATCCCAAACGCATCAACGGTCGGATTTATGTGGTGTCCGCCTATTCGGGGGTCACCAACCAGCTGCTAGAGCACAAGAAGACGGGCGAGCGCGGGATTTACGCACTGTTTGCGGAAGGACAGGGCTACCAGGATGCCTTGACCCAGTTGGCCACCAGCCTGAAAAAGCTGAACGCGGGCTACGCTGACCTGGGCCTGCCACTGGCGGTGGCAGATGCCTTTATCGACCAGCGCATTGGCCAGGCGCGCGAGTATCTGGGCGCCATGCAGCACGTGCTGGCCAGTGGCTACCTCAGCCGCAAGGATGTGCTGCTGGCCGCGCGCGAGGTGTTGGCCTCGATTGGCGAGTCGCACAGCGCATTCAACTCGGTCGAGATACTCAAGGCCAACGGCGTCAACGCCATCCTGATGGACCTGGCCGGTTTTGACGACAACGAAGCCTGGACCATTGACGAGCGCATTGCCCACAGCTTTAGGGGCCTGAACCTGAGCGACAAAGTGGTGGTGGCCACCGGCTACACCAAGGGCACCGAAGGCATCATGCGCGAGTTTGACCGAGGTTACTCCGAAGTCACCTTCAGCAAGATCGCCGTAGAAGTGCGCCCCGCCGAGGCCGTGATCCACAAGGAATTCCACCTTTCGTCTGCCGACCCGAACCTGGTGGGCCTGGAAAACGCCATCGTGGTGGGCGCCACCAACTACGACGTGGCCGACCAGCTGGCCGACGTGGGCATGGAAGCCATTCACCCCAAAGCGGCCAAGCCCATGGAGCTGGCGGGCATCCCCATCCGCCTGAAGAACACCTTTGAACCCGACCACCCCGGCACGCTCATCACCAAAGATTTTGTGGGCGAGCGTGCGCGCGTCGAGATCGTCACTGGCACCGACAAGGTCACGCTGATCGAGATCCACGACCCCAGCATGGTGGGCACCGTGGGGTTCGATGCGGGCCTGATGAACGTGTTCTGCAAGCACGACGTGAGCTACATCCTCAAGGCGACCAACGCCAACTCCATCGCCCATCTGGTGTGGGACAACCAGGTCACGCCCGAGCTGGTGGCCGAGCTGCAAGAGGGCTACCAGGTCGTGACGATCAAGCCCAGCGCCATCGTGTGCACCATTGGCTCCAACATCAGCATCCCAGGCGTGCTCGCCAAGGCAGCGCAGGCGCTGGCTGATGCGCAGGTCAACGTGAACTGCGTGTCGCAAACCCTGCGGCAAGTGAACATGCAGTTCGTCATCGAGCGCGAGGACTACAAGACCGCGATCAAGGCCCTGAACCTGGCGCTGTGCGTGAACTCCGGCACACCCGTTCCGCGCGTTTGATCTCGCAAGTTATTTGCTGAAAGCCCGCTGCCAGCGGGCTTTTTTGTGGGCCGCGCCAAGCCATCCAGGCTATTTACCTTTTTTTATCTAAACCAGATAATTAACCCGTTCTAGATAACTTGAGGTAACCATGGCCCCTGATGTCTTCCACCGCACCACCTACGCCGAGCAAATGGCCCAGCAGCTGCTGCAGCCATCGCCCCTGCACATGAACGTGCGCTCAGGCGTGCTGCTGTCAGGCATACGCCGCGTGGGCAAAACCACGTTTTTGCGACAAGACCTGGTGCCAGCGCTGGAGGCGCGCGGGGCGCTGGTGATTTACGTGGACCTGTGGGCCGACCGCAGCAAAAGCCCGGCTGTGCTGGTGCTCGATGCCGTGCGCGCCACGCTGCTACAAATGCAAACCCCAGGCTCAGGCTTGCTGCAGCGATTCAAGGGGCTGAACCTGGGCGCGGCGGGCATCACGCTGGGTTTTCAGGTGGAGCATTTGGGCACGCCGGGTGGCACCACGCTGGCGCAGGCGTTTTCAGAGCTGGTGGCCAAGGCCAAGGTGGATGTGGTGCTGATCGTGGACGAAGTGCAGCAGGCCCTGGGCACCGAAGACGGCACCAGCCTGCTGCACGCCCTCAAGGCGGCGCGCGATGCCGTCAATGCCCAGCCCGGCACGCCAGGGTACTTCTTGTTTTTGGGCACGGGCTCGCACAAGTCGCTCATCACCGACATGGCCACGCGCCACTCGCAACCCTTTACGGGTGCCTTGACCACGGCCTACGAGCCACTGGGGCAAGACTTTGTGCAATGGCAACTTCAGCGCATTGCAGGCAGCCCAGGCGTGGTACTGCCCACCACCGAAGTAGCTTGGGCCGGCTTTCAGTCACTGGGCCACCGCCCTGAAGAAATGCTCAAGGCCCTGGTGCAACTGCAAAGCGCCCAGGCCCCGGCAGACCAGGCGTTCCTCATCATCTGCGCCACGCTGGCATCGGCCGCTGCCGATGTGGAGCTGCGCGCCATTGAAGAATTTGGCGAGCTGGGCCAAGCGGTTTTCGACTACATCGCCCAGGGCAGCGAGACCGGCGTATCGGGCCTGTTTGGCGAAGAAGCTATGGCCAGCTACACCGCCCGCACCGGGGGCAAGGTGCCCACATCGCAGGTGCAAAAGCTGGCCGAAAAGATGATCAGCGCCAACCTGATCGCCCGCCCAGGCCACGGCATCTACACCGTGGCCGATCCGTTTGTGCGCAAAGTGTGGCTGGAGCGGCGGCGGTTGCTGCAGCGTTGATCTGAACGTTGTTCTGCAGCGGCGGAAAGTCACTTCAAATTTAATAGCTGTAAGCGCTTTACCAATAGGCGCTAGAGCCTGTTTTGACCCATATTTTGGAGTGCGGGGGCAGATTGTGTCACTTCAGCCTGCGCAAGGTCGACCAGTGCGCCGCCCAGTTGAGGGTGCACAAATGGGAAGCCGTGGGTCAGCGCTGCAGTCGGTACGGTGTTCTGCCCGTCCAACGCCAGATGAATCCAAGGAGCAGGTTGGTGACCATGCCCCAGCACGGCGCCCAGGCCCAGGCGGGCAGCCAGCGCCTGCATTGGGTAGGCGCCACCACTGTGCGCCAGCACCACGCCAAAACGCAGCCGCACCACGCGCGCGCCCAGGGCTTCGGCGCGACGGGCCTCGTGCTCAACGGCGGCGCACAGGTCGTATTGGAACTCGCCGGGGCGAGGCGGTTTCGTCTAGCGGTAATGGGACAATCTCGTATTCAGTTTAGGAACGGTGCGGCTACTACCCCCATGAGCCTAGAAGTATTGGCAATTTATCTCCCTGCGCGCGCTCCCCGTTTCCCCAGCCTCCCCATTCCCATGAAATGTTCGACATGCCAGTGGCACAACCCCGGCGAAGCAACCCACTGTGTGATGTGCCGCGCCCCGCTGGCTAGACGCGGCGAGCCTGATTTCGCCTCAGACTTCGCGCAACCCTCGCCCGTGGTTGTGGCCACACCAGTGGCCGTCTATCTGGCCACCGACCTGAGCCGTACCGCTGCCACCGTGATCGATGGCGTGCAAATGCTCGTATCTGCCGCGTTGTGGCTGGTGGTGGTGTGGGATGTGTCCTTTTCCATCTGGCTCAAGCTGCTGGGTGCCGTAGTGCTGTTTTTTCTGCCAGCCTTGCTCGACGCAGGACCTGGATCGCTGGGCAAACGGTGCCTGAAGATTCAGGTGGTGACGACTCATGGTGAAAAACCGCCGCTCGTCATCAGCATCTGGCGCCACTTCATCAAGTACGTCTTGCACATCGCGCTGCCCATCGTGTGGAAGCTGGTCGAGCCGTGGCTGACCGGCGGACGGTATCTTCACGATGTGTGTGCAGGCACCACGGTCATCGAGCGCTTGCCTGCCAGTGCCCGTGCGACCCGCGCCGCGCCGGAGCTATTTCATGAAGCGCTGATCATGCAGGCCCACGGCGTGCAGGCCGGCGCAGCGCCGCAGGCTCCGGTGCGGGCCGATGTGAAGAACGCTAGGCAGCAAGTCACGCGGGCGTCCAGGGCGTTCGATGTGTTCAAGAACCTGCTGGCGTGGTGCATTGCATGTGCGTTGCTGTGGCTCTTCGTTCCGGCGGTGTGGTCTTTGTACAAGGAGTCACAGGACCCCACCATGTCCGCCGTGTCAGACGCCAAGGCCGCCACCAAAAAGCTCACGCACCTGCTCAGCCAGCGATTCGAACAAGGCAAGAGCCTGGAGCTCGACTGGAGCGACCCTGCGTTGGCAGCTCTGGAGGCAGAAATGGGCGCAGTGTTCACCAGCATCACCACCGAGCCCAGCGGGCCCGTCACGCTGCAGATCAAGCGCGGGCCAGTGGCGGGCAAACACATCGTGCTTTCGCCGGAGTACAACTTCAGCAAAAAGTCCATCAAAAAATGGACCTGCGGCAGCCCTGACATCGAGCGGGCGCTGCTTCCCACCGGGTGCAAGGCCACGCTGAGCACGGCGCCTACCACCCCTTAATTTGGTTGGTGGCCGCCACTTCAGCGCGGCACCGATCGCACCAATACACCACCGACGATGACTGCTTTGTCCCAGCACCAACACCTTCTCGACCCTGTCGTTCTCAACCACCCGCAACGGCAATTCGCCTTGAAGGTGATGGACTTGCTCAAGACTGGGCAGTTCGACGCGCTCCAGGCGCTGCTGGCGCCCAGCTGGGCTGCCTTCGAGTCGGGTGCGTTGTCTGACTTGGGGCTGTCGCGCACGTGGTCCCACCTGAGATTGCAGCGTACCGATCTGATCGAGCCTGCCCAGGCGTGGGTGCAGGCGTACCCCAACAGCTTTGCGGCCCTGTTGTTCGCGGCGCAATTGCACTGCTCCGTGGCCTGGCAGGCGCGTGGTACTGCCACGAGCAACAACACCAGTGAAAAACAGTTTGCGGTGATGCAGCAGCATTTCGATGCGGCGTTTCCGTACCTGCACCGCGCCCTGGCGGCGGCCGCGCGGCCCACGCTCGCCATCGCAGTCGGGATCGCGATGGCGCGTGCGGGCAGCGATGACCCCGAACACGACTACATCGCGCGTGCCCAGCCCCACTTGCCGCACAGCCCGGTGCTGTATGGCTGCTTGATGTGGGCGCTGAACCCCCAGTGGGGCGGGTCGGTGGCGGAGGTCGACGCGTTGTTCCGCGCCGCACAACAGTGGAGTGCCTCGTGGCCTGACGAGGAGCGCAAACGTGTGCATGCCACCCACAGATCTGAACTGGCGAATATTGAGGCTTGCAATGGTGATTCGGATCGCGCCATCGCCTTGCTCAACGGCATCCTGCACGATGCGCCCGATTTCGACGTCGCGCACTCCCAGCTGGCCAGGCAATACAACTACAAAGACCAGATGCAGCGGGCCGCCGACCACCTGCTGCGCGCAGTGCGCATCATGCCGGAGGCGGACCGGTTTGACCGGCTGGGCGACTACTACGAAGAGCTGGGCCAACAGGACGTCGCCATGGCGTATTTTGAAGAGGCCATGCTGTGGGGCAGCGGCAGCGCGGCAGGCTCCGTGGCGAATTTGCTGAGCGACCAGCTCACGAGCGCACGCGCCGACCAGCGCCCCGCAATCGAAGAGCAGCTCGGACGGGTGGCCCCATACGGCATGCAGCAGTTTTCGCCAAGAACCATGTTCGTGATGGGCTCTATAGAGTTCTTTCAGCGTGGCGACGAAGCCGCCAAGGTGCGCGCATACGACTGGTGGCGCGAAGCCGCGCGATGGGGGCACAGCGGTGCCATGTTCAACCTTGGCATCGCGCACTTCGACGGCGAAGATGGACAGACGTTGAACAAGGCGATGGCCATCCAGTACTTGTCACGGTCAGCTTCGCTGGGTCATCTGTCATCCCATGAGCGCCTGGGCAAGGCATTGCTCACCGGCGACGGCATAGCGCAAGACCTTGAAAGCGCTGCCTACCACCTGGAGATCGCGGCCGATGGAGAAAACGTCTATGCCATGCGCGACTGGATTTGTTGCCTGTGGTTCGGGCGGGGCACGCCGCAGGACCGGGACACTGCCAAGCAATTGTTGCAACGCCTGAAAGCATTGAGCCCGGAGATGTACGAGTCGGCCCGCGAGCGCATCGGCCTGGGCGCCAGCATCAAGAATTGGGTGGGAAAGCTGTTCGCCTAGCGGTCAGGCCTTTTGACCCTTTGCAAGGTGAGCCAGGGCTCCACTGAGCAACGGGTGCACAAACCGGTATCCCTGAGCCAGCGCGGCACGCGGCACAGCGTTCTGCCCGTCCAGCAACAGGGTCGACATTTCCCCCAACATGGCCCGCAATGGCAGCCTCGGCATACGCAGCCAAGCACGCCGCCCAAACGATGCTGCCAAGGCCTGCGCAAACGTGGCCTGCGTCACCGCATCAGGCGCCACTGCATTGACAGGGCCTTGCAGTGTTTGGTGCGCCATCGCAAACCGCACCAGCCCCACCGCATCGGCCAAATGAACCCACGGCGCAGGCTGCCGACCATGACCCAGCACGGCGCCCAGGCCCAGCCGGGCGGCCAGCGCTTGCATCGGATACGCACCACCACCGTGCCCCAGCACCACCCCAAACCGCATGCGCACCACGCGCACGCCCAGGGCTTCGGCCCGCCGTGCCTCGTGTTCAATGGCCGCGCACAGGTCAGACTGGAACTCGCCCGGGCGGGGTGGGGCGGTTTCGTCCAAGGGCTCCATCGACGCGTTGGACGATGCGCCGTAGAAGCCCACGGCCGACGCGCTGACCAGCACGCGTGGTGCCTTGTGCAGGCGCCGCATCAGGCTGACGACTGCCACGGTGGTGTCTACGCGACTGGCCAGCAGTTGGCGTCTGCGCGCCTGGGTCCATGGCATGCCCAGCACGCGGGCGCCTGCCAGGTTGACCACGGCGTCGATGGTTGTTTCAGATGGGATGGCGTCCAGCGTGTCCACCACCCACACGCCGGGTCCAAAGCTGGCGCGGGCCTGCAGGGCGTCGCGCGTCAACACGATCACCCGCTGGCCGTCGCGCACCAGGTCGGCCACCAGGGCGCTGCCCACAAAGCCGGTGGCGCCGGTGACCAGGGTGGCGGGCTGGGGTTGGAGGCCACGGGTGTGCCGGGCACTAGATAGTGCAGGCTGTGCGGGCGGGGCCGTGCGGTAGAGCTGGATGGCGGCCAGTGTGTTGCGCACGCTCCAGGCCCACACGCCGACGGCGTAGGCCGTAAACAACCACGACACCCAGCCGTGCGGGGTCAGCACCATGGCGGTGGGTTGCTGCACCCAGTCCCACAGCACGGGGGCGATCAGGCCCAGGAATAGGCCGTAGCTGATGGTCAGCACGGTGTGCAGCACGCGCTCGAACGGCGGCAGGCGGCGGGTGCGGTCTTCTTCCAGAAAGTCGACCAGGGTGATGCCCAGCTCGACCAGCAGCAGGGCCGCCAGCACGGCGGCAAAGGCGCCGCGCCATTCAAACCAGGCCAGGCCGAAGAAGACGACGCCGTAGATGGCTTCGCGCGCGGCGTGCAGTGATATTTCATACCGGGCTGAGGTGCGCTGCGGCAGGCGGGCCTGCAGCTCGTGGTGCCACAGGTTGTCAAAAGCGCCCAGGGCAGCTTGCACGGTGAGCAGCAGAAAGAGGGTGTTCATGGTGGTCATGGCGTGGTCTTAAAGAGAGGTGGCGTTGAAGTGGGTGGCTGTATGGGCGTCTGTTTCCGTGTCCGTGTCTGCGATGGGGTCGGTGAAGACGCCGGACTGGTGAAACGTCTCGCCCCACCAGGGGTGAACCATGCTCAGCGTGAAGCGGAACTGGCCCGCGCCCAGGTCGGTGTGCGCCACGCGGCAGGTGCCGGGGGTGAGCAGGGCGGGCACGGGGATGCGCAGGCTGCCCAGCACCCAGAAGAAGCGGCGGCTGCGAAACACCAGGGCGCCGTCTTCTTCCAGTACGTCGAGCGACATGCTCAGGCCGCCGTCGGTGCGCTCCACCAGGCCGCCGTCGGTGCCCAGCTCCTTGGTGGAGCGCACGGTGCAGTCGCTGTTGCTGATGCCTCCGCTGCTATTGCTATTGCTGCCGCTGTGAAAGCACCGTTCCCACACCACGCCGCCGCGCCCGTTGTCGCTGACGCGCACGGTGGCGGGCAGGCCGGTGGTGTTGAGGTGGGTCAGCGGGCCGCCCCAAAACCTTGCCAGCGCCGCAAACACGTGGCCGATGCGTGAGCAGCGCAGCTCCATCACGCCCTCGTACGCGACGTCGGCGTGTGCTGCGGCAAAACGGCGTTGCACGGCGCGCGGCAGGCGGGCCCAGGCGGCGGGGCCGGCCAGGGCGGGCAGGTCCAGCGGGCGCGTTTGCGGTGCGGTGGCCTGGGGGGCGGTGGTGTTGATGGTGTTGGCAGCGGTGGGGGTGAACAGGGCAAACATCGGAGGCCTTTGCTGGAAGTGGCGTTTGCACTTCTTGTGACTCTCTATTGCGAAAGTCGGGCCAGCCTCTGTGCAGGTTGCAAGTCGTTGATTTCATTGGAAATCGCCCGTTGACCTGCATACTTGGTTTACAGTCTGCCGTCGGCAAATCGTCAACCGCAGGAACAGGTCGGCCACCGGTTGGCAACGTGTTGGCGGCCTCTTTCACAGCCTTTCATCCCCTTTCGTTTACAGATTCATCACCCATGCTGATCCACGCCGTTCTCGGGTTTGCACTGCTGGAGACCCTGGTGCTGGCCGCTGTGCTGCTGGCCTTTGCCGACCGGGTGGCGGGGGCGCGGCTGCTGTCGGCGTTTCTGGTGGGGATCTCGGTGTGGATGGTGGGCAACGAGCTGCCCAACTGGCTGGGGCCCCAGACCGAGCGGGTGATGATGTTTTTGCTGTCCACAGCGCCGTTCACGTCGGTGCTGTTCTTTCATTTCTGCGTGGTGTTCTGCCGCGTGAACATTGGCCGCGCCGGGTTGGCTGCCGCTTACGCCTTGGGCGGGGGGGCCACGCTGGCGGCCATGGTGATGGTGCCGGGCCATATCGAGCAGCACCCCGACATCGGCTGGATTGCCGTGGCAGACACGGTGGGCTGGGTGGCCAGCATGGCGTGGGTGGTTCTGGGCATTGGCGGGGTGTCGGTGCTGCTGCACGCGTTGCTGCGCGCGCGCAGGGAGGGCGACGGGCAGAAGTTTCGGCAGATTGCGGCTGTCACTGCGTCATGCCTGTGGGGCATGTTGTGCCTTACGGGCTATGGCATTGCAGTGCTGGGCTGGCCGGTGTACCCGTTTCCGCTGCTGGGCCTGCCGCTGTATTCGCTGATTCTGGTGTACGGCATCTTGCGGTACGGCGTGTTTGTGGCCAACGCCTGGGCGCGCAGGGCGCTGGTGTGGGCGCTGCTGCTGGCGCTGGGGGCAGGGGTGGTGGCGCTTACGCCGCTGCTGCCGTTCGAGTCGCGCTGGCTGGGCGGGCTGGCGGTGGCGGCCAGTGTGCTGGCGCTCAACGGCCCGGTGCGCCGTGTGGCCGAGCGGCTGGTGTACCCCGGCGGGCGCGTGTCCATTGCCGACCTGAGCGCCTGGCGCAGCGCGCTGCTGCCTGCCGAGACACCGCTGGCCTTGGCGCAGCAGGCCGCTGCACTGCTGAGCCACCGCATTGGCACCCAGGTAGAAGTGCACATTGGCGAGCCACCCCAGCCCGCCAGCAGCACGCCGCAATTGGTCTGCATACGCGGAAGCAATGGAAGCAGCAGCAACGACAGCAGCGGTGACAACGGCTGGCACGCCACGCTGCAAGGCTGGGACGCCGCACCGCCCGGCCCGCGCCATGTGGCCGAGCTGTT
Source organism: Acidovorax sp. (assembly GCF_046314175.1). Lineage (GTDB taxonomy): Bacteria > Pseudomonadota > Gammaproteobacteria > Burkholderiales > Burkholderiaceae_C > Acidovorax. The sequence goes on along the minus strand of NZ_JBKBXG010000042.1, from coordinate 30,281 downwards.
TGGCACCGTGGTGGCCGAGGCCGCCGCCCGCGTGGAGCAGGCCCAGCACGCCGCCGCGCGTGAGCGCGACCGGCAACTGCAGGCGCGCCTGGCCGAGCTGGGCACCCTGGCGGCCACGGTGGCGCACGACATCCGCAACCCGCTCAACATCATCTCCATGGCCGTGGCCGCCGCGCCGGGCGACACGCGGCGCGAGGTGGCCGAGCAGGTGGCCCGCATCTCCAACCTCACGCACGACCTGCTGGACTTTGCCAAGCCCTGGAAGCTGAGCCCCAGCACCATCGACCTGGCCACCCACGTGCGCAACGCCGCCCTGCGCCTGCCCGACGTGAGCCTGGGCGCGGGGCTGGACCAGCCTTTGCTGCTGCAGGCCGACCCGCGCCGGGTGGACCAGGTGCTGACCAACCTGTTTGAAAACGCGCGCATCGCCACCTCAATCGCCGATGACGCCACCGACGACCCCGCCACGCCCAGCAAGGCCGCCACGCACAGCCATGTCCACATCGACGCGGAACGCACCGCAGATGCCGTGCTGCTGCATGTGTGCGACGCGGGCCCCGGCGTGCCGGTGGAGATCCGCAGCCGCCTGTTCGAGCCGTTTGCATCGCGCAGCCCGGGCGGCACCGGGCTGGGCCTGGCCATCGTCGCGCGCATCATGGCCGCGCACGGCGGCTCGGTGGTGCTGACCGAGCGCCCGCCGTGGAGCACGTGTTTCACGCTCCGTTTTCCGTTGACGACATCTTCATGACCGCCATGCCAACTTCCGCCACAGACACCGCGACCGAAATTGCGACGGACAACCCAGGACAAGAGCCTGCCGCAGCAGCCGAACCCCAGAATGGCCATGTGCTGCTGGTGGACGATGAGGCCGCCTTTCAGCGCCTGGGCGGCGCCTTTTTGCGCAACCTGGGCCACACGGTGACGCTGGCGGGCGATGGCGAGCAGGCGCTGGCCGCCTTTGCCAAGCAGCCGCCCGAACTGGTGCTGCTGGACCTGGCCATGCCCCCGCACATGGACCCGGAGATCGGGTTGGAGCTGATTCCCCGTTTTGCCCGCGTGCCCGTGGTGGTGCTGACCGGCCACGGCGACCACGGCCTGGCCCTGCGCGCCACCGAGCTGGGCGCGTGGGACTTTCTGACCAAGCCCATCGACCCCGACATGCTGCGGTTTGTGGTGGCGCGCGGCCTGCGCAAGGCGCGGCTGGATGCAGAACTGTCGGCCCTGCGTGCGGGCCAGGCGCTGGATGACCTTGGAATGGTGAGGCAGGCTGCGGCCACGGTGCAACTGCGCGCCCTGGTGCGCCGCGTGGCGCCCACGCATGTCAGCGTGCTGGTGCTGGGCCCCACGGGCACCGGCAAAGAGCTGGTGGCCCGCGCCTTGCACGCCTGCAGCGCCCGCAAGAGCGAGCCCTTTGTTGCGATCCACTGCGGCGCGCTGTCGGCAGAGTTGCTGGAGAGCGAACTTTTTGGGCACATGAAAGGCAGCTTTACCGGCGCCTACCGCGACCAGCCCGGCCTGGTGGAGGCCGCGCACGGCGGCACGCTGTTTCTGGACGAGGTAGGCTAAATGCCACCGCCCATGCAGGTCAAACTGCTGCGCTTTTTGCAAGAGGGCGCTTTTGTGCCCGTGGGCGGCCGCGTGCAAAAGCGCGCCGACACCCGCGTGGTGGCCGCCACTCACCGCGACCTGGAGGCCATGGTGCGGGAAGGCACCTTCCGCGAAGACCTTTTCTACCGCCTCAAAGGCGTGGTGCTGCGCACCCCATCGCTGGCAGAGCGCCCCGCCGACATCCCGCTGCTGGCCACACGGTTTCTGCACCGCGTGGCGCAGCGGGCCAGCCTGTCAGCCAGCGCCCTGGCGTGGCTGATGGCGCGCGAATGGCCGGGCAATGTGCGCGAATTGAAGGCGGTGGTGGAGTCTGCCGGGGCCTTGCTGATGCCCGACCAGCGCGAGGTAGATGCGGAGCTGCTGCAACTGGCGAGTGGCGATATGCCCGACCCGATGGCGCAGACCCAGCCAGACCCATCGCCCCCTGCAGGCAGCACCGGGCCTTTGGACGCCGCACTGATGGAGCTGGAAGTGCGCATGGTGCGCGACACGCTGGCCGCAGCGGGCGGCAACCAGTCTGAAGCGGCCCGGCGGCTGGGGATATCGCGGGTGGGGTTGGTCAAGAAGTTGACTCGGCTGGGTTTGAAGTAGTGCATTGCTGACGGAAAGCACAAACGCGGTTTTTTACTTGGGGCGGCCCGGGGAATACGCGGCAGAGCCGTTCACGGCCCGCAGCACTGCGTAGCGCGGTGGGTGATTTCAAAATCAGATCAACACCCGAAGCTACCCCCGCGGCGGCTCTTATGATTTCAGGGTCTATCGCCTGCGCTGTGCTGTGCTGTGCATCTTTTGACCACTTAACCCCATCATCCCCATGAGCTTCATCGTCCAGATCTTTGACCGAGTCACCGCAACCGACGTGCGCAGTGCGCTGGCTGCCTGTAACAGTGATAAGCCCGTGACCCCGCGCGTGGCAGCCATGTTCGATCAGTTCCTGCAGGAGGTGCAGCGCTACTACCCTTTGGCGGCCCATGCCACAGGGGGGGAGCCCCACATTTGGTCCGAGGGCCTGCCGCTCGGCCCGGTGACCAGTTCGCCGCTCAACCTCGGCGTTGAGGTCAACGAACTGAATGACACGGTGCTGTCCACGCTGGGCCATGTGGCGGCTGATGCGGGGTTGCAGTTGTTGGAGCCGCAGGGCGGGGCGCTTTATCGGCTGGATCGGCAGGTCATTTTTGATGACGGCAGCGCTGAGCCATTCGCCGAGCGGGCGCCGCAGGCCGCACCGCGCGCAAAGGCTACCGAGGGGTTCGACCCAACCAAGGTGGGCTATTCGCTGGACGTGCTCTGCGGTGCGCTGATGGAAAAGCTGGCGCCTTTCGGGTTTGAAGTGATGCCGCACCCGCTGTGGGAGCACACGCGCTGGGTACAGCGGACCTTTGGCCCTACCGTGCAGGCATTCAGCGTGAAAGTGCAATCAGAGCAAGACAGGCAGATCGTGCACTTCTCAGTGCAATGGCGGTTGCCTGCGGTGCGCGAAGCGTGGCTGGAGCGCCTCGACGAGATCGGTGGGCCAGCGCTCCGGGAACGCATCCATCCGAAATTCATGCCTGAGCATGAACGGATGTTTGGCGACTTCTATGGACCACGCGATCCACGGCTCGCCCAGTACTCGTTGCGCAGCGAAGGCGACCTTCAGGCCTACGCCCAGGCCCTGGCCGAATGGTGCGCTGGGCAAGGCATGCACTTCCAGAATTCGTTCAAGGGCATGACAGATGTGGGCAAGTGGATGCTGTCGGTAGACCATCTGAACGGAGTGCTCAAGGCGGGTGAAGCGGGCGTACATGGCTCGTTTTATTTGCACCAGCAGATGGCGCTGCTGGTGCTGGCATTGACCTGCAAGACACCGCTGCGCGCGGTGTGGCTGGAAACCCTGCGTCACCGGCAGAGGACCACCCAGCACGTGCAGTGGAAGCACGTGACAGGCGGCGATGGCAATGCGCTGTTCGAGGACATCCTGGCGAGCTTGATCGCAAGGCCTCCTGTGCTGGGCAGTTGAGGCCAGCCGGCCTTGCCAAGCAAAGGGCTTTTGCTATCCAAATAGTAGCTGCTAGCGCTTGATGGATAAGCGCTAGAGGCCAAAAACAATCAAATTTTTCTATGCAAGCCCTGCTCGACACCATTGCCACCATGCCTTTGCCCACCGACGCCACGCGCGTCTTTCATGGCCGGGGTGGCAAACACCCGGGCGATGAGCAGTGGGCGCTGGATGCGTACCCGCCCGTTTTCGTCGTCACCAGCTTTTCCCCGGCCACCGACGAGCAACTGGCCACCATTGGCACCGCGCTGCAGGCGCGCTGGGCGCAGATTGCCCCGGCGGGCGAGCCGCTGAACTGGGTGTTTCAGCACCGAGGCGAGGCCCTGCGCATGGAGGGCCGCAGCGAAACGCGCCTGATGGCAGGTGCCGTGCCCGACCCGCATGGGGTAACCGAGGCGGGCGCGCGCTACCGCGTGCATGTGCTGCGCGGCCAAAACCACGGCCTGTTTCTGGACATGGCCGAGGGGCGGCGCTGGGTGCGCGACTATGCCGCTGCCCGCAGCACCGACCGCTATGGCCTCAAGGTGCTGAACCTGTTTGCCTACACCTGCGCGTTTTCTGTGGTGGCGCTGCAGGCGGGCGCCAAGCAGGTGGTGAATGTGGACATGGCCCATGGCGCCATTGCGGTGGGCCAGCAAAACCACCAGCTCAACGGCATCACCACCGGCGCCGCGTTTTTGCCGCACGACATTTTCAGCAGCTGGGGCAAGATCAACCGCAGCGGGCCGTATGGCTTGGTCATCGTCGACCCGCCCAGCTACCAAAAGGGCAGCTTTGTAGCCACCAAGGACTACGCCCGCCTGATGCGCCGCCTGCCCGACCTGCTGGCGCCCGGCGGCCACGCGCTGCTGTGCCTGAACGCGCCCGAGCTGGGCCTGGCTTTTTTGCAGGACCAGATGCGCGAACTGGCGCCCGAGCTGCAGTTTGTGGAGCGCGTGGCCAACCCGGCGGTGTTTGCCGATGTGGACGAAGAGCGGTCGCTGAAGGTGCTGGTGTACCGCGCGCCTTTGCTGGACGAGCCTGCAGCAGTCCATGAGTAAACGTCAGCGGGTAAAGAAGGCCAGCGGCGCCAGCACGAGCTGCGGGAACAGGATGAGCAGCAACAACACCGTCATCTGCGCCGCCAGGTAGGGCAGCACTGCACGGATGACCGGTTCCATCCGCTCTTTGGCCACGCCGCACACCACATTCAGCACCGTGCCCACGGGTGGGGTGATGAGGCCGATGGCATTGTTCATGATGAACAGCACGCCAAAGTACACGGGGTCGATCCCCGCCATGCGCACCACGGGCATCAGCACGGGCACCAGGATGAGGATGGTGGGCGCAAAGTCCAGCGCGGTGCCCACCACAAACACTATGGCCATGATGGCGGCCATCAGCAGCACGGGGTTGCTGGCCAGGGGCTGCAGCATGTCGGCCACCACCATGGGGATGTTGGCCGCGGCAATCAACCACGCCGATACCTGCGCGGCTGCAACGAGGAACATGACCACTGCCGACGTCTTGGCTGCGGCTAGCAGCAGGCCGTACAGCATGGACACGCGCAGCTCGCGGTACACCACAAACCCGATGAACAGCGCGTAGAACACGGCGACCACGGCTGCTTCGGTGGGGGTGAAGTACCCGGCCTTGAGGCCGCCCACGATGAGCAGCGGCAGCATCAGCGCCCAAAAACCCGCCACGGTGGCCGACAGCCGCGCGCGCATGGGCATCTTGTCGCCGCGGGGAATGTGGTCGCGCTTGGCCTGGTACGCCCAGGTGGCCACCAGCGCCACCGCCATCATCAGCCCGGGCACGATGCCCGCCATGAACAGCTTGGTGATGGAGATGTTGCCCACCACGCCCAGCATCACAAACCCGATGGACGGCGGAATGATGGGCGCGATGATGCCGCCCGAGGCAATGAGGCCCGACGCACGCGGAATGTTGTAGCCCGCCTTGCGCATCATGGGGATGAGTAGCGCGGCCACGGCGGCGGTGTCGGCAATGGCCGAGCCCGACAGCGACGCCATGATCACGCACGCAAAGATGGCGACATACCCCAGGCCACCCTTGAAGTGGCCCACCCAGGCGCCCGCCACATTGACTATGCGCCGCGATATGCCGCCTGCGTTCATCAGCTCGCCCGCCAGCACAAAAAACGGGATGGCCATGAGCGGAAAGCTGTCTGCGCCGGACAGCAGGTTCTGCGCCATGATCTGCGCGTCAAAGATGCCCATGTAGGCCATCATGGCCATGCTGCAGGTCAGCAGCGCAAATGCAATCGGCACGCCCAGTGCCATGGCCGCCAGCAGCGACACCACAAAGATGGCAACGATCATGCGGCGCTTTCTTCGTGTGATGCCACCAGGGACGCGGCCGTGATGCGGCCCGCGAGCAGCCGCACGATGTTGACCACCGCCATCACCCCGATGGAGGCAGCGCACAGGTACGCCACCGAATACACCACGCCCAGCGATATGCCCGTGACCAGCCCGATGTTGGCCACGTTCAGCGCATGCTGGCGCAGCATGCCCCACAAAAACACCGCGCAGCAGGCCAGCACCAGGCACTGGGCCAGCAGCACCGTGACAAACAGCGCCTTGCCGCGCAGGCGGTGCACCAGCATGTCCATGCCCAGATGCCCGCCCTCACGCATGGCCACGATGGCGCCCAAAAAGGTGAGCCAGATGAACATGAAGCGCGACAGCTCTTCCGATATGTTGATGCCTGAGTCAAACACGTGGCGCAGCACCACGTTGCCAAACACCATGACGCACATGGCGCCCAAGCACAGCACGAGGATGACATCCAGTGCCTTGAAGTACCAGTTGATGAGTCGTTTCAGACCAAGTTGGGGCATTTGTTTTGTGGGTATTTAGAGGTGACCAACGGCCGAGGGCTGGCTGGCAGGGCTGCCAAACGTGAAGATCTTGCCGGGGTTCAGCAGGTTGTGAGGATCCATGGCCTGCTTGATCTGGCGCATCACCGCCACAGCGGCCGGGCCCAGTTCATCGACCAGGAAGCCCTGCTTGTGCAAGCCCACACCATGCTCGCCGGTGCAGGTGCCGTCCATGGCCAGGGCGCGCTGCACCAGACGGGCGTTCAGCGCCTCGGCGCCTTCGACCTCGGCAGGCACGCTGGCGTCCACCAGCATCTGCACATGAAAATTGCCATCGCCCACATGGCCCACCATGGGCGCCAGGATGCCGGACTGCTGCAGGTCTTGCGCGGTCTGCACCACGCAGTCGGCCAGGTGGGACATGGGCACACACACGTCGGTGACGACAGATCGGCAGCCAGGGCGCAGCTGCAGGGCCGCAAAGTAGACGTTGTGGCGCGCCTCCCAAAGCCGCGTGCGCTCTTCGGGCGTGCCAGACCACTGGAACTGCGCGCCACCGCCGTCCTGCGCCAGGGCCTGCACCACGGCCACCTGCTCGCGCACGCCGGATTCGCTGCCGTGGAACTCAAAGAACAGGTGGGGTTGCTCTGGCAGCCCGGTCTTGCTGTACAGGTTGAGTGCCCGGATGGCAACGGCATCTACAAACTCGCAACGGGCAATGGGCACGCCCAGCTGAATGGTCTGGGTGACTACATCGACGGCGGAATGAATGTCTGGAAATGCGCAGACCGCTGCCATCACGCTTTCTGGCAATGGGTACAGGCGCACCGTGGCTTGCACGATCACGCCCAGCGTGCCTTCAGACCCTATGAACAGCCGCGTCAGGTCGTAGCCTGCGGCGGACTTTTTGGCGCGGCGTGCTGTGGTGATGACCTCGCCATCTGCCGTCACCACGGTCAGGTTCAACACGTTCTCGCGCATGGTGCCGTAGCGCACGGCGTTGGTGCCGCTGGCACGGGTGGCGCACATACCGCCAATGGTGGCGTCCGCCCCCGGGTCGATGGGGAAGAACAGCCCTTCGTCACGCAGCGCCGCGTTCAGTGCCTTGCGGGTGACCCCCGGCTGCACGGTGGCGCATTGGTCGTCCGCGTGGATGGCGATGACCTGGTCCATCTGCTGCAGGTTCAGCGTCAGTCCGCCCTGGGTGGCCAGGGTGTGGCCTTCCAGCGAAGAGCCCGCGCCATAGGGCACCAGCGGCACGCGGTGCTGTTTGCACAGCCGCACGATGGCCACCACTTCGTCGATGCTGCGCGCATAGGCCACGGCGTCGGGCGGCATGGCGGCAAAGATGGACTCATCTCGCCCGTGGTGCGCGCACACGGAGGGGCTGGTGGACAGGCGCTGGCCCAGAAGCTGGCCAAGCGATTCCAGAAAGGCAGGGGGCAAAGGCAGGGGCAGGCGGGCGTTCATGGCGGTGGGTGAATGTCGAAAATGCAGCCCGCGCTCTGAGGACTGACCCTGAGCGCGGGCTGGTGGCAAAAAGCGCTGTGGCCTTTGATCGAACTACTTGGCGCGGGCTTTGCCGATCTCGGTGCGCACCAGGGTCATGAACTCTGGACCGATCTTTTCGAGGTGCGGCGCAATCGCTGGTGGCACGCGGTCGCGGATGACCTGCAGATCGGCTTCAGAGAACTGGGTGACCTGCACGCCCTTGTCCTTCATGCCCTGCAGGGCCGTGCCTGCCTCAGCGGCGGTGGACTTGCGCTGGAACTCCGTGGCCTTGCGCGCGGCGGTGTTCATCATCTTTTGTTCATCGGGAGAGAGGCTGTCCCAGAACTTCTTTGACACGGCAAAGATCAGCGGCGAATACACGTGGCCCGACAGCGTCATGTACTTTTGCACTTCGTAAAAGCGCTGGGTGTACATCAGCACTACGGGGTTCTCCTGCCCGTCAAACGCCTTGGTCTCCAGCGCCACGAAAAGTTCGGACCATGGCAGCGGCGATGCGTTGGCGCCAATGGCCTTGAAGGCATCCAGCGTGAGCGGGTTGGGCTGGGTGCGCAGCTTCAGGCCCTTGAGGTCGTCGATCTTGTTGACCGGGCGGCGCGAGTTGGTGATGTGCCGAAACCCGTTCTCCCACCAGCCCAGCACGTGGATGCCCACGCCGTTGAGCTTGTTGTTGAGGTACTGGCCCACAGGGCCGTCAAACACCGCATGCGCCTCGGCCTCGGTGTTGAAAAGGAAGGGCACATCCTGAAACCCCAGCTCTTTGACCTGGCCCAGCAACGCCAGCGCGCTGCCGGTATAGAACTCCTGCACGCCGCCTTGCAGCGCGCCCAGCATCTGCGGGTCGGGGCCCAGGGCTTGGTTGGCGATGACGGCGATCTTCATCTTGCCGCCCGTGGCCTGGTCCATGTCGGCGGCGAACTGCTTGGCCGCCTGGCCCGCGGGGTGGGCGTCTGCAAGGCCATGGCCGAAGCGGGCAGTGCGCGCCTTGACGTCCTGCGCGTGGGCAGCGGTGACTGCCAGCGTGGCAGCGGCGCCCAGAACGGCGGCGCAAAGAAAACGGTGCAGTCGCGTGGTCTTCATCTTCATGATGTTGTCTCCTCTAGGGGTTGGGCTGGGGCCGGGGTTTGGGGGGCTGTGGCGGCGCTTTGCACCCGGTTGCGCAGCAGGCCGATGCGTTCGATTTCCACCTCGCAGATGTCGCCGGGTTTCATGTACAGGCGCGGCTCGCGGGCATGGCCAATGCCTGCCGGGGTGCCAGCCACGATCAGGTCGCCCGCTTCGAGCGTGATGGCCTCGCTGATGGTGACGATGAGCGATTCGACGTCGAACACCATGTCGCTGGTGTTGGCGGACTGCACGGTCTGGCCGTTCAGGCGCGTTTCCAGCAGCAGGCCGCGGGCACCGGGCGGCAGCTCGTCGGCGGTGACCATGCAGGGGCCGAACGCGCCGGTGCCGTCAAAGTTCTTACCCATCGTCCATTGCGGGGTCTTGAACTGGTATTCGCGCACGCTGCCGTCGTTGAACACCGAATAGCCCAGCACGTGCGACAGCGCGTTTTCACGCGTGATGCGGTAGCCGCCCGTGCCAATCACCACCACCAGTTCGCCTTCAAAGTCCAGCGTGTCTGACAGCTCGGTGTGCAGCAAGGGCGCGTTGTGCGCAGTGACGCTGGAGTTGAAACGTGCAAACAGCGTGGGGTAGGGCGGCTGCACAAAGCCGCTTTCGGCGGTGTGGTCGCGGTAGTTCAGGCCCACGCAGATGATCTTGGCGGGGTGGGCGACGGGTGCCAGGAACTGCACCGCGTCCAGGTCCACCACGGGCTGCCGCGCCATCGCGAGGGCTGCGGCATCCAGGGCGGCACGGCCCTGGCGGATCAGGTCGTCCACGTCGCCCGGGTAGCCGGGCTGGTTGTGGGTGGTGCCGCGCCACGCGGTGGTGGCGGCATGCCACACGGCCCAGCCCTGGTGCCCGTGCGATTGAAAACGAACCAACTTCATTTGTTCTCCTGGTAGGAGCGCACCGTGGTGAGTACCGTCTGCGCTGATAGATATTTGAACGAATAATCTATTATTCTGCAGTTGGTACATTCCCGCATACAATCCGACCGCCATGCTGACCACCTCGATTACGTTGAACAAGCGCACCCAGGCCGAAACCGCCTGCGACCTGATCCGCACCGAAATCCTGGACGGGCGACTGACGCCGGGCGCGAAGCTGAACATCAAGGCGCTGGAAGAACGGTTCGAACTGAGCCTGGGCGCCGTGCGCGAGGCGTTGTCCCGCCTGGGCGCCGAGGGCATGGTGATTGGCGAGTCGCACCGCGGCTACCGCGTGGCGCCAGTCAGCAAAGACGAACTGCTTGACCTGACGCGCGCCCGGGTCGAAATGGAATGCCTGTGCCTGGGCCAGGCCATGCGGCATGGCGATGTGGAGTGGGAGACACGCATCGTTGCGGCCGCCCACCGCATGGAGCGGCTGCAGTCGCAAACCTCGGACGTCGAAGCGCGGTCCACCAAACCCTGGAACGATGCCCACGGCGAGTTTCATGAGGCGCTGGTCAGCGCTTGCCCCAATCAGTGGCTGCTGCGCATGCGCCACATGCTGTACGAGCAAAGCGAGCGTTACCGCCGCCTGTCCGTACCCCTGAGCACGGACGAACGCGACGTGCGCAACGAACACCGCCAGATCATGGAAGCCGCACTGCGCCGCGACCAGGCCAGCACCTTCGCGGCGCTTGAGCAGCACCTGCTGGCCACGGCGCAGATCATTCTTCGGTCGCCGCTGCTGCAAGGCGACTGAGGCAAGGCCGAGCCCGTTACTCGCCGGTCTGCGGAATCAAGCCTGTGCCTGCGCCAAAGCGCCACGCATGAACAGTGTCTCCACCATCCCCGACAACCCAGCCCGCGCCACGCGTCCCCGGCGCTCGGCATCGACCATTCCCGTCACCAATGAGATGAGTGCCTCCATCATGGCTGGTGCGCTGATGTCGATGCGGAAGACGCCTTCACGTTGCCCTCTGAGAAAAAACGCATCCATCTTCTCCTCGAATTCGTTCCACAGGATGGCCCAACGCGTGTCCTTTTCTGAGTCCGGTCTCCAGTAGAAGGTGAGGAAGGCTGCCATTTCTCTGTGTTCTAACAGGCCTTGAATGACGCGGCGCAGCGCATCCACTGGTGCGCCGTCATCCACCGCTGCGTATGCCAGTGCGCGGTGCATGACCTGGGCGCCATGCGACATCAAGCGGTCCACCAGCTCCTCGCGCGTGCGGCAAAACCGGTAAAGGGTGGCTTTGCTGACACCGACGGCCTGGGCCAGTTCCTGCAGGGTTGCACGAGGCTGGCTCACCAAAGCTTGCGCCAGCAACACCAGCAGGCGTTCATCGTCGAGCTTGGTGGCGGGTGAAATGGTCATGGAGCTTGCCTTCATGTCGCTGTTTGATGCGCGCGGTCAACGTGTCGATGTGTCGATGTGTGGTGCGGGCGATGTTGTGCACGGGTTGTCGTTTTTGTCTTGCAGCGACAAGTTTAACCACACATGCATCATATGAATCATTTTTGATTCATATGATTTCATAAAGACTCATAAAATGCTTGTTTGACTCTGGACAGGCTTCGCCAGAGCCGCTCTTTCGTGTGTTTTAGTGCCGCCCAACGCCAGCCACCTCCAAGTGAACCATGTCCGTATCAACCGCTGAACCCAAACGCTGGCTTGTGCTCATTGCCGTCATGCTTGCTTTCCTGCCAGTCGTGCTGGACATGACGATCTTGCACGTCGCCGTGCCCAAGCTGACTCTGGACCTGGGCGCGAGCAATACGCAGGTCTTGTGGATCATCGACATCTATCCGCTGTTGATGGCTGGTCTGCTCGTGCCGATGGGCACATTGGCCGATCGCGTCGGCAACCGGCGCCTCTTGTTGATTGGGCTTCTGGTCTTCGGCACCGCGTCGGGGCTCGCGGCTTTCGCACCCAACGCGTACATGCTGATCGCCGCCCGGGTGTTGCTGGCCGTTGGCGGGGCGATGATCATGCCCTGTGTACTGGGCACCATCCGTCGCACCTTCGAGGATGAGGCAGAGCGCGCTACGGCGCTTGGCCTGTGGGGCATGGTGGGGGCTGCGGGCGCTGCTGTGGGCCCGCTGATCGGTGGCGGGCTGCTTGAGCATTTCTGGTGGGGCTCTGTCTTTTTGATCAACGTGCCGTTGGTCTTGGTGGTCGTTCCCGCCTGCTACCTGTTGCTGTCAAGGGTCGAGGTGACGACACCCGGCACGTGGCCCATCGGCCAGGCCGCCCTGCTGATTCTGGGCATGGTTTCGGTGATTTATGGCATCAAGGCGGCCTTTGGCGCAACCCAACCCACGGGGGTGGTGGTTCTCATGATCATTGCGGGTGCGGCACTGTTGGTTCTGTTCGCGCGCAAGCAACTGCAGTCAAAGACGCCCATGCTGGATCTGACACTGTTCTCACGCCCCGCCATCCTGGCAGGGATGATCATGGCCATGGTGACCGTTGGCGCACTGGCCGGGGTTGAGCTGACACTGGCCCAGGAGCTGCAATACGTGCTGGACAAAACGCCTTTGCAGGCGGGCATCTTCATGATCCCGATCATGGCGGCAGCGGCCGTTGGGGGGCCATTGGCCGGCAAGCTCAGCAGCCTTTTCGGGTTGCGCCAAGTAGCCAGCCTGTCGTTGATGGTGGCTGCAGGCGCGCTTGCGCACCTGGCCTTCAGTGACTTTCACCAACCAGGGCTGATTGTTCCGGCCTTGCTCGCCGTGCTGGGCCTGACACTCAGCATCGGGCTGACCGCGTCCTCCATCGCCATCATGGGTTCGGTTGAGGCCAGCAAGGCTGGCGCTGCAGGCTCACTGGAGGCCACTAGCTATGAATTGGGTACCGGGCTTGGTATTGCGCTGTTCGGCGTCTTCATGTCCAGCGCTTTCAGCCGGGCGATGCAACTGCCGTCTGACCTTGCACCAGATCTTGCGCTGCAGGCCGTTCGCTCCATCGGTGACACCTATCTGGTGGCAGCACGTTTGCCCTTCGATCAGGGCGCGGCATTGATCGCTGCGGGCAAGACTGCTTTTACAAGCACGCATTCGGTTCTGCTCTCGACCTCCGCAGCAATGATTGGCTTGCTGGGCATCGTCGTTTTCTTCTTGCTCGCCAGCTATAGGGGGGCGAGCAGTGCAGAAAGCGCCTGAACTGAAATGCAGCGTCATGGCACGCGAATCGTGCGATGGCCGGACAGCAATGCCTGCTGGCGCGTGTGCGTGTATGAGTACGTGTACATGTACGTCTACGTCTACGTCTACGTGTCACGCCATGGGTTTGAGCGCCCTTGATACGACTGCAATGTGTCCACGCCGTATTTAGGTTGCCTTGGGGCAATGCGTGCGGCAGCATGTGCGGCTTCAACCGGGAGAACCCCATGGCCCTTACTGCAGCAGATTTCCAGTCCATAGCCGCCCCCGCCGTGGCTGCCATGCGCGCCCAAGGGCTGGACCAAAAGCACTACAGCGACACCCTGGACGCCGCAGGCCGCCAGTATGTGGACCTGGTGATGGAAGGCGGCGGCGTGCTGGGCATTGCGCTGGCGGGCTACATCTACCTGCTGGAGCAGGCCGGGTTGCGGTTTGCAGCGCTGGGCGGCGCGTCGGCCGGGTCTATCACGGCGCTGGTGCTGGCGGCGCTGGACGAACCCAGTGCGGCCAAGGCCGACCGGCTGGTCGAGATCGTGGCCAACATTCCCATGGCCGAGTTCATGGATGGCAAGGACGACCGCGACGATGACGCGCGGGACTTCATCAGCACCATGCTGCAGCGCCCAGGCCTTGCCAAAGGGTTGTGGAAGGCCATGCAGATTCTGGACAACCTGGACGAGATACAGGGCCTGAACCGGGGCGACCGGTTTCATGCGTGGCTGACCGAGGTGCTGGGCCGCAGCGGCATTCGTACCACCCTCGCGCTGCGCCAGCGCATGGCGGCCACGCCACTGGGCTGGCACCTGCGCCCAGGCAGTGTGCACAGCGTGTCGCAACTCGATGGAAATGCCACATTGCAGCCGCTGGACCCAGCCAAGGACTACCTGTGCATCGTCACGGCCGACATTGCGACCGAGACCAAGGTGGAGTTCCCGCGCATGGCTGCGCTGTATTGGGATGCACCTGGCTCGGTGAACCCGGCAGACTATGCGCGGTGCTCCATGTCCATCCCGGTGTTTTTCAAGCCGTATAGGGTCCCACTGAAAATCCGGGACCAGAGCCATCGGGACTTGTGGTGTGAACTGGCCGGATTGGACAAGCGCGACCTGGACCCGGCGCGCGTACCGCCGTTTCCGCCGCCCGAAGCCTGCTTCATTGACGGCGGGGTGCTGTCCAACTTTCCCATCGACGCGTTTCACAACACCAACAAGGTGCCCGCCCGGCCCACGCTGGGCGTCAAGCTGCAGTGGGACGACCGCAGCCACACCATCACCAAGCTGACCAAGCTGGTCACCCAGACATTCAACTCATCGCGCCATTGCCTGGACTTTGAGTTTCTGCGCAAGAACCCCGACTTCAAGCAACTGGTGGCCTACATCGACACGGCCGACCATGATTGGTTGAACTTTGAAATGAGCGACCCCGACAAGCTGGACCTGTTCCGCCGCGGCGCAGAAACCGCGCGGGCCTTTCTGGCGGGGTTTGACTGGGGCAAATACAAGCAGACGCGCCAGTACCTGGTGGGTGCCTACGCACAGGCGTGGGACGGTAAATAGCACAGCAGGCTGCAGACCTGCAGATCTGCACAACAGGACTGCAGCGCGCGTCAGTACACGCCCATGGCCAGCCCGGCGGCCAGCGCTGCGCCCACATCGCGGCAGCGCTGCAGGTCTGCCTCGCCGATGCGTTTGGGCGCCAGGATGGCCTCGGGCGTTTGCGCATGGGTGCACACAATCAGCGGCTCTGCCACGGCTTTCAGACGCCAGCCGGTGGCAATGCGGTCCATCTGCCGCGCAGCGTTGCTGCCATCGCTGCCCGCACAGACCAGGCTGGCATACGGGCGGCCGTTGATCTGGTCGAGCACGCCGTAGTAGCTGCGGTCAAAAAAGTCCTTCATCAGCCCGCTGATGGCCGCCAGGTTCTCCGGGGTCGCAAACACATAGCCATCGGCCGCCAGCACATCGGCCGCGTGGGCCTCGGGCGCATGCAGCAGGCGCACTGCCACGCCAGGCTCGGCATCGGCAGCGCCTTGGCACACGGCTTGAGCCATCTGGTGCGTGCCGCCCGTCATGGAGTGGTAGACGATCAGCAGGGTTTTGGATGCAGGCATGGGGAGGGCGGTTTTGCTTCTAATTTAATAGCTGCTAGCGCTTTATCAGTAGGCGCTAGAGGCCAAAAACACTGAAAATTTGGATTGGATTCTTGAGACGCGCGCCCTAGCGGGCGGCATTGCATTGTTTTGCTACGCCATCGCATCATGGGGTGCCGCTGCTGGGTGGCTCGCCGCCGCCCACACGGTCTGCGCCGACGCCTGCTCCGGAACCCAGCGCCATGGCGCCCATGCCACCACCACCACCACCACCGGCGCCTCCACCGCCCGCCCGTCCACCGGCGGCGCCCGCAGCGGTACTGCCCCGCCTGCCTGCTGCGCCGCCTGCGCCGCTGCCACCTGGCCGAAGGGGGCCTTGGTTCGGAATGGCAAGGCTGGCGGGGATGGGCTCCAGGTCCAGCGCCGCGCGGATGAAGTGGCGCAGCGACACCACCAGCTGCGCCACCTCCACATTGCGCCCGGCCACCATCTCGTTGGCGGCGGTGGCAGCCAGTTGCACCTGTTCTTCGGTGCCCAGCAGGATCACGTCCGACAGCGCGGCCTCTACCGCGTCGCGTATGCGGCGCTGGCGGTCAGAGCTACTGCCGGGTTGCAGTGGCGCATCAGGGTCTGCGCTGATGGGGTCCGTGATTACGTCTTGCGCGGTGTCTGTGGCAGACGCTGGTTTGCGCTGTTCCATGGCACGCAGATCCCGCATGTGTGCCGGGCTGACCTGCAGCTGCCCGGTGAACGACCCGCCCAGGGTTTTGTAGGCCGCCATCAGGGTCTTCAGGCGCTCGTTAATCTGGCGGTTTTCGCGTTCGCGGCGGCGTTGCATGGTCTGCATGAACACCAGCCGGATGCCCACCATGACCAGCGTGGCCACCAGCAGCCCCATCACTGTGGAGAGCAGGGCGGACCATGAGCTGAAGTCGAGGATGTTGCGCATGGCGTGGGTGCGGGCCGGTGGCCGTGGGCGTTGTGGTCAGCAGGCCATGATAGGTGCGCGCCTGGCCGCAGGCGGTAGGCGCACACCGCGCGTATAGGTGGCGTGTATAGGTGGCACGTACATCTGGCGAGTCTCGGGGCGCTTCTCGGTGCGTGCAAGGCTCTCAGTCCGCGCCCAGCAGCGCCACGATGCGATGCCAGTGCGCGGCGTCCACCGGCGTGATGGACAGGCGACTGCCTTTTTGCAGCATGCGCAGGTCCGCAAGGTCTGGTCGCTCGCGCAGCTCGGCCAGGGGCATCAGCCGGGTCTTGCGCAGGGCCTGCACGTCCAGCAGCAGCCAGCGGGGCGCGTCGGGCGATGACTTGGGGTCGTGATAGGGCGATGCGGCATCAAACTGCGTGGGGTCGGCCCGGGTGCCGCTGGCCACGCGGGCAATGCCCGCAATGCCTGGCGCCGGGCAACTGGAGTGATAGAACAACACGCCGTCGCCCACCTGCATGTCGTCGCGCATGAAGTTGCGGGCCTGGTAGTTGCGTACGCCCGTCCAGGGCACCGTGGCGTCGGGCGCCGCCAGGGCGTCGTCGATGGAGCACTCGTCGGGCTCGGACTTCATGAGCCAGTAGTGTGTGGGGCGGGGTGTGGGAGAGGACATGCGGCATTCTGGCAAACACGGCATGCAGTAAGTCGGGGGCTAGCACTAGCCGCGGTGCAGGGTCCTCGGTAGTACACCTCTGACTTGGGTTGGTGAGAGTTTCAGGTTTCAGTTCTTCAAAGTGGCTGATACGGTGGAGGGCCGCAGCGAGACGCGCCTGATGGCAGGCGCCGTGCCCGACCCGCATGTGGTCACCGAGGCGGGCGCGCGCTACCGCGTGCATGTGCTGCGCGGCCAGAACCACGGCCTGTTTCTGGACATGGCCGAGGGGCGGCGCTGGGTGCGCGACTATGCCGCCGCCCGCAGCACCGACCGCTACGGCCTCAAGGTGCTGAACCTGTTTGCCTACACCTGCGCGTTTTCTGTGGTGGCGCTGCAGGCGGGCGTCCGGCAGGTGGTCAACGTGGACATGAGCCACGGCGCCATCGGCGTGGGGCAGCAAAACCACCAGCTCAACGGCATCACCACCGGCGCCGCGTTTTTGCCGCACGACATTTTCAGCAGCTGGGGCAAGATCAACCGCAGCGGGCCGTATGGCCTGGTCATCGTCGACCCACCCAGCTACCAAAAGGGCAGCTTTGTGGCCACCAAGGACTACGCCCGCCTGATGCGCCGCCTGCCCGACCTGCTGGCCCCCGGCGGCCACGCGCTGCTGTGCCTGAACGCACCCGAGCTGGGCCTGGCGTTTTTGCAGGACCAGATGCGCGAACTGGCGCCTGAACTGCAGTTTGTAGAGCGCGTGGCCAACCCAACCGTGTTTGCCGATGTGGACGAGGAGCGGGCGTTGAAGGTGCTGGTGTACCGCGCGCCTGAGTGAGGGGGGATGGCACGCGCGAACGCGATCTGGACGAGGGCGCGAACCATGTTCATGCGAAGCCCCAGGAGTGGGGCGTTTGGATGGCTGCCCGTTGCGAACTGTGAACCTACGGACGCAGGAGAAATCGCCCTGTTGCGTGGGTGCAGGGTGTATTCGGCTGCGTTGCGCCAAACGGGTGGCCTTAGAACAGGTTCTTAGGCAATGCCCTGCGCCAGGCACCGGCTACCTTCCTCCACCGACAATCCTGGCTGGCCGGTCAGCCGGTCGCTGGAGCAGGTTGTGCTCCTGTTTCGGCCTTGATTATTTCTTCCACGCCCCATATCGGAGAACCTTATGCCAGACGATGACCGTTGTTGCGGCACCGGCACCTGCATCATTGATACCCAGGGGCGCTGCTGGTGCGGGCAGGTGTGGAACGGCGAACAAATGTGCCGACCCGCGCTGACGGACGCCATTCCCGACGCTATTACCGACGCCACCCCTGACGCCACCCCCGCTCGCGGAACATCTGCCCCTGATCAGCCGGCAGGCACGGCTCCATGAGCGCCATCGCCCACACGCTGCTCAACAACGACTACGCGGCACGCTGCGTGATCGATAGCCAGGCATTGCCCTGGCAGCAGTCGCCATCGCCGCTGGTGCACCGCCGCCTGCTCGAGCGCGACGGGGGCGAGGTGGCGCGTGCGACCTCCATCGTGCGTTACGACGCCGGTGCGCGGTTTGACCACCATTCGCATGGCCTGGGTGAGCAGATCCTGGTGCTCGAAGGCACGCTGAGCGATGAACTGGGTGACTACCCCGCAGGTACGTATCTGCAAAACCCGCCGGGTTCCGGGCACGCGCCGTATTCCATTGATGGCTGCACGCTGTTCGTCAAGCTGCGGTATCTCGACCCCGCTGATACGGAACGGGTGGTAGTCAACACCCGCACTGCTTCCTGGTTTCAGGGCATGGTCGGCGGGCTGACGGTGCTGCCGCTCAGTACTTTCGGCTCCCGTCACACCGCCATGGTGCGCTGGGCGCCCGGCACCTATTTCAATCCGCACCGCCACCATGGCGGTGAGGAGATCCTGGTGGTCGAAGGCGTGTTCTCCGACGAGCATGGCCACTACCCGGCTGGCAGCTGGCTGCGCAGCCCGCATGGCAGCCAGCACCAGCCCTACAGTGTCGAGGGCTGCCTGATTCTGGTCACCACGGGGCACCTGCTCAATACCTGACCGGACACGCCGTCCTGTGTGTCCAGTTCGCCCCCGCCCGTGGGGGGCGCCGCAAGGGGTGCGCCATCTGTGCTCCAACTCAGTGTTTCCGTGATCGGGCCTGGCGCTGGTGGGCGTGGGCCTGACCGCCTTCGGGGTCTGGCTGGCGCGCCGGTGATCCGCCGCGGGCACTATCCCAGCGTCATCAGTTCGGTGGTGATCACCGTCCACTCGTCTTCCGAAACGGGTGTGATCGACAGGCGGCTGCCACGCTGCAGCAGGCGCATGGTGACCAGCTCGGGCCGGGCCCGCAGCTCGGGCAGGCCGATGAGCCGGGTCTTGCGCAGCGCCTGCACGTCCAGCAGCAGCCAGCGGGGCGCGTCTGGGGGCGACTTGGGGTCGAAATAGGGCGATGCGGGGTCAAACTGCGTGGGGTCGGCCCGGGTGCCGCTGGCCACACGGGCAAGGCCCGCAATGCCGGGCGCCGGGCAACTGGAGTGATAGAACAACACGCCGTCGCCCACCTGCATGTCGTCGCGCATGAAGTTGCGGGCCTGGTAGTTGCGCACGCCCGTCCAGGGCACCGTGGCGTCGGGTGCGGCCAAGGCGTCGTCGATGGAGCACTCGTCGGGCTCGGACTTCATGAGCCAGTAGTGCGGCGGGCGGGGCGTCGGGGCGGCAGTCATGGGCGCCATTTTGGCAAAGGTGTGGTGGTGCGCATACAGGGCATGCCGCGCATGTTGTTGCCACAGAGCTTCAATTTTGATAGCTGCTTGCGCTTGATGGATAAGCGCTGGGTGCCATTTTGGTTTGCATTTCTGCGTCAGAACTGCGGCAGAACCTGCCCC
This sequence comes from Acidovorax sp., assembly GCF_046314175.1. Lineage (GTDB taxonomy): Bacteria > Pseudomonadota > Gammaproteobacteria > Burkholderiales > Burkholderiaceae_C > Acidovorax. Next base: position 10,553 of record NZ_JBKBXG010000042.1, on the reverse strand, counting down.
ACAAAACCACAAGGGCCCGTAGGAGTTGCAAAACGTACTGGCCCGCCGCCGCAGCAAGCCGCAGAATCAGCGCCGCCCGGATTCCGGAAGAACAAAAGCCCCCAGCAAAGGGGACACGCAGAGGGAGGGTGTATGGCCAACCAGGCACGACAGCGCACCAATGGTGTCAACCATAAGACCAAGGCAAGCAACAACGGCGGCTCCTGGTTTCTGATGCTGTTTGCGCTGCCGTTTTCAGCCGTGGGCATTGGCATGCTGCTGCTGGGTGTGCTACCAACGCTGTATGACTGGTCGCGCATGCAGTTCTGGAACGAGGTGCCTGCACGGGTGGTGTCGGCACAGTTCCACACCCACCGGGGCAGCAAGTCCACCACTTACAGCGTGTCTGCGCACTACCGGTATGAAGTGGCCGGCGTTGCCTATGACGGTCATCGCCCTGCTATCAACACGTCAGCCGACAACCAAGGCAGCTTTTATGCAGACCTGGGCCACCGCCTGGAGAGCGCTCAGCGCAGCGGTGCACCCGTGACCGTGTGGGTCAACCCATCGCACCCCCAAGAGTCAGTGGCTGACCGCACCTTGCGCCTAGGTTTGCTGGGTTTTCGCATGATCTTTGTGGTGGTGTTTGGCGGCTTTGGGCTGGGCATGCTGGCCTGGGGTTGGCACATGCGCGGCAGCGGTGCCCGCAAGACCCAGCGCCTCCAGGTGGTGGGCGACGAACCGTGGCTGGCCAACAAGGCCTGGGCCGACAACCGCATCCGTTCCAACAAGCGCTGGGAGGTGTGGCTGGCATGGGGCTTTGCCGTGGTGTGGGGAGGCATTGCCTACCCGGCAGCCCTGTCAGCCCTGCCGCGCGCGTGGCACAACGAAAACTTCATTGTGGTGGGGGTGCTGACCCTGATGGTGGCCGTGGGGCTGGGCCTGCTGGTGTGGGCCGTGCGCGCCACGCTGGATGCGCGGCGCCATGGCGAGGTCTGTCTGGTGATGGACCCGTTTCCGGGTTCCATCGGCGGGCATGTTGGTGCCACGATGGATCTGCCCACGGTGCCCTACCGGCCTGATCTGCGCTTTGCCGTGACGCTGCGCTGTGCCTACCACTACCAGACCCGCACAGGCGATAGCGACAACAGCACCGAGTCGCGCGAGCAGGTGGTGTGGCAGGGCGAAGGCGCGGCGCAGGTGCGGCCCCAGGGGGCGGGCAGCCGCGTAGCGTTCCGGCTGAATGTGCCCAAGGGGCTGCCCGAGTCCGAACAACCGCTGGGGCACAGTGAACACCAATGGACGGTGCTGCTCGAAAGCACCGATCCTGCACTGAAGTTCTCGCGCCGGTTTGACGTGCCCGTGTTTGCCACGGGTGCCGAATCGACCTGGCTTGCGCAAGACGCGGCCCGGCACCCGCAGGCGCAGGCCCAGCGCGACGCCGAGCTGGACGCGGTGAGCGACATCGAGCCCGTGGAAGGCGGCGTGCGGCTGTACCAGCCCTACGGCCGCCTGTGGCGGCAGAACCTGCTGTGGCTGGTGATGGGCGGCGCTTTCTTTGGCATGGGCATGTTGGCGGGCTACAGCGGCGCGCCAACGTTGTTTCCGGTGGCGTTTGGCGGTGTGGGTGGTGCCATGCTGGTGTGGGGCTTTTACGCGCTGTGCAACAGCCTGACTGTGCAGCTGGACCGGCAGGGCCTGCGCACCGAACGCCGTCTGCTGGGCCTGATGCTGGCCTGGCAGCGCGTGCCCGCGAAAGACATTGCCCGCTTGCACATCAAGGAAAGCTACACCCAGCGAAGCGGCCACCAACACACCACCTTTTTCCGCGTGCAGGTGCACCTGCGCAACGGCAAGAGCGTGACCATTGCCGACAGCCTGCGCGGCCGCCCCGTGGCAGAGCAGATGCTGGCCAGGTTGGCCAAGGCGACCGGCTACCCCCGGTGAATGGGGCGCAGCGTCAGCCCGCCTTGCGAAACGTGAGGTTAATGCGGTGCGCCCCCGTCAGCGGGTGGCTGGACTCGGGCAGCGGCAGCACGCCATGGAACCGCAGGCGCGCCGGGCCGCCCCACACCACCACGTCTCCGTGCATCAGACCAACGCGCCGCGCCTTGTCGGCCCTCTGGGCACCGCCCCACAGAAACACGGCGGGTATGCCCAGTGACACCGACACGATGGGGTGCGCGTAGTTGCCCTCGTCCCGGTCCTGGTGCAGCGACAGCCGTGTGCCGGGTGCGTAGCGGTTGATGAGGCAGGCATCCGGCGCAAAGCCGGGGAACCCGGCTGTTGCAGCCGCTTCGAGCGCCAGCTGACGGAATAGTGGCGGCATGGCAGGCCAGGGTTTGCCGCCGTCGGGGTCGATGGGGTCGTAGCGGTAGCCGTTGCGGTCGCTCACCCAGCCCAGATTTCCACAGTTGGTCATTGCCACCGACATGCGCAGGCCGCCGGGGGTGATGAGGTGCCTGAAGGGCGCTTGTGCCGTGATCTGCTGTACCGCTTGCAGAAGGTCCGCCGCCTTTTCGAGCGCAAACCCGCGCAGCACCATGGCGCCGGGCTCTAGCAACTCGGGCGGCTGGGCGGGCTGGGGCGGGTCGTCGAAAAGGCTGAAGGTCATCACGCGGTCAATCCCTGGGGCGATCATTCAGCATCATGAAAAATGATGCCCAGCGTATGCCGCTGCCCGCTGCGCAAGCGGCTTACGCCATGTCGCATCTGCACGCGGTAGGGCCCGCGCGCGCCTTGCACGGGGCGGTGGTGCACGGCAAACACCACGGCGTCACCTTGGCGTAACGGCACCACCTCGGCCCGCGACTGCATGCGCGGGCGCTGCTCGGTCAGCACGAATTCGCCACCCGTAAAGTCGCACCCCGGCTCCGACAGCAGCACCGCCACCTGCAGCGGAAACACGTGCTCGCCATACAAATCCTGGTGCAGGCAGTTGTAGTCGCCGGGGCCGTACTGCAGCAGCAGCGGGGTAGGGCGCACCTGCCCGGCGGCGTGGCAGCGGGCGATGAAGTCGGTGTGTTGCGCGGGGTAGCGCACATCAATGCCCATGGCGGTGTTCCACTGGTTGGCGATGGGCGCCAAGTGCGGGTACAGCGCTTCGCGCAGCCCGGCCGCCACAGCGGGCAGTGGGTAGCTGAAGTAGCGGTATTCGCCTTGGCCAAAGCCGTGGCGCTGCATCACCACGCGGCTGCGGAAGGTGTTCTCATCCGCGTTGCCATACAGGCGGGCCAGCGCCTCACATTCGGTGGCGCTGAGCAGTTGCGGCAGCACGGCGTTGCCTTGCTGGTGCAGGGTCTCGGCGGCTTCGGTCCAGTGGATGGCCGCCGCGCGTTGGGCCCAGTCTGTGATCCGGTCAGGTGTTGGCGTCAGGGGGACAGCGCTCATGCAGCCTTCTCCACGGGTTGCGGCGCCGGGTCTGCGGCGGATTCGCGCGTCAACAGCGCCCGTTTACGCTCTACGCCCCAGCGGTAGCCCGACAGCGCGCCATCGCTTTTCACCACCCGGTGGCAGGGAATGGCCACCGCCAGCGCGTTGGCTGCACAGGCCTGCGCCACCGCGCGCACCGCAGTGGGCGAGCCAATGCGCTGGGCCACTTCGGCGTAGCTGGCGGTCTGCCCGGCGGGGATCGCCTGCAGTGCCTGCCACACGCGTTGCTGAAACGCGGTGCCGCGTACATCCAGCGGCAGGTTCAGCCCCAGGCCCGGTGCCTCGACAAACGCCACCACCTGCGCCACCAGGGCTTCAAACGCGGCATCGCCACCGATCAGGTGGGCGTGTGCAAACCGGTCCTGCAGGTCGCGCACCAGCACTTCGGCATCGTCCCCCAGCAAGATCGCGCAGATGCCCCGGTCGCTTTGCGCCACCAAGATGGCGCCCCGCGAGCACAGGCCAAAGGCAAACCCGATGTCTTGCGCCGCGCCGCCCGCGCGGTAGCGGCTGGGCGTCATGCCCAGCACCTGGGCCGATTGTTCGTAAAAGCGGCTGCTGGACTGGTAGCCCGCGCTGTAAATGGCGTCCGTCACCGAGGCCGTGGGCGCGTTGTCGAGCGCACTGCGCAGGCGCTGCGCGCGCTGGGCGGCGGCATACGCCTTGGGCGTGAGGCCTGTGGCTTGTTTGAAGATGCGATGCAGGTGCGATGGGCTCAGGCCCATTTGGGCGGCCAACGCATCCAGCGTGGGCGCCCCACCTGCGGCAGCGCCTTCGATGATGCGGCAGGCCTCAGTGACCAGCGCTGCATGGTGCGACAACGCCGTGGGCTGCCGGGGCTTGCAACGCTGGCAGGGGCGAAAGCCTGCGGCTTCTGCATCCGCGCAGCTGTCGTGAAACCGCACGTTCTCTGGCCGGGGTGCACGTGCCGCGCAGCTGGGGCGGCAATACACGCCCGTGGTCTGCACCGAATACCAGAAGCTGCCATCCGCCGCCGCACTGCGCGCCGCCACCGCCGCCCAGCGCGGGTCGGCCTGGGTGGCAGCGGCTTGCTGGGCTTTGGCTAAAACAGTGGCGCGGGTGGGCATGGTGACGAGGTGTCGGGCGGGTGTGTTGGCGCTGCGGTGGGTGCTGGCGGTGTTCGGGTTCATGGTGCATGGCTCACACGGTGGATTGCGATGCCATGCACTTTAGGGACGGGGTGCGCGGTGCGCACTCCGAAGCTTGCTTTTGAATTTTGCGCCAGGCAGGTCGGCTGCGCGAAGTGCGGGCTTCACTCTCGATTTCATAGCTGTTAGCACTTGATAGATAACCGCTAGAGGCCAAAAACACCAAGAAATACAGCGCTCAAGGGGTGGAAATCCTCGCGCCGCCTCTCTTTTAAACTGCACACGGTCTGCCGCCAGCACGACGCCAGCCAAACAACCCCAAAGCAAAATAGTAAAAAACTCTGGAGGGAGATTCCATGCCCCACACCCGTGAACCCCGCAGGGCCGCCATGCGCAACGCATTGCTGTTGGCTCTGTTTTCCACCCTTTTGGGGCCGGTCCCCTTGGCCCATGCGGCGGACCCCCAGGCCACGCACCCGCTCGTCGGCCGCTGGAAGGTTGCCAGCATCAACGGCGCGCCGCCCCCGAATTTTCTGAGCGGGCAGGTGCTGGTCATTCAGGCCGATGCGCAGCTCATCAACATCGACTTGAAAGCCTCCGGCAGCGCTGCTGCTTCAGAAAGCGCTGTGCAGAAGGCCCTGCGCGATGCGCTGATGCGCGGCACCTGGCGTGCAGACAAGGCACGGCTTTATGTGTCCAACAGCCCTCGCCGTGAAACCGGCAGCGCCTACACCATCACGCAGCAGGGCAAACTGCTGAGCCTGGACCCGGATCCGTATTTCTCGGATGCAGACGTACCCTCCAAAGCCACGTACGAGCGCCTGCGGTGAGGGGCGCTGCATCTTCCTTTCAGCGCGTGGCGCCCAAGCGCGAAAAGCCACCAGGAGGCATTTGGGTTCTCGCCTTGTTCGCCGTGCCGTTTGCCGCGGCGGGTATTGGCATCTTCGTGTTCATGGTTGTGTCGCCGTTGTACGACTGGGCGCGCATGCAAACCTGGCAACCGGTCGCAGCGCAGGTGGAATCGGCCACGCTACAAAGCCACCATGGCAGCAAAGGCGGCACCACACACAGCGTGTCGGTGCGCTACCGGTATGAAGTGGGCGGTGTGAGTTACACCGGACAGCGCGCAGCCATTCACGAACGGGCCGACAACATCGGCAGCTTTCAGGAGCAACTGGGTCGGCGGTTGAAGCGCGCTCAGCAAACGGGCGAGCCAGTGCAGGTGTGGGTCAATGTCCGGAACCCTTCAGATTCAATTGCCGACCGCAGCCTGCGGCCCGGTCTACTGAGTTTGGCGCTGGGTTTGTCGCTGCTTGCGGGCGGCTTTGGCCTGCTGGTGCTGACCAAAATTGTCCGCGCAGTCTGGCGCGGGACTCTGACCGAGCCGCCTGCGCAGGATGCCACAAGCAGCGACGAAGGCCCGTCCCCCTGGCTTCACCGCGCGGAGTGGGCGGACAACAGCATCCGTTCAGACCAACGCGAAACGCTGAAAGCCGCGTGGTTCATTGCGTTGGTATGGAATGCGGTGGCGATACCGCTGATGGTGCTCAAGCTGCCCGGGACGTGGGCGCGCGGCAGTTTTGTAGCGTTTGGCGCGATGGCTTTTTTTGGTGTGCTGGGCGCATGCTTGCTGGTGTGGGCGGTGCGCGCCACGCTGGACGCCCGCCGTTTTGGCGACGCTCGCCTGGTGCTGGACCCGTTTCCGGGTGCGATTGGTGGCCACTTTGGCGCCACCCTGGCGCTGCCGATGGCCTACGCGCCGGGCCTGGGTTTCGTGACCCGGCTGCTATGCATCCGCTACGAAAAAGGCAACGGCCGCGGCAACGACGAAGACAACGAGTACGAACTGTGGCGCGCGGAAGGCATGGCGCAGGTGCAACCTCAAGGAAATGGGGTGGCTTTGAGCTTTCGGTTTGACGTGCCTGCGCACTTGCCTGCATCGCAGGACCCCATGGTCCAACAGCACCACGGTTGGCGCGTGGAGGTGCAAAGCACCACGCCAGGGTTGAAATTTGCCCGTGGCTTTGTGGTGCCGGTGTACGCCACCGGCCTTACATCCACCCGCCTGAGCGCCGATGCAACGCAGCACCCGGGTTTGCATGCACTGATGTCCAAGGAGCTTTCTGACCTGGCCAGCGTGCAGCCTCTGCCTGGCGGCGTGGAGCTTTACTTTGCAGCCGGGCGGCGCTGGGCTTCTTCGCTGATGGTGCTGGTGTTTGGGGCCATTTTTGCCGGGGCGGGTTGGTTTGCGGGAAAACAAGGTGCGCCCATGCTGTTCCCTATTGTGTTTTGCGGTGCAGGGTGCGCCATCATGCTCGGCGGGCTGTACGAGCTGGCCAACAGCCTGCGCGTACACATCGACCACCAGGGGTTGTGGACAGAAAGGCGCGTGCTGGGCGTTGTCACGGTCCGCCATCAAGCCCGTGCCGAGCAGGTGGTGGGCCTGCGGCTCAAAGAGTGTGGCGGCACACGCTCCGGCTCATCCAGCGTGCCCAATTACCGCCTCATGGCAGAACTTCAAGGGGGAAGTCGCGTTACCCTGGCCGAGGGCGTGCGCGGGCAGGCTGCTGCAAAACAGTTGATGCAGATGCTGCAGTCGCGCAGCGGCTACACCGCGCTGGACGGGCCATAGTGGGCAAAGCCAGTGCGCGCAAACGGCTGCACCGAAACAACGCCGCCCCTTCTTCATTCGGATCGAAAGGCGCTTTCGGCGAGGGAATCTGGTCGCGGCTGGCGTTGATCTTGGTGGCCTTGATGCTTGTGGCGACGAGCCTGGGGCTGCTTGCCTTCACGGTGGTGCCCACCCTGTATGACTGGTCGCGCATGCGCCAATGGCAACCCGCGCTTGCGCACGTAGAGTCTGTGCGGCTGCACAAGGCCACCATGGCCCGTGGTGCCGCGTCCTACGCAGCCGTGGTTCAGTATCGCTATCGGGCCGGAGGCACGGAGCACATCGGCACACGTGCCGCGGTGGAGGGGACTGGTGACAGCTGGCTTGGTTTTCACCAGCAACTGGTGGACCGGCTGCTCAGCGCGCGGCAAACGGGTACCCCGGTGCAGGTATGGGTCAACCCAGCCAACCCGAAGGAATCGGTGGTTGACCGGAGCCTGCGTGCAGGTCCGCTGGTTTCAAACCTGTTTGTTGCAGGCGCCGCGGGTGGCGCTGGACTGCTTGTTCTGGTGATGCTGCGCGTGCTCAGGAGTGGTCGACGTGAAGCAAAAGGTGTCTAAACCCGCGAAGGCAGGGCAGAAAGTGCCTGGCGGGATGTGGCTGATGGCGTTGTTTGCTGCGCCATTTGCTGTGGCGGGGCTGGCCATTTTGCTGCTCCTGGTGGTTCCTGCTATCTATGACTGGGCACGCATGCAGTCCTGGCAGCCCGTGCCTGCAAAGGTGGAATTGGCTATTGTTCAGAACCACCCGGCCAGCAGAGGACGCGTTGAGTACACCGTGTCGGTGCGTTATCGCTACCAGTTCGATGGGGGCCGCTACAAGGGCACGCGGGCTTCGATCAGTGCGCGGCCCGACAACATCGGCGACTTTCAACAGCGGCTCGGTCGTCGGCTGCGAGACGCAATGGACATGCAGGCGCCGGTGCAGATATGGGTGAACCCCCGAAAGCCTGCCGAATCGATTGTTGATCGCAGTTTGCGGCCCCGTTTGCTGGTCAACACCCTGTTGTGGGCTGTGGCCTGTTGCGGCATCGGGTTGTTGACGCCAGCAATAGTAGCCCGCAGGTTCAGGCGCGATGCCGCTTGAGGTGGGTCGTAATGGGCAAGGCCAGCGCGCGAAAATGGCTGGGCCGAAACAACGCCCCTTCTTCTTTCGGATCGCAAGGCGCATTCGGCACCGGCATCTAGTCACAAGCCGCATTGGTGCTGGTGGCCCTGATGCTGATGGCGACAGGCTTGGGCCTGCTCGTCTTCAGTGTGGGCTCACGGTTTACGACTGGTCGCGCATGCGCCAATAAAGTGCCAGGCACAAATGCAATCAAGTTGCGTTATGCTTGTGTAACGTAATACTGTTGCATATGGCGGAGCCCAGCGCGGGCTCCGCCTTCACCCACCCCATCCGCCATGCCCCGTGCCACCCGTTCCCGCCTCCTTCCCGTCACCCTGCTGTCCGGCTTTCTGGGCGCGGGCAAGACGACGCTGCTCAACCACATCCTGAACAACCGCGAGGGCCGCCGCGTGGCGGTCATCGTGAACGACATGTCCGAGGTCAACATCGATGCGGCCCTGGTGCGCCAGGGCGGCGCCGAGCTGTCGCGCACCGACGAGAAGCTGGTGGAAATGAGCAACGGGTGCATCTGCTGCACGCTGCGAGAAGACCTGTTGCTGGAGGTGGAACGCCTGGCCAAGGAGGGCCGGTTCGACCAGCTGGTGATCGAATCCACCGGAATCTCGGAGCCGCTGCCTGTGGCCGAGACCTTTACCTTTACTGGCGAAGACGGCAAGAGCCTGTCGAGCATCGCGCGGCTGGACACTATGGTCACCGTGGTGGACGCGTTCAACTTCCTCAGGGACTACAGCTCGCGCGACAGCCTGCAGTCGCGCGGCGAATCGCTGGGCGAGGAGGACCAGCGCACGGTGGTGGACTTGCTGATCGAGCAGATCGAGTTCTGCGACGTGATCGTGCTCAACAAGGTGGATTTGATCGACGCAGCACAGCGCGAACAGCTCATGGCGATCTTGCGCAGCCTGAACCCGCGCGCTCGCATGGAGGTGTCGCAGTTCGGCAAGGTGCCATTGGCCTCGGTGCTGGACACCAAACTGTTCGACTTTGACGAGGCGTCCAAGGCGCCCGGCTGGCTGGCCGAGTTGCGCGGCGAACACGTGCCCGAGACAGAGGCCTACGGCATCAGCAGCTTTGTGTACCGCGCCCGCCTGCCGTTTCACCCGCAACGCTTCTTCGGCTGGGTGGAAAGCGAGTGGCCCGGCGTGGTGCGGTCCAAAGGCTTCTTCTGGCTGGCCAGCCGTCCGGCGTATGCGGGGGCGTGGTCGCAGGCGGGTGCCGTGGCGCGCCATAGCGCCGCAGGCTTTTGGTGGGGCGCAGTGCCTCGCGATCGCTGGCCGCGTGATGCCGAATCCTTGGCGGCCATCCAGAAGAACTGGGCCGATGGCGTGGGTGATGCCCGGCAGGAGCTGGTGCTGATCGGTATCGGCATGGATGAAGCCGCCTTGCGCCAGCGCCTGGACGCCTGCCTGCTGACCGATGCGGAGATGGCCCAGGGCCCGCATGCGTGGACGCGGTATGACGATCCGTTTCCCGCCTGGTCGTGATGGCTAGTCTCTGGAATAGGGCCGTTTCATGAGCTTGCACCCGAACCCCGGCGTCCGCGCGGACCCGCTCAAGCGGGCAGGGCTCAAGGCCACGCTGCCGCGCATGAGGATCCTGGAGGTCTTTCTGGCCGCGCAGGCGGCGCCCGATGGGCTGCGCCACTTCACGGCCGAAGACGTTTACCGGCGCATGCTGCATGAGCGCACGGACGTGGGCCAGGCCACGGTGTACCGCGTGCTGGCCCAGCTGGAGCAGGCGGGTCTTTTGCGGCGAAGCAGCTTTCAAGCGGACCGCGCGGTGTATGAGCTGGACGACGGTTTGCACCACGACCACCTGGTGTGCCTGGACTGCGGCAAGGTCGAGGAATTCCACGACGCATCCATCGAATCCCGCCAAGCGGAGATCGCGCATGCCAAGGGCTTTCGGCTGCAGGAGCATGCGTTGTCGCTGTACGGCACGTGCACGCTAGCCCAATGCCCTTCGCGCCCGCAGCGCGCAAAAGCTTGAATTGCTATATTAGTGATAGCTTCTAGCGCCTGATGGATAAGCGCTAGAGGCTAAAAATACCTGATTAGCGACTTACCTCAGATGAGCGTAGTACGGTCAATGGAAGCGGTCGTGTAGTAGCCACAGCTCGCAGCAGTCTGGGCAGCATGGCAGGCAGATCAAAGCGACGGTTAAATCGCCAGCAGAACTCGGCCAGATAGCGCTGGGCATACTTGGCATGGTCGAACGAGTGATAGGTTCCGGCCATG
>NZ_JBKBXG010000041.1:0-47319 GCF_046314175.1 Acidovorax sp. | reverse complement strand
TTTTTCTTCACCACCAACAACCCAGATCAATACCTGAACCACCAGCAGAACTACCAACTACGCCCTACATCTCTGCAGCACCGCGTTAGTAGCGAAGCCCTCGACTATAGCACCGTTTTTGGATGCTCTGCAGAAGATAGTAAAGAAATTTCGCCAAGCCTCTCGTGCTCATTCCGCGGACAAGCCGATTCTATTGCCGCGCCTATGTGGCACCACTAAGAGCCGCCCGACTCAAACGAGCCCCCACCCCGATAATCCATCCCCTATGGCACTTATCACCTTACTGGACGCCCAACTCGCTTTTGGGCACGTCGCACTGCTGGATCACGCCGGCTTTTCTCTGGAGACCGCAGAACGCGTGGGTCTGATTGGTCGGAATGGAGCAGGCAAGTCTTCACTGCTCAAGATCCTTGGGGGCTTCGCAAAACCTGACGATGGCTCACTGCAAGTTCAGCAAGGAGTTCGCATTGCCTTTGTTGCACAGGAACCCACGCTTGACCCCACTGCAACCATCTTTAAGGCTGCGTCTGAGGGATTACAACGGGTTATTGCAATCCGCGATCAGTATCTGTCGGGTGAGGATGGCTTGGACCTAGACGCCCTGCAGTCCGAAATCGAGGCCTATGACGCATGGAATTGGGAGCAACGTGTGGAGGAAACCCTTCAACGCCTGCATCTCGACCCCGACGCGGTGGTCGGCACATTGTCGGGTGGCACCAAAAAACGTGTCGCTTTGGCCCAAGCACTCGTTGCACGCCCAGACGTGTTGCTGCTGGACGAGCCAACCAACCACTTGGACCTCGACTCCATCGAATGGTTGGAAGACCTGTTGCTCGACTTTCCAGGCAGTGTAGTCACCATCACGCACGACCGATCCTTCTTGGACCGCGTCGCCACACGCATCGTGGAGCTAGACCGCGGACACTTGAGGTCTTATCCCGGAAATTTCGCGCAGTACCTTCTACAAAAAGAGGAACAACTGGCCCAAGAAGCTGTCATCTCCGCCAAGGCCGACAAGTTGCTTGCACAAGAAGAAGTATGGATACGCCGCGGGGTAGAAGCGCGGCGAACCCGCAGCCAGAGCCGTATCAGCCGACTAGAGCATCTGCGCGCGCGCAGAGAGGCGCGTCGTGATGTAGTAGGCAGCGTCCGGATGGACGTTGCAACCGGCGGGTCCAACGGCTACCAAGGCAAGATCGTTGCTGAGATGGAGGGCGTGGGCAAGTCGTTTGGCGACAAGACGATCGTTCACAACTTCACTGGCACCATTTTGCGTGGCGACAAGGTGGGCCTCATTGGCCCGAACGGTGCAGGCAAGACGACACTGCTCAAAATGATTCTTGGGGAGCTGCAACCTGACAGTGGCACCATCCGCCAAGGCGCGAATCTGCAAGTCGCCTACTTTGACCAGATGCGGCATGCGGTCAACCTGGACGCAACGCTGGAAGACTTCATCAGCCCTGGCAGCGAATGGATCGAGATCGGCAACCAGCGCAAACATGTCAAGAGCTATCTGAGCGACTTCCTCTTTTCACCGGCGCGCGCACACTCGCCCGTGCGGTCGTTGTCAGGTGGTGAGCGCAACCGCCTGCTCTTGGCGCGACTGTTCGCTCGTCCCGCCAACGTTCTGGTGCTCGACGAGCCCACGAATGACCTGGACATCGATACTCTGGATCTGCTCGAAGAATTGCTGGAGAACTACGAAGGCACCGTTTTTCTGGTCAGCCACGACCGAACGTTTCTGGACAACGTGGTAACCAGCACCATTGCTTTCGAAGGCAATGGCCTGTGGCGAGAGTACGAAGGCGGAGTACAGGATTGGCTACTACAGTCCAAGCGGAGCCGGGCGCTCAAAGCGTCCACCGCTGCATCATTGAAGGCTGAAGCCGAAAATTCTGATAAAAATACAGTCCAGCGCTTATCCAGTAAGCCTGAGCAGCTATCAAAAAAGAAATTGAGCTACAAAGAGCAGCGCGAGCTGGACCAACTACCGGCACAAATCGCTGCCCTGGAGGCGGAGCAGCAAGATTTACAGCAAGCGTTGGCAGACGGATCGTTGTACGGCAGCGACCCCCTACGCGCCGCCACCATGACAACCCGGGCAAGCGTCATCGACGAGGAGTTGATGACGGCTCTAGAGCGTTGGACCCAATTGTCGACCTGACTGGAAGCGCCGCATCAACGCAGACTGGCGACGGCAACGGAGGCAGATGCCTCTGTGCCATTGCTTCTCCGTCTTTAGCCGCACCGGGCTTGTCAGATGCGGTGATGCAAACGGTCGGTAGCGCCCCGTAAGCGGGTGATGAGAGCGGGTGCTATTTGCCCCAGCGGCAACACTTCATCCGCAGCGCCGTGGGCAATGGCTTCACGCGGCATGCCAAAGACGATGCAAGTGGCCTCGTCCTGCACATAGTTATAGCTACCAGCGTCCTTCATCTCGCGCATGGCGGCGGCGCCGTCGTTTCCCATGCCGGTGAGCATGATCCCAAAGGCGTTGCGCCCCACCACTGCAGCCGCCGATTTGAAAAGCACCTCAACCGAAGGCTTGTGCCGGTTCACAGGTGGCCCATCGTCCACCACAGCCACATAGTTGGCGCCACTGCGCGCCACATGAAACTGGGTCCCGCCGGGCGCAATGTAGGCGTGCCCTGGCAAGATGCGCTCTCCGTTCACCGCCTCTTTCACCGTGATCTGGCACAAGCCGTTCAGGCGCGCAGCAAAGCTGGTGGTAAAGCCTGGTGGCATGTGCTGGGTAATCACAATGCCGGGCGAGTCTGCCGGCATCTGAACCAACACCTCCTTGATGGCCTCGGTCCCCCCTGTGGACGCGCCGATGCAGATCATTTTTTCGGTAGAAAGGCGCCCGAGCAGTGCAGAAACCTGCGCGGCGGGTGCACCGCCTCCAGAACCCGCGGACGAGGGAGTGTCACGGCTTGGTGCCCGTCGAACTTGGGCTACGGCCGCCACTCGAATCTTGTCGACGATCTGGGTGGCCAAATCATTAAGGCCACTGGCCAACCCGACCCTTGGTTTGGCTACGAAATCGACGGCCCCTAGTTCGAGCGCTTTCATCGTGACTTCTGCCCCGCGCTCGGTCAACGTGGAAATCATGACCACCGGCATCGGACGAAGGCGCATCAGGCGCCCCAGAAAATCGATGCCGTCCATGCGGGGCATCTCGACGTCCAGCGTAATCACATCAGGGTTGAGCTCACGGATCATTTCCCGCGCTATCAAAGGATCATTGGCAGTACCAATGCACTCCATGTCCCGCTGCCGGTTGATGATCTCGGACAGCAGACTGCGGACCAACGCCGAATCGTCCACCACGATCACCCGGATTTTCCTGCTCATTAACTCAAACCTTCCTCAAAACAGATCCACAGAACCACCGGAGGTCGTCTTGGCGACGGTCGCAGCATTGCCGCGGACTTCTTGCGCCACCAGTGTTTCGGGGTGTGCATGCGCAAGCCGCTTGACCATGGCCTTACCGGTGACCGGGAAGAAAACCACCTTGCGTGGATAGATGTCCAGCACGTCCTCGGAGACGATGGGAATTCGCTCGGTGTGCAGATAATTCAACACGAAATTGGTGTTTCGCTCGCCCACATTCATGGTCGTGAAGTTGTGCATCACCTGCGCCCCACCAAAAATCTTGGCCTGCATGGTTTCGCGGCGGGCACCGAGCTTCAGCATTTCGTTGATCAACAACTCCATGGCGTACGAGCCGTAGCGCCCTGACGCGTCTGCCAGGTCACCATCCGGCAGCATGAAATGATTCATGCCGCCGATGTGCGCCCGGCTGTCCCAAAGGCAAGCGGCTATGCAAGAGCCCAGCACGGTCATGATGACCATGTTCTCGTCGGCCACAAAATATTCGCCGGGGAGAACCTTTACAGAGTTGTGATGAAAGTGGTGGTCAAAGTAAAAGAACGACGCCTCCCCAGGCTTGCGGGCCCGGGCTTTCAGCTCTTGCAACGAGGACTCTCGCGCCGGGGCAGCGCCTGCCGAATAGATGTCCGAGCTCAGTGGCGCAATGCGGGGGGCACGGCGCCGCTCAGAGCCGCCTGAAGCGGCATTGGCCGTGGCGGATGAAACGCCTGTTTGAATGTTGGTCATGGGTGCGTATGGCTAGACAACATGGACAGGTCAACGGCGCTCGTACACCGTTTTGCCACGCAAGGTGAACAGGTCGCGGGATTCGCTGAAGTTCTCAGCATGGCCGACGAACAACATACCTCCCGGCTTCAAGACCCGGTGAATCCGCTCAAGCACGCGCCGCTGGGTGGGCGCATCAAAATAGATCATCACGTTGCGGCAGAACACAACGTCAAAGGGCTCTTTGAACGGCCAGTCGTCCCTGATAAGGTTGACGCTCATGAAGTCGATAACGCGGCGCAACTCAGGCTTGGCGCGCACCATGCCAGCATTCCCGCCTTTGCCACGCAGAAAGAATTTCTGAAGCCGCTCGGGGCTCAGGCCCTTCAGGCTGTCCAGCCGGT
Source organism: Acidovorax sp. (assembly GCF_046314175.1). Classification (GTDB taxonomy): domain Bacteria; phylum Pseudomonadota; class Gammaproteobacteria; order Burkholderiales; family Burkholderiaceae_C; genus Acidovorax. The sequence goes on along the minus strand of NZ_JBKBXG010000041.1, from coordinate 42,817 downwards.
AGACGCCCTGCGCAGCAGTCGCCAACACGCGGGAATCGATGTCACTGGCAGTCAATTTGAACGAGGCATTGGCTCCCAATGCCTCAAAGGCAGTCATGACTATGGAATAGGGCTCTTCGCCCGTAGACGCTGCATTGCACCAGACACGCCAGTTGGCCGAAGGTTTGGCTCGCAGATGTGAAGCAAATATCTCGAAATGGTGCTGCTCGCGAAAGAACGCTGTCAGATTGGTGGTGAGAGCATTCACAAACTCCTGCCACTCGGGGCCATCGTGCGTTTCCAGCCAGCCCAGATAGTCATGAAAGCTGTTATGCCCCGTATCCCGCAGCCGCCTCGAAAGTCGGCTGTACACCATTGCATGCTTTCCATCGTGGAGGCTAATGCCTGCCCGCTGGTAAATCAGTGCTTGGACCCTGGCAAAGTCCGCATTGGTCCATACGAATTCCCGCCCCTGTGCCAGGGGCCCCGAGGGTGCAGTAGCGGCAGCATATGCAGGATCTATCCTGGGAGCTTGCTGCCGTGCCGAAGAGGAAAGACTGGTGGGTTGGGCCATATTGATCGTCCGAAGGGAAATCCTGTTCGCTCCAAGAGGCCTGCAAGCTGCGCTTGCGACCTGGCATGTGCCTGGGCCACCACTCGCTGGTCTTTTGCGGATTCGTATTACTCGTTGGCGGTGACCAGCCCCATGTCCACGCTGGACATGAGCTTCTCGATATCCAGCAAAATCAGCATGCGCTCACCTACTGAGCCCAAGCCCAAGATACAGCTGTTATCAATGGCGCTTTCGATATCGGGCGCAGAGCGAATGCTCTCGGAGGTGAGTTCCATCACATCGCTCACCGAGTCGACCACAATTCCGACCACGCGATTGCGGAGGTTGAGAATGATGACTACCGTGAAGCTGTTGTAGTCCGCCTGCGCACAGTTGAACTTGATGCGCATATCTACGATGGGAACGATTGTTCCGCGCAGATTGACCACTCCTTTGATGAAGTCAGGCGCATTGGCGATCCGCGTGGGCGGTTCATAGCCACGGATTTCCTGCACCTTCAGGATATCGATGCCGTACTCTTCCTGGTCAAGACGAAACGTCAGGTACTCACGCGCTCCCGAAGGCGCAGCGTCTGCAGTTTTACCCATCACACTCATGGTGCATTCTCCTTTCGTGACAACGCTGCGCACAAAGGGCGCAAGCGCTTGAATCTAGTGGCGCGCCCTGCGCACCAGGCCGCCCGTATCCAAAATCAGCGCAACCGTGCCATCACCCAAGATGGTTGCCCCGGACACATTGGGAACCTTGCGATAGTTCGATTCAAGGTTTTTGACCACCACCTGATGCTGGCCAAGCAGCTCGTCGACGAGCAGCGCAACGCGGCTGCCGTCGGCTTCAACCACCACCATGATGTTGCTGGACTTGTTGAGGTCGAAACGGGGCACCTGAAATATCTTCTCCAGTGCAATGACGGGCATGTATTCGTCCCGAACCTTCACTAGCTGAGAGCCTTGCGCCACGGTGCTCACATCGTCCGAATTAACCTGAAACGACTCCACCACCGACGACAGGGGGAGGATATAAACCTCTTCCCCAACGCCCACGGACATGCCGTCCATGATGGCCAGCGTCAGCGGCAGACGCACGGACACTTTCATGCCGTAGCCTTCGGCGGAGTCAATTTCCACAGAGCCATTGAGCGCCGCGATATTGCGCTTGACCACATCCATTCCAACGCCCCGACCAGACACATCAGTGACTTCATCGGCCGTGGAGAAACCTGGGGCAAAGATCAGCTGCCACACCTCAGCGTCGCTCATCTGCTCGGACACTTCAATCCCGCGTTCCTGAGCTTTGCTCAGGATCTTTTCACGCGACAAACCGCGACCATCGTCTCGTACTTCAATAACGATTGAGCCGCCTTGGTGCGATGCCGACAGCGTGATGGTTCCGTGCTCGGATTTACCTTTGGCCAAGCGGTCCGCTGGCATCTCAATGCCATGGTCACAGCTGTTTCGCACTAAATGTGTCAGGGGGTCAGTGATCTTCTCGACCAATCCCTTATCCAGCTCTGTCGCTTCACCCAACGTCACCAACTCCACTTTTTTACCCAGCTTGTTGGCGAGATCGCGCAGCATCCGCGGAAACCGACTGAAGACGATCGACATGGGGATCATCCGAATCGACATGACCGACTCTTGAAGATCGCGGGTGTTTCGATCCAGATCTACAAGCCCTGCCAACAATTGTTGGTAAGCGCCCGAGTCCAGACCGCGGCTGTTTTGAGCCAGCATGGCCTGAGTGATCACCAACTCACCCACCAAATTGATCAACTGGTCGACCTTCTTGACATCCACACGGATGGTGGTGGACTCCATCTGCGCCTGAATAGCGGCTTTCGGTTCAGCCACGGCCTTGACTGCGACAGCTTTGGGGGCACTCGTCGGGGCGTCCAAAGCACCTTGAACTACGTCAGCGAGCGGCGCGCCGGGAGCGCCACTGAAGAACCCATAGGGTGCCTCTGATCCGGACGCATCCACACCCAACGCCAACTCGTCCTCGGACTGGGCGTCTTCGTCCTTGCCTGCGATTACGGCGTCACGAATGAGCACATGCTCCTTGGACACGTGGAATGCAAACAGATCCAACAAATCGTCGTTGGTGGACGTCGTCTCTACCGAGAAGAGGCGGGTGTTGGGCTGAGTGCTTGTGATGTCCCGAATCGCGCCCAGTCCAGGAATGTCGCGGAACAACTCCTTGATCGTATCGGCCTGCTCCAGGCGCTCCAGAGGGCCGATCTGGATTTCTAGCTGACGCACCTGCCCTGCCACCAATGGCTTGACGACCTTCGGCGCTGGAGCCACGGCCGGAGCTGGCGCGGGCGGCGGCGGAGGCGGAGCACTTACTGCAGGGGTATCGCTGGGCACCTGTCCCGCTGCCAATTCACTAATTCGGCGGACCAGCGAGGTGGTGGAGACTGCATCACCCTGCCCCCCCGCTTGGTGGCGCGCAAGGAGGCTGCGGGATGCGTCGGCAGATTCCAGCAACACGTCCACCATCTGGGGGATGGGTTGCAACTCATGACGCCTCAGGCGGTCTAACAGGGACTCCATCTGGTGGGTCAACTCCGCCACATCTGAGAATCCGAAAGTAGCAGAGCCACCCTTGATAGAGTGAGCGCAGCGGAAGATGCCGTTGAGTTCTTCGTCGTCAGCGTTGGTCAGATCGAGGTCAAGGAGCATTTGCTCCATCTGGTCGAGGTTTTCGCCCGCTTCCTCAAAAAATATCTGATAGAACTGGCTCAGGTCGAAGTCCGCGCCTGCACCCGATCCTTCTTGGTAGCTTTCCGCCATGGTGGGCTCCTATGTAGGTGATGATCCGGGTCAAGCGACTCAGCGGATCACTTTCTGGATAACTTCAATCAGGCGATTGGGATCGAAAGGCTTGACCAGCCAACCCGTCGCCCCGGCGGTGCGTCCGGCCTGCTTCATCTGATCGCTCGACTCGGTGGTAAGGATCAAGATGGGAATGGTCTTGAATTTGGGGTGCTCGCGCAGCTTGCGGGTCAGACCAATGCCGTCGAGGCGAGGCATGTTTTGGTCAGCAAGCACGAGATCAATGTCATGGCTTTCAGCTTTTTCGAGGGCATCCTGCCCATCCACCGCCTCCACGACGTGGTAGCCAGCACCCGTGAGGGTGAACGCCACCATTTTTCGCATGGACGGTGAATCATCTACGGCAAGGATCGATTGCATTTAAGGCTCCAACTGACTTGAATATATAGGTTAACCAGTGATGTGAACGTCAAAACAGGTCCACAGAACCTGCGTCCATCTCGCTCTGCGTAACAGGATTGGGCCTGTCTGGCGCCATTTCGGCAAAAGGCGCTGCCTCTTCACCTTCTTCATGACCCATTGCTTCCGATGCCAGCCGGAAAGCGCAGCCCTGCAAGACCTTCGTCGTATGCCATATAAGCTGCGAGGCCATATCCTGGAACTGAAGCTCAGTCACAGCACTGCGCAACGCAGCCCGCGCTGCAACCAGCTCAGGGGTGTCCGCCACCACGGCATCCGTCAAGACAGCGTTGGCCTCACCGAACCGTTCAAGCAGGTTATCCGTTGCGTGGTTCAACAGTCCCTCCAAACGATGAAGGTCATGCATTACCACCAACAATGAATCCTGTAGTTCTGCCGCCACCATGACGGGAACCTGGACAGCAGGTCCTCCAGACGTTGTTAGCGTAGATTGCATCGTTTCTCCATCGCAGCACACAGCAGCAAAGCACGCAAAAACACAGGACTACGATACCTGCGCGGAAGGCCCCGAGCCCCCGCACAAACCAGGGCTCCCGGGTCCATTGGACCCTGACACCGAAACCACCCCAACCGGACAAACACCCTTGTTTGTTCCAATTTGTATCCTATGATAGCGCTCCTATGGTCACCATAGCCTCAGACCAGACCCTGAACATCCTTCATCTTGAAGATTCACTGGCCGATCATGAGCTGGCAACACGAGTCCTCAGGCGAGCAGGCCTGGCCTGCCAAGTGCTCAGAGTGGACTCACTCGAAGACTTCCAGCGTTTAACCGACACCCAGCCGTTTGACGTCATCCTCGCAGATTACCGGCTGCCGGGATTTACCGCCCTGGATGCATGGGGACATGTGGCGCAAAAGCCGCAACACCCCCCATTTGTATTGCTGTCTGGAGCTATCGGAGAGGCGGCCGCCGTCGATGCGATGCGCCTGGGCATGGCCGACTATCTGCTCAAGGACGACATGTCGCGGCTGCCGCACGTGATCTCCCGCGCGCTGGAAGTCCACGACGCCCGGTGTGCACGCGAAAAAGCGGTGGCGGAACTGGCTGCGTCGCAACACCGGCTGGCAGAACTTGCGGAGCACCTTCAAACATCCATAGAGCAGGAACGCGCGTCCATTGCGCGGGAGATTCACGACGACATTGGGGGGGCGCTAACAGCCGTGCGATTCGATGTGGCATGGATCGGACGCCACTGCACCGATGCGGCGATGCAAGAACATGCAATTGCTGCCGCAGATATGCTCCAACACGCCATCGGCGCCAGCCAGCGCATCATGATGAATCTACGCCCTCCAATTCTGGAGCAAGGTCTAGTGGCAGCAGTCCAATGGCTGGCAGCAGGATTTGAACGCCGTACGGGCGTGGCAACGCAGGTTCGCGCCAGCAGCGACATCATTCAGACCGCAGCGGACATCCAACTGGTGGCATACAGGACCGCGCAAGAAGCGCTGACCAACATCTCCAAGCACGCTCATCCTAGTAAGGTAATCATTGAACTTTCTGACCAAGAAGGCGTTTTGACGCTCGAAGTTGCCGATAACGGCCAAGGAATGGAGCTTCACACGCGGGACAAACCCAAGGCATTTGGATTGAAGGGCCTGCAGGAGCGCGCGCGAACCGTGGGAGGATGGCTGGACATCAGCAGTCGGCCAGGCCAAGGAACCTCCGTGATCCTGTCTGTACCGCTAACATCAGACCTACGATCAACCCCCCCAGGAGATGCGCAGTGATTCATGTGGTCTTGTGTGACGACCACGCCGTTCTCAGGCGGGGCATCCGCGACACCCTTGCTGAAGCGCCTGACATCAAGGTGACGGGCGAGGCCGGCGGGTACGCTGAACTGCGTGAGGTTCTGAGAACAGCTACATGCGACATCCTGCTACTCGACCTGAATATGCCCGGCCGTAGCGGCACCGAGGTGCTGACCAGCTTGCGCGAGACGCATTCCTCTATCAAGGTGTTGATTGTCTCCATGTACCCTGAGGACCAGTATGCCCTGCGTTGCCTCAAAGCAGGTGCGCAAGGTTATGCCAATAAGGCGGGAGATCCCGTTGAGCTGATTGCTGCCGTTCGCACCGTGATGCAAGGCCGAAAGTACCTCACGCCAGAAGTGGCGCAAATGCTGGCGGAGAGCCTGGCTCAGCCCACACCCGAGGCGCCACACGCAGCCTTGTCGGAACGCGAATTGCAAACTCTGGTCAAGATAGCGTCCGGTCGGAGGCTCTCGGACATTGCCGAGGAGTTGATGCTCAGCCCCAAAACTGTCAGCGTCTACCGGTCCAGGGTGCTGGAGAAACTCAAACTATCGAACAACGCTGAGCTGACCGTGTACGCGATCCGCAATCAGCTGGTTTGAAGACTTGCGTATCGCTACCGCTGCGCTGCGAATAGATCAACCGCTTGCTGCATCAGCGCCAAGACAGGCTGCTCCAGCATGGGCAGTGTGGCTGCAATTCCCAGCATGCCTACAGTCAGCGTGACAGGAAAACCCACGGCGTAAATGTTCATCTGCGGCGCGACACGAGAAATGATGCCCATGGTCAGATTGACAAAAAGCAGCAGTGCAATCATCGGCAATGCAATCCAGAGGGCGCTGGAAAACAGCGACGTACCCAACTCATAGACCCGCATTTGCCCCAGGGCTTGCAGAAAGTTGCCGTTCACCGGAAACCGGTCAAAACTTTTGACAACAGCCATCAATATCATCAGATGGCCATTGATGACCACAAAAAGCAACATGGCCATGTGCCCAAAAAAGCGCGCCACGGCACTAATCTGGGCATTGGATGACGGGTCGAAGAAGGACGCGAAATTAAGCCCCATCTGCAAGCCGACCAATTCTCCCGCGAGCTCCACAGCAGCAAATACCAGCCGCACTGAGAAACCAATGGCCAACCCGACGATCACCTGCTGCGCCACAGCACCCAGGGCCTCGCGTCCATTCACGCTAATGACCGGCTGATCCACCAGCACCCCTTGAGCGCACACCGCGACCAGAAATGCGAGGCCGATCTTTACTCGCATGGGAACGACGCGCATGGAGAACACCGGAGCGACAGAGAACACGGCAAGCACGCGCAGGAACGGCCAGAGGATGGGTGACAGCCATGCCACCAGCTGAGCTTCTGAAAAGGTGATCACACCGAACTCACGCAGCCTGCCGCAGGCGTATCCCACGCGACAGTAACAGTGGCACGAGTGATACCCCGAGGCACAGCGCTAACCAATCATTGAGGGGATTGACTCAATGGTGCGGCGGATAAAGTCCACGAGGGTACTGAGCATCCAGGGACCCGCAATCGCAAAAACCACCATGGCTGCAATCAGCTTGGGTACAAATGCCAGGGTGGCTTCATGGATCTGCGTCACTGCCTGAAAAATGCTGACAGCCAAGCCCACCGCCATCACCACACCCAGCACAGGCATAGCAATCATCAACAGCAACGTCAGGGCATCGCGCCCAATCGTCAGCACCACTTGCGACGTCATGAGAACTCCTTCAGGGCACGAAGCTGGCGGCGAGTGAACCGATCAGCAAATTCCAGCCATCCGCCAACACGAAAAGCATCAGCTTGAAAGGCAGCGCTACCAAGACCGGTGACAGCATCATCATGCCCAGGGACATCAAGATGCTTGACACCACCATGTCAATCACCAGAAACGGAATAAAGATCATGAACCCTATCTGGAAGGCAGACTTCAGCTCACTGGTCACAAATGCGGGCACGATGACGCGCAGCGGTGCGGTTTCAGCCGTCACCTGGGGGTCCAGTCGGGCGAGCCGGGAAAACAGCGCGAAATCCGACTGCCGTGTCTGCTTGAGCATGAAACTGCGCATGGGCGCCTCGGCCTTGTCCAGCGCTTCCTCAAACGTGATGACATTGGTGGTGTAAGGCAGGTAAGCATCCTGATACACCCGATCCAACGTCGGCCCCATTACAAAAAAAGTCAGGAAAAGCGACAAACCGATGATGACCTGATTGGGGGGAGCCGACTGCGTTCCAAGTGCCTGCCGCAGGAGCGAAAGCACAATCACAATGCGGGTAAAGCCCGTCATCATCAGCAGCACGGCGGGTAAAAAAGACAGCGCCGTGAAGAAAAGCAGCGTCTGGATCGGAACGGAATAGCTGGTGCCTGAAGGACCGCTGCCGACCACCAACGGCAGCGAACCTGCTGCCTGAGAAAATGCAGGCATCGGCGCCACCAACGCGATCAACAAAAGTAATCTGGATATCGTCGCGCTACTCCCACGAGATACGCCGGAAGATCGACCCAAAGCCATTTCAGCCATGAGGCGGTTTCCCAGGATCACTAACCGCTGCCGCGACCTCTTGCGCAAATGAAAGGTTTGCGGAAGGCGCTGCAGCAGCAGACGTGTGCGTGGACGCAGGAAGCACATGCAAACAACTCACGTTTTGTGCGGTGACTCCCAGAACCAGCCACATCCGCGCATGTTCTGGCCCCACCTCCACCGTCACCACCCGTTGCTGAGGTCCCACGGCCACGGCTGAAAGTACGCGAGACACACTACCACCGGCCATGCCACCAGCAGCTTGGCGCTGCTGAACGCGACGAACCAGCCAAGGCAGCAGCGCCATGGCACCCACAAAGAGCACCACGACCAGTAATGTCTGCGTCATGCTCCCGCTATCCACGGCTGACCCGGCGCAGGCGCTCGGACGGTGTTACCACATCAGTAAGCCGGATACCGAACTTGTCATTCACCACCACCACCTCGCCCTGGGCAATAAGATAACCGTTCACAAGCACGTCCATGGGCTCGCCAGCCAGCGCGTCCAGTTCAACGACCGAGCCCTGCGCCAACTGGAGGATGTACTTGATGGGCACCTTGGTGCGCCCCAGCTCCACAGACAGCTGGACCGGAATGTCCAGCACCATGTTGATGTCATTGACGGTGCCGTCCCCGCCGCCCGAGAACGGCCGCACGGGGTCGCCCGACAAGGGGCCACCTTGCTCTCCGTCCGCGGGTTTCGCATCTGTGCTTTTCTGCTCTTCCAGCGCCTCGGCCCAACCCGCAAACGGATCTTCCGCGCCGGCATCTTTGTTGTCTTCTTCAGTTGACATCTTTCTCTCCAAGCCAGCTCATATCTGCATTGCGCAGACATTCTTCGATGCGAATGGCGTACTTTGAATTGTGGGTTCCGTACTGGCACTCAAAAATGGGGACTCCTCCGATGGAGGCGCGAATGCGGGGCTCGCGGTCTAGCTCGATGAAGTCGCCAGGCTTCATGGCCAGCAGCTGCTCCACCGTTGCATCAGCCCGGGCAAGCTCAGCAACCAACGTCACTTCAGCAGCCTGAATCTCACGGGTTAACACACGCACCCAGCGGCGATCCACTTCAATGGAGTCGCCCTGGGTGGACGAATAAAGCACGTCGCGGATGGGCTCCAGCGTGGCGTAGGGCATGCAAATATGAATAGCGCCCGAAAGATCGCCAATTTCCAGCTGAAACGCCGTCGACACCACAATTTCGCTTGGCGTCGCAATATTGGCGAACTGCGGCTGCATCTCCGAGCGCTGGTATTCAAGCTCTAGCGGATAAATGCCTTGCCAGGCCTTCTTGTACTCAGCGCAAATCACGTCCACCAACCGGTTGATCACCCGTTGTTCCGTGGGCGAAAAATCCCTTCCTTCGATACGCGTCTGAAACTTTCCCACGCCGCCGTACAGAGTGTCAATGATGCCAAACACCAGCGATGGCTCACACACGATCAGGCCGCTGCCGCGCAGCGGGCGGATGGCCACGATGTTGAAGTTGGTAGGTACTGCCAGTTCACGCAAGAAGGCGCTGTAACGCTGAACGGAGACTGTTCCCACCGATATCTCGGGGCTGCGCCGTATGAAATTGAAGAGCCCGATCCGAAAATTGCGCGCAAATCGTTCATTGACGATTTCCATCGTCGGCATACGGCCACGAACAATGCGCTCCTGGCTGGAGATGTCGTAGTTGCGTACGGACCCGGCATCGGCGACCTCTTCAACCGATTTCTGGCTTTCGCCGGTGACACCTTCCAGAAGGGCATCGACCTCTTCCTGCGAGAGAAATGAGTCACTCATGGCTGGTCCTTGCCCGGGTCACTGGATGATGAAACTGGAAAAGAGCACACGGTACACAGGGTTTCGCTCCGTGCGCTTGCGGGCAGGCCGGTCTTCTTCGTCAGCGTCATCCTCGGCCGCAGCAGCGCGGGCGCGCTCCCGCTCCCGCTCACGCTCCGAGGGAACCGAGTAACCGAGCGGACGCGAGACCTCCCGCAAAATATCCGCAGCCAGTTTCTCTTTGCCTTCCCGCTGCAGCAGTTCACTAGAGGTTCGCTGCGATACCAGCAACAGAATCCCACTGCGAATCGTGGGCAGATACAGCTTCACCTGATCAGACGTCTTTGCATCCTCCAACTCCAGCGTGATACCGATCTGGGCAAACCGGTCACCACCAGGGTCCGCCAAATTGACGACCATGTTTTCCATGGCGAGGAAGGTGGGCGCCACCTTGGGCGCTTCTTTTCGCGCGGCACCGGCACCCTCTTCTGCGTCACCTTGCGGTCGGGTCATAAACCATGCGGCCGCGCCCCCGCCAACCACGAGCAGCAAAACCACGACGCCGATAATGATCACCAGCATCTTCTTGCTTTTGGCCGGGGCCGCTGCGGGGGTATTGGCTGACACGGTGCGAATTCCTTGGGTAGAGAACGGGCTCTGCGCTTGCTACTGAAATGCAGGGACCGCCGTATGACCCATTATTGGGCCGGGTGCCAGCCAATAATAGCCAGAATAAAACCCCAAAACCATGGCATTCCATGTGCTTTCGGTACCTGCCACAGACTTGCAAGTCAGAGTGACAGTCCGAAAGCGGCACATTGTCAGGCTCGGTTACACATAAAGATCCACCGTACGGTCGGTCGCGCCGCCAACTTTAGGCGCTGCGGCATTGCCAGCAGGCACAGATGAAATCACTTGCGCCTGACGAGCACCTTCGCGATTGCGCGACTGACCGGCATTGTTAGCGCCCGCCCCGTCACGTGCGGATGTACCGACCGACATACCAGAAAGCACCAAGCCTTCGCTGCGCAGCAAATCACTCAGTTGCGCCATGCTCCGGTCCAACAAATCGCGGGTCTCCGACTGGTCGCTGCGGAAGGTGACTTGCGCTTCGTTTCCAGACAAAGACACCGACACCTCCACCGGCTGGCCATCCCGATCCAGGGTCAGTTCCGCATTCTGGGTCTTTTGATTGACCCAGTACGCCACCTGGTCTGTCACGTACTCCTCAGCGCCCATCTGGGTCGGGTCTGCAAACAGGGATGCTCCGTCTACGCCACCGGCTTCCAGCGGAGCGGAACCTATCGCCCCATCCGACCAAGACGCCCCGCCAGACTGCCCGTCTCCGGGACGTCCACCAGTCTGTGTGTCACCGCCGCGCGCCGATACGGACACAGCGGCTAGCCCCCCGCCACCAGCGGACAGAGATTCGGACGCAAAAACGGCAGAAGCCAACCCACCGTTTCGCTCGACATGAATGCTGGGGGACTGCGTGGCGATCGCTGCTGCGTGTTCATTTCCGCTTTGAAAACCATTTACCAAACCTGGAGGCGTCATTGCAGCCTGCTGGGAGGCCACTCCAAGCGATGAGCGACCCGTCGCGGCATCCGCCGGTACCCCGTTCCCCACATTGACGGCCCGCTGAGACAACGCGCTTTGCATGCGCGACAAAATACGACCGTAACCTGCCACAGGCCCTTGAAGACCCGCCTCCTTCAGATCAGCCGCGCCGTCAAGCAGCGCTGTCTCTGCCACCAACCCCTGTCGCAAACCATCTCCGCCCACCAAAGCACCACCCCACCCAGCAGCGGAGGCAACTCCTCCCTGCGCAGCGGTCCGCGGCACGACCGCGGCATCTGGGGTCACAAGCCCTTGCCACGCGGCGACTACCGATGCATCCGCCGAACCGGCAGTGGTATCCAACGCCATGCCACCAATGTTGGCCGCTGAATTCGCGGCATCGCCCAGCATGTCCCCTTGCGCAATGGCATCGTCCTGTGCAGAGAGCAGCGAGAGAAAGCTCCCAGGGGATGCGGTAGCACCCGCAGCATCGCTACCTTGTCGGTTACGCGTCGTGTGCGGACCTTGGGTCCCCTGGGACGACGAAATTCTGGCTTGTTCCATTGTCAATACTCCTGGCTGTGGGCGCCGTGAATTGCATTGCTGTACTGCATTGCAGCCCGCTCATCTGTTTGCTTCTGATCTCTGCGTGACTGCTGCTGCTCAAAGTCGTGGCGCCGCTTTTCCATCACTTTTCGAAGGCTGGCCAACCGCAATTCGGCCTCAATCAGTGCCCGCCGTGCCCTGTCCACCCGTTGGGCCTGGTCACCCGCTACACCCGTCTGCATATGGGCCGCTTGGCCCAGTCGGTCCATGAACTGGTAGTGGTGGTACATCACCTCAGGTTGCATGGCCGTGTCAGCCTTGTTTCCCCAGCGCGCTTCCGTTTCACGGGCATATCCCTCCAGTTGATCCAACTGGTCATGCGCGGCCTTTTGTGCTGCCTGCGTGTCCTGCAAGACTTTGCGCGCTTCGTCTCGCTTGCGAGAAGCCACTTCGACAGCAACCATGAGAGCATTTAGGTTGGACATTGCGCTTCGTTCTGGTTCAGCGGTCCACGACAGCAGCCATGGCCGTCAGGCTTTGATCCATGGAGGCGGCCTCGAACATGTCCTGCTGCAGAAAGTTCGCCATCTGCGGCTGCAACCGAATGGATTCGTCCAAGGCGGGGTCGGACCCGCTCATGTAGGCGCCCACCTGCACAAGATCTCGACTCTTCTGATACCGCGAGTACACCGCCCGGAACCGACGGGCCAGGTCAAAATGCCCGCGGGACACCACGTTGTGCATCACGCGAGATGCAGACTGTTCGATATCAATGGCCGGGAAGTGGCCTGTTTCAGCCAACGCCCGGGACAAAACAATGTGGCCATCCAGAATGGCGCGCGCCGCATCGGCAATCGGATCCTGCTGATCGTCACCCTCCGACAGCACGGTATAAAAAGCCGTGATGGACCCCACCCCGTGCAGACCGTTTCCGCTGCGCTCCACCAGTTGCGGCAGCTTGGCAAAACACGAAGGGGGATAACCTTTGGTCGCGGGCGGCTCGCCAATTGCCAATGCAATTTCTCGTTGCGCCATTGCGTAGCGCGTCAGCGAGTCCATGAGCAGCAACACATGCTTGCCCTTGTCCCGAAAATGCTCCGCCACAGCCGTGGCATAAGCGGCGCCCTGCATGCGCAGCAGGGGCGGCGCATCGGCAGGCGCAGCGACCACCACAGAGCGTGCGCGGCCGTCAGCGCCCAGAATGTCTTCTACAAATTCTTTGACCTCGCGGCCCCGCTCACCAATGAGCCCGACCACAATCACATCAGCGCGGGTATAGCGGGCCATCATGCCAAGCAGCACACTCTTGCCAACGCCAGATCCTGCAAACAGCCCCAGACGCTGACCCCGCCCGACGGTGAGCAACGCATTGATGGCCCGCACACCTGTGTCCAGCGGCTCTCGAACCGGGTCTCTGTCCATAGCGTTGATCTGGCGCCGGTCCATGGGTTCAGACACCACGTCCAGTACTGGCCCGCCATGATCCAGCGGCAGGCCCTGCGCGTCGACCACCCGGCCCAGCAAGCCGTCGCCCATGGGCAGACGCAGCACACCGGCGCGGTGCACTGGGCGGGAAGCTTCTCCCAAGCGAGGCATCGGAATATAGGGCGCTGCGGGCACCACGCTGGCACCGCTCGACAGCCCATGAATATCCCCCGCAGGCATCAAAAAAGCACGATCTGCAGAAAAACCGACGACTTCAGACAGCACCGGTGCATGACCCGGCATCTGCACCAGACACTGCGACCCCACCGGCACGCGGATACCCACGGCCTCCAGTACCAACCCCGTCAGCCGCGTGAGCGTACCTCGAGTTTCAAGCGGGGCGCCTTCGGCCACACGACCCCGCGCGTCGTCCATGAATCGTGTCCAGGCAGAAGGGGTCTCAGGAGCCATCACCGCTCTCCTCAGACCAGGGTGACTGCAACCCCAGCGCAGCGATGGCGCGTTGCCAGCGTTTGTCCAGGCTGCCGTCCACCACAGTGCCGGCCGACTCAACCAGGCATCCGCCCGATGGAACTGCGGCGTCGGCCACCCACTGAATACCCGGAGCATCCATCTCTTCGCGCAGGGGCTGCGCCAGGGCTTCCATGTCTGCAGGATTGAGCCGCACGGTGGCTGGCTTCCCTTCATTGACCAACATGCCGACGGCTTCGCGCACCACAGGCAACAGGGCGTTCGGATTGACCGACAGGTCCTGTCGCACCACTTGCCTTGCAATGTCACATGCCAAATCAAGCACTTGCTGGGCCATGTGCTGCTGCATGTCGATCAGCGTCGCATCGAGGTTCTGAAACACCTCCTGCATGCGCAACGCCGCTTCGCGGCCCTGCTGGGCGATGTACTCATCCATCCTGCGCTGCCACTCCAGCCCCGTTTCTGCCTGACCCTGGGCAAAACCTTCAGCATAGGCGTCATCGCAGGCCTGCTGCACTAGCGCCAGCTGCGCGGCTTCGTCGATCTCGACCGGGAGTTCTGGCGCAGGCTCTGGTTCGGGCTCCGGCTCGACCAGGTCGGACCCATCCACCGCACCAAACTTCCATTGCGTGAAATCGCCAACCTCCTCACTGGGGATGAACCGCGAGTACGAGCGCTGGCTAGACGAATGCGTCATCACCACCGCCTCCAATCACAATTTGGCCTTCGTCGGACAAGCGACGCACCGTCTTGAGGATTTCCTTTTGCTGGGCCTCGACCTCGGACAACCGCATGGGGCCACGGGATTCGAGGTCTTCGCGCAGCGCCTCTGCGGCCCGCGAAGACATGTTCGACAGAAACTTCTCGCGCAGGTCCGGCACCGCGCCCTTGAGCGCCACGATGAGCGTTTCAGACGCGACTTCTTTGAGCACCGCCTGAATGGCTTTGTCGTCGAGCTTAAGCACGTCTTCGAACACGAACATCTTGTCCATGATTTTCTGCGCCAGATCGGGGTCGTATCCGCGGATGGACTCCAGCACGACGGCATCCATGTTGCCACCCAGCAAGTTGATGATTTCTGCTGCAGCCTTGACGCCCCCGAGTGAACTCTTGCGAATCTTGTCACCGCCTGCCAGCACCTTGAACAGCACTTCGTTCAGGTCTTTCAGCGCTGTCGGCTGAATGCCCTCTAGCGTGGCTACGCGCAGCAAAATTTCGCTGCGCTGCCGGTCAGAGAGATGCATCAGGATGCCGGACGCCTGGTCGCTGTCCAAGTGCACCAGGATGGCCGCCACAATTTGCGGGTGTTCATTGCGCAGCAGTTCAGCCACAGACAACGGATCCATCCACTTGAGGCTTTCAATGCCCGAAACGTCCCCACCCTGCAAAATGCGGTCAATCAGCAAACCCGCTTTGTCCTCGCCCAACGCACGGCGCAACACGGCCCGCACATAGTTGCCCGTGTCAGACACCAGCAGGCTCTGCGCCGCGGCGGCGTTGGAAAACTTGTTGATGACCTGGTCGACCTTCTCGCGCGAGACCGAGCGCATGCGTGCAATGGTTTCGCCCAGCTTTTGCACTTCCTTGGGCGAGAAATGCTTGAATACTTCGGCTGCCTCTTCTTCTCCGAGGGACATCAGCATGATGGCTGCGTCGTTGAGTCCTTGGTCGTCCATAGGTATCGTCCCTGAAATCGTGGGTCAGACGGGCTCGCCGTTCAGCCAGGTCTTCAGAATATTGGCCACTGCGACCGGGTTTTCCTTTGCCAGCACGCGGGCGTCCTCCAGGCGCAGTTGCTCCGGCGTGGCGGGCAACACTTCGTCCTTTTTGCCAGGTGCGGGCAGCGCGGGGCGGTCCAGCGTTTCGGCTTCCAGAGCATCGAGCTGACCGCCTGCAACTGGCGCCGCTTCGACCTTCACAATCTTGGGGCCCTTCAAGGCCGGGCGCACCAGCCCCAGCAGCACCAGGGCAGCAAACAGCACCGCACCCACGGGCCACGCAAAGGTCTTGGCCAGTTCAATGGCTTCAGGTTGCTTCCACAGCGGGACATCCTTGGACGAAGCAGCCGTCACCTGGAACGGCGTATTCATGAGGTTGACCGAGTCGCCACGCTCGCGATTAAACCCGATGGTTTCGCGCACCAACGCCGTCATTTGTTCCAGCTGCTCTGGCGTCAGGGCCTTGGGCACCAGCTTGCCTTTTTCCTCGGCCGACTGGTAGTTCACCACCACCGCTGCGCTCAGGCGTTTGACCGCGCCGGTACTGCCCCGCGTGACCTTGATGGTCTTGTCCACCTCGTAGTTGGTGGTGGACTCACGCTTGCTGTTTTGCTCTTCTGTTCCCTGCTGGCCGCCCGCATTGGGTGCGGGATTGGCGCCATTGATCGGTGCAGCGGCCGGCACCGGGGGCTGGTTGGCAACCGCCCCAGGCACGCCCGTAGCAGTCTTGTTAGCGCTGCCCTTGCTCTCCAGCACCTGCTGGCTGCGGATGGCGCTGGAGTCCGGTGTCTGGTTGGGGCGGAACTGTTCCGACGTTGATTCGGTCTGCGTAAAGTCGACTTCCGCAGTCACCTGCGCCTTGACATTGTCCCGGCCCACCACGGGCTCCAGGATTTCCATAATGCGCCGCGTGTACTGCTGCTCGATCTGCTGCACGTACAGCAACTGCTGCGCATTGGCCTCGGCACCTGCCGAATTATCAGGAGACTGCGACAACAGCTTGCCCGTGTCGTCGAGCACACTGACAGCCGAGGGGGCAAGCTCTGGCACGCTGGAGGCCACAAGGTGCACGATGCCCGCCAACTGGGCGCGGTCCAAGATTCGGCCAGGGTGCAGGCTAACCAGCACCGACGCTGAGGGTTTTTGCTGCTCGCGGAAGAACCCGTTTTGATTGGGCAGCGCCAAATGCACGCGCGCGCCCTGCACCGAAGACAACGCCTGGATGGAACGGGTCAGCTCGCCCTCCAGACCGCGCTGAAAGTTCAGCCGCTCCTG
This sequence comes from Acidovorax sp., assembly GCF_046314175.1. GTDB lineage: Bacteria > Pseudomonadota > Gammaproteobacteria > Burkholderiales > Burkholderiaceae_C > Acidovorax. Next base: position 25,932 of record NZ_JBKBXG010000041.1, on the reverse strand, counting down.
GAACTGCGTCATGCCGAACTTGCTCGACTCCATCAGCTCGAAACCGGCGACAGACCCGCGCGGCAAACCCTGGGTTGCCAAACGCAGGCGCACATCATGCACACGGTCAGAAGGAATCAGAATGGCGCCGCCGCCATCGGCGTGCCTGTAAGGCACATTCATTTGCGACAGCTGGGCCACGATGGCCCCGCCGTCCTTATCGCTCAGATTGGCAAACAGCACCCGGTAGTCCGGTTGGCGCCCCAGAACGACAGCCGCAATGGCCGCCGCCACCAACAATGCCACACCCACGCCCAGACGCATGCGCTGTCCCCGGTCAAGGGTGGACAGCCGCTGCAACCAGTTGGGACTGGCAGGAGGGGTGGCGAGAGGGATTTCAGCAACTGCAGACATCGTGCTTTCCATTTAGGCGGGCCCGGCGACAGACCAAAGCGTGGGTCGATTATTCGGTCACGCGTCCAAAATGTTCGCTGGATAAGCCGCGCGTTTGGCTATCAATTCAGAGCGATGAATCCCAGCGTGGTGGCTAGGATACGCAGCATACCGCCATTCCCTACGGATACCGCCATGGACCTACGCATATCAAGCTCAACCGCCCCCCTCCAGGGCGCTGGCCTGGCACGCCGTGTTGCACCGCCGCAAAACGAAGGCAACGAGGTCGGGTTTTCGGGCGCGCTCAAGGGCGCCTTGCAATCGGTGAGCGCTGCACAAAACCGCTCTTCCGACTTGCAAAAAGAGGTTCAGCTGGAGAACCCATCGGTCAGCCTGGAAGAAACCATGGTCGCCATGCAAAAAGCCCAGGTCGGCTTCCAGGCCACGCTGCATGTGCGCAACCGCATGGTGCAGGCCTACACAGACATCATGAACATGCAGGTGTAGTTGCTGCACGCGCTATTAATTTAATAGCTTACACCGCTTTATTTTCAAGCACTCCAGACACAAAAACATCTGAAACCCAATTTAATAGAGCGCAAGCAGCTCACCTAACGATAGCAAAAAAAGCCCCGCATTGCGGGGCTTTTGTTTGGGTGCTCGTAGCGCGTGTCGGGTTCGGTCAATGCATCATCTGCGGCTGACCTTCAAACAGGTGTTCAAACTGCGCTAGCCAAGGCTCTGCCAGGCAGCGGATCTGCGCGTCGTTGCGCAAAATGCGCTGCATGATGCGCGTCTTCTCGCGCTTGTGCTCGGGCAGCAGCTCATGCTCTTGCGACTTAAAGCGCAGCTGCTCAATCAGAACTGCACACGCGCCTTCGTAGCGGACCACGCCGTCCCAGTCCTTGATCTTGGCAGCCTCCAGCATCTTGGCGCTGCTGTCTTCAATGGCTTTGTAGTAGTCAATCAGCATATGAGACATGGTTCAGGCCTCCATCAGCACAGGCTGGCCTGAGGCAGGCGCGTTGACCACACCTGCAGCTGGTTGTTTTTTGATTTCGTTCCACCCTTGTGCCACCGGCTCAATCAAACGCATGACTTCTAGCATCATGGCGTCGTCATTGCGGGCATTGGCCAGGATGAGGCGGTGTATGCAGTAGTCGTACAACGAGCCAAGGTTTTGCGCAATCTCGCCACCGTCCACCTTGTCGAGAGCGGTGCTCAGCCCCTCTTCAATGATGCGGATGGCCTTGGAAATATTGTTGACCTTACCCAGCACATCGCCGCGCGCCATCGCGCCGCGGGCTGTGGCAATTGAGCTAATGGCACCTTCATACAACAGCGCGACCAGCTGATGCTGGTCGATCGTGTGCATGCTGGTTTCTACATTGATACGCTGATAAGCGTTGGCTGCACGGGGGCTGTAGGCGCTGAACATGCTGACAATCCTTCCGATGTGTTATTCAAGTTATCGGCTAGCGCCAGAAAAACTGAAGCCCTTATCAACCCGTCGATTTGTTCCAGGCGGCCACCTGCTGCGAGATATAGGCATTCAGGCCATTCAAGCTGCTCAACTGAGTGTCAAGAGCGTTGTACCGCCGGGTTATCCGCTTTTCAAAGGCATCAACCTTCTCGTTCGTCCGCGTCTGGTCCTGACTATTGCGCTTGAGGCTCAGCTGCAGGGAGTCATCCTTGGACTTGAAGAACCCGTCAGTCGAGAGAAGATCGGTGGTGAGCGCCTTGATCTTTACCGCAACCCCATCCGCAGCGCCGCCGCCGGTGCTACGAAAGAGGTTCTTCACATCGTCTGGATTTTCGGCAAGCGCCTTGCTCAGCTTGGCGCTGTCCACAGCGAGGTCACCGCCCCGTTGCTGCGTGATGCCCAAATCCGCCAAACGTTTAAAGGGACCTCCTGAGGTAGTTACCGACTGAATCGCATTACGCAAAGAGTTTTGAAGGGCAACGGTTGTCGAGTCCCCTTGAAACAACCCGGCAGAGTTCGTCTTCGGATCGAATTTGGTGGCCTCCTGCAAAAGCTGGTTGATATCGTTGTAAGCCTTTACAAATGCATCAATATTGGCCTTGACCGCCGTGTCATCTTTGGACACTGTAATGTCGATAGGCGCCGTGGTGACCTGCTCAGCCTTGAACGTCACGCCCGAAATAGTGGTGGCGAAAGTGTTGGTGGCGGACGAAACGGCAATACCGTTGACGGTTGCTTTTGCATCAGCAGCTACCTGCGTGACGGTATTCCCCGCCACCAGACGGGACAGCCCAGAGGCATCCGTGTTGCCAGGACTAGCGATATCCGTGTCCCCACCCTCCATCACACTGAGGCGAAAACCAAACTCTTCGCCCGTGGATTTGCTACGCAACAGCAACCGCTCGCCAGACGCGTCTGACAGAATCGATGCAGTCACGCCCGCATTGGCCCCGTTAATCTTGCTTGCGACATCAGTCAACTTGTCACTGGCCGTAATTGCGATGTCAACCGGCTGCCCGCTTCCGGGTGTAAACGACGACGGCGCCACACTCCATTTACCCAGTTCCAGGCGTAGCGTACCTGCGCCTAATGCACCACCAACTGGCAGTAGTGCCGCTGACGCCGTTGCCTGCGCCTTGGCCAAGCTTTGCACTTCTACACTGAAGGTGGTGGGCAAAGTACCGCCGATGGCGGTTGCCGAAACAAACTTGGCGTCAGAAGAAGTGGTCGAAACTCCGTTCCAGCCCGTCAAGCTGGCGAGTTTGCTTGCCGCATCGGAAAATGCGGAAACGAGCGATTTGATCTGACCAAAGGCCGATATCTTGGTGGTGACCGTGGCCGCTTGCAGCTTCAGCGTATCCAGGGGCTTTTTTTCCAGCGCGACCAACTGTGAAATGATGCTCTTGACATCAAGCCCGTTCGTGCCGACACCTGGGGATGAAATGGTTGCCATACAAACCTCCTGAACTGGTCCAACGGAAATTATGGCGCCGAATGGCGACAATGAACGTCCGTAAACACGCCAGGAAACCCGTCTTATCCAGCGGTCCTGGCACCCGCCTTCCAGAAAGCCAAATGGCGGCGACAGAAAACTGCCGCCGCCTTGGGTAGGTCAGGACGCTGCAAAGCCCCGACTGCCATACCCGCCGCTTAACGCAGCAGGGCCAACACACCCTGCGGCAACTGGTTGGCCTGGGCCACCATTGCGGTACCAGCCTGCTGCAGGATCTGCGAACGAGACAGGTTGGCTGTTTCTGCCGCGAAGTCGGCGTCAAGAATCCGCGAGCGCGATGCAGACAGATTTTCAGACGTCACTTGCAGGTTGCTAATCGACGTTTCGAAGCGTGACTGCAAAGCACCGAGCTTTGCGCGTTCACCGTTGATGAACGACAGCGCGGAATCTACAGTTTTAAGGGCTTCAGTCGCTTTCTTGAAAGTCGTCACATCCAGGTTTGACACCTCTTGCAAGTCAGAGGCACCGTTGGCAGTAGCTGTATTGAAGGCGTTGGTGGTGGTGGCGGAAATAGCAAACGACTTCTCGGAATCCAGAACTACATAACCGCTGACCGTAGACGCATCCGCGGCTGATGCAGCTGCCAGGGTGTCCGAACCACCAGCCGCTGTACCATCTGCCTGGAGCTTCTGAACAGTGATATCGCCCGCGCTGGCGGCACCGGTACCACTTTTTGCCAAGGTGATGTCGTTACCCGTTGCATTTGTCAGAATGATGCCCGAGTTGTCAGAAGCAAGTGCAGCAGTTACACCCGTTTTCGAGGACTGCTCATTAATGGCCGCCACCGCGTTAGACAAACCGTCTGACGTGCCTGTGGCGGTCACGTTGAACGAAATCGCTTGACCGAGAGCAGGTGAAGTCGGTGTGTTGTCACTGCGCAGCTCGAAAGTGTAGGCGCCAGCACTCTGAAAGCTCAGCTTTACTTCCGTGCGGGCAGTTGCGGTCACTCCCGTAGAAGTCGTTTGCAAGTTGACTTTGTCAGCCATGGCTTTCGACGTATCGTTGGCGGCGATAGAGATGTTCTGGGAACCCAGTGCACCGCTAACTGCCAACGTTCCAGCCGTCACACCGTTGGCACCCCAAGTGGCTGCCGCCGCAGAGACACCTGCACCGCTCGACGACGTATTTTGGTTGTTGCCGTACTGGCTCGTCCGCAAATTGGCCGTGGCGGCCACGATAGTCTGATTGGCATTGGCGCCCACCTGGAACTGTTGGGTACCAAAAGTTCCGTTCAGCAGCTTGGCGCCGTTGAATTCGGTGGTTTGCGAAATGCGGTCCAGCTCGGACACCAGTTGCGAAACTTCTTGCTGCAGCGCTTGGCGGTCACTGGAGCTGTTGGACGCATTGGCGGACTGCACGGCCAGTTCACGCACACGCTGCAGGATGTCTCCCGAAGCCTTGAGCGCGCCTTCAGCGGTTTGCGCAAGAGAGATGCCGTCGTTGGCATTGCGCACAGCCTGGTTAAGGCCCTTGATCTGCGAGGTGAAGCGCTCGGAAATAGCCAAACCGGCCGCGTCGTCCTTGGCGCTGTTGATGCGCAGGCCAGACGAAAGACGCTGGATGGACGTGTTCAGCGAGGACTGGCTCATGCCCAAATTGCGCTGGGCGGTCAACGAGGCGACGTTGGTATTGATGGTAGCAGCCATAGCAAATGCTCCTGATATAGAACTAACTGAATATGGCGTTGCCGCCAACCCGGTGCCAGGCAAGGCACCTGGCTATACGGTTCACAGAGCCCCTCCGGCTTTCTGTTGAACGGCGGATGGCATCTGCCTTCCGTTGAAAGTAGTTTCGACCCCCCCCAGGAAAACTTTAGGGGCAAACGCACAAGTTGGCAGGTTTTTCCGCTCTTTATCCCGCCAACGGCTGGGGCAGCCAATGCCCACAATTCCTCATCGTTCTTGTATTGCCTGCCGGACGGTAGTCACCCCATCAGGCACAAATGTCCACCCAGAGCCTCAAGGAGCATATCCATGGCAGCCACTATCAACACCAACGTCGCCTCCCTGACGGCCCAGCGCAACCTGGGCATGAGCCAGACTTCGCTCAACACATCCATCCAACGCCTGTCGTCGGGACTGCGCATCAACAGCGCCAAGGACGACGCGGCCGGCCTGGCCATCTCGGAGCGCTTCACCAGCCAGATCCGAGGTCTGAACCAAGCTGCACGCAATGCGAATGATGGCATCTCTTTGGCGCAGGTTACCGAAGGGGCAATGAAGGCGGCGGGCGACATCCTGCAGCGCGTGCGTGAACTGGCGGTCCAGTCGGCGAATGCGTCGAACAGCCCCAGCGATCGCCAGGCGCTGAACCAGGAAGTGGGTCAATTGGTAGCAGAACTGGACCGGATATCCCAAACCACCGAATTCAACGGAGCCAAGCTGCTGAACGGTACTTTTGGCACCCAACAGTTCCAAGTGGGAGCCAATGCCAACCAGACCATCGTGGCCGCCACGGCCAATCTGCGTACCAGCGTGTATGGCAACAACCAAAATACCTCGGCAAACGGAGCGGGCAGCGGCGCTAGTGCCACAGCTTGGGGCACCAACGGCGTAACTGGCGGTACTTTGGCCGTGAATGGCGCACTGGGATCGCAGAACATTACCCTTGTGGCCAATGACACAGCCAAGGCCATGGCAGACAAAATTAACCTGCAGACAGCCAACACAGGTGTGACGGCCTCCGCTCGCACTGAAGTGGACCTGTCATTTACTTCGGTTGGCTCTTACACCTTTGAGCTGCGGTCAGAAAACACCCCTGTGGCCCCCGCGCTCGGGCAGTCCATTTCATTCAATATCACTGCACTTGCGACATCGGACGGTTTGTCGAACGCGATTTCGGCAATCAATGAGCAATCTGCCAAAACTGGTGTCACTGCTTCGTTGAACGCGGGCAGCACAGGTATTGTTCTGACCAATGGAACAGGCCAAGATATTGGTTTGTATAAGAGCGCCGCATCTGGCGCAAATGCTGGCGCCGTCAATATTCAAAAGCTTCAAGCGAATGGCGCAGTCATCGGCGCGCCAGATGCTCTTGCAGCGGCAGCCGGCGCCGACAGCTCCACTGTCAGCGGGTATGTGGTGCTCGATTCCGAGAAATCATTCTCGACGACCGCCACCACGACTAACGCTTTCAACACCACGCTCCCTGCTGACAGCGCATCCGATCTTCAGGAAGTCGCCAATTTGGATGTAACAACATTCAAGAAGGCTACCGAAGCTTTGAAGACGGTGGACTCCGCGCTGTCGTTCATCAATGGCGAACGCGCCAAGCTGGGCGCATTGCAAGCCCGGTTTGAAACAGCTATTTCCGCGTTGAACATCACGTCGGAAAACCTGTCTGCGTCGCGCAGCCGGATCCTGGACGCTGACTTTGCTGCTGAAACAGCCAACCTGTCGCGCGCCCAAATCTTGCAGCAGGCAGGCACGGCTATGGTGGCCCAGGCGAACCAGATCCCACAGGGTGTGCTCAAGCTGCTCCAGTAGGCAACTTAATCCCACCACGGGAGCTCCTCAGGCCATAGCCGTCGGATACCCGTGACAAACTGCCCACCCGATAACTGACAAGGGATGCACAGTGCGAGGCAGAAACCACGGCAAAAACAAAGCGCCTGCAGACGGTCGGCTTCAGGCCGCACTGGAAGCCAAAGACTGGCATTTGCTGGCGCGCCTGTGCAAGCAGAGTTTGCGCAAGAACTCCCGTGACCTTCAGGCCACGCGCCTGTTAGGTTACGCGCTGGACTGTCTAGGCCAAGCGGACGAGTCGATAGAGGTGTACCGCCGCGGATCCTTGATTTGGCCGAACGATGCAGAACTTTTGATCAACTACGGCAATGTGTTGCTCAATCAGGCGCGCAACTCTGAGGCGCTTCCAGTTCTGGAAAAAGTTTGTGATTTACGCCCTGAAATGGCGATTTGCTGGCTCAAGCTGTCGCAATGCTGCTATTTGATGACGCACAACGAAAAAGGCTTTCGTGCGGCGCAGCGAGCTTCTGAGCTGGCGTCAGACACCGCAGAAAAAGCAGCCTCACTGAACCAAAAATCCATTCATCGCCGCGAGCTGGGGCAAGTCAAGGAAGCTGTTCAGGATTGCGTGGATGCGATCACCCTGGCGCCACTGGAGTCGTCTAACCACACGAACAGGCTTTTGTTCATGCTGGCAGATCCGGATGTAGATGCGGCCAGCCTCGCCCAAGCCGCACGTGACTACGGAAAAGTGTTTGAGCCTTCACTTAAACCGTCCTGGCCTGATTTTTCCTCGCACCAGGACCAGCCGTGGCGGAAATTGCGCATTGGATTTTTGTCGCCCGACTTCCGAGCGCACTCTGTCATGTATTTTGTCGAGGGATTGCTGGCGCAGCTGGATCGGCGGCAATTTGAAGTATTCGCCTTCTATTTGTTCCCGCGCGACGATCAAGTCACCGCTCGAGTCCGGCACCATGCCGATCACTTTATCCGCTTGGCCGGCCTCAGTGCAGAGCAACAGACGCAGTCCATTCGCGCTCAGAAAATTGACATCCTGATCGACCTGGCAGGCCACACGGGCTACAACGGGCTGCTGACCTTGGCCCGCAAGGCGGCGCCGGTACAGGTCTCGTGGCTGGGGTTCCCTGCGACGACGGGGCTGGACGCAGTGGACTACAAGTTCACCGACGAAATCACCGACCCCCCAGACGCCCAAGCGCAGTACACCGAGCAGCTCTATCGCCTGCCCACCCTGTTTGCCTGCTATCGCCCCATGAGCCGCCACCCGCTGTGGCGCTATCAGCCACGCTATCAGGTGCGCGCAACGCCTGCCATCGAAAACGGTTTCATCACGTTTGGCTCCTGCAACAACCTGGGCAAACTCACCGACGGCGTGCTGACGCTGTGGGGCCAGGTGCTTGCGGCGGTTCCGGGTTCGCGTCTGCTGATTGAAGGCAAGAACCTTGACCGGCCCGATTTCGCCAATGCCTACCGCCAGCGCTGCCAAGGCTTGGGCCTGGACCCGGAGCGGCTGGATCTGGTGGCGCTGGATGGCGACAACCAATACCTGACCTATCACCGCATCGACATCGCGCTCGACCCGTTCCCGCTGACCGGCGGCACTACCACCTTCGACGTGCTCTGGATGGGTGTGCCCATCGTTTCCATGGTGGGCCATAGCTTCAAGAGTCGGATGGGGGTTGGTTTGCTGACCTACCTGGGCCGCACCGAATGGTTGGCCGAAACAGCCGAAGACTATGTGCGCATTGCATGTGGACTGGCTGCCGATGTCCAGGCGCTGAACGCCTTGCGGCTGGGGTTGCGTGACGAGGTAGAACGCTCCGCGTTGATGCGCGAGGACGTTTTTAACCACCATTTTGGGGAGGGCCTGCGTGTCATGTGGTTGCAGTGGCTTGCCCGGGCACAGCACCCAGACAACCCTGAAGCCCAGATGCAGGCGATTCAGGATTGGTTGCCCCAACTGCCGCAAGAATGGACCCAAGCGCCCTCGCCAGGGGTTGGCATCAAGCCCGGCCAGCGCATTAGCCTGTCTGAGGCCCACGAACGCCTGCAGCTGCTTGTGGAAAGAGCCAAAACTTCCACTCACCACGCCCAGGCGGATGCGTCAGGGGCCCAGATCACCGGCCGCCAATGGATTGCGGTGACGGAACTGGCCGAGGTGGTGCTCAATGCAGTGCCACACGACCCCGTTGCACTGGCTTGCCTGGCCGAGGTGGAACATGCGCATGGCCATACGGAATTTGCCGTCACCTACCTGCGGCACGCCACGCAAGCGATGGGGATGGAGCCCTTCCAGGGATAGTGCCTGCCCAGTCGGAATCAATCACTATAAAAATCATAGCTACTAGCGCTTATTTAATAAGCGCTAGAGGCCATTTTCACCATATATTTCGAATCCAAAGACTGGTGAATCACCCCTTGCGCCGCAAGAACCCATGCGGCGCCACCGTCACCTGCAGGCGCTGCTCCATCTCGGCGTCGACATCGAACTCGGCATGCCTGGCCAGCCACTGGTGCACGGCAGTCTTGGGGTTGTTGCCCACGTCCCAGGGGCGGTCGGCAAAGAACTGGGGCGGCATGTCTTCCACAAAGGTGTCAAACACCACACAGTAGCTGCCGGGCGTGACCAGCGGCGCATACGCGTCCAGCTCGCCCAGCACATGGTCGTGCGTGTGCATGGAATCGAGGCACACCAGCACGCGCTCGTAGCCCTTGGCAAAGTCGCGCACCTGCTGCACCACCTCGGGCGCAATGGCCGAGCCCTGGATCATGGCAATGCGGCTGGCCATGGGATGGGCTTCGATGGCGGCGCGGTTGTGGGTGCGAATATCGATGTCCACGCCCAGCACCTTGCGGCGCGATGCGCGCGGGTCCAGTGTGGTGCCAGCCTCGATGGCATCGCTCATGTCCAGCAGCGCCAGCAGCGAGGCGCTCAGCACCAGCGAGCCGCCGTGGGCAATGCCGGTTTCAATGATCAGGTCGGGCCGCACGCGCCACACCAGCTCCTGCATGGCCACCATGTCCTGCGGGTACTGGATGATGGGGCGGCCCATCCAGTCAAAGTTATAGACGTACTGCCGCTGCATCGAGGCCTGGAGCCAGTCGCGTGACAGCGCCTTGAAAGCGCCATCTTCTGCATACGACTGCAAGCGCGCCTGCCGCTCTTGGCGGAACTGTTCTGAAGGGTGCATGACCAGATCTTTCACTTAATCAACAAACCTTGACCTGTGGGCATCTCCAGCACACGGTACCCGTATTTGGCGAACCAGGGGTCCTCCGCCAGTTTCTGCGCCCTGTAGGCCAACCAACCATAGTCGTCCAGGATCAGGACGGCGCCGGGAACCATGCGGTCAAAAAGCACTTCCAGCGCACCGACCTCCGCATCTGCATTGTTCATGTCCAGGTGCATGAAGGCGATCTTCTGCGGAGCAACATCGGCCAGAACGTCCGGCACCTTGCCCTGCGTCACGGTCACATTGTCAAAACCCGAAAACCGCTCTTTGACTTGCGCATAGAGCTGCTTGCTGTGCTCAGGCATGGCATGGTGCGGCAGTGACGGGTCGTGATCGAACAAGTCATATAAGTAGTAGTGGCGATTTGGCTGGTTCGCAAAGTCCACCGCGTCACACACTATTCGAGCTGTGGTGCCCTTGTAACAAGCGCACTCCACAAAGTCTCCCTCCAGCCGCAATCCATTGCGCACTCCCCACAGCACGGTAGAGATCCGCCACAGAACAGCCTTTTCAATGTCTGTGCTCGCGTGGGCATTGAATGCCCGCATCAGGGCCTCGTCCTCCAGGAACCCCAGGTTCCGGTGGTACGTGAAAAGGTTGTCGCCCGCGTAGATGCCGTCCTGACCATTCATCTGGTCAATGGCCTGCTGAAGGCCCTGAACGAAACCATTCGGCTCCTTGACCCCGAAGAAAACTGTGCTCAGGTGATTGCCCATGGGATTGCCTTTCTCTTTCTTTCTCTTTTGTACTCAACAGATCACAGCGCTGTGCCGTCGTCCCACAGAGGGCGCGTGACCACACCCCACTCAGCGCGCAGACGGGACACATTGATAGGCGCAAGACGCTGCAATGGCGCACCGTCGAGCACTTCATAAGTGCTGGCGTACCGGGCCCCCAGCCACTCAAGCCACTGGGCATGCGTGGTCTGGCTGCCGCTGGCTACGTTGTAGACCGTGCTTCGGCCCCGCAGCGCGATGCGCGGCAGCCAGTCCAGCACGTCGGCCACATGCACATAGTCCTTGGCGGACTGCGGGTCAGAGCGCAGCACCATATGGCCCTGGCGGGCCTGGTGCAGCAGGTCTGCCACGAGGTTGCCGGAGGCAGCGTCCATGCCCGGCCCGACCACGTTGGACAGACGCGCCACGCGCACCCCGGGGCGGCCACTGGCCTGACACAGGGATTCGCCGGTGAGCTTGGTGAGGTTGTACAGGTACGACGGGTCGCCCGGCACCACGGCCAGGGGCGCGTCTTCGTCGGTGCGGGTGGCACCCATGTAGACCCGGGTGGACGACAGGTACAGCAGCGAATCGAACTGCGCGCGCCGCAGCACCTCGGCCAGCAGGCCCACATGGGCGTCCACGGTGTCGAACGGGCGCGTGCGGAAGTCGGCGGTGAGCCCTACGCAGTACATCACATGCCCCAGCGGCCGGGTGAACACAGCGGCATCGCCGCGCGCAGGAGCCCACACCGTGTGGCCCTGGGCCTGCAGATGGGCTACCAAGCGGCTACCGATGTAGCCCGAGGCACCCAGCACGGTGAACGTCGAAGGGGGCAGGCCCGTCACCGGCGCTCCCCCACGGGCGCCAGCGGCTGGCCCGCATACACGGTGTACGCCAGCAGCTCACCGCGCACGATGGAGCCCGCACCCACCACGCAGCCGCGCCGCAGCACGGAGCCATCGAGCAGCACGCAGTTGGCGCCGATCCACACGTCGTCCTCAATCACGATGCCGCCCTTGCTGGGCAGAAAGCCTTGCTCGCGGATCAAGCGACCGCGTTCAGCGTAGGCGTGGTTCACCGGCGCAAAGGTGCAGTTGGCGGCAATCGCTACATAGTTGCCGATGTGGATGCCGTTGCCGGTGTAGAGCACGCAGCCCGCGTTGACGACCACGTGCTCGCCCACCACCAGGTCGCCGCTGCCGCCCGCAGGCTTGACCTTGACGAAGCTGTCGATCACCGAATGCGCGCCCACCACGATGCGCGTGCCACGCACCGAGTCTTCGATGTCGGCCAGGTGCGAGACCCGGGCGGTGGGGTCGATCACGATCATTTTTAAAACACCTCCAGGCGCGGCACAGCCACCACCATCTGTGCGCCCCAGCTGCGCGTGTAGTCCAGCTGCTCGGCCACCTCGCTGCGCAGGTTCCAGGGCAGGATGAGGATGCGCAGCGGCTTGTGGGCGCGCAGGTGCGCCTCGCTCACCACCGGGATGTGGCTGCCGGGCAGGTACTGGCCCTGTTTGGCGGGGTTCTTGTCCACCGCGTAGGGCAGCAGGTCGGGCCGCACGCCCGCAAAGTTGAGCAGGGTGTTGCCCTTGGCGGCCGCGCCGTAGGCACCCACGCTCACACCGTCGGCCTGGCACTGCAGCAAAAATGTGAGCAGCTCGCGCTTGACCCGTATGGCCTGGGCCTGGAAATCGCTGTAAAAACCTGCACCCAGCATGCCCGCAGCCGCCTCGGTGGCCAGCAGTTGCTGCACGCGCAGAGCGCCTTCCGCGCTGGCCTGCGGGTGGCCCACAGCGTCGGCGCGGGCGGCAAACACGCGCAGGCTGCCGCCGTGCGTGGGCAGCTCTTGCACATCGATTACTACCAGGCCGTTGGCCGCAAAGATGCGCTGCACCGCCGTGAGCGACAAATAGGAATAGTGCTCGTGGTACGCCGTGTCGAACTGGCAACCTTGCACCATGCGCAGCAGGTGCGGAAACTCGAAGGTGGCCACGCCGTGGGGCTTGAGCAAGCGGGTAAAGCCGCCCACAAAGTCGTTGATGTCGGGCACATGGGCCAGCACATTGTTGGCGGCGATCAGGTCGGCCTGGCGGTCGGCGGCGGACAGCTCGTCGGCCAGCGCCACGCCAAAAAATCGCTCGACCACCTCGATGCCTTTAGCGCGGGCCGCCGCCGCCGTGCTGGCGGTGGGCTCTACGCCGTAGCAAGGGATGCCAGCCGCCTGCACGTATTGCAGCAGGTAGCCGTCGTTCGACGCGATCTCGACCACGCGGCTGGCAGCGGTGAGGCCCAGGCGTTCACGCATCGCCCCGACATAGGCCTTGGCATGGGCCAGCCAGGAGGAGGAGAACGAACTGAAATACGCGTAGTCGTCGGTGAACAGCGCCTCGCGCCCGGCGTGGTCTTCGGTCTGCACCAGCCAGCAGGTTTCGCACACCAAGAGGCGCAGGGGGAACCAGGTTTCGGGCGCGCGCAGCGCGGCCTCGTTCAGGTAGGCGTTGGACGGCGGGGCACTGCCCAGGTCCAGAAACGGCAGTTGCAGCGGGCTGCCGCAGTGTCGGCACTTCACAGGCGCACTCCTTCGAATTCGTCGGTCATCCCGGGCTGGCCTGCGTCGCGGGGCGACAGCTGCCCTGCCGGCAGGGGCCAGGCAATGGCCAGGCGCTGGTCCAGCGGGTTCAGGCCCGCTTCGGCAGCAGGCGCGTAGGCGGCCGAGTGGCAATACAGCAGCTCGGCATGGTCGCTCAGCGCCTGAAAGCCGTGGGCAAAACCGGGCGGGATGAGCAGCGCATGGCCGTTGTCGGCCGACAGGTGCTCGGCGTGCCAATGCAAAAAGGTGGGGGAGCCCTGGCGCAGGTCTACGGCCACGTCCCACACCTCGCCGCGCAGGCAGCCCACGAGTTTCATCTCGGCGTGCGGCGACTTTTGGTAGTGCATGCCGCGCACGGTGCCTTTCAGCGCCGTGTAGCTGTGGTTGATCTGCGCGATGGAGGCCGTCCAGCCGACACCAGCAAGTTCCTCCGCGCAGAACATGCGGGCAAAAAAACCCCGCTCATCCACCAGCGGCTGGCGCATCACGCGAAAGAGCCCCGCCAGGGGCAGTGGCGCCAGGGCCAGGCGGCTCACGAGCGAGCCTCCCAGGCGTCGATGTCGGCCAGGCACAGCGCGCGCGCGTCGGCGCCGCCGTGTTGCTGGCGGTACCAGTTCATGGTACGGGCCACGGCGGTGCTCAGCGCCCAGTGCGGGGCCACGCCCAGCACCTGGCGGGCGTGGGCGGTTTCGAGTGCGAGCCAGCCAGCTTCGTGCGGTCCATTACTCTCTTTTTCATAGCTGGTAGCGCTTGATGGATAAGCGCTAGAGGCCAATTCGATCACATTTTTTACGATGGCCGCTTCGTGCGGCAGCGGGCCAAAGTTGTAGGCACCGGCCAGGGTGGGCGATTCCCACAGGCGCTCGGCCAGGCGCAGGTAGGCGGCCAGCGGCTCCAGCACGTGCTGCCAGGGGCGCGTGGCCAGGGGGCGGCGGATGTGCAGGGTCTCGCCCGCTCCCCAAGCGCGCACGGCGTCGGGCAGCAGGCGGTCTTGCGCCCAGTCGCCGCCGCCAATCACGTTTCCCGCGCGGGCGGTAGCCACGGCCACGCCCTGTGCGGCCAAAAAGGAATCGCGGTAGCTGGCCGTCACCAGCTCGGCGGCGGCCTTGCTGGCGCTGTAAGGGTCGTGCCCGCCCAACGGGTCGTCTTCACGGTAGGGGTAAGCCCATTCGCGGTTGCGGTAGACCTTGTCGGTGGTGACCACCACGGCCACACGCACGCCAGCCAGGCCGCGCAGCGCATCGAGCAAGTGTGCCGTGCCCATGACGTTGGTGGCGAAGGTGTCGAGCGGCGCGGCGTAGCCGGGCCGCACCAGAGCCTGCGCGGCCAGGTGCAGCACCACTTCAGGCCGGGCGGCGCGCACGCGCATGGCCAGGGCATGGGCGCTGCGGATGTCGCAAAAATGGCTCTCCATGCCCTGCCCCGCCTGCCCCAGCTGCACCAGGGTGAACAGGTTGGGCTCGGTGGCGGGCGGCAGTGCCACGCCGGTCACCTGCGCCCCCAGGCGCTGCAGCCAAAGGGCCAGCCACGCGCCCTTGAAGCCAGTGTGGCCGGTAAGCAACACGCGCTTGCCGCGCCAGAAGTCGGGATCAGGGCGCATCGTGGGTTACCAGCATTTCCAGGGAGCGTGGCCCGATTGCCACAGGTCTTCCAACAGGTTTTTCTCGCGCAGCGTGTCCATGGGCTGCCAAAAGCCGGTGTGTTCAAACGCGCGCAGCTGGCCGCTGGTGGCCAGTCGGGCCATGGGTTCCAGCTCCCAACTGGTAGCGTCGCCTTCAATCTGGTCGACCACCTCGGGCTGCAGCACAAAAAAACCGCCGTTGATCCAGCCGCCATCGCCACGCGGTTTTTCCTCAAACCCGGCCACCGTGTCGCCGTCACGCACCAGGGCACCATAGCGGCCCGGGGGCTGCACGGCCGTCACCGTGGCTTGGCGGCCGTGGGCGCGGTGGAAGGCGAACTGGGCCGTCATATCGAGGTCGGCAACACCGTCGCCATAGGTAAAGCAAAAGGGCTCGCCCGCCGGCAGGTATTCCTGCACCCGGCGCAGGCGCCCGCCCGTCATGGTGCTTTCGCCGGTGTCCACCAGCGTTACGCGCCAGGGCTCGGCATGGCGGTGGTGCACTTCCATGCGGTTGTTGGCCATGTCAAAGGTCACGTCGGACATGTGCAGGAAGTAGTTGGCGAAATACTCCTTGATCACATAGCCCCGGTAACCCAGGCAAATGATGAAGTCGTTGACGCCATGGGCGGCATACATCTTCATGATGTGCCAAAGGATGGGCCGCCCACCGATCTCGATCATGGGCTTGGGACGCAAGTGCGACTCTTCCGAGATGCGGGTTCCCAGGCCCCCCGCGAGCAGTACGGCTTTCATGCTCGCAGCATAGTGCAGCCCCTGCTCCGCCAAAAGCACTTGTCACAGAGTAAACACGGGCCAAATGCAAGGATTGCGCGCGCCAGGACAGCCAGTGGCACTGGCATAAAAACATCAAATCGCTATCAAGAGAGACGCATTTTTTGCTTTTCTATAGAGCGCAAGAACCAATTTTTGCTTGGCAAATTGTTGCGAACGCGATGGCCTGGTGCCTGTGCGGAAAAACCGGAGCCATCTGCCACAACCCAGATTCATTCCGTGATGCCCGTGTGCAATCGACGCTTCATGCCACACACCTAAAGAACGCCTGCTAATGCGTGCCGTCGCGACCTGATTGACCGGAGAAGCCCTGTATTGCCATCTCTCTTGTGGTAATTCATGCTCTTCAATCCGATACATTTGCAGTAACCTTAGGTAACCCGCGTTGGCCGCGGACTTGCCCGACCCGCTCATTTTTTACCTCGGCAGCCGCCCAACCCGCCAAAAAAGCATGTTCGTCATCATCGGTTACATCCTTGTTTTCGGCTGCATCTTCGGCGTGTACATCCTGCACGGCGGAAACATTCAGGTGATCTTGAAGGCGCTGCCGTTTGAGACGGTCACCATCCTGGGCGCAGCACTCGGGGCATTTGTGGTCAACAACCAGCCCAAGGTGCTCAAAGCCACCATGAAGGCCATCCCCATGGCGTTCAAGGGATCCAAGTACACCAAGGCCAGGTACATGGAATTGATGGCCATGCTCTACGACATTCTGCAGAAAGCCCGTAAAGAGGGGCTGATGGCCATTGAAAAGGATGTCGAGGCGCCACACGAGTCAGAGATTTTCAAGAAATATCCAACGGTGGGCAGCGACCACCATGTGATCGAATTCACCACCGACTACCTGCGCATGATGGTATCGGGCAATCTCAACTCCCACGAAATTGAAGCGCTGATGGACAGCGAGATCGACACACACCACCAGGAGGCCCATGCGCCCATTGCGGCCATTGCCCGTCTGGCAGGTGCCCTGCCAGCCTTCGGGATCATTGCGGCGGTGTTGGGGGTGGTGAACACCATGGGCTCGGTGGGGCAGCCACCTTCTGTGCTGGGCGGCATGATTGGATCAGCGCTGGTGGGTACCTTTCTGGGTATTTTGCTGGCCTATGGAGTGGTAGAGCCTATCGGTGGACTGGTGGAGCAAAAAACTGAAGATGCTGCCAAGGAGTTGCAGTGCATCAAGGCCACCCTGCTGGCCAGCATGCAGGGCTACAACCCGGCGACCGCGATCGAGTTTGGACGCAAGGTACTGTTCTCTGGTGATCGCCCCAGCTTCTCTGAGCTGGAAGGCCACGTAAAGGGCAAAAAATAAGCGCTACCCGCGCCAAAGTTGACTGCCATGGCAGAAAAGAAACTCCAACCGATCATCATCAAACGCGTCAAGAAAGGCGGCCACGCTGTGCATGGCGGCGCCTGGAAGATCGCTTACGCCGACTTCGTGACGGCGATGATGGCGTTCTTTTTGCTGATGTGGCTGCTGGGTTCGACGGCCAAGGGTGAGCTGCAGGGCATTGCCGCTCACTTTTCCTCACCCCTCAAGGTGGCCATGACCGGCGGTGATGGGTCTGGCAACAGTTCAAGCATCATTCCAGGGGGCGGCAATGACCTGTCCAAGGTGCATGGCCAGGTGCGGCGCTCCGATTCGGAAGAAGCCAAGCAGCGCCGCATGAGCATTGAGGCAGCACGGGCAGAGCGGGCCAAACAAGACCTGGACCGCATCAAGGCACTGGAAGCCAAGATTGATGCGCTGATCACCGAAAACCCCCGTCTGGCGGAATACAAGTCGCAGATCCGCATCGACATCACGCCCGACGGATTGCAGATTCAGATCGTGGATGACCAGAACCGCCCCATGTTTGACAGCGGCAGTGCGTTGGTAAAACCCTACATGCGCGACATATTGCGCGAGATCGGCGCAGCGCTGGGTGGGGTAGAAAACCGCGTCAGCCTGGCGGGCCACACAGATGCCGTGCCCTACGGCAACAGCGAGCGAGGCTATAGCAACTGGGAGCTGTCGGCAGACCGCGCCAATGCATCGCGCAGAGAACTGGTCTCTGCTGGCATGCCAGACGCTAAACTGGGCCGTGTAGTGGGCCTTGCAGCCAGCGATTTGCTGGAGCCAGACACCCCCCGATCACCCGCCAACCGGCGCATCACCATCACGGTGTTGACCCGGGAGGCCGAAGAACGTCTCATGGGTAAAGGGATCCCCGAAATCACTTCAACAGAACTGCTGAATGAAAAGCGGGAAAATCCCCCCCCAAGCAGGTAACGGTTACGACTTGTCACCAAACCTGCCACCCATGACAATACTTACAGCCATTCCCATCGAAAGGGTCCCACGTGACCACAGCCCTTCGTTTTTTGATCGTTGACGATTTCTCCACCATGCGACGCATTGTTCGCAATCTGCTCAAAGAGAGCGGGTTTGCCGATGCCGATGAGGCCGAAGACGGCGTGGCCGCGTTGAACAAGCTGCGCAACAGCAAGTTTGATTTCGTGGTGACGGACATCAACATGCCCAACATGAATGGCTTCCAGCTGCTGGCCGAAATCAAGAAGGACGACAAGCTCAAACACTTGCCTGTTCTGATGGTGACGGCTGAGGCCCGCAAGGAAGACATCGTTGCAGCCGCCCAGGGCGGCGCTGCGGGCTACATCGTCAAACCCTTCACCAAGGCCACTTTGGAAGAAAAAGTGACCTTGATCCTCAAGAAGATGGGGATATGACACCATGGACGACACACCGGATACCAGCCAGCCGCCTGCCGATGTTCACCACAAGATCGGCCAGCTGACTCGCCAGCTTCACGATTCGCTGAACGAGCTGGGCTATGCCGACAAGCTGCGCGGCTCGATGGGTGAGCTACCCGACGCGCAAAGCCGCCTGTCATACATTGCCCGCCTCACCGGCGAAGCCGCCGAGAAGGTGCTCAACCGTGTTGAACAGGCCAAGGCACAGCACGACTTCATCGCCGCTGAAACCCGCCGCGTGGTGACGTCGCTGGTCAAGGACCCGGTGGCAGCGGTGGCGAAGGGGGAAATCATGAATTTCCTCACCGATGTCGAGCGCGTGACCAAGGAAGCCGACACCCATCTGACCGAAATCATGATGGCGCAGGACTTCCACGACCTGACAGGCCAGGTGATTGCCCGCGTGGTGAACCTGGCAGCCACGATTGAAGAGCAACTGGTGCAGTTGCTTATTCAGACTGCACCGCCCAACGCCCAAGTGCCCGCAGTCGATGCCAAACCGGCCCACCTGCAGGGCCCGGTGGTAGACCCAGAAAACACACCCGATGTGGTCACCGACCAGTCGCAGGTTGACGACCTTCTGGCAAGCCTTGGGTTCTGATCGGGCTGATTTCATATAAAAATGGCCTCTAGCGCTTACCCAGCAAGCGCTAGCAGCTATCATTTTTGAAATTTCATCATAACTCTCTGCCCCTTCAGGCGGCTGCGACCACAGCGTCGTTGCTGTCACGCTCAGCAAGGATAAGAGGGGGCAGCGGCCCCCTTATCCAGCTTTAGATTTCCAGGTCGCTCACGACAATGGCATGACACCAGCCGTCATGCCACCATGGAATCCAGCCAAGAAAAAAGCCTCCCCGCGTCAGAGCGCAAGCTGCAAAAAACGCGCGAAGACGGCCAGGGCGCTCGCTCACGGGATCTGTCGCATTTGGCCATTCTGGGCGTAGGCGCTGCCTGCCTGCTGCTGCTGGCGCCAGAGCTGATGAACCGCATGCAGCTGGCGATGAGCCAGCAGCTGGCATTCAACTCTGCCACGGTCATGTCGCCCGGGCACATGATCACGCGGCTGCAGGACATGGTCGTGATTGGCGTGGTCGCCAGCACGGTGTTTGCCGTGCTGACCGGAGGCGCTGCCCTCATCAGCGCGATTGGAGCGGGCGGCTGGATCTTCAGCGCCAAGCCCATCACTCCCCAGTTCAACCGGCTCAACCCGATTTCCGGGTTCACCAATCTCTTTTCAAAGCAGCAAATGGCCAACGTGGCCAAGATGGTGCTGATGTCGGCCATCCTGACGTTTGTGGCCTGGAAGTACCTGGGCAACAGCATCGAGCAGGTGGCCATGCTGGTGCTGCAACCCTCGCCCCTGGCGATCCGCCAGGTGGGTGACTGGCTCACGTCGGGCATGAGCCTGCTGTTGCTGGTGGTGTTCCTGGCGGCGCTCATCGACGTGCCCCTGCAGGCGTACTTCTTCAAGGCGCGTCTGAAGATGTCGCACGAAGAGGTCAAGCAAGAGCACAAGGAATCGGACGGTAACCCCCACACCAAAGGCCGTATCCGCCAGCGCCAACGCGAAGTGGCCGACCGGGCCAGCGTGTCGGCCGTGCCCAAGGCCGATTTTGTGGTGATGAACCCTACCCACTACGCCGTAGCGCTGAAGTACGACGAGAAGACGATGAGCGCACCGCAGGTGGTGTCACGCGGCACAGACCTGACCGCCATGCGCATCCGCGATCTGGCCAAGGAACACGGCGTGCCAGTGCTGCAATCGCCCATGCTGGCGCGCGCACTCTACGCCCACGCAGAGCTTGACCAGGCCATCCCCGCCACGCTGTACACCGCCGTGGCGCAGGTGCTGGCCTATGTGTACCGACTGAAGGCGGCACTGCGGGGCGAAGGCCGCATGCCCGACAGCCTGGTTGACCCCTATGTTCCTCCGGAACTCGATCCGCTCAACGGCACCACGGTGCAAGGCGCCCCTGTATGAACAACTCCATGACGTCTCTTCGGCAATGGGCGGGCAGCCATTCGGGCGCCTTGCAGGGCATGTCGGCGCCGTTGCTGGTGGTGGCCATCCTGGCACTCATGGTGTTGCCCATTCCGCCCTGGCTGCTGGATGCGTTTTTCACCCTGAACATCGCCGTCGCGCTCATGGTGATGATGGTGGCGGCGTACATGCTGCGCCCGCTGGATTTTGCGGCGTTCCCTGCCGTGCTGCTGTTGACCACGCTCATGCGGCTGTCGCTGAACGTGGCATCTACCCGGGTGGTCTTGCTGGAAGGCCACACAGGCCCGGGGGCGGCCGGGGCGGTGATCGAGGCCTTTGGGCACTTTCTGATTGGCGGCAACTTTGCCGTGGGCCTGATTGTTTTCTCGATTCTGGTGGTGATCAACTTTGTGGTGATTACCAAGGGTGCGGAGCGTATCGCCGAGGTTTCTGCGCGCTTCGCGCTGGACGCCATGCCTGGCAAACAGATGGCGGTAGACGCCGACCTGAACGCCGGGATGATCGACGAGAAGGAAGCGAAACGCCGGCGCGCAGAAGTCGCGGAAGAAGCGAACTTCTTCGGCTCCATGGACGGTGCGTCCAAGTTCGTGCGCGGCGATGCCGTCGCGGGCATCCTGATCCTCTTGATCAACATCATCGGTGGCTTTGCCATCGGGGTTTTGCAGCACGACCTGTCGGCCAAGCAGGCGGCAGACACCTACATCCTTCTGGCCATTGGTGATGCCCTGGTGGCGCAGATCCCCGGTCTGCTGATCTCGGTCGCCGCCGCCATGGTGATCTCGCGCGTGGGCAAAGACCACGACATGGGCCGCCAGATCGTCGAACAGCTGTTCATGTCGCCCCGCGTTCTGGGCGTGACTGCCGGCATTTTGATACTGCTGGGCCTGATCCCTGGCATGCCCCACCTGGTGTTCCTGACCATGGGTGCCCTGCTGGGCTACGGCGCCTGGGTGCTGCACGAACGCCAGAAGGTGCCACCCGAAGTTGAAGCGCCGCCTGCCCCGGTGAGCGACGGAGAAGCCACCTGGGACGACCTGCAACCTGTGGACCTGCTGGGCCTGGAGCTGGGCTACCGCCTGATCAGCCTGGTGGACAAGAGCCGCCAGGGCGACCTGCTCACCCGCATCAAGGGCGTGCGCCGCAAGTTTGCGCAAGAGGTGGGCTTCTTGCCCCCTGCTGTGCATGTGCGCGACAACCTTGAACTCAAGCCCAGCGGCTACCGCATCACCCTGCGTGGTGTGGTGGTGGGCGAAGGCGAGGCCTTCCCCGGCATGTTCCTGGCCATCAACCCCGGTGGCATCACCACGCCCCTGATCGGCACCCCCACCACCGACCCTGCGTTTGGCCTGCCAGCACACTGGATCGACGATCGGCAGAAGGAAGCGGCACAAATGGCAGGTTTTACGGTCGTTGATTCCGAAACCGTGATGGCCACCCATTTGTCACACTTGATGCAAGTGCAAGCCGCCAAGCTTTTGAGTCGTACAGAGACCCAGCAACTGGTGGAACACGTGGCCAAGCTGGCCCCCAAGCTCATCGAAGAAGTGGTCCCCAAAATGGTCTCCATCGCAACGTTCCAGAAAGTCCTGCAGCTGCTGCTGGAAGAGTCTGTGCACATCCGCGATATCCGCACCATCATCGAAACACTGGCCGAACACGCGGGTGGCACCACCGACCCGGTGGAACTGGCCCGCCGCGTGCGCATTGCGCTGTCGCCCGCCATCGTTCAGCAGATCTACGGCCCTACCCGAGAGCTCAACGTCATTGCCATCGAACCCGGTCTGGAGCGCCTGTTGGTGCAAGCCCTGGGCAACGCCGCGGGCCCGGCCCTGGACCCCGGGGTGGCCGACATCCTGACGCAAAAGGCGGCCGAAGTGGCCCTCAAGCAGGAAGAGATGGGCCTGCCCGCCTGCCTGCTGGTTCCCGACCAGATCCGCAATGCCATCTCTCGCCTGGTGCGCCGCGTGGCGCCCCGCCTGCAGGTGCTTGCGCACAGTGAAATCCCCGAGACCCACACCATCCGCATTGGGCCGATCCTTAAAGGTGCATCAGCATGAACATCAAACGCTTTCACGCTCCCACATCCCGGGAAGCTCTGGCCAAAGCGCGCATGGCCTTTGGCGACGGCACACTGATTCTGTCCAACCGCCCCACGGCCAATGGCGTCGAGGTGGTGGCCACCGCGGAAGACACGTTGTCGGCACTGGATGGCGGCACGGGCATCTCGGCATCTTCGGGATCTTCGGCATCCAGCAACCCACCGCTGCTGGCACAAACGCAGGCGCGGGGTATCCCATCACGCTCCAACAACCAGCCGACGGCAACTGCCCACCTAGGTCGCAATCCCGTCGAAGAAGACACCGAGCAGCTGGCCATGAGCACGCTGTCGTTCCAGGACTACGTGCGTGAGCGCATGCTGCGCCGCCGCCATGAAGCCATGAACGGCCCGTCGGACCCGCCCACGCTGTCTGAGCGCAGCCGCGACGAAGCGCCTGAGCGCGAGCGCATCACCTCCGCACCGGCCGTGGTTCGCCACAACCCGCTGCGCACCATCCCCATGGACATCCCGCCCGAGCCTCCTCGCCGCCGCCAGGAAGCATCGACCAGCCATTTGGCCCAGGTGAACAACCAGCAAAGCGTGATGACCGAACTGCATGCGATGAAGGAACTGATCGAGGACCGCTTCAACACGCTGGCCTGGCTGGGGCAAGCGCGCCAGAACCCGATTCAGTCGAACCTCATGCTCAAGATGATTCGCGCTGGATACTCGCCAGCGCTGGCCCGCGCTGTGCTGGAACGCATGCCCGAAGAGTTGTCAGCCGCCGAATCCGTGCGCTGGTTGATGGAAGTGCTGGAGCGCAACCTCAAGACCGATCTGGTGGACCCACCCCTTTATGAACAGGGCGGGATCTTTGCCATGGTGGGATCCACCGGCGTCGGCAAGACCACCACCACAGCCAAGCTGGCCGCACTGTGCGCACGCATCCACGGGCCTGGTAGCGTGGGGCTCATCACGCTGGACACCTACCGCGTTGGCGCCCATGAGCAGTTGCGCACCTACGGGCGCATGCTGGGCATCGTCGCCCATCTGGCCCATGACCGCGCTGCGCTGCAAGACCTGCTGGGGCTGCTCAACGGCAAGAAGATGGTACTCATCGACACCACGGGCGTTGCCCCACGCGACCCCCGCAAGCGCGACATGCTGGATGTGCTGGACCTGCCCAACGTCAACCGCCTGCTGGTGCTCAACGCGGGCTGCCACGGCGACACCCTGGACGATGTGCTCACCGCGTTCAAAACCGATGGATCGCAGCAAGCCATCCTCTCCAAAGTGGATGAGGCCGTGAAACTGGGCCCTGCCATTGATGCGCTGATCCGCCACCAGATGGTGCTGCGCGGCGTGACCAACGGCCAGCGAGTGCCTGAGGACTGGGAGCGAGCCGATGCGCACAAACTCGTCTCCACCTCCATGCGCGCGCCTGCCAAGTCGGCGTTCGACCCCAAGGCGGTGGACCTGAACTTCTTTTTCTCGCATTCCCCCGACACCATGACCGAGCGAGGACTGGTTGATGCTTGATATCGGTTTTCACCAAGGCGCTGGGCTGCACAGCTTTACGCCGCAATCCGAACTGCGGGTGCTGGCGGTTGCCAGCCAGGGCAACGCCGCCACCGGGCTGGAGGCGCTGTGGCAGATCTGCGCCAGCCTGCAAAGACTGGGCTACCCCGTGGTCGTGCTGGACGGCACCGCCCAAGAGACGGAAGACAGCCCCGGCTTGACGCATTTGCTGCAGCAAACGCCCTGGAATGAAGGCGCCAGCATGAACATGGGCGCCACCGCGTCGTCGCTGGCGGTGATTCCTGCCGCAAAGGGCCTGCTGCACATCAGCCGCGAGGCACGCAGCACCCACACGCCGCCGTTGCAGGGCCTTCTCCCCTACTTCCGAACCTACGGGCTGATGGTGCTGCACGCACCCGCGTCCACGCTGGGCCCGTTGCTGACGCATACCGCGACGATTCCCCTGGTGGTGATGGGACAGGGCTCCGCCGGTGTCATCACCAGCTACAAGAGCCTCAAACAGATCGCCATGCACACCGCCATGCCTTGCATGGTGGCCGCCTTGCTGCACGGCAACACCGCGGCGGAGCGACGCAAGACGCAGTCGGCCCTGCAGACGCTGCAAAGATGTGCAGAACGCCATCTGGGCGGCCCCGTGCGCACCACCACAATTGCAACGCAGAACCCCCAGGACCTTCAGCGCCTGGCCTTGCAACTGCTGGAGAATGCGGGCACCATCAGTGAGTCGCTGACTGCACTGCCCCCTTACGACCCCAAGAGCACTCCCGCACATATCGTCCGGAGCCATTGACGTCCTAACAGTGCATCACACGCTCTCTATGTACACCGCCAAAGGCCAGCTCGATCGTGACGCGATGATTCGCCAGCATGTTCCGCTGGTCCGCAGGATCGCGCACCACATGATCGCCAAGCTCCCTCCGAATGTGGAGCTGGACGATCTGATCCAGGTCGGCATGATGGGCCTGGCGGAGGCCTTGTCGCGCTACGAAGTCGCCCAGGGAGTGCAGTTCGAAACCTTTGCCACCCAACGCATTCGCGGTGCCATGCTCGACGAACTGCGCGAGGGCGACTGGATGTCGCGCAGCTCTCGCAAGAGCCAGAAAGACATCGAGCACGCCGTGCACCGGCTGGAGCAGAAACTGGGCCGCAGCCCGCTCGAATCAGAAATTGCGGACGAGATGGGCATGAGTCTGGTCGAGTATCAAAGCCTGCTCGGCAAAGTCCGGGGCACCCAGCTGGTGTACCTGGAGGACATGACGCATGGCAACGAGGACGACGACGGCTTTCTGGACCGGCATGTGGCAGACGCCGATGCCGACCCGCTGGAAATGCTGCGCGACCACCGGCTCAAGACGTCGCTGGTCAATGCCATCAAGACCTTGCCCGAGCGCGAGCAGCACATCATGGGCATGTACTACGAACATGACATGAACCTGAAGGAAATTGCGGCCGTGCTGGGCGTCACCGAGTCGCGGGTATGCCAGCTGCACAGCCAGTCCATCGCGCGGCTGCGCGCGAAGATGCGCGCGCATTGAGACTCCCCCTGAGTCGCCTTCGGCGCCTTCCCCCTGAGGGGGACGCCACCGGTGGCCTGGCGGAGCCAGTTTCACGGTGGCCCTGACTTGGATCGTGCCCGTATCACCGGCTAAAGGTACTTCGCGAGCCAGGGCAATCGCATCTAAATAGGGCCGCTATTTGCGGCGAAACTGCAGCGTTTGATCACCCAACCAGCCCCTGTGACCCTGCTGCAGCACCTGCAAGTCATCCCCGACCCGCGCCTGGC
>NZ_JBKBXG010000040.1:0-47769 GCF_046314175.1 Acidovorax sp. | reverse complement strand
GCATGCCGTAGCAGATGCCCAAGACGGGCAAACCCAGATCGAACACCGCTTGCGGCGCGCGGTCGGTGGTGTCTTCGGTCACGCTGGCGTGGCTGCCCGACAGGATGATGCCCTTGAGCGAGCCGTCCTTGGCGTAGTCACGCACCCATTCGTCGGTCACATCGCAGGGGTGCACCTCGCAGTACACGTTGGCTTCGCGCACGCGGCGAGCGATGAGCTGGGTGACTTGCGAGCCGAAATCGAGGATGAGGATTTTCTGGTGTTGCATGGTGGGCGATGGTCGATGGGCAATGGTCAAAGACAAGGAGGTCAGAGGCTGGAGAGATCGAGAAGGGGCACACCGCTGCGTTGGGCGGCAGCGGCCTGTTGGGGGTCAAACGTGGCCAGGGGCAGTCGCAGCGACCGCGCCAGCCACAGGTAGGCAGCGTCAAAGGTGGGTAAACCGGTCTCCAGGGCCACATCCAGCACGGCCTTGTGCTGGGCAGGAGCGAGTTCGTGCAGCTCTACCCGGTGGCGGATGGCTTCAAGCACGCCCCAAAGCCCTTCGACGGACGCCGCAGGGATGCGCCCGCTGTTCACGCCGCTGGCCAGAATGTTGCTGCACTCCCATTGCCACAGGTTGGGCGCCTGTGGCTCGACCTCGTCGCGGCGAATCAGGGTGTACAGGCGGCGCGTGTGCTCACTGGCCGCATCGGGCAGTAGCCAGGCGGCCGTGACGGAGGCGTCGAGGACGAAGGCGGTCATGCTGCTGCGGCCCTGCCCTTGCGGCGCAGGGTGTCGGGGGCGGCGGTAGTGGCGGCCTCGGCTGCGGGGCGGATACTGGCGTGCAGGGCGTCCATCTGGCCCAACTCGCGGGCGATCTGCTCGTCAGTGATGACGGGGCGGCGGCGCACGGGCAGCAGGCGCACCACCTCTTTGCCGTGGCGGGTGATGCGCACTTCCTCGCCCTGCTCGACCAGTTCGATCAGGGCAGAGAACCTGCTTTTGGCTTCGTAGATACCGACGGACTGCATAAACAAAAAAGTCTGACCTGAATGACGAATTCAGGCCAGACTATACCGGGTTGGCCAGATTTTTTCAATCAGGCCCAATCAGACAACCAAAGGATCAATCAGCCCGGTAGTTCGGCGCTTCCTTGGTGATCTGCACGTCGTGCACGTGGCTTTCGCGGATACCGGCCGTGGTGATCTCCACAAACTCAGCCTTGTTGTTCATGTCTTCAATGGTGGCGCAACCGCAGTAGCCCATGGCGGCGCGCACGCCACCCGCCATCTGGAACACGATGGACACCATGGAGCCCTTGTAGGGCACGCGGCCTTCAATGCCTTCGGGCACGAGTTTGTCGGCGTTGGGGTTGCCGGTGCTCGACTCCTGAAAGTAGCGGTCCGCGCTGCCTTGTTGCATGGCACCGATGCTGCCCATGCCGCGATAGCTCTTGTAGCTGCGGCCCTGGAACAGGATGACTTCGCCAGGCGCCTCTTCGGTGCCTGCGAACATGCCGCCCATCATGATGGTGCTGGCGCCTGCAGCCAGCGCCTTGGCGATGTCACCGCTGTAACGCACACCACCATCAGCGATCAGTGGGACACCGGTGCCCTTTAGGGCCGTGGCAACACTGTCGATGGCCATAATCTGGGGCACGCCCACACCAGCGACGATGCGCGTGGTACAGATGGAGCCAGGGCCAATACCGACCTTGACCGCGTCGGCACCGGCCTCGACCAGCGCCAGCGCAGCCGCACCGGTGGCGATGTTGCCGCCGATGACGTCGATCTGCGGGTAGTTTTGCTTCACCCAGCGCACGCGCTCGATCACGCCACGGCTGTGGCCGTGGGCCGTGTCCACTACGATAGCGTCCACACCGGCTTTGACCAGCGCTTCGACGCGCTCTTCAGTGCCGTCGCCCACGCCCACCGCAGCGCCCACGCGCAGGCGGCCAGCGGCGTCGCGAGCAGCGTTGGGAAAGCTCGTCTGCTTGGTGATGTCCTTCACCGTGATCAGGCCCTTGAGCTCAAAAGCATCGTTCACGACCAGGATGCGTTCAAGCTTGTGCTTATTGAGCAGCGCCTTGGCTTCGGCAGGCGTGGTGCCTTCCTTTTCGTTGACCGTGATGAGCTTCTCGCGCGGGGTCATGATCTGGTGGACCTTGACGTCGTAGCGGGTCTCGAAGCGCAGGTCGCGACCCGTAACGATGCCAACCACCTTGCCACCGTCGCACACCGGGAAGCCGGAGATGCCCAGTTGCTCAGACAGTTGCAGCACCTGCAGCACGGTGTGCTCGGGGGTGATGACCACGGGGTCACGCAACACACCCGACTCGTACCGCTTGACCTTGGCCACATGGGCGGCCTGCTCTTGCGGCGTGAGGTTCTTGTGCACGATGCCGATGCCGCCCTCCTGGGCAATGGCAATGGCCAGACGCGCCTCTGTCACGGTGTCCATTGCGGCGGACACAAGCGGCAGATTCAGTTGGATATTGCGGGAGAGTTTCGTCGCGAGGGACGTGTCCTTGGGGAGGACCTGGGAGTACGCTGGCACCAACAACACATCGTCGAAGGTGAGCGCTTTTCCAAGAAGGCGCATGAGAAAGCTCCAAAAAACGGATTGTACCCGCGCCGCGTGTGGTGAAAACGCGCCCACCCGTCGCCGCCGCACTGGCGGGCATGTAGGCACATGGATAAACTTGTCCGCATGAAAATGCACAAGCTTCTCCTGCTGGCCGTGGCCTGCACCTGGGCCATGGGCGCTTCGGCGCAATGGCAGTGGATCGACAAAGACGGTCGCAAAGTGTTCAGCGACCGTCCACCCCCACAGGAAATCCCCGAGAAAAGTATTCTGAAACAGCCCGGTGGCACCCGCCCCACACGGGCCGCACCCGCTGCAGTGCCAGCGGATGGCACTGCCAGCGCTGCCCCAGCCACCGCGGCGGCTACACCGGCAGTAGCCGCAAAACCCGCCGCCAGCGCGCCCGGTAGCGGCAAGGACAAAGAACTGGAAGCGAAAAAGGCCCAGGCCGAAGCGGCAGAAGCTGCCAAGGTCAAAGCCGAAGAAGAAAAAATCGCCAAGGCCAAGGCTGAAAACTGCACCCGCGCGCGGCAGGCCAAGGCAACGTTTGACTCCGGTAAACCCGTCACCCAATCGAACGCGCAGGGCGAGCGCATTTTTCTGGACGAAGCAGGCCGCGCCGCAGAATCCAAACGCATCGACGGCATCATTGCCTCCGACTGCAAGCGCTAAACCCAGCGCCACTGCTGGGTACTGATCAGTAGCCGGACTTGCCCCCGGGGCGCTGCCGGGCAAACAGCCCGGTGGTGCGGGCGCCCTGGCGCGCAAAGCGCTCGCGCCGCGCCACTTTGGGATCTACCTTCAAGGCGCGATACACCTCCACGCGATCGAGGTGCGCCAGCTTGCTGTCCACCGTGGTCGGGCGGCCCCAAATACCGATACGGGTGGCATCCAAACCGCCTTGCTTGCAAACATGGTCAGCCCCGCTCTCACGCAGCGCATCGCCAACGCTTGCGCCCGCAGGCATTTCCAACACCCATTCCCGAATATCGCGCGGTGCCGTGCACACCACCACAGTGACCTGCACAGTGGTAGCACCACAGGCGCCCTCGGCATCAGCCATAGACATGTTCCGCACGCTTGACAAACGCATCGACCATGCTGCCCGCGATACGGTCGAACACCGGGCCCACCAGCGCCGACAACGCCACGCTGTCAAAACCGTAGTTCAGCTGCAGCTCCACCTTGCAGGCACGCTGCGTGCCGTCACCCACCGGGTGAAAGTGCCAGTCGCCGTCCAGTCGCGAAAACGGGCCTTTGACCAGATGCATCTGCACGCGCCGACCCGCCTCATGGATGTTGCGCGTCACAAAAGTCTGGCGGATGCCACTGAATGCGATGCCGACCTCGGCAGTCATGCTGTCTTCGGTGTGCTCCAGCACGGCCGCGTGGTCGCACCAGGGCAGAAACTCGGGGTAGTGCTCCACCCCCGTGACCAGAGCAAACATTTCTTCAGGGCTGTACCAGATGAGGACGGACTTGTGAACGGTTTTCATGCAGACGGGCTCAGCGCCACTGCGCGCAAGCCGGAGGAAATTAGAATCGCGGGTACCAAGAAGGCTGTCGGACTTGGAACAGGCAGCGGCAAACAGGCCGCAACGCTCCATTTTTTACCGTCCTCTCATTCCACAGCTAGCTGTGGGACTGCAAATCCGGCAGAAACTGTCCTCGTTGAGGATCATTTTCGCTGGCCTGTGCTTCACATCTGACCGCCTCCCAGACGACAGGTATTGTAGGGAGGCCTTTTATCTCCCGGTTTGCGCCGCATCTAAACCCTCATGGCCAAAAAACCCGATCCCACTGCACGCATTGCCGACAACAAGAAAGCGGCCTACAACTATTTTTTTGAAGAACGCCACGAGGCGGGCATGGTGCTGTACGGCTGGGAAGTGAAGGCGTTGCGCGAAGGCAAGGTGCAGCTGACAGACGGCTACGTGCTGATCCGCGAAGGTGAGCTGTTTCTGCTGGGTTGCCAGATCAATCCGCTCAAGACCGCCTCGACCCACGTGAACCCCGACGCGATCCGCACCAAGAAACTGCTGCTCAAGAAGGATGACATCAAGCACCTGATCATCAAGGTCGAGCAAAAGGGTTACACGCTGGTGCCCCTCAACCTGCACTGGAAGAACGGGTACGTGAAGTGCGAAATTGCGCTGGCCAAGGGCAAGGCCGAGCACGACAAACGCGACACCATCAAGGACCGCGAAGGCAAGCGCGAGGTGGAGCGGGCGATGAAGAGCAGGAACAGGTAACCCCCTGAGTCGCTGCGCGCCCTCCCCCTGAAAGGGGGGATGCCCCAGTGCGGCGGGGCGGCCGTTGCACGGGGCACTGCCTCTGGCCGCGCCAGTTTTGTGGCTGCGGATTGCGGGTACGCGGTGACCGTTCCGAAAGCGTGAAGGGAGGGGCGTTTGTGGTTTTTTCGTGGGCGATGGAAAAAACCACCGCGCCTCTGGGTTTGTGGAGATGCAAGGCGGCATGTGCCGTTTCCTGCAAACCCTCTTCCACCTGGAGAAACCATAAAAAAACCCTTTTGTCGCTCGCCGCGTTGGTTGCCATTGCAGGCTGCTCCACCATGGCCGCCGATGGCCCCGTCAGAACCATGGACGGTGTGCTTGTCGGCGCTGGCGGCATGACGCTCTACACGTTCGACCACGATGCGTCGGGCAGCGGCAAGTCGGTGTGCCATGGCCCTTGTGCCACCAACTGGCCTCCACTGACGGCCAGCAAGGCCCCTGGCGGCGACTACAGCATCGTGACGCGCGATGACGGCAAGACCCAGCTGGCTTCCAAGGGCAAGCCGCTGTACTACGGGGTCAAGGACACCAAGCCCGGCGAGAAGACCGGCGAGGGTGTGAACCAGGTCTGGCGCACTGCCCCCCTCACTATGGCTTGACGCGTTCCACATCGCCGCATGAACCGTATCCAGGTTGTCGAACAACTGCCAAGCCTGCGCCGGTATGCGCGGGTACTGACGGGCGACGCTTGGGCGGCCGATGATCTGGTGCAAGACACCCTGGAGCACGCCTGCAGCAAGTGGTTGCCGTGGCGCACGGGTAGCGACCTGCGCGCGTGGTTGTTCACATAGCAGCGGTGTACCGGGCTTCGCAGCCCTGGTGCACCACCTCAGTGGGTCATTCAGGCCAGCGACGCCAGCGGATGCGCATGCGCAGGCCAGGGGCTGACAAAGAACGGCGCCACCATCTCGGGGGTCACGTCTTCGATGCGGGCAGGGTTCCACTGTGGCGCGTGGTCCTTATCCACCGCCAGCGCGCGAATACCCTCCACCGTTTCACTTTGGCCGGGGCGCAAGAAGAAGCAGTGCCGCACCATGTCGCGCTCCATGCGCAAATCGTCGGCCAGACCCATGTCGCGCGCGCGGCGGATCTGCTCCAGCACCACATGCAGCATGAGGGGCGAGCGCTTGCGCAGCGTGGCTGTCGTGGTACGCGCCCAGTCGCTGTCGGCAGCTTCAAGCGCCGCCACGATCTCGCCCACGCTGCGCAGTGAAAAATATTGGTCAATTTGGCCTCTAGCGCTTGCCTGTAAAGCGCTAGCAGCTACAAATTTCGAAGCAACATAGTCTTTGATGGCTGTGCCGCTGGCAAAGCTCTGGGTGCCCAGGGCATCCCATACCGCCGCTTGTTGGTCTGCGGGCAAGCAGCCGTCGGCCAGCTGGTTCTCGATGGCGTCACCTGCGCCAATCGTGTCACCCGTCAACGCCAGCCATTCACCCACGCGGCCGGGGCAACGGCTCAGAAAGTAGCCTCCACCCACATCCGGGAACAGGCCAATCGCCGTCTCCGGCATGGCCATCTTTGTGCGCTCGGTCACCACACGCAGTGCGGCGCCCTGGCTGATGCCCATGCCGCCACCCATCACGATGCCGTCCGTGAACGCGATGTAGGGCTTGCCAAAGTTGTGGATCAGGTGGTTGAGTGCGTATTCCTCGGTAAAAAAGTCCTCGATTTCGGGGTTGCCCGTGCTGCCCGCTTGGTGCAAAAAGCGGATGTCACCACCAGCACAGAAAGCGCCGAACGGGCCTTCCTTATTGCTGCCGCGGATTGCTACCGCAAGCACCCGCGCATCGTTCTGCCAAGCCAACAGCACACCCATCAGGTCGCGCACCATGGAGAGCGACAGCGCGTTGAGCGCACGCGGGCGGTTCAACGTGATAAAGCCGACCTGGCCACGCACTTCACTCAACACATCCGACACTACCGTCTCCGTCATTTTTGTTCCTTCCAACCTAAAAGTTCATTAAAAACCAGGGCGCCAATCACCAGCACGCCCCCTGTTAGCACGGCCGCGCTGGGTTCCTCACCCGCGCCCACCCATGCCAGCAAGATACCGAAAATCACCTCCAAAAGGCCCAGCAGCGCCATCTCGGGCGCCTTGAGCACCCGCCCGCAGCGCACGGCCAGCACACACGGAATTGCCAATTGCACCACGCCCAGCAAGGCCAGCAATGCGAGGTCGTGAAGGGACGCTTCAAACGGCAGTGCCACGGGCAACGTGGCCACCACCGAGATCACGGCGCCCACCAGCACGGCGGGCACCAGGTCCACGGCATGGCCGTGCCGCTGCGAGTGTTGCACCACCGTCCAGTTGATGGCCGCAGCCACCGGCACACACAACGCCACCAGCGTGCCCACCACGGGCAGTCCCGCCATCTGCGAACCATACATCCACGCAATGCCCAGGCCCGCCACCCCGATGGCCACCCAGGTACGCGGCGCAATATGGTGACCGATAAAAATCCGCGCAAACAGCGCGGTGAGCAGCGGCCCTACCGCCATCGTGACGAGCACATTGGCCACCGGCATCAGCATGATGGCCACCATGAAGGCGGTAAACATCACGCTCCAGCACACGCCGGATATCCACAGTGCCCGGCCGCTGTGGCGCATGGACGTAAACACCGCCCGCCCCTGCAAGGCTGGCAGGATGACCAGCAGCGCCAGCAGCGTGAAGAAGCTGCGCCAGAAGGTCACCTCAAAGCTGCGTGCGTGCTCCAAGTGGCGCGTGACCACACCGGCGATGGACCACATGAGGGTCACCGCCACCATCAAAACAACCGCGCGGGAATGCGTGAGCTTCAACATGGGAACCTGCAGTTCAGGCAATTGGAGGGAGTCAACAACAGACACCGGGATTCAAGACGGCAAAAAGGGCCACAGCATGGCAGTGGCCCTTTGGGTCGCGCACCAGGAGCGCAGCTCGTCGCTGCACACTGATGCTACCGGTTCATGCTGCCACAAAAGCAGCCCTCACCGGCAAGGCAGCTCAGGAGCGGCCTGCGCGCTTGCGCTCGTTTTCGGTCAGGAACCGCTTGCGGATGCGGATGGACTTGGGCGTGATTTCAACCAATTCGTCGTCCTCGATGAATTCCACCGCGTATTCCAGCGTTGCATCAATAGGAGGCGTGATCTTGATCGCGTCTTCCTTGCCGCTCACGCGGAAGTTGGTCAGCTGCTTGGTCCGCGTGGCGTTCACGATCAGGTCGTTGTCACGGCTGTGGATACCCACAATCATGCCTTCGTACACAGGGTCGTTCGCCTTCACGAACATGCGGCCACGGTCATCGAGCTTGCCCAGGGCGTAGGTGAAGATTTCACCGTCGTCCATGGAGATCAGCACGCCGTTCTTGCGGCCACCGATGTCGCCCTTGTGCGCTTCGTAGCTGTCGAAGATGTTGCTGATCAGGCCCGAGCCACGCGTCAGGTTCAGGAATTCGTTGGTAAAACCGATAAGGCCACGGGCCGGAATGCGGTACTCCAGGCGCACACGGCCACGGCCGTCCGGCTCCATGTTCACCAGCTCGCCCTTGCGCTCGCCCAAGGCTTGCATCACGCCGCCTTGGTGGCCTTCTTCGATGTCAACCGTTACCAGCTCGATAGGCTCGTGCTTTTCGCCGTTCACGGTCTTGAAGACGACGCGGGGCTTGGACACAGCCAGCTCATAGCCTTCACGGCGCATGTTTTCCAGCAGGATGGTTAGGTGCAATTCACCGCGGCCCATCACCTCGAAGATGCCTTCTTCGTCGGTCTCGGACACGCGCAGCGCCACGTTGTGCTGCAGTTCCTTTTGCAGGCGGTCCCAGATCTGGCGGCTGGTCACGAACTTGCCTTCACGACCGGCCAAGGGCGACGTGTTCACGCAGAAGTTCATGGTCAGCGTGGGCTCGTCCACCTTCAGCATGGGCAGCGGCGACGGGTTGGCCGGGTCGGTCACCGTCACGCCGATACCGATACCTTCGATACCGTTGATCAGCACGATGTCGCCAGGGCCTGCGAGAGGCGTCTGCATGCGATCGAGGCCCTGGAAGGTCAGCACCTGGTTCACGCGGCCCTTGACGGTCTTGCCATCGGGGCCTTCCATCACCAATACGTCTTGGCCGGGCTTGATGGTGCCTTGGCTGATACGGCCCACACCGATACGGCCCACGAACGTGGAGAAGTCCAACGCCGAAATCTGCAGTTGCAGCGGAGCGGCTGGGTCACCCGAGTTCGGGGGAACGTGCTTCAGGATGGTGTTGAACAGGGCCGACATGTCGGGGCCCCACTGCTCGCCAGGAGCGCCTTCTTCCAGCGACGACCAGCCGTTGATGCCGGAGGCGTACACCACAGGGAAGTCGAGTTGTTCGTCCGTAGCACCCAGCTTGTCGAACAGGTCGAACGCGGCGTTCACGACCTTGTCGGGGTTGGCGCCGGGCTTGTCCACCTTGTTCACGACCAGGATCGGGCGCAGACCCAGGGCCAGTGCCTTCTTGGTCACGAAACGCGTCTGGGGCATGGGGCCCTCTTGCGCGTCGATCAGCAGCACCACGCTGTCGACCATCGACAGGGCACGTTCCACTTCGCCGCCGAAGTCCGCGTGACCGGGGGTGTCCACGATGTTGATGTGGGTGCCTTCCCAGCTCACTGCGCAGTTCTTGGCCAGGATCGTAATGCCACGCTCTTTTTCGATGGCGTTGTTGTCCATCACGGTGTCAACGACCTTTTCGTGGTCGGCAAAGGTGCCGGACTGGCGCAGCAGCTGGTCGACCATGGTGGTTTTGCCATGGTCAACGTGGGCAATGATCGCAATATTGCGGATTTGTTTAGTCATAGTTTTTCCAATGTGCCGCTGGCTTGTAGGTGCGGCGTGCTTTCTGAGATTTGTTGAATTTCCAGCGGACTCAGGAGCCTGTCCGGCACCAGCTCCCCGCCCACGATGTGGCCTACCCCCAGCAGTGCCGGGGGATTCTCGCCAAACACCGCCACGGCACTGGCATCGGGCCAGTTGCCACGGCGACGCACGCCCGACAGGAATCGGGCTGTATTGTCACTGTCCAGCGTGACACGCATATGTTGTGCCAGCAGCGACTCGGGCGCCTCAAGGCTGGCCAGGCGCTCCGACTCCGGCATGGCTTCCAGCTGGGCCAGCGTGACGCAGCGCTCCACACCGATTCCACCCGTGTCTATGCGGCGCAAGAAGGTCAGGTGCGCACCGCAACCCAACGCAGCACCGATATCCTCACCCAGGGTGCGGATGTAGGTGCCTTTGCTGCAATTTACTACTATTTTGATAGCTGTTTGCGCTTGATCTGTCTGCGTTAGAGTCAGTTTTAATGCATGAATGACCACATCGCGCGCTTCGCGCTCCACGGTCACACCCGCACGCGCATACTCGTACAGCGCCTTGCCGTCCTTCTTGAGCGCACTGTGCATCGGCGGCACTTGGCTTATGGGGCCGGTGAACTGCTGCTGTACAGCCGCAAGCCGCTCGGGCGTGAGTTGCGCAAGCTCAACATCGCAGCGCTGTACCACGTCGCCTTCAGCGTCGCCGGTGGTGGTGGTCACCCCCAGCAATGCAACTGCTTCGTAGATCTTCGGCGCATCCAGTTGCAGCTGGCTGAACTTGGTGGCCGCGCCAAAACACAGGGGCAACACGCCCGTGGCCAATGGATCGAGCGTGCCTGTGTGGCCCGCCTTTTCGGCGCGCAAGAGCCATTTCGCCTTTTGCAAGGCGTCATTGCTCGAAAGGCCGAGCGGTTTGTCGAGCAGCAACACCCCGTGCACAGGGCGCCGCTGCACCCTGGTGCGAGGCGCGTGCATAGGCTATTCCTCTTTAGCGCGAGAAGAAACCGCCTTGGCAATCAAGGCGTTCATGTCGGCCGCACGCTCGGAGGTGCGGTCGAACACGAAGTGCAGCGTAGGCACTGTGTGGATATGCAGACGCTTGAACAGCCCATTGCGCAAGAAGCCTGCGGCCTGGTTCAGGGCGGCCTGTGTTTCCACCGGGTCGCCCGTCAGCAGGCTGAAGAACACCTTGGCATGGGCGTAGTCGGGGGTCACCTCCACGCCCTGCAGTGTCACCATGCCCACGCGCGGGTCTTTCAACTCGCGCGCGATCAGCTCGGTCAGATCACGCTGGATCTGATCAGCGACCTTGAAGGCGCGGTTAGGAGTGGAAGATTTCTTCGCAGCCATATCGTCGTACCGTCGCCTTACAGCGTCCGTGCGATTTCCTTGATGTCAAAGAACTCGAGTTGATCGCCTTCCTTGATGTCGTTGTAGTTCTTGAGCTTGATACCGCACTCAAAACCTTCCTTGACATCCTTGACATCGTCCTTGAGGCGCTTGATCGAATCGACTTCGCCCGTGTAGACCACCACGTTGTCGCGCAGCAGGCGGAAGCGTGCGTTGCGATGGACCATGCCCGAGGTGATGTACGAACCGGCAATCGTGCCGATCTTGGTCGCCACGAACACCGTGCGGATCTCGGCTGTACCGATGATCTCTTCGCGCTGCTCTGGTGCCAGCATGCCGGACATCGCCACCCGCAATTCGTCCACAGCGTCGTAAATGATGCTGTAGTAGTGCAGGTCAACACCATTGTTCTCGGCAAGCTTGCGGGCACCGGCATCGGCGCGCACATTGAAACCAATCACGATGGCCTTGGAAGCAATGGCGAGGTTGATGTCGGACTCGCTGATGGCGCCCACAGCGGCATACACCAGCTGCACCTTGACCTCTTCGGTCGAGAGCTTGAGCAGCGACTGGGCCAGCGCTTCTTGCGAACCCTGCACATCGGCCTTGACGATGATGGGCAGCATCTTCACTTCGCCCGCCGTCATGTCGGCAAACATGTTCTCCAGCTTTGCAGCCTGCTGCTTTGCCAGCTTCGTGTTGCGGAACTTGCCTGCACGGTAGGTAGAAATTTCGCGGGCACGACGTTCGTCGGTGAGCACCATGAACTCGTCGCCTGCCTGCGGTACTTCCGTCAGACCCTGGATTTCCACAGGGATCGACGGACCGGCCGTTTTGGCAACCTTGCCGTTTTCGTCCAGCATGGCACGCACGCGGCCGTAGGTCTGACCTGCCAGCACGATGTCGCCGACCTTGAGCGTACCGGACTGAACCAGCACTGTCGCCACAGGGCCACGGCCCTTGTCGAGCTGGGCTTCGATCACAAGGCCCTTGGCCAGCGAATCGACGGGAGCGCGGAGTTCAAGCACTTCAGCCTGCAAGAGCACTTGCTCCAGCAGCGTATCAATGCCCATGCCGGTCTTGGAAGACACAGGCACGAAAGGCGAATCACCACCGTATTCTTCAGGCACTACTTGTTCCACGACCAGCTCTTGCTTGACGCGTTCAAAGTTGGCGTCGGGCTTGTCGGCCTTGGTGATAGCCACCACGATAGGAACGCCTGCCGCCTTGGCGTGCTTGATGGCCTCCT
This sequence comes from Acidovorax sp., assembly GCF_046314175.1. GTDB lineage: Bacteria > Pseudomonadota > Gammaproteobacteria > Burkholderiales > Burkholderiaceae_C > Acidovorax. Next base: position 35,484 of record NZ_JBKBXG010000040.1, on the reverse strand, counting down.
TGGTCTGGGGCATGACACCGTCATCGGCAGCAACCACCAGAATCACAATGTCTGTCGCCTGGGCACCACGGGCACGCATGGCTGTAAAGGCCTCGTGACCCGGGGTATCGAGGAACGACACCATACCGCGTGGAGTTTCCACGTGGTAGGCACCAATGTGCTGCGTAATGCCGCCAGCTTCGCCTGCGGCCACCTTGGCGCGGCGGATGTAGTCCAGCAGCGACGTCTTGCCGTGATCGACGTGGCCCATGACGGTCACCACAGGAGCACGTGGCAACAGTTCCACATTCTGCTGGGTCGTATCGTCGTCGGTGAAAGCTTCTGGATCGTCCAGAGCCGCCACCACCGCCTTGTGGCCCATTTCTTCCACCATGATCATGGCGGTGTCCTGGTCCAGCGGCTGGTTGATGGTGACCATCTGGCCCATCTTCATCAGGGCCTTGATCACTTCGTTGGCCTTGATCGACATCTTGTGCGCGAGCTCAGCCACCGTGATGGTTTCGGGAACGTGCACTTCGATGATGCGCGCCTCCACCGGAGCAGCCTGCTGGTGGTCGTCACGTTGATCACGGTTGTCGCCACGACGGCCACGCGGGCCTCCGCGCCAGTTGTTGCGACCGACACCGCCGCTGCTGTCGCCGCGGGTCTTGATTTCTTTCTTCTTGGCCGGATCACCCGCCCAGCTGGAGGACAGCTTGGCAGACTTGACTTCCTTGCCGGCACCGGGCGCGGCAGGCGCGGCAGCAGCACCCGTACGCGGTACAGCAGAGCCCACTGCAGGCTTGTGCAGGGTGCCCTTCTTGGCATCGCCAGTCTGTGCGGGCTTGGCTACCGGCTTGGGCTCCTCGGGCTTCTTCGCAACCATGACCGCCTTCTTGGGCGTGGCCATCATCGAGCGAATAGCGGCAGCTTCGGCCTCGGCTTTGCGGCGGCGGGCGTCCAGGTCAGCGGCACGGGCCGACTCTTCGTCGGAACGGGCCTTGGATTCGGCAGCAGCCTTCTCGCGGGCTTCATTCTGAGCAGCGGTGCGGGCGGCAGACTCTGCAGCCTGCTCGCGCGTTGCTTCCTGCTTGACGGCAGAGGCCTGGGCCTTCTTTTCGACTTCCTGGGCAGCGTAGGCGGCAGCACGCTCTTCGGCCTCGCGCTCACGCTTTTCGCGGGCTTCGCGTTCAGCGCGTTTTTCAGCGAGTTCGGTTTCCTGGCGGCGGATCAGCTCGGCCTGACGGCGTGCCTCTTCCTCGCGGCGGGCCAGTTCGAGATCTTCGCTGGACACAGCGGCTTCTTCCACCAAGTTTGCGCTGGATTCGGGAACGCCTTCGCCACCCTCATCGCGCTGGATGAAGGTGCGCTTCTTGCGCACCTCGACCTGAATCGTGCGGGCCTTGCCGGTGGCGTCGGCCTGCTTGATTTCGCTGGTGGACTTCTTCACCAGCGTGATCTTCTTGCGGTCGGCAGATGCCGTGCCATGGCTGGCTTGCAGGTAGGCAAGCAATTTTTGCTTGTCTGACTCGGTCAGCGCGTCCGAAGGGGCAGCCTTGCCCACACCCGCAGCTTTGAGCTGGTCGAGCAGGGTTTCAGGCGATTTTTTGAGTTCGGTTGCAAACTCGGCGACAGTATTACTGGACATATTTGGTTCGTGCCTCCCTGACCTTTACTCTTGCCCCGCGAACCAATGTTCGCGCGCCTTCATGATCAAGGCTTTGGCATCTTCTTCAGACTGTCCGGTCAGGTCGGTCAGTTCATCAATGGCCAGATCGGCCAGGTCGTCACGTGTGTGCACACCACCGTCAGCCAACTTGGCAATCAGCTCGGGGGTGAGGCCTTCGAGGTCGCGCAGGTCCTGGGAGACCTCTTCCACGCTTTCCTCACGGGCGATTTCCATCGTCAATAGTGCGTCCTTGGCGCGGGCACGCAGTTCGTTGACGGTGTCTTCGTCAAAGCTTTCGATCTCCAGCATTTCCTGCAGCGGCACATAAGCCACTTCTTCCAGGGTGTTGAAGCCTTCGGAGATCAGGATGTCGGCGATTTCCTCGTCCACATCGAGCTTTTCCATGAACAGCTTGCGGGCAGTGTCAGACTCGTTGGCCTGCTTCTGCGCGCTTTCAGCGGCGTCCATGATGTTGATTTTCCAGCCTGTCAGGTCGGACGCAAGGCGCACGTTCTGACCACCACGGCCGATGGCAATGGCGAGGTTTTCCTCGTCCACGACAACATCCATGGCATGTTTTTCTTCATCGACCACGATGGAAGACACATTGGCTGGAGCCAGCGCGCCGATCACGAACTGGGCTGGATCTTCAGACCACAGCACAATGTCCACGCGCTCGCCGGCCAATTCATTGGTCACCGCATTCACGCGGGTGCCGCGCACTCCGACGCAGGTGCCGATGGGGTCCACGCGCTTGTCGTGGCTCAGCACCGCTATCTTGGCGCGCGAACCAGGGTCACGGGCACAGCTCTTGATTTCCAGCAGGCCTTGTTCGATCTCGGGCACTTCGTTGCGGAAGAGTTCGATCATGAACTCGGGGGCCGAGCGCGACAGGATGATGGGGGCGCCGCGCAAGGTGAGGTCCACCTCCATGATCATGGCGCGCACACGGTCGCCACTGCGCAGGTTTTCCTTCGGAATCATCTCGCCGCGGCGCAGACGGCCTTCGACACGGCCGGACTCGACAATGATGTCGCCCTTGTCCATGCGCTTGACGGTACCGGTGAAGATGCGTTCGCCGCGCGACATGAAGTCGTTGAGCAGCATTTCGCGCTCGGCGTCACGAATTTTTTGCAGAATGACCTGCTTCGCAGCCATGGCGCCAATGCGGCCGATGGGAACGGATTCCACACCTTCTTCGATGTATTCACCGACTTCGATGTCTGCGATGCGGTCTTTCGCATCCATCAGCAGCTCTTCGGCTTCCGGGTTTTGCAGACCGGCATCGTCGGGCACGACCAACCAGCGACGGAAAGTCTCATAGTTGCCGCTGTCGCGATCAACGGACACGCGGATGTCCACCTCACCTTGGTACAGCTTCTTGGTAGCCTGGGCCAGGGCCGACTCCACGGCGCCCAAGACCACATCACGCTCCACGTTCTTCTCGCGCGAAATGGCCTCAACCAACATCAACAATTCGCGATTCATGCGACGACTCTCCTGTTTCAATCACCCGAAGGCAGGGGCTGCGCACAGCGACCGACCACCCACCCAATTCATCCAGCAGCTCAGGTGGGCGTTGGCCCGGCCTTGCCTGCGCGGCCCTTGAAATCAACGATGGACGCCAAACGGACGTCTCGCACTTCATCCAAGGTAAAGCCCAACGCCTGCAACGGGGCGGGCACGCGCTTCTTGCTTACTCTTTGACCCGGCTTTACCGGCGGCTCGTCGCTCCAGACGATCTGCCAGCCCCCAGCCTCGGCGCGCTCCAGCGTGCCGCGAAATTTCTTGCGGGTGGCATTCACCTGCCCCGCCGCTGCTGCAACGCCAATGGGCGCTCTCAGGGTGACGTCAATGACCGAGCCCTCGAAGCGCACGAAGTCCTGCTCGTGGCGCAAGGGGCGGTCGATGCCGGGAGACGAGACTTCGAGTCGCTTGTATTCAGCACCATCCACCTCCAGCGCAAACTGCAACTGGCGGGTGACCTTCTCGCAATCCTCGACCGTGACAAACTGCTCTACTGCGGGTGCGGGCGCATCGACAGCCGGCTGCACCCAGGGCAAATCGATGGTGACGCGCAGCAAACCACCGGCGGAGCGCTCGATCTCCACCAGGTCATACCCCAGGCCCGTCACAATTTGTTCAACGACTTGCTGCAATGCCACGTGTTCAGTTCAATCCCGGAAAAACAACACGACTTACGCAAATCAGGATCAGGCAAATCGCCCGCTCCATGGCAGCACTTTCTGTGCACCTTGTTTGCGTATGTCCAAAACAAAAAACCCGATAACCCCCGGAGACCCTCTCCGACAGCTTCGAGCTCCAAAAGCGTTCGACCAAAAAAAACGGGCGGTTGGTACCCGCCCGCTTGGTCGTGAGAACCATATTGTAGCGTGCAAAGTGTTGATTTGCAAAGACACGCACGGGTAAAACTGTTGTCAACACGCCCTTGCACCGAGCCAAAATCTTACCCGGGCCAGCGCTCATGCGGCTTGCAGGGCGATGAGCACCAAAATGGCATCCAGCGCTCACCCAATCAGCGCGAGCAGCTATGACAGTGATAGCGGCTGCAACAATTCTGCCAGGTCGCCCTCGGTAAACAACGGCTCCTTGCGCGCTGCCGACCCGCTGTACAGGCTGCCCGCCAACTCAGCCTTGCGCTCCTGCAGCGCCAAAATGCGCTCTTCAATCGTCCCCTGCGCCACCAGCTTGATCACCCACACGCTTTGCGTCTGGCCGATGCGGTGGGCGCGGTCGGTGGCCTGGTTTTCTACCGCCGGATTCCACCACGGGTCGTAGTGGATCACGGTGTCGGCCTGTGGCAGGTTCAGCCCCACCCCGCCCGCCTTCAGGCTGATGAGGAACAGGGGCACCTGCCCGCTGGTGAACTGCTCGATGATGGCGTCGCGCTTCTGGCTCTGCCCCGTAAGCTTGACCCAGGGCAGGTTGCGCTTTTTCAGCTCGGCCTCGATTAGCGTGAGCATGCTGGTGAACTGCGAGAACAGCAAAATGCGCCGCCCTTCGGCCAGCATTCCGGGCAACAGGGCCATCAATTGGTCCAGCTTGGCCGAGGTCTTGACCTTTTTGGCGGCGTCCAGCGGCAGCAGCTGCGGGTGACAGCACACCTGGCGCAGCTTGAGCAGCGCATCGAGGATCGTGATCTGCGACTTGGCCAGCCCCTTGGACTGAAGCGCTTCCCGAACGGTCTTTTCCATTCCCAGGCGGATGGTCTCGTATAGATCGGCCTGCGCGCCGGTCAGCTCCACAGGCATCACCGACTCGACCTTGGGCGGCAAATCCCCCGCCACCAGCGCCTTGGTCCGCCGCAGCATGAAGGGCGTGATGCGCGCTCGCAGCTGCGCCATGCGCGCGCCGTCGCCCTGCTTTTCGATGGGCGTGCGAAACACTTCCTTAAAGCGCTGCTGGCTGCCCAGAAAGCCCGGCATCAAAAAGTGGAACAGGCTCCAGATCTCGCCCAAATGGTTTTCCATGGGCGTGCCCGACAGGCACAGCCGGTGGCGCGCCTGCAACTGGCTGACCACCTGCGCAGCATGGGTGCTGGCGTTCTTGATGTTCTGCGCCTCGTCCAGCACCACCAGGTGCCACTCGTGCGCCAGCCAGCGCTCGCGGTCGCGCTGCAGCAGCGAATACGGGGCGATGACGAGGTCATGCTCGGTGACCGCATCAGCCACTTCATGGCGGCCCGCGCCATGGAGCACCAGGCAACGCAGTCCCGGGCAAAACCGCGCGGCCTCGCGCTGCCAGTTGCCCATCAGGCTCACGGGCGCAATGACCAGCGCTGGGTGGGTCAGCCGCCCCGCATCCTTTTCGACCTGGATGTGCGCCAGGGTCTGCAGCGTTTTGCCCAGGCCCATGTCGTCGGCCAGCACCCCGGCCAGGCCATTGGCGCTCAAGAACTGCAGCCAGTTCAGGCCCTGCTGCTGGTACGGACGCAGCGTGGCCTGCACGCTGGCAGGCAGCGGCACGTGGGGCAAGGCGCTGGCGCCCCGCAGTTGGGCCACCATGGCGCGCAAGGCGTCTGCGCCCTGCCATACCGCGCCCTTGCCCAGCGCGGCGCTGGTGCGCAGGGCGTCCAGGCGCGATAGCTTCAGGTTGTCGCCTTGGAAGTCATGCGCGCGGTCGCCCACCAGATCCAGCAGCGCGGCCATCCACGGCCGCAGTGTGTCAGTAGGCAGGCGCACAAAGCCAGGGCCGTTCAGCGACGGCAGGTAGACATGCGAAGGCAGCTGGGGCAAACCCGTGGCAGGGTCCAGCGGCTGGGTGGCAGCAGCGGCAATCAGGTCGGGCAGCCAGGGCAGGATGTTGTGGCGCACGCCGTTGATCTCCATGCCCAGCGACAGCGAAAACCACGGTGATGTGGCCTCGTCATCGCCTTCGGGCTGCAGCGCCACGTCCAGCACATCGGCATGCTGGATCCAGCCGTCCAGCGCTGCATCCAGCGTCATAGCAAATCCCGCGTCGCGCAGCACCGCATAGCCGTTGTCCGCCCAGTGCATCCAGTCGTTTTGCGACCGCTCGCCCGGAATGCCGAACAGACCGTCGTCGGTGGCCAGCAGGCCCAGGTCCATCAGGCGCTCGATGGCGTTGAGTTCGGCCAATGCGTCGCGCTGCAGCAGCACCTGGCCGCCGTCGGCGCCCGGCACCAGCACGGCCAGCTCCTGCCCGGCCCACCAGCCGACATGGCCCTGGTAATCAAAACGCAACTGCGCGGTGATGAGGCCCATGTCAGCCACTTCGTTCGGCAGCGACGGCGCAAGGTGCAGGCGCGCCACGGGCTTGACGCCTTGCACCCGCGTGAGCGGACCGAGCACCGGCGGTAGCGGTAGCACTCCGCCGATGCGGCTGGCCACGTCGGCATGGTGTTTTTGCAGAGCTGCAGCGCTGAGTGCGGGAGCCTTGAGCAGCATGGCGACCTGCGCGGGGCTCAGGCCCTCGGCGTGCACCTGGCCGCAGACTCCGCAGGCGGTGTCCAGATACAAGGGCGGATGGTTGTCGCAAAGGAGGGCGCTGTGGCTGGGCAAAGTGGCCTGCAAGCCCCACACGCTCTCGCCACCTTGCGCAGGCAAGGACTCCTTCCAGCTCCATGTAATGGGCAGCGCGTCGCCCCAGCGCAGGGGGGTGCCCACGGTAGACCCGCCCGCATCCACAAACAGGCGCCCCGTGGCAGCCGCCTGCTCCAGCGCCAGCAAGCCCACTGCGCCCTCCAGCACCCCGATGGGCGACACGCTGTAGGCCGAGTAGTAGCCCACGCTGCGCGGCATGGCGCGCAGCAGCTGCAGCACCTGGCGGTCGGCATCGCTGGCTCGGTCGTACACGGCCTGGCCCGGGCCGGGCTGTGTGCGGATCTGCTTGGGCTTGGCCCAGCCGCCCGTGACCTTGGCGTATGACACCACGGCCTCCAGCTGCATCTGCGGCACCGTGGTGCGCGACCGCCCTACGGTGGAAACCAGATACAGATAGCACTCGGGCCGCTCGGGCCGCGCGTCGGGTTCAAGCGGGGACGCGATGCCAAGGGCGCGGTCCCAGTCCTGCAGCCAGTGCATCACGCGGGCCTCGGCCTCGGTGCGTGCCAGGGCCTCCTTGCGCTCCCGCATCACTTTCAAAGGGTCTTCAGCCTGCGTGGACGTCGGGCCGTCCGCAGGGTTCAACTGTGCGGCCTCCAGCGTCAGGGCTACGGCGTGTTTGCAATCCGCACCCACGGGGCAAGTGCAATCACCCGACCAGTGCTTGACCTGACCGTTGGGCGCAAGCACGAGGTCCACCGACACGTCATACGGCTCGGGCAGGCTGCCCTGCACCTGACCCTCTATCGCCCAGCGGTCTTCGGTTTTGGGAGTGATCTCGATGCGGACCACCTCGGCCCGGCGGTACAGGTCCATCCCCCGCGACCAAGCGCCCTTGTCGCACTGGGCCTGCAGCGAATTGGTCTGGAACCAGTAAGTACGGGGTGTAGCCACAAATAATTAAACAAAAATTCCTCTAGCGCTTTACCATCAAGCGCTAGCAGCTATAAAAACAGGAGTGAATCCAACGAAGACCGACTGGGCGATGGCCACTTGCTGGCTGGATTAAGCACCGCGGGAAGCACGCACACGCTCAAAGACATGCTGCGCCTCGCCCCCTGCCCCTGCACCACCGGGTGCTGCGGCCTGCAAACTGGTCAATAACCGCGCCAGCACAGGCGCCTGGGGCAGCAAAGGGCCCAAAAACAGCGCGCGCTCGCCATCGGAGATCAGCAACGTCGGGAAGGTTTCCACATCCAGGTCGCCCGCGATGTCCGAGTCGTCCTCGATGTCCACCCATTCAAAGCGCACGTCTGGATGCGCGCGGGCCAGTTCGTCAAACAGAGGGCGGTACACGCCGCAGGTGCCACACCAGGCCGCACACAGGCACACGGCCCACCAGCCGCCGGGTACACGCGCGGCAGGGTTTGACGAAGGTGTGGATTCTGGCAACGCTGCCGGGCTTTGCATCGACGGGGCTCCTGGGTGGTCAGTCAGCACGCACGCGGCAGATGCTGCGGGCGGGCGTACACCGCCACCGCCCGCGGCCACCCGCTACATGCCGCGCCGTTCGCGGGCGCGATAAACCTCGATGGTACCCACACCTGGCGCCTGGTTGCCCCAGCTGTTGCGCACAAAGGTGGTCACGGCCGCCACTTCTTCATCCGACAGAAACTGCTGAAACGGTGGCATGCCGTGCGGGCGCGGGTTGCCAGCCGTGGCAGGCAGGTAGCCGCCCTGCAGCACCACGCGCACCAGGTTGGTCGGGTCGGCCAGCGTGACGGCGCGGTTGCCCGCCAGCGCCGGGAAGGCGCCGGGATCTCCTTGACCCTGGTCGCCGTGGCATTCGGCGCAGTGTTGTTCGTACACCTTGCTGCCGCGCGCCATGGCGGCAGCGGGCGGTTGCGGGGGGACCACGGGAGCGGCCGGGCTCTGCTGCGGTAGGCCCTGCAGATACACCGCCATGGCGCGCGCGTCTTCATCGGTAAGGTACTGCGTACTGCGGAACACCACCTCGGCCATGGGACCCAGCACAGACCCATGCGGAGCGACACCCGTCTTCAGCAACGCCACCACGTCTTCGGTAGCCCATTCCTTGACGCCCGCCTCAGCCGCCGCATTGAGCGCGGGCGCGTACCAGTTCTGCACCGGGATCAGCCCACCCGTGAAGGCCTTGGCATCTGTGGTGGCGCCCAGCGCGTTGCGTGGGGTGTGGCAGGCGGTGCAGTGGCCCAGGCCGTTGACCAGGTACGCGCCCCGGTTGTATTCAGCGGTTTGCGCGGGCTGCGGCTGAGCGGCGCCAGGCGCAAAAAACAGCGCCCGCCACACGCCCAGCGCAGCCTGCGTGTTGTACGGAAAACGCAGCGCGTGCGCCCGGTTGGCGTCAGCCGCAGCGGGAACACTTTGCAGATACGCAAAGATCGCATCCGAATCCTCGCGCGTCACCTGGGTGTAGTTGGGGTACGGGAACGCGGGGTACAGCAGACGCCCGTCCTTGCTGCGGCCATGGTGCATGGCGCGCCAGAACTCAGCCGACGTCCAGCTGCCAATGCCGTGCGCCTTGTCAGGGGTGAGGTTGGAGCTGTGCACCACGCCAAACGGCGTCTCGATGCCGCGCCCACCCGCAAACGGCGCCCCGCCTTGGGTGGTGTGGCAGGCCATGCAGTTGCCGACGCGGGCAAGATACTCGCCACGCTGGACCAGAGCGGGCGTGCTCTGCAGCGTCTCGCTGGCGGGCAGTGGCTCTTCGCCGCGCAGGTTCAGGGTGATCAGCACGGCAGCGGCCATGCCCAGCGCTGCCAGCGCGGAAGAGAGGGTCCAGAGGATGCGTTTCATCGGTGCATCCTTTCTCAGCGGGCCGCCGCAGCGGCCACAGGCACCTCGGCCACGCCACCGCAGCGTGCGGGCATGGCAGCAGGCAGTGTGCGGGCGGGCTTGCCACCCGCTGCCACGGGCTGGGCGGCCAGCCAGGCAGACACAGCACTCACATCATCGGGCGTGAGCTGGCGGGCAATGTCCGCCATGCAATCGGGCTGATGGGCCCGGCGCTGACCGGTCTTCCAGGCACCCAGCTGGCTATTGAGGTAGTCGCGCGGCAGGCCCAGCAGGCCAGGGAGGGATGGCGACACGCCCGTCATGGCCGCGCCATGGCAGGCCACGCAGGCGGGGATACTACGTGCCGCGTCGCCCACCTGCACCAGCTTGCGGCCCTGCTCCAGCGCGGCGGCGGGTGCTTGCGGCGCAGGAGGCGGTGGGTACGGCAGGTCCAGCGCAGCAAAGTGTTCGGCCATCTCGCGCAGATAGTCATCCGTCAAATGCTCGATGAGGTATGTCATCTGCGGGTAGCTGCGCCGCCCATCGCGAAAGTTGAGCAGCTGGTTGGCCAGATAGCCCGCCGGTTTACCCGCAATGCGCGGAAAGTAGCCGTCGGGCGTGGCCCGGCCCTCTTTACCGTGGCAGGCGGTGCAGGCCAGTACGCGCGAGGACATGGAGGACGCGCCCACCGTGGCTGCGGGGGTTGCAGGGGTTGCGCGGGTCGTGCTGGCGGGCACCGTCTGGGCCGCAACGCCAGCACTCAAGGCCAGCGCCACGAGGGCAGCGGCAACAGGCGGGCAAAAAACAGGGCGCAGCAGGCTGCGCAGGCAATCGATCATGGGATTTTGTCCGTGGGGAAACGGTCGGTGGGCACACAAGAGCCATCCGCTCAAGGCATGCACCAACACAGTTCGTCACTTTACGCTCAGCCTCAAAAACAGTACAGATTCAGTTTCAAGTTAAAAATACAGATCAGTTTGCCCAAAATCAAACCACCCTGCCCATGAAACGCTACGAACGCCACGCCGATGCGATTGCCCAGCTTATCCACAGCGGCGCGTTGCGCCCGGGCGACCGCGTGCCCTCCGTGCGCGAGGCCAGCCGCACACGCGGCATCAGCCCATCCACCGTGTTCGAGGCGTATTACCTGCTGGAGGCCCAGGGCCTGATCCACGCGCGCCCGCGCTCGGGCTACTACGTGAGCGCCCGACTGCCCGCCCTGGCCGAAACCCGGCCTGCGGAGCCCCTGCCCTCACGCCCGGCAGCCACCTCCACCGATGTCGCCATCAGCGACCTGGTGTTCGAGGTGCTGGGCCTGGCACGCGACCGCGACCTGGTGCCGCTGGGCTCGGCCTTCCCAGGCCTGGAGCTGTTTCCGCTCGATCGGCTGGCGCGCTGCTTGGGCAGTGGCATGCGCAAGCTCGACCCGTGGAGCATCGTGCAAAGCCTGCCCCCAGGCGACGAGCGCCTGCGCCAGCAGATCGCGCTGCGCTACGGCCTGCACGGCATGGCGGTGGATGTCGAAGAAATCATCATCACCAACGGCGCGATGGAGGCGCTAAACCTCTGCCTGGAGGCCGTCACCCAGCCCGGCGACGTCGTGGTGGTCGAATCGCCCACCTTCTACGCCGCGCTGCAGGCGCTGGAGCGGCTGAACCTGCAGGCGCTGCAAATCGCCACCCACCCGCGCGACGGCATCGACCTGGCGGCGCTGGCTGAAGCACTGGAGCGGCAGGTACCGGACCAACCCATCAAGGCATGCTGGCTGATGCCCAGCTTTCAAAACCCGCTGGGCAGCCTGATGCCCGAGGACAAGAAACGCGAACTCGTGGCCCTGCTGGCGCGCCATCAGGTACCGCTGATCGAAGACGACGTGTATGGCGAGCTGCACTTTGCCCCGCAGCGCCCGCCACCGGCCAAGGCGTTTGATAGCGCAAGGCTGGTGATGCACTGCAGCTCGTTCAGCAAAAGCCTGGCGCCCGGCTACCGCGTGGGGTGGGTGGCCGCGGGCCGCTACACCACTGCGGTGCAGCGCCTGAAGCTCATGACCACGCTCTCGGCCGCTATGCCGTCGCAACAGGCGTTATCTGAATATCTGGCCCAGGGTGGCTACGACCGACACCTGCGCGCACTGCGCCGAAGCCTGGAAAAGCAGCAGGCGATTGCGCTGGCGAGCGTAGCCAGACACTTCCCGCCCGGCACCCGCGTTTCACGGCCCGAGGGGGGTTACTTTTTGTGGTTGGAGCTTCCGCCACAGGTGGATGCACTGGCGCTGCACCGGCAGGCACTGGCACGGGGCATCAGCCTCGCGCCGGGGCAGATCTTTTCGGCAGACCAGCGTTTTGCCCACTGCGTGCGCATCAACTACGGGCACCCCGCGCAAGCGCGGTTTGAAGCCGCACTCCAAACCGTGGGGGAGCTGGCCTGCGCTTTGGCGGGATCAACCTCGCCACACTATCGCTATTAAAACAGGAGCTATTAGCGCTTACTGATAAAGCGCTAGAGGCAATTTTCATTCATATTCTTGCATCCTGCGCGCCATCCGAAGCACCCGCGTTCACACAACATCAGCTTGCGCGAAACTGACACACCCAGCGCCGCGTTGGAAGCGCCCAACGTCGGGTTCTCCCCGCTCCGGCATGGGACTTGCAACGGCATACTGATCGCCGCCTGTACCCCGGGCCGCGCTCTGCGACCGCTGGTCATCCGCCAGCCCACTGGCACATCCCCACCACCGTCCACCCATGGCCACACCGCAGCCTGTCCCGTTTCTGACCGTAGAAGACGAAGACGACTGGGTCGTCTCGTTCGCACTGGGCCACCTGGGCGCCAACCGCCTCACGCTCATGCGCGCGCCCCGGCTGGAGTTCATGCTGCAGCCCGGGCAGCGCGGTGTGTCGGTAGGCGCCGAAGCAGGCCAGCGGCCGTCATTGCTTGTAGCCGTGCAATGGGGCGCCAGAAGTGTGGACGTGGTCTCCACCGAGCGGCGCTACAGCCTGGACATCAGCAAGGTGGACGGCAACACGCTGGCGGCGGCGCTGCGGGTGCTGGGGAAGATGAACTTTGACCAGCGGTTTCAGTTGGCGGGGGCCCAGTAACGACGCTGCCGTTGATGCGGCAGCCCCTCGGTATTTGAGCACTCAATTACTCACAAATTAATAGCTGCGAGCGCTTTATCCATGAGCGCAAAATGCCGAAAACAGCCATAAACGCCACGTATCAAGCCGCGTCGCAAGTCAGCGCATCATTTTGAAAAATGCCGTGGTGACAGCGACCTGCGATTCGTCAAGTCGTGTGGAGACCGTCTGACCAAAGGCAACGCTGTCGTCAATAGACCACTGCATGCCGGGGTTGTCATCCGTCACGTCTGCGGCCGGAATGCCACCCGCTGGCCGGGCCAGCCCTTCGCGCAAGCTGCCGAAGCGCGCATCGGTACGGCCATCGATCTGCTGGTCCAGAGCGCCGGCCAGCGAAAACGTGAGCTGCTCAATCACCATCACGTTGCGTGGCCTAACCACATACCGGCCAACTGCTGCCGCGGGCTCGGACCAGTCCACACTCTGAAAACACACCCGCGCCTCTTGCGGATTGCCATTGCTGTCCAGATACACATAGCGGTCCTGCTGACCTTCGGTACGGCCCGTCGGCACACGAATGCCAGCGGCAAGAAAAGCATTGATCATGTCCGTGCCACACAACCGTGAACGTGCTGGTGTCACGGCACCATTGACTTGACCAGTCGGGTTCGAGGCGTTGTCACCGGGCGGCCGCCCCACCCCGTTGAAATATGCCTCGTACGCTAGCTGCCAGCCCTGAATGAAGTCAGTGGACAGGCGCTGGTTGGCCGCAGAGCGCTGCAGGTCGCGACCGACGGCCACAGCGCCGATCACAAGCCCGATGACGACGAGGACAACGCTCAGCTCTATCAGCGAAAAACCACGCTGGCGACGGACACGAAAACCGCCGGTTCGGAAAAAAGTGGGGGTCATGGTGCTTGGCTTGGTGAGCAATGAATATCAATGGCCGATGGCATCTGCCCGCAGCGCGTTGGCGTTGATGGTGCGAGAGAGATTTGTCATGGCGGTGGTGCGGTCGGCAAAGTCTTCGTGGACTTGCTTCGCCTCGGCCAGCGACAAGGCTGCGTCTATCACGGAGTAGGCCGCAACAATATCGCTGGCAATTGCCAGGCCAATGCCCACGGCAGCCAGCTTGATCTGGAATGCGCGCACACCAGCGGTCGCCGTAGTGTCTGCCGTTGCGGACACCATCTCCTTGATCGCATCGAGCGATCCTGCGAAGGCAGATGCCACCCCGGCAGCAGCAGCGGCAACGTCAGCGCCCGCGAGGACCACCGCAATATAGAGCTGGTCTCGGTAGTCGTACAAGGCACGCTCCATCACCACAGAGCCCGTGGCTACATTGAAGTGGGCATGGGACACGGCAGACAGCGCCGCGCCGCAACTGAGCGCCGCAAACAACTCGGAGTGGCTGGCCGCCAGAACGATGTCATCGTAGGTGTCGGTCACCGCCCGGCCGGGCGAGTCATAGGTGGGGTCGCCATCGCTCGCAGTGGCGTTGGCGCCATCAAACCCCTGCCCATTGCCGTCGGCATCCAGCATGCCCGGGGCCGCTATGACGAATGCTGCAGTGCGTCGACTGGCACCTGCCTGGGTGGCCAGCCGACCAGTGGGCGCCACCAGGCCATCAAGCCCCGTGTTCAAGGCCAGGCATATGTCGATCAAACTGACCGCGTTATCCCCCCCCTGCGGGCAGGCAGGATCATTGGCAGCGTTGCAGGCGCCATTGAGCGGCGCGGTATCGTCTCCGGAATACGTGGCCCCGAGCACCCCGTCGGTTGTAGCCGGGATGGGAGGCGCATGTGGGTTGGGCGCTGTATCTGAGTTTTTCGGCGGATCAATCGGCATGCGTGTGCGAAGAGGGTTCACACGGTCGCGCCGCACGGCAAGATCCTGGTCTTGAGGTGCGGAAGCCAACCCAGCGGCAGATGATGCGCGATAGACGCCGTAGCGCAGCGCCCCCGCCTCTTCCCTCGGCAGATTCAGCGTACGCCAGGGTAAGAACCCGGTCTGCCGCTCGCCGGCGCAGTCCTCAAAACCCAAAGCGTCTGCCGCAGGGCAAGGCAGTCGATAGTTGGAGTGCAGAAAACCCACAAGTGCATCGCGCGACTGCTTCTGGGCATCCATTTGAACGGTGGTCACGCGTTGCCGTTCGGACAACTGCCAAAAAATGATTGCGCCGGGCAATATCAAACCCAGGGCAAGCAACAGCACCGACATTTCAACCAACGTGAAACCCATCATGCGGCGCTTCATGGATTCAACCCCTTCTTGTCCAAAAGCACTGCGTCGTTCATGGCCAGTGCCAGTGTTTCGTACAACTGGATGACGTACGCCCGAACTGCGGCCTCCTTGTCAATGGAGTCTTGCAGCGCGTTCTTGGCGTCGACCAGATCAATGGCAGCCAAAATCACCTCGATGCGCGCGACCTCTGCGTTGATGCCGGCCAATACGATGCCGAAAACCGTGAGACCTTCAGTGTTGGAGGCAGATGCGATCGCCAGTGCGGCGCTACCGGCGGCCAGCGCCAAGTTGACCGCAGCCAGGGTGACGCCAGATTCCGCACCGGATACGGCCGACCTTGCCTGTTCAATGTCAAACACGCGCAAAGACCAGTACTCCTGTACCAGCAGTGCGTTGTCGTATGCAGCGTATGCAGCCTGCCCCCCAGCTTGCATTGCACTCAGCCGAGTCGCGCACCCAATACGCCCCGAAAGATCAGCGGGACCAACGGCGATGGAAATGTCATCAAAATCTGCCGATTGCGCCCGCCCAGGAAAATCAAACTGTCTGCCTCCAACACCCCCGACAACATTGCTGCCCTCGAATACCTGATTCAGCCCTGGATGCGCAATCACGTACGCCACCGGCACGCTGGCCGTTGCATTGCCCGCCTGCAATACGCCCGCCGCCGATGGGTTGGCGGCAAAGCGGCGCAACACGCGGCACCAGTCAAGACCATTCGGCTCGGCATCGCGCTGCGCCTTGGCCGCAGCCATCGCAGCGGTCACGCCAGCTAGTGCCGTGGTCACATCAGCATCGTTGGGCAAGTCACTATCGGCGGATGGTATGCCGCTGTAGGCAAGGTTCAAATCTGGGGAAACCAGGCGTTCCAGCGCTCCGGGCGCCGGCGCAAGGTTGAGCCCCGCGCCGCCTCGGTTCACGCCGTAGTGCAGTTGTCCGAAACGGCTGCTGAGCCCCAAAGTTCGCCACGGTAGAAACAGGCCCGTGGCGCTACTGCAATCCTCAATACCATTGATATTCGACGCCGCACAGGGCAAGCGGCTCTGGGCCAACACAAAACCTTCCAGGGCCACTTGCGCCTCTGCCAGCTGGCTCACGATGGCTGGCCGTTGCAGTGGTTCGCGTGTGGACGCCACCCAGCGCCAGGCAATGATGCCAATGACGCCGACAATGACCATGACCACACCGAGCTCGACCAGTGAAAAGCCCGACTGTTGTTTCCGTTGCGGGAGGCGAATAGCCATCATCGGATGCCTCCCTTTCGATCCACATTTTCAAGAATGACCTGCGCCTGGGCCGGCGTCATTGGGATCACCGCAGACCCGGTCACATTGCATGCGGCCGGGTTATCCACCATTTTCTGCATCTGGTCTACCTGCTCCTTTGCATTCTTTTCCCGGGTTTCGGCAGCTTTGAACTTATCGATCAGCGCGTCCAGCTCTCTCTGCAATTTGACGGGCTTTAAATACTTTGCATCGGTGTTGGGACTGACGTTGCCGGGAAATCCAAAAAGATCCCACAGTGCACCGTACAGTGCGCCTGTCACGTCCACGTCGCCAGATTGGCATGCCGTTGTGCACCTGTAACCTGTCACGGCGCCACTGCCGTCATAGATGGCGTAACGCCCGGCTGAATTGACCAAGCCGGCATAGCCAGACTGGTATGCGGTCTGGGCCTGGCTAAAGTTGGATGCAGCGGTATTGCGTACGGTGGTCGCAGTGCTGAAAGCGGTCTGTGCGGTTGTGTACTCCGCCTGCGCCTTGGCGCGCGCATTCAGGAACAGGTTGCTCTGTAGCTCACGAACCTTCTTCCTACGCTCGGCCACAAGCTCCGCGTTGTTGGGTGGATCGGCAGCGATCTGTGCATCCAGCGCCGCAATTTCGCCCGGAAGGGTCAACGACGCAGGGATGCTTTCAAGCACATCGATTTCTGCCAACTTGCCGGAGCGACGGCCATTGAGCTCATTGAGCGCATCAGTTTGCGCTTGTGTCACAGGCGTGCCGGCGGCTGCAATTTGCGCGTCAAGGGCCAATATTTCCGCATTCAGCCGTGCCAGGGTGGCTGGGGCGTTATCCAGCATGGCCTGGTAGTTGGCAACCTCGGCCGCCCACAAATCTCGCGCTTCCTTTGCGCTCTGCAATCGCGCTTCGGCCATTTCCAGTTCGAACGAATACTTGCCCCAGTTATCAGCCGCCGTCAGCAGCGGGTCGACAGCACCGTCTATCTGCGACGTCGATCCACCACCACGCAATACGCTTCGCAACGTTGCAACTGCATTGTCACGGGCTATCTTGGCTGCGGCCAACTCGATTTCTTTGTTCGTAACTTCAGCCTGCGCAGCAACCCGTGCAGCTGTAGCTTTGGTCCGCTCCGCCTTTGCACTTTCCAGCATCTGCTCGATGAGCGAATTGTCGCGCGCTGGACAGATCTGCGCTGGCGTGGCCGCATCATCCGCCAGCGTCAGTGCTGTCCCGGCAATCCCCGCTGCTGTAGCGTTGAGTGCTACGACAGCAATATTCGCGTACACGACCCCGCCGGCCAGGCCAATAGCGACCGTGTGCTGAGGTGCCGCCGCGCAAGCGTTCACGGCCAAGCCCAATGAAGCAGCGCAGGTCGCCCATTGAAAAGCAGAGTTGGTCGCCTCAGAACCGCCTTCTGCCACAGCCAACACGATCTCCAGGCTGGTCATGATCGCTGCCAGCGTAGAGAAACCCACTGCGCGCTTTGCTGACTCGATGTTGTCGGCCCTCATATCAGCGACACCTACAACAACGTCATGGGCCAATGCCACGGTGTTGATGGAATCGATCAACGGCTGACAATGGAAAGCGGCGAGCAAGCTGGGGAACGACCGCTCCAGAACGAGGTCGTTGTAAGTAGCCAGCAGCGGCCTGCGGCCAGGGTTTTCCATCAGGTTGGTATTTGCCGCCACGTTGGAATTGGCACCGTCAAACAGGTCGCCATCACCATCCGCATCGCTACTTCCGGGGTGGGCAAGCGCATACGCAACGGTACGCAGGGGAGACGCATTCACTTGGGCCAACGTGCCCCCTGTCGCTTTGCGAGCAATGTCCAGGCGCTCACAAAAATCGGTCAGCGTCAGGATGTTTGAAGGGTATCCCGTTGATCGCATCGCGGCGAATGTTGTGCCGTCGTACTCCAGCGGCCTCCAAGAGTCGGTCAGCGTTGAGAGGTTGTTTTCGCCCGCACCTCTTTGCACCAGATAGCGCAACTGACCCACATCCACTCCGGGGTCAGCCCCCGCCAGCCGCAAAGTCACAGAGGGCAGCCAGCCCTTTTGGTTTGTCACGACGCCGCAGTCCTCCTCACCATCCCTGTCCATATCGGGGCAAGGCAGGCGGTTTGCCACCGTGGCATAGGCAACGATGGCTTGGTCGGCCTGCGCAAGCGCTTGTCGCTCCTGACGAGAAGAGTCGATAGCCGACCGCTCGCGCCACTGTAAGTAGCCTATGGTCGCCAGACCTGCCATGGCAGCAATCAGCAGCAGCACCTGCAGCATGCCGAAGCCGCGTGCACTATCGGGGGCACACCGGGGCGAAGAGGACGCGGCCTTGAAGTAAATGGACGACATGTTTCTTGTTGGTACGACTACGGCAGGCTCGAGCGCAGCCACCCGGCCAACTGGATGGGCGACTCAGCAACGACGACGTCATCGGACAGCCTTCGAAGCGGAGCAGAAGGACTTGCGGCACACAAGCTGTTCATGGCGTGGGGAGGATCCAGGCGACTGCCATCGTTGTCCTTGTCTTGAAGCGGCACCACCACCCAGTAAGCCACCCCCAGGAGAAGATTGCTGGCGCAATCGATGGCGCCGCCTGCCCCGCCGTCACCTGTGATGAATGGTCTGGAGGCACCCACAGCCAGCCGGGAAGCGTTGTTCAGAGCAACGATCAGGTCGGTAACGTCCTCATGGGTATCTGCAGCTGGCGCATCGCCAGACCGCTCCAGCGTGGAGGCAAGGTCCGCATCATTTCGGGTATCTGCATCCGCTTGCCGGAACACCGCGTAACGCGCACGCAACCGGTCGGTGGGCACGCCAAGGCCCGCGCTGACGTACGGAAACCAGCCGAGCTGCGTGCCAGGTGAACACTGCATCCCCGTCAGCGACTCGTAGCCGGTACCCGCCACATCTGGGCAGGGCAAACGGCCATGCCGCAAGGCAAAAGCGCGCACTACGGATTGCAGCTGCTGCGCCTCTGCGCGACCGCGTTCGATCTCTTGCTGCGCAGACACGGCCTCATAGGCCGTGAACGCGGCCCACGACATGAGCCCGGCAATGACCAGCACAATGGCAACTTCCAGCAAGGAGAGTCCGCGCTGTGCCCCCAGAGACAAGCGCGATCGCTGAATGGACCTGATCCCGATCATGGGGTTTTTACCCCTGAAGAAACCGTTGGCGCATAGGACTGGAGCTTCATCGCTTCCGCCGTCCCGTGCTCGCCCAAAGCGCGCATCTCGTCCATGATCGCCTTCTGGCGGGCAGTATCTTTGGGCTGCGTGCTTTTCATAAGCGGCTGCAGTTCCTTGTTGAGCGCCTGAATACGCGCACTGGCCTCCAGCATGTTGCCCAACGTCCGGAAATAGCGGGGATCCATGCCTGGCGGAGACAAGGCTTCCAACTCTTCCAACACCGCACGCACACGCTCTGGCGGTGCATCGGCACCTTGCGCACGCAAGGCATTGAACTCTGCCCGAAGCTGGGCCAGTCGGCGCCGACGCTCCTGAGACGCCTGCGCAGAGAGCGGCTGCGACGCTGCCCCATCGATGCCGGGTTTCGTAGCTCCTTCGGAAGCAGCCGACCGAGCAGCCGAATCACTGCGGATGGTCTTGCTCGGTGCGTATTTGGCAACGTCGTGCGGCGCGCTGTCAGTCGCCAACCAGAAGCTGACCACAACAAGAGCGAGCACCAGGAGACCCAGGCCACCACCAATCAACACAGGCTTGCGCATTCAACACCCCACCCGATAGAAACGGGCAGACCTCAACAAAGAGTGAAAAACCATCTGCATCACTGCCCGCCTCCCATCGTCTGGGTGACCGACTGCCGCACCAGGTCGTACACGGGCAGCAACAGAGCCACGATCAGGAAGAGGAACAACCCACCGGCGACCAGAATGATCAGCGGCTTCAAGATTTCCGCCAGTGACTTGACGACCACTTCCAAGCGCTTGCGGTAGTCGGTGGCCAGGTGGGCGAGTTGCTGGTCCAGACTGCCGGACTCTTCGCCCACAGAGATCATGCGCACGGCCATGGCAGGAAAGCCGCCCGTGCGGCGCATGGAGGACGCCACCGATTCACCGCGCGACACCGACTCAGCCACCTGGATCAGGCGCGTACGGTAGTAGCGGTTCTTGGTAGCACGCCCCAGAATGCGCAGGCTGGAAACAAGGTCGACCCCAGCGCGAACCAGGATCGACAAATGCTCTGTGATGTGCGCCATACCCGAAGACACGAGCAGCGTGCGCGCAATCGGCAGGCGGTGCAGCACGTTGTAGGTGGCAAGCTGAAAGCGCTCCGAACGTCGAAACAGCACCGTACCGGTGAT
This sequence comes from Acidovorax sp., assembly GCF_046314175.1. GTDB lineage: Bacteria > Pseudomonadota > Gammaproteobacteria > Burkholderiales > Burkholderiaceae_C > Acidovorax. Next base: position 15,111 of record NZ_JBKBXG010000040.1, on the reverse strand, counting down.
GGCAACAACGGCGACGACGAGCAGCACCCACGGCAGATGGGTGGAAAGCGTGTCGGCAAACGACACGAGACCTTCGGTGATGGGCGGCAGCTTGGCCTGCATCTGCTTGAACAGCCGCGCCATGCTGGGCACCACGTAGTAGATCCAGAAGATCGCTACGCCGATGATGGTGCTGAATACGAAAGCTGGGTAAATCAGCGCAGTTTTGATGTCTCGCTTGATGTTGATCATGCGCTCCACGTGCTCGGCGGCTTCGCCTAGCATGCGGTCCAACGTACCCGTCTGGTCGCCGATGGTAACGAGGTTGCGCACAGTCTCGGGGAACACGTCTGGATGCCGATTGAAAGCCTCGGTCATTCCCACGCCGGCATTCAGGTCGTCCAGCATGTTGCGCGCCACATAGGCCATGGCGCGGTTCTCGCTGGTGTCGCTTTCGTCCACCAGGGTCTGCAGCGCTTCCAGGGCGGGCACGCCCGCGCGCATCATCAGACCCATGTCGCGCAAAAAGCCGGCCAGATCTTCGCCTCGCACCTGGCGGCGAAACAGATGCATGAGCATCTCGGAAAAGAAAGCGAGCCAGGCTGGAAAGCGCCACAGGCTGAGCACCGTGCCGTCGGTGTCCGACTCGATACGCATGCGCACCGACAGCTCACGCTTGACGGCCAAGCGCAGCATGCCGGATCGGACCCTTCCGTGCGGCAACAGCACGCGGTAATAGTAAGTATTGAGAGTGGCCATTGTCGCTTTCGCCAAAGAGGCTCAGTCCTCACCCACCGTGCGCAGAATTTCTTCCATGGTGGTCTCGCCCGCCAGTACGCGGTGGCGCGCCAGGGTCAGGATGGGGCGCATGCCAGCGGCCAGCGCACGTTGCCGCATCTCGGCACGCGACGCGTCCGACGCAATGGCGTCGGCCAGGTCACGGTTGACCACCAGCATTTCATACACAGGCAAACGCCCCAGATAGCCGGTATCGCGGCAATGGTGGCAGCCCACACCGTGGAACACCTGCACGCCGTCGTCGGCGTGTCCCTTACCCAGCCAACGCCGTTCATCGTCCGTTGCCTGGCGTGGCGTGGCACAGTGCGGGCAAATCCGGCGCACCAGGCGCTGGTTGATGACGGCCACCAAGTTTTCTGCAATCGTCTCGGTGTCCACACCCAGCAGCTTCAGCCGGGGCATGACGCCGAAGATGGTGCCCACGTGCAGTGTGGACAGCACCAGGTGGCCGGTGGACGACGCATCCAGCGCAGCGCGCGCTGTTTCCGAATCGCGGATTTCACCCACCAGAATGATGTCCGGGTCGTGCCGCAAGAAGTGCCGCATAGCATTGGCAAACTCATACCCGGCCCTGCGGTTCACCTCGGTCTGGCAGGCCACGGGCACGCGGTACTCCACCGGGTCTTCCACAGTGAGCACGTTGCGCTCGATGAGCGGCTGCATGCGCAGCGCTGCATGCAAGGTGGTGCTCTTGCCCGAACCGGTGGGCCCAGTGATGAGGATCAGCCCGTGGGGCCGAGAGAACGCCTTGGCCATCACGGCCACGTCTTCTTCCATGAAGCCCAGGTCGGCCAGCTTGTCGAGGTTGCTGCGCTCTGGCAGCAAGCGCAGCACCATGCGCTCACCAAATTCAGAGATCAGCGTGGACACGCGAATCGTGAAGTTGTGCTCCATCACCACCGCGGTAAAGCTGCCGTCTTGCGGCAACCGCTGCTCGCTGGCGTCCATGTCGGCCTGCAGCTTGACGTAGACCACCAGGCGGTCCAGCGCGGGCGACAGGGCAAACACGGGGCGCAGCACGCCGTCCACCCGCAGCAGCACCGAGCGGCTTCGCGCTGTGGGCGCCAGATGGATGTCGGTGGCGCGCTCGCGCACGGCCAGGTGCAGCATGTGCTCCAGCAGGCGCGCGGGGCTGTAGGCACGGTCCACATCGGCTTCGAGCTTGCGCACCTCGCTTTCGATCAGCCGTGCAGGCGGATGCTCGGCAAAGTAATAGTGCTGCTGAATGGCCTGCGCCACGCTGTCGAACTCGCCCTGGGAGAAGTGGCAGCCCTTGCCCAGCTTGCGCTGCACCAGTTCGGTCACTGCGTCGGGCTGCGCGTCACCCAGCACCACCTCAATCAGGCCGTCTTCGTTTTCACGAACGGGCAAGAACCCGTAGTTGAGGCACAGCGCGCGGTTGAACAGGCCTGCCACCGCCGTATCTGGCTCGGGCATCTCACTGGCGTTCACAAACTGCAGGCCACGCTGGCCTGCGAGCTGGCGCGCTACCTCATTAGCACTGGCGAAACCCAGTTCCACCAGAAGGTTGCCCATGGGCACCTTCTCGATCTTTTGCTTTTGCAAGACGTAGTCGATGGCCACGGCCGACACCAGCCCGGCGTTGACGAGCGCTGCGCCCAGCGAGGGGCTTTTTTCTCTGAGGACCGCCAGGCGATCAGCAGCAGATACACCAGAAGTTGGTGTTGACTGGCCTGAGGTCTCCAGCAGTGATTCAGCGGGGGGATGCATCCTGGTGCTCCAAAAGTAAGAAGGTCAGTTCGTCAGGCTTGCCCGTGGGGGCCAAACCGTGTTGCTGCTGAAAGCGGGCAAGCGCCTCCCCAGTCTTGGAACCAAATAGTCCGTCATCCAGCTCGCGCAGATCCATCAGGCCCATGCGCTTGAGCCGGCCTTGCACCTTGCGCGTTGCCTCCTGCGCCGCCACGATGTGCCGGGCGTCATCGCGGCCCAGCCAGGCCACCCACGACTCCTGCCCCACCACGAAACGGCAGAACCGGGCCGAGGGATTCAAACTGCCGGTCACGCTGTCAGGCAGGCGCTGTGCATGCACGACTTCGTTGGGGGTGGCCAGCGCCTCCAGCTGGATCTCGCAGGCACGACGGGGAGAAACCTCTGCGGGCGGCGTGGCCGCCTGCGCAGAGGCAGGCAACATCGCGACCTCGACTGCAGCAACCGCTGACGCGCCAGGGAGAGCTGGTGCAGAGGCCACGGCAGTCATAGCCACTGCTTCAGCTTTTGCGCTGGGAGCGCCGGTCTGCTGCGACACCAGCCCAAAGCTGGCAATGGCTACCGTGGCGGTGGTGCCGGCCAGCAGACCCGCAAGAATCCAGGCCTTGCGGTTGCGTGGCGTGTTCGGCCCTGCGACGGCTTTGGCTTCATCGCCCAGGGCGGGCAAATCTGCCACTGCGCGCTGCACCAGTGCCGACGTGACGACCGATCCCCGTGTGCTGGCCAGCCCGTACAGACAGCGGTCCAGCACCAGGTGAATACGTCGCAGGTTGCCCTGCGTGGCGCGGTGCAACGCATCGACTGCAGCAGGCTCGATGGACACGCGCCCTTCGGCCCCTGCCGCGTTCACGCGGAAATCAAAATAGCGCGCCAGTTCGTCCTTGTGCAAGCCATTGAGGCGTGCATGTTTGACGATGCGGCTCTTGAGTTGCCGCAGCTCAGGCGTTGCCAGCGTCTCTTCCAGCTCTGGCTGGCCCACCAGCAGGATCTGCAGCAGCTTCTCCTGCCCGGTTTCAAGGTTGCACAGCAAGCGCACAAGCTCCAGCGAATCAACGCTCAGGTTCTGCGCGTCGTCTATCACCAGCAGGTTGATATCGCCCGCCTGGTGCTTGGCAATCAAAAACTCGGTCAGGTTCGCAAGTCCCTGGTCTACCGATTCCGTGGGTGGCAGCCCAAAGTCGGCCTGTATGGCCGACAGCAAGGCGCTGTCCTGCAGAAAGGTGTTCAGGATTAGTGCCGAGTGGCAGTTCTTGCCGTGCAATGTGTCCAGCAAGCGCCGCACCAGCGTGCTCTTGCCCAGCCCCACTTCGCCCGTCAGCAGCACAAAGCCTTTGCGGGCCTCGATGCAATGGACGATTTCTGCAAAGTCCTCCTCCAGGCGGGGCGTAAAGAAATACGATCCCGCATCCGGCGTGGGAGGAAATGGGTTGCGCGACAAACCCAGCGTTGCATAGATGGAGCTGACTGTCATTCGTTACCGCGCCGCGGGAGTGAACTGGGCCAGGGCCGCGCGCAAGGCGGCGGAGTCGGGCTGCAGACGCACGGCCGCATCCAGCGTTGCCCGGGCTTCTTCGGGCTTTTGCTGACGGGCCTGGATGCTAGCCAGGTTGATAGCGGCTTCTTCGTCGCCAGGCATGCGTTCGATGATGGCCCGATAGCCATCGGCCGCAGCTGCGTCACGCCCTGCACGCAGGTCATACCAGGCCTGGGCGCGCAGCAAACCGATGGACCCGGCGGGCAAACGCTCCTTCAGGGTTCCCAGCGCATGTTCGGCATCAGCGCCACGGCCTTCCTTCATCGCCGTCACGTACCGGGCAAAAAGCCATTCCACCGGGGTATCGTCCACCACGGGTGCCGCAGCCGGCGCTTCAGCGGCCGCAGCAGGTCTGCTGGACCGCGCTTGACGCTGCGGAACGGGCCGTGGCGTCGCCTGCGCTGCAGGTGCGGGCATTGCGGCGGGCTCCATCGCCACAGCCGGGGTGGAGACTCTGGGCATTGCTGTAGCAACGGGGGCTGAGGGGGCAACCACGGCAGGCGCCTGCAGGGCCACATTGATGGGCGCAGCAATCGGTGTTGGCGACGCCATGGGCGCGGCAAGTGCCTGGGTGGCTGCCACGGTAGCTGCGGGCTCTAGCGCTGCAGGCACGGCTGCAGGAGCCGAGACATCTGTAGCTGGCATGGGTGTCACGGACGATGCATCCGGCGGCACCACTGCGTTGACTGGGGCAGTTGCCATGGGGATCAGGTCCGCACGGGGCTTGACCTGGCTTTGCCAGGTAAGCCAGCCCACCACACCAACACCCACCACAATCACAAACGCCAGCAGGGCATCCAGCCATGCAGGGCGACGACGCGCCGCCGTGACAGGCGCGCGCGCCAGCACCAGCTTGGGGTCTTGTTGTGGCGCATCCATGGACTTCAGCGCGTCGTGGATGAGGCTCATAGCACACGCACCCGCAAGACGATGACCAGCTCGCGGCTGCCGTGCACCTTGTTCTCGTTGCCCACCAGCTTGCCCAACAATGGCACATCAGAGATGCCCGGCGCGCCCCGGTCATTGTTGGAAGAGCGCTGGTCGATCAGGCCGCCGACGACCACCACGTCACCGTCACCCACGTTGAGTGTGGTGGTCAAACCCTTGTAGCTCACCTTGGGCAGTGACACCAGGTTTTCGCCGCCCACAGCCACCAGTTGCAGGCTGGCAGGGTCCACATCACTTTGCATGGGGTTGAGCAGCAATTCGATACGGCCATCGTCGCGGACCATCGGCAACACGCCGACCATCACGCCCGAGAACACCGTGTCGGTCTGCACGCTCGACGACGTGGTCGAAGCCCCGCCGCCGGGCACGGTCTGCGTGGATGCCGACTGCGACACATAGCGCGAGCTGGTGCCCACCGACAACAGTGCGGGGGTGCCATTGCGCACCTGAACGTTCGGGTTGGACAGCACCTTCAGGTTGCCGAAGGAGCGCAGCGCGTTGATCACGATCCCATAGTTGCTGCCCTGGTACGACATGCCGAGCGCGGGGCCTGCAACACTGCCAATGAGTGCGGCAGGGATCGAGATGGCACGCGCGGGGTAGCCAGTGCCTGCATTGGGCAGGATTCCAGAACTGCCGCCCAGTTGCATGGGCGACGAGCCAAAACCTGTCGCCAGGCGGCTGCGCAGCGACGTCCAGTCCACGCCAAACTCGAAGTTGTCTGACAGTTGCACGTCGATCAGCTGGGCCTCGACATACACCTGCTTGCCCAGCACCTTGTGCACTTGGGCCAGCATCTTCTCTATTGCGCGCATCTTTGAAGGACGGGCTTTGACGTACAGCGTGCCGGTCATCTTGTTGAGCGTGAAACCGCTGTCCTCGCCCATCGTGGCCAATGGCGCCTGGGGCAAGGCTGGGGGACGGACTGCTCCAGGAGTGCCCACCCACGACGACGTTGCATTGGCCGACATGCCCACGTTTTGCTGCTGCTGTTGCTGCTGTTGTGCGGCGCGGTCCTGTGCGTTGTCACCCAGCACCGCCTTGATGGCGCTTTCCAGTTCCATATAGGGGTCGGTACTGCTGCCGCCCGAGCCAGACATCGTCAGGCTGCCTTGCTGGGCGCCCGACCCGCCGCTGCCACCGCTGCTGCCACCTCCGCTTCCGCCAGAGCTGCCGCTGCCAAACACATTGCCGCCAGAACCCATCTGAATGCTGGTCTTGGTGTTCAGGAAGTTGAGCGCAAAAAACTTCTCTTCTGTCAGGTTCACGCGCAGCGTGTTGCCACGGAACTCACCCGACACGTCGTACGTACGCAGCACTTCATTGAAACCTTCGCGCAACGTGACCTGGCGCAGGTGCATGTCCGCCAGCTGGCCGCCTTTGAGCACATTAGGGTCCACGATCAGGTTGAGCTTGCCGGCATCGGCGAACGCGCTCAGGATCTGGCTGATGCTGGCCTTGGACATCGCCACGTTGATCAGCTTGCCTTCCAGCGGATCAAACACGGGCGCCACCGGCGCGATGACCGGTGCAGCCGCCGCCTTATTCATTTCGGCCAGCAGCAGTTGTTGATGAATCAGAAGCCGCTGCGATTCTTGCGCGGCATGTTCGCGCATCTGGTCGGCCGCGGCGGTGTCCGGCGGGGGCAGGCTCGACGCACTGCGTGGGGTCTGGCTGGCGCACCCACTGAGCACCAGTGCGGCACATACCAGCGCCACGGGCTTGAGAAACGAAGAATGGTTCATGTCGCTGTCCTTGGCGCTGCTAGCGTGATTCTTGAAATGTTCAGGACGAGAGGTTCACAAAGGTGCACGAGGCTCCCCAAAACACTCGCACAGGTTGTTTTTTGGTTCATGGCAGGGTCCGGATGGGGCCTGGCTGGCCGCCTGGCAGGCCGGCTTTGAACTCCTGCGAATTGACGCTCGCGAGCGAGCCATCGGCCCACCGCAACGTACCCACTCGCAGATCGCCCTGAGGCAAGGTCAGCGTCTGGCGACCCAGCCGCTCGGTGACCACCGCCTCGTTGGGGCGCACGCGCACAATGCGGCCGCCGTCGTCCAACCGCGCGCCCTGGCGCGCCAGATGACCGTCAATCACCACAGACTGCGTTTCTGCCGACAGGTCATCCAGGTGCAACGACAACGAGCGACGCGGCAATTGCACGCTGCCCACCACTTCGCTGCCCGGCAAAGGCAACGCAATCAACCCCAGTGGGTCGGTACCGGCGCTGGACGCCTGTGCCTGTATGCGCGACATGGCGTCGAAAGCATTCACCACACGGGCCTGGTCGTTGCGCAAGGCTGGGGGCAACGGCGCCAGTTCAGTAACGATGGGCCTCACCGAAGGCGTACGCGCCTGGCTCAACTGAACCACGCCATACAGCCCCCATCCCAATAAAAGGATGGCAAGGCCATTCAAAAGCAAAGCTGCGAATTTCATGGTTTCACGTTTCCTGTGGCTGTGACCGACGACACCAGCTCATACGAGAAAGCGCCAGGGCCCGTAAAGGTAGGGTCCACGGCCTTGAGCGTCCAACCGGCCGCGATCATCTGGGACACCCAACGGGTCACCGATGCCGATGCGCCAGCCGCCATCACGCCGTCGACCCGGAACGCACGGCCTTTATCCACCCCAGTAGCCGTCTCCAGGCGCACGCGTTGTATACGGATATCCTTTCCAGCGGTCGACTTCAGGAGCGCAAGAAAAGCCACCGGGTCATGCCGCGCGCCTTCGTCCAGCGCACGAGAGAACTCGGCCACAGGCAAAAGCTTTTGCGGTGCTTCGACGGTTGAAACCGCTTGAATGCGTTGCTGCAGTGCCTCCAGTTCGCCGCGCTGGCTCTGCCCGTCTGCACGCTGCTGATCGGCCAACTGGCCCACCAGAAAACCCAGCGCAACCAGCACCACGCCGACCAGCGCCGTCACCACAGTGATCGGAGCCACCCAGCGCTCGGCGCGCCATGCCACACGTTCCACCAGCGGGTTCAGCGCGTGCCGGCCCGCAGCGTCTCTTGCAAGATCAGGCAACACGGTGTGCACACGTTCGCCGCCCATGGCCAGCTCTGTGGTTGGCATCACACCCGGAGCACCACCCAGCACGTTGCGCACAGCCGCCACGCAGGTGTCGATGTCAGCGGTGTTCGTGGTCCACATCGTGCCCCACTCCACGCCATCGGCACCCAGCCGCGTCAGCAATGCACCCTGGTTGGCCGTCAGCACCTGAGCCGCACTGGCAATGGCCGAAACGCCCGAACCCAGTGCCTGGGTAGAGCCAAACACCATGCCCTCTTCTGTCTGTGCAAAGGACATCAGCCGACGCTGCGAGAGCATCACGCGCGCGTGGCCGCTGGAGACACCATGGCTCAGCAGCCCCCCAGCGGTCATCACCAGGCAATGGTCCGCCTGCTCTTGTGCCCACTGCGTGCAGCGCTGCCACAACTCCAGAGAGATGGCGGTGAAATACACCTGAAACCCGCCCGGCATCTTGACCAGGCGGTGGACCACGATGTGTGCAGCGCCTTCGACCAGCCCTTGCGTGCGAACGCGCTTTTCAACCAGCGCCTGCGCGTAGTCCGACTTGCCCTCAAAGCGCCATACATCGGTAAAAACATCGTCCAGGTCCAGCACCACCAGGGCGGTGTGGGTCAAACGCGGCCAGGCTGGAACATCCTCTACCCGGTGGCCATGGCAATGCAGCCAGCCCGCATTGGTAACGCGATAAATATGCTCGGTGCTCATGGCTTTGCCCGAAGGGGTTGCGAAACAGACACCGTCTGAAAGTGCAGCGTGCCGCTGACGCCCAGCGTCAGGCCTTGGTCACCCGGCTGCGGGGGCAGAAAAAGGCTTGCCTCAGGCGACACCGTGGAAATGTCGAACAGGTCGGCCACAAAAATGGCACCTGCGCCGCCACGCCCCAACTCACCCAGAAACTGCGCAGCCTCAACGCGGGTGGCAGGCCCCTGCGAGCGGCGCAACTTGCGCTCGCCCCATTGCGAAGGGTCAAACCCCATGCGCTCCACCTGCCGCGCCACGTCGTTGATCGACCGCACCAGTTGCTCGCGCTGCTGCACTTCAGGAATCAGGCGACGGGCGTTGTCCAGGCCCAGTTGCAGCTGAGCGTACTGCTGGCGCTCAAACGCCAGGCGCTTGAGCCCACTTTGCGCCAGCCAGGCGCCACCACCCAACAAGGCGGTAGCCAGCGCCAGAGAGACAAGCTTGAGCGTGCGGGTCGCGTTCAATTACTGCTCCATGATCCAGTGGGCGGTCAGCAGGATGACCTGGTCTTCGTCCAAAGTACGGCCGTCAGTTGTGCCTCCAGCGCTGTTGTTCGGATTGTTTACTACCCCTGGCCGCGCATCGTTATTAGTCATGGCAGTCGCTCCGGCGCCCCCTCCCAGGCTGGTGCCCAGGGTGTTGTTGGCTTCCCATTGGGTGCCTGGTGCGTTCGCCTGATTCGCACCGCCGTTGGCATGCGCAGGGCGGCCTTGAATGCGGAATCGTCCTTCGCGCGAATCAGGCTTGCCATCGATCACTTGGTCCATAAAGCGCGCGAGATCCGGGGTCAAACCGCGAACAACCATCACATTGCCAGCACCGCTGGCAGTGCCGCTCGCATTGAACTGGAAACACACCTGCAGCTCGGCTGGGTTGCCGTTGGAGTCGATGTACAAGAAGCGGTCTTCGTGTCCTTCTCCACGCCCCGGAGGCATACGAACGCCAGCACGCGTCATCAAATCGCGCAGATTCAGAGTCGCAAGTGCGGCGTCGCCATCACCCACCGCACCCGCCGCGTAACCTTGCCCCGCACAAATCTTGGAGCCGCGGCCCGCAAAGCTGGCTGGAATCCCTGGTACTGCCATGGAGCCAGCGCGGCTGCACGCGTTGCCGTTATTAATGGTAGTTTCAGAGCCATCAACCATGTACGTTGGCGCCTGCTGGCAGTCGCCCAGCACGCCACCGGTACGTTGGTAGTACTGGTCGTATGACATTTTCCACTGGTAAACAAACTTGTTGACGGCCTTTTGATATTCAGCATTGCGCTGCACATCCTTGGCAATCGCAACCGCACCGATGATGAGACCGATGACAGCGAGCACGATGGCCAGCTCTACCAGGGTGAAACCTTGCTGGACCTTGCGGCCAAGCCTGCGAAATGAATTGGATTTAGACATTAAAAATCTCCGGCGATGAGTCGAAACGGATGAGATACGGGTTTAAGAGGGGTTGACGACCAGTTACTGGTTCATCTTGTAGATGGCAGTGACGATGGCCACCTGGTCTTCGTCAAAGCCCTGGTTGTTGTTGGTGCCGATCAGATCGCGGTTGCTGCGGTTCCATTCCTGACCTGGGGCGTTGACGGCACCGCCTGCGTTGTTGAGAACCCCTTGACGGCGGAACCGGCCTTCGCGTTCATCGGGTTTGCCGTCAATCATCTGGTCGAGCGATCGGGCCAGGTCAGGCGTCAACCCGGTAATGACCATCACATTGCCAGCGCCCTCACCTATTGCGTTGACTGCCGATCCACTCGCGAGGGGCACATTCCATTGGAAGCAAACCTGGATTTCCTGCGGGTTCCCGTTGCTGTCCAAATATACGTAACGATCTTCCAGTCCTTCAGCACGGCCGGGAGGCATGCGGATGCCGGCACGAGTCATCAACTCGCGCAGATCAGGATCGGTACCGCTTGTAAATCCGCGAGTCATTCCCTGGCCTGCTGCAGCGCGGCAGATAGCGTTAGGCGTCACGGCACGGTTGGTCATGTTGCGCCCCGAACGACGAGCGCCGTTATTGGTCCACAGCTCTCCGTTGACCATGTTCTGAGGGGCGACCTGGCTGTCGCCGAGCACCACACCGGTCCGTTGGTAGTACTGGTTGTAAGCCTGCTCCCACTGATCAATGAACTTGTTCTTGACCTTGGTGTACTCGGCGTTGCGCTGCACATCTTTGCCAATGGCGACAGCTCCAATGATGAGACCGATGACTGCGAGCACCACTGCCAGTTCGACGAGGGTGAAGCCTTGCTGCTGACTGGAACGCAAGCTACGGCTGAGGGTCTTGGAAAGGTGTTTCATGATGGTGTTTACCTGACACGGCCTTACTGGTTCATCTTGTAAATTGCGGTCAGCGTGATGACCTGCTCCTCATCGCGCGTGGTGCCTTGCGTTTGAGCTGCGGGCGTTGCGGCCCCTCGACCAAACGTGTTGTTGGCAGACCATTCGACACCGGGGCCGTTGGGTGTCCCATTGGCGATGCCACGAAGGCGGAACCGCCCCTCCTGGGCATCTGGCTTGCCATCAATCATCTGGTCCAGCATGCGGGCCAGATCTGGCGTCAGCCCCGCGATCACCATCACGTTGCCAGCACCTTCGGGCGTTGTGGGGCGATTCCACTGGAAGCAAACTTGGATTTCTTGCGGAGAACCGTTTGTGTCCGTATAGACAAATAGGTCCTCTTGGCCTTCAGCGCGGCCTGGGGGCATGCGAATGCCCGCGCGCGTCATCATGTCGCGCATGGTGACCACTGGCGTGTTGCTGCGCATCACACCTGTCTCAGGAAGGCGCGCACACACAGGCACGGGCTCGGCACCAACAGCCACCAGAGTCGCCATGTTGCCCCCCGAGGTGGGCGCACCGACAGCCGCTGTGTATGCCGCACCGTTGACCATGATCCGCGGTGCTATCTGGCTGTCACCCACCACCACGCCAGTGCGCTGGTAGTACTGGTTGTAAGCCTGCTCCCACTGGTCCACAAACTTGTTTTTGATCTTGGTGTATTCAGCGTTGCGCTGTACATCCTTGCCGATGGCCACAGCGCCGATGATGAGACCGATGACGGCCAGAACAACTGCCAGCTCGACCAGGGTGAAACCACCCTGCGCGGCTCGGGGGCTAGCGGGCCGTTGCATGCGCCGAGACGGCAGGACGGGGAAGAGTGATCGCATGATTTCCTCAAGCGTTGAAATAGAAGTGAGCGCGGAGGCTACCAAACGTAACCATTGTTAACAAGTGAAAACTGCACATGCCTAAGCAACCCAAAAAACTGCAATTTCAGTGGTCTTCAAGCCGCGTAAAACGCGGCAATTCAGAAGAAACGAAATCGCAAAAAACCCAATTTTCCTTAATGAAATCAATGGACTTATCTCATCCATCCATAGTCTTCACATGATCATTTGAAGGTGCGCAAGCATCGCGCAACAGTCGTTAACAATCCATAGTGCTTATGTATTAGTGACACGAAAGAAACAAATACAAACAATTAAACATGCAATTCGATAATTTTTAACTATCGAAAAAAACAAGGGAATACCCTTGTTTTTTTAAGCGTGTTTGTCAGTGGACTGGGTAGGTCGCGGTCGACATCACTGCGCTACCGGCTAAAGCGCCCGATGCCGCTGTGCATGCAATCGGCTGCTACCCGTCGCAGATGCCGAATGCGCAAGACCAGTGCAGACGGTCATGCGTCATGACGCTTTCGGGGCGCGGAGCGAAAGAAGACCCAACTCTCAGGCGCCGCCCAAGTGCTCAGCGGGTGTGGTGTTGCATGCTTGACGGCACATTTAAAACCGATGGATTTTTGGTCAGGGCCAGGCGCAAACCACTGCGATATCCGTAGGTATCGCAAAGATTTGCAACGCCGCCCTGGCCGAAAAGACGCGGTTTCAAATGCCGGACAGCGTGCAACACCGCACTAGACCAACCCAGCGCGCGTGAATGGGTCTCAACCCATCGCCGTCCACTTGCGCTCGCTCGCAGCGGACTCCACCACCTTCTCGATGAAACGCACGCCCTGCGCGCCGTCTTCCACGCGGGGGTAGTCGGCGGCCAGTGGGTCTGCAGCCGTGCCCGACTGGCGTGCGCGGATGTCAGCGGCCACGCCCAGGTACACGTTGGCAAAGGCTTCGATAAAGGCCTCGGGGTGGCCTGCGGGAATGCGCCCTGCGCGGCGCGCCGATTCGCTGAGCCAGGGGGCGCCGCGCGTGAGGATGCGGCGCGGGCCGTCCACTGGTGAGTGCACCAAATGGTTGGGCTCTTCCTGCCGCCAGGTGATGGTGCCCAGCGTGCCCGAGATTTGCAGGCGCAAGTCGTTCTCCAGCCCGGCAGCCACTTGCGATGCCACGATGAAGCCGCGTGCGCCGCTGTCGTAGCGCAACAGCAGCTGGGCATCGTCATCCAGCCGCCGCCCTGCACCAAACGCCGTGAGGTCGGCGCACACAAATGCGGGGCGCTGGCCAGTGACCGTGGCGGCCAGGTTTTCGGCGTGCGATCCGATGTCGCCCATGGTGCCCGCACTGCCACTGCGCGCGGGGTCCAGGCGCCAGTCGGCTTGTTTGTTGGCGCCACCCTCTTCCACTGCCGTCGCCAGCCAGCCCTGGTTGTATTCGACGGTGATCTTGCGGATCGCGCCCAGCGCGCCGCTTTGCACCAGGTGGCGCGCCTCGCGCACCATCGGGTAACCGGTGTAGTTGTAGGTCACGCCGAACACGGTGCCCGCCTTCTTCACGGCCGCCACCAGTTCGTCGGCCTGCGCGCGGGTGTGCACCAGCGGCTTGTCGCACACCACGTTGAAACCTGCCTGCACAAACGCCAGCGCCACCGGGTGGTGCACATGGTTGGGGGTGACGATGCTCACCAGGTCGATGCGCTCGTCAGGGCTGCGGCGCAGTTCGTCGGCCAGCAGGTCTTGCCAGCTGCCGTGGTTGCGGTCAGCCGCCAGGCCCAGCTCGGCGCCGGATGCGCGGGCACGTTCGGGCGATGACGAGAGTGCGCCCGCCACCAGTTCAAACTGGCCATCCAGCGCCATCGCCTTGCGGTGCACTGCGCCGATGAAGGCACCATGGCCGCCGCCCACCATGGCGTAGCGGAGCTTTTTGGGACTGGACATACGAAACGCCTTTGCTGGCTTGTGTGTTGTTGTTGTCGGTTTTATGCAGGAGTGCGGCTAGGCCTGCTTGTCCCGCGCAAAGACGGCGTCGAACGCGCCAGCGGCGGGCTTGAAATCCAGCCGCTTGCAAAACGCCGCGCTCTCCGTGGCGCCGTGCACGCGGTCCATGCGGCTGTCTTCCCACTCCACCGACAGCGGGCCCTGGTACCCAATGTCGTTGAGCACAACGATGATGGATTCGAAATCGATCATCCCGCGCCCCACGCTGCGAAAGTCCCAATTGCGCCGCGCATCTCCAAAGCTGGTGTGCCCGCCAAACACGCCCACCGTGCCGTCGCCCTTGCCCCACCAAACGTCCTTCATGTGGGCGTTGTAGATGCGATTGCCAAACTGGCGGATGAACTTGACGTAGTCCACGCCCTGGTAGGCCAGGTGGCTCGGGTCGTAGTTGAAGCCGAAGCGCGTATTGCCGCCCACCGCCGCAATCGCGCGCTCAGCCGAAGCAATGTCGAACGCGATTTCAGTGGGGTGCACTTCGAGTGCAAAGTTGATGTCGTGCGCTTCGAACACATCCAGGATGGGGCCGAAGCGCTTCGCAAAATCGGCAAAGCCCTTGTCCCAGTACGCCTGCGTGGTGGGCGGAAAGGCATAGATCGAATGCCACACCGACGAGCCGGTGAAGCCCGTCACCGTCTTCACGCCAAACTTCGCGGCAGCGCGCGCCGTGTCGGCCAGCTCGCTCGCGGCCCGCTGGCGCACGCCCTCGGGCTCGCCGTTGCCCCACACATGCGGCGGCAGGATGGACTGGTGGCGCTCGTCGATCAGGTCGCACACGGCCTGGCCCACCAGGTGGTTGCCGATGGCAAAACATTGCAGGCCGTGCTGGGCCAGCAGTGCATGTTTGTCTTTGACGTACTGGGGCGACGCCAGCGCCTCCTGCACATTGAAATGGTCGCCCCAGCACGCCAGCTCCAGGCCGTCGTAGCCCATGCTTTTCGCCAGCGGCGCGAGTTCTGCCAGTGGCAGGTCGGCCCACTGGCCGGTGAAGAGGGTGACGGGTCTTGGCATGGAGGCTCCAAGGGGTTGAATACGGTGCGATGCCGCTAGCAGCTATATTTTCAATAGCTGCTAGCGCTTACTGGATAAGCGATAGAGGCCAATTTGGCTCGATTTTTCACACATCTCAGATCGCCCCTCACTCCCTCTCCCCTGGTGGGAGAGGGCCGGGGAGAGGGGGGAGTGAAA
>NZ_JBKBXG010000039.1:0-48172 GCF_046314175.1 Acidovorax sp. | reverse complement strand
TGCAACCAACGTCTGGACACACCCGGTTACGGGTCGTTGGCAATTGGCAACATGTATATGCCCCAAGTTGGGGCGTCAGCACCCCGCGCAAAGCTTCGGCGCCACCTCAGCTTGTCAGTGCAAAACATTGATGCTATGGTGCTTTTTACATATTTTCACGCGCCGGGGCGGGACCAGACCATGAGAAAAAAAGCACCGCTCGTCCGAGCCGCAAAAAAACCTAATCTGTTGGCAAACATGCATCGTTGGAAATTTTCTGTCCTGGCGGCTGCGGCCGTTGCGTCCGCAGGCTTTTACGCTGGAGACGCAGCCGCTTTGGCCCTGGGTCGCATCACGGTGCAATCTGCTTTGGGCGAGCCCTTGCGCGCCGAGATCGACCTCCCCCAGATCACCCCGGCCGAGGCCGACACCCTGCGGGCGACCACCGCATCTCCGGAAGTCTTCCGTGCGCAGGGCATGGAGTTCACGCCGACGATGAACAATTTGCAGATCCAACTGCAGCGCCGCCCCGACGGCACCGCTGTACTGCGCCTGTCGAGCGATCGCCCCGTCAATGAGCCCTTCCTCGACTTGGTGCTGGACGCCAACTGGGGTACGGGCCGCATCGTGCGCAGCTACACCATGCTGTTTGACCCGCCAACGCTGCGCCGC
This sequence comes from Acidovorax sp., assembly GCF_046314175.1. Classification (GTDB taxonomy): domain Bacteria; phylum Pseudomonadota; class Gammaproteobacteria; order Burkholderiales; family Burkholderiaceae_C; genus Acidovorax. Next base: position 47,521 of record NZ_JBKBXG010000039.1, on the reverse strand, counting down.
CAGGCACCCGCGGTTACAGCATCGCCGCAGATTTCATCTCCGCCAGCACAACAAAGCGCAGCAGTGCGCGCACCTGCTGCGCCGCGCAGCAGCGACGTGGCGGCGGCACCGGCAGCGCCCCGTCCGGCAGCGGCCCCGCGCACAGTACCCGCCGATGGGGTGACAGTGGCAGCGGGTGATACAGCAGGCCGTATTGCCAACGCCTATCGCCCTGCCAGCGTGTCTCTCGACCAGATGCTGGTTGCCATGATGCGCGCCAACCCCGATGCCTTCATCCAAGGAAACGTCAACCGCCTGAAGGCGGGCGCCGTGCTGCAGATGCCAGACCAGGCTGCTGCGCAAGCCACACCTGCACCAGAAGCGCGCCAGATTCTGGCGGCCCAGGCACGCGATTTCAACGAATTCCGTCGCAAGCTCGCTGGTGCTGCTCCATCTACCGAGGTGGCAGCCGCACAGCGCTCAGCCACCGGCACGGTGCAAACCCGGGTGGAGGACAGGAAACCCGCCACGACCGCGCCAGACAAACTAACGTTGTCCAAGGGCTCTGTGGCTGGCCAAAAGGCCGCCGAAGACCAGGTCGCCAAGGACAAGCAAGCCGCCGAAGCGGCGACGCGGATGGCCGAGCTGTCCAAAAACATCACCGACCTGAACAAGCTGGGCACTGCATCGGCGCCGTCCGGCGGCGCAGCTCCTGCTGCTGTAGGCGCAGCCAGTGCTGCAGGTGGCGTGGCCGTGCAAACGCCCACCGTGCCAGCAACGCCCGCAGTGCCGGAAGCTCCCGCATCAGAGGCGGCTGCCGCCAGTGCGCCCACCGATGCCGCCGTGCCTGCTGAAGCCGCTTCCGAACCCGCCTCCGCACCAGCCGAAGCACCAGCTCCTATGCCTGTGCCAGCACCCGCACCGGCCCCGGCAGAAGAGCCTGGGTTCCTTGCGGGCCTGATGGACGACCCCGTGTTGCCGCTTGCCGGTGGCGGGCTGCTTGCCCTGTTGCTGGGCTATGGCGCCTACCGCGTGGTCCAGCGCCGTCGCCAAAATGGTGGCGTGGACAGCTCGTTCTTGGAAAGCCGCATTCAGCCCGATTCGTTCTTCGGCGCCAGCGGCGGCCAGCGCGTGGACACGGCCAACAGCGAGATGACCACCGGTTCGTCGATGGCGTACTCCCCCAGCCAGCTGGATGCCGGCGGCGATGTTGACCCCGTGGCCGAGGCCGATGTGTACTTGGCCTATGGCCGTGACCTGCAGGCTGAAGAAATCCTGAAGGAAGCCATTCGCCACAACCCCGGACGTGTCTCCGTACACGTGAAGCTGGGCGAGATCTACGCCAAGCGCCAGGACCGCAAGGCCCTGGAGGCCGTGGCTGGCGACGTGTTCAAGCTCACCCAGGGCGAAGGCCCTGACTGGGCACGTATTGCCGAACTCGGGCGCGACCTGGACCCCGACAACCGCCTGTACCAGCCCGGTGGTCGCCCCGGTTTGGGCGAAGACGAATCCCCATCGTTGCCACCAGGCGGCTTCCCCAGCACCTTCACAGGTGCGGGCGCAGGCACTGCGGCCACTTTGCCGCCCGATCTTGACCTGGATCTGGATCTGGACCTGCCTGACGACGCCTTGACGGACGCGCCCCCTGCAGCACCCGGCGGTTTCGCAGCCGCAGCGGCAGCCGCTGCCAGTACCCGCCGCGCAGCAGATGACGCCGACGAGCCTCAGACACTGCGCCCAGAACTGGACCTGCCCGACCTGCCGCAGGCGTCCGCGCCCACTCCGTGGAACGCGCAAGACACGGCACCCAGCCCCATGATGGCGCCGCCACCGGTGGCTAATCTGGACTTCCCAACCGATGATCTGAGCATGGCGCCTTCGGGCCCCATGCCCTTGTCAGGCGACGCCCAGGACTCCGGCCCCATGGAATTTGACCTGGGCGAGCTGTCTCTGGACCTGAACGCACCGACCAAACCCATGGCCGCGCCTGCAGCCAAGGCACCAGTGCCAGCGGATGCAGCATCTGATTTCGCAGACGACGGCTCTGCAGCGGCGCAAGACGACCCGCTGGCCACCAAGCTGGCGTTGGCCGAGGAGTTCAACGCCATTGGCGACACGGACGGCGCCCGCACCCTGATCGAAGAAGTGGTTGCAGAGTCCAGCGGCGCGCTCAAGACGCGCGCTCAGCGCATGCTGGCTGAACTGGGTTGATGCAGCAGCCTCGCCTGCCTCTTCTTCACCCGCTCACCCTCCAGGCCAACCGATGACACGGGTGGCGCTGGGTGTCAGCTACAACGGGCAGGCCTATAGCGGCTGGCAAAGCCAGCTGTCCGGCAACACCATCCAAGACAAACTCGAAGCGGCCCTGGGCCGCTTTGCTACGCACCCCGTCAGCACCTTGTGCGCAGGCCGCACCGATGCCGGAGTGCATGGTCTGATGCAGGTGGTGCACTTCGACACACCCCTGGATCGCCCCGCATCCTCTTGGGTGCGCGGAACCAACACGTTTTTACCCACCGACATTGCGGTGCAGTGGGCGCAACCCGTGCCCGACAGTTTTCATGCCCGTGCCAGCGCCGTGGCGCGGCGTTATGCCTATGTGCTGCTGCAATCGCCCGTGCGACCCAGTGTGGATGCGGGGCGTGTAGGCTGGGTGTTCCGCCCCTTGGACCATGACGCCATGCGGCGCGCGGCAGACCACCTTCTGGGCGAACATGACTTCACCTCATTTCGCGCGTCTGCCTGCCAGGCCAAGTCGCCCATCAAGACACTGCGGCGCATCGACATCTCGCGTCGCGGCTTGAGCGCCCCCCACCCCGAATTGGGCTGGAGCCCCTGCTATTGGCGTTTTGAGTTTGAAGCCAACGCTTTCCTGCACCACATGATCCGCAACATCATGGGCTGCCTGATTGCCGTGGGCCAGGGTGACCAGCCGCCCCAATGGGTGCAGCAGGTGCTGGAGGCCAGGTCCCGCAAAGTCGCGGCGCCAACGTTTTCTCCGGATGGACTGTATTTTCAAGGCCCGGTCTACGACGCCACCTGGGGCCTGCCCCAGCGCACGGCTGCGTATGATTGGCTGCCATGAAAGCAAATCAAACCGCCCTTACGCTCCCCCCATCGCGCACCCGCATCAAGATCTGCGGCCTGACCCGCGAAGAGGACGTGGACGCCGCCGTGGCGGCGGGCGCCGATGCGGTCGGATTCGTGCTGTACGCACCCAGTCCACGTGCGGTCACGCCCGAGCGCGCTGCTCAGCTGGCAAAGCGCCTTCCGCCGTTTGTCACACCCGTCTTGCTCGTTGTGAACGAAACCGCTATGAATGTGATAGCTGCCAGCGCTTTTTTACCAGGCGCTATCATCCAATTTCATGGCGATGAGTCACCCCAGGACTGTCTGGACGCCACCGGTGGCGGTGCGCGCGCGTATCTGCGAGCAGCACGTATTCCCCTTGATGACGGTGCGGCCCAGTTTGACCTCGTAAAATACTCCTTCGATTACTCCCACGCCCAGGCCATCCTGCTCGACGCCCACGTCGAAGGATTTGGCGGAGGCGGTAAGGCTTTCAATTGGTCACTCCTTCCACCAAGCGTCGACTCTCACCTCGTTTTGTCTGGTGGACTCACGCCTGCAAACGTGATCGATGGCATTTTGCAAGTCCGCCCGCGTTGCCACACGCTGGCGGTTGATGTCAGCTCCGGCGTCGAGGCCGATGGCCCTGATGGCAAACCCATCAAGGGCATCAAGGACGCCGAAAAAATTCAACGCTTCGTAGCCGCCGTGCGTGCGGCCGATGCACAACTTGCAAAGAATCCTCATGAATTCCTATCAGCAACCTGATTCGTCAGGCCACTTCGGCTCTTACGGTGGCAGTTTTGTCAGTGAGACCCTGACTCACGCCATCCAGGAGCTGCGCGACGCATACGCTCGCTACCAGCACGACCCCGCGTTTTTGGCAGAGTTCAACTACGAGCTCAAGCACTTTGTCGGCCGCCCCTCGCCCGTGTACCACGCGGCACGCACCAGCCGCGAGATGGGCGGCGCGCAGATTTACCTCAAGCGCGAAGACCTCAACCACACCGGCGCCCACAAGATCAACAACGTGATCGGCCAGGCCATGCTGGCCAAACGCATGGGCAAGCCCCGCGTGATTGCCGAGACTGGCGCTGGCCAGCACGGCGTGGCCACGGCCACTATCTGCGCACGCTATGGGCTGGAATGCGTGGTGTACATGGGCTCAGAAGACGTCAAGCGGCAAAGCCCCAACGTGTACCGCATGAAACTGCTCGGTGCCACCGTGGTGCCAGTCGACAGCGGCAGCAAGACGCTGAAGGATGCCCTCAACGAAGCCATGCGCGACTGGGTGGCCAATGTGGACAACACGTTCTACATCATCGGTACGGTGGCGGGCCCGCACCCCTACCCGATGATGGTGCGCGACTTCCAGAGCGTGATTGGCAAGGAGTGCATCGAGCAACTGCCCCCCATGCTGGCCGAGCAGAAGGTGCTGGGCCAGCAGCCTGACGCAGTCATTGCCTGCGTAGGTGGTGGCAGCAATGCCATGGGCATCTTCCACCCCTACATTCCGTTCGAAAAAACGCGCCTGATCGGTGTGGAAGCTGCGGGCGAAGGGCTGGAGTCGGGCAAACACTCGGCGTCCTTGCAAAAAGGCAGCGCGGGCGTGCTGCATGGCAACCGCACCTTCATCCTGCAGGACACCAACGGCCAGATCACCGAAACGCACAGCATCAGCGCGGGCCTGGACTACCCCGGCGTGGGGCCGGAGCACGCTTGGTTGCAAGAGATCGGACGTGCTGAATATGTCGGCATCACCGACAAGGAAGCGCTCGACGCGTTCCACTACCTGTGCCGTACGGAGGGCATCATCCCGGCCCTCGAATCCAGCCACGCTGTGGCCTACGCCATGAAGCTCGCCAAGACCATGCGTGCAGACCAGTCCATTCTTGTCAACCTCTCCGGCCGTGGCGACAAGGACATCGGCACCGTGGCCGACCTGAGCGGCGCCGACTTTTACTGCCGCCCGAGCTGCCAGGGGCAGTCCGTCAAAGGCGGAGAGCAATCCATCAAGGTGGTCAAATGAGCCGCATCGAATCCACCTTCTCGGCCCTCAAGGCCCAGGGCCGCAAGGCGCTGATTCCTTATGTGACTGCCGGTTTTCCGTTTGCCGACATCACCCCCGCCCTCATGCACGGCATGGTGGACGCGGGCGCCGACATCATCGAGCTGGGCGTGCCTTTCTCCGACCCCATGGCCGATGGCCCCGTGATTCAGAAAGCGGGCGAAAAGGCCTTGGGGCTGGGCGTCGGCATGGTGCAGGTGTTGGACCACGTGCGCGACTTCCGCAAGCGCAACAGCACCACGCCCGTTGTGCTGATGGGCTATGCCAACCCGGTGGAGCGCTACGACCAGATTCACAGCGAAGGCGCCTTTGTGCGCGACGCCGCTGCGGCCGGTGTGGATGGTGTGCTCATCGTGGACTACCCACCGGAAGAATGCGAAGCCTTTGCCGCCAACCTGCGCGAGCACGGCATGGACCTGATCTTCCTGCTGGCACCCACCAGCACCGATGACCGGATGGCCCAGGTGGCACGCGTGGCCAGCGGCTATGTGTACTACGTGTCGCTCAAAGGCGTGACCGGGTCGGGCATTCTCGACACCTCTGCGGTGGAACAGATGCTGCCCCGCATCCGCCAGCATGTGCACATCCCTGTGGGTGTGGGGTTTGGCATCCGCGACGCGGCCACCGCGCAAGCGATCGGCAAGGTGGCCGATGCGGTGGTCATCGGCAGCCGCATCATCCAGCTCATCGAAGACCAGGAGCACGCTAAAGTGGTGCCCATCACGATCGACTTCCTGCGCGGTATCCGCAAGGCACTCGACGCATAATGCAGTCCGGCGCGCCCTCCGGGGTGCGCCAACAGATTTCACACCCGGCCTGCCCGCGAACGGTTACCCGCACGCAAGCAAGCCGCGCCACTGAGAGGAAACCACCATGTCCTGGCTCGAAAAACTTCTGCCCGCCAAAATCCAGCAAACCGACCCCACCGAGCGCCGCCAGGTGCCCGAAGGGCTGTGGATCAAGTGCCCGAGCTGCGAAACGGTGCTCTACAAGGCAGATCTGGAGCACAACCAGAATGTGTGCCCCACCTGCAGCCACCACCACCGCATTGGCGCGCGGGCACGGCTGGATTCGTTTCTGGACGCTGAAGGCCGTTACGAAATTGGCCAGGAAGTGCTGCCGGTAGACGCCCTCAAGTTCAAGGACAGCCGCAAATACCCCGAACGCCTGAAGGAAGCGCTGGAAAACACCGGCGAGACCGATGCCCTGATCGTCATGGGCGGTGCGGTCAAGAGCATCAACGTGGTGGCAGCATGTTTTGAATTTGATTTCATGGGCGGCTCCATGGGCTCCGTGGTCGGCGAGCGCTTTGTGCGCGGCGTCGAAACCGCCATCGAACAGAAGGTGCCCTTCATCTGCTTTACCGCCACCGGCGGCGCACGCATGCAGGAAGGCCTGCTGTCCCTGATGCAGATGGCAAAAACCAACGCAGCGCTGACCCGCCTGGCTAAGAAAGGCCTGCCCTACATCAGCGTGCTCACCGACCCCACCATGGGCGGCGTGAGCGCCGGCTTTGCGTTTGTGGGTGACATCGTGATTGCCGAGCCCAAGGCGCTGATCGGCTTTGCGGGCCCCCGCGTGATCGAATCCACCGTGCGCGTGACGCTGCCAGAGGGGTTTCAGCGTGCCGAGTTCTTGCAGACCAAGGGCGCCGTGGACTTCATCTGCGATCGCCGAGAGCTGCGCAATACGGTAGCGAGCAGCCTGGCCATGCTGCAACGCCTGCCAGCCGACGCGGTGATGTAAACCAAGCTGCCGCGCGACCAACATCCATCCCAAGCGGCATTGGTCAAACCGGCACTAAACACTACGATTTTGATAGCTGTTAGCGCTTATTGGATAAGCGCTAGAGGCCAATTTGACTGATATTCTGAAGTCAACGCATGACGCTGGCCTGCAAGTGGCCCAGCACAATCATCGCGACCTGCAGCAAGACCAGCACCGCCAGCGGTGACAGGTCAAAGCCCCCCACCAGAGGAATGATGCGGCGAAACGGCCGCAGGATGGGCTCGCACAGTCGGGCAATCACATCAGCCAGTGGCGACCGCGCCTGAACCCACGACATCACGGCGTAGACGATCAGCAAACCGATCAGTCCAGACACCGCGACACGCGCCAGGCCAAACAAAGCCAACCACGGCAACCAGGCCCATGCGGACGCGGCACCTAACAGCAGCGTCAGCAAAAAATACTGCGCGAGTTGCAACAACATGGCGGCCACAAGGCTCGACATATCCCACCGCCCCACGGGCCGAATCACCCGGCGCAGCGGCAGGATCAGCCAGTCCGTCAACGCAAAAACCAGCCCGCCAATGGGGTTTGAAAACGAGATACGCTGCCACTGCATGTACAGACGCAAAAGACATGCCCCCGTGAGCAGGCCACCGATAACGTCAAGCAGGAATGAGGCGATCTGGTAGAGCATGGATGTGACAAAAGCAAGAGGGGCGCTGCGAAAGCGGGCTACGTCGTGGGATGATAGCGGGCCAAGGCATCGCACTCTTCATGACACAACCCCTCACCCTGTCATCCCTGCCTCTTTTTCCCCTCGGCTCCGTGCTGTTCCCCGGCGGCCTGCTGGCGCTGCGCGTGTTTGAGGTGCGCTACCTCGACATGGTGCGCAAATGCCACCAGGCAGGCGCGCCCTTCGGCGTCGTAGCACTGACCCAAGGCCGTGAAGTGCGCAAGGCGGGGGCACCAGACGAACAGTTCAACGACGTCGGCACCCTGGCCGTCATCGAACAGCTTGACACCCCCCAGCCCGGCCTGATCACGCTGCTGTGCCGCGGCAGCCGGCGCTTTCGCATCGCCCAGCGCAGCCACCTGCCGCATGGGCTGTGGATTGCCGATGTGGGGCACCTCGACGAGGATCTGACGGTCCCCATTCCCGCCGACCTGAAGAATACCGCCACCGCATTGGCGCAGGTACTGCACACACTGCGCCAGCGTGACCCGGATGCCCACATTGCGCCAGAACCCACCGCAGCACAGCTCGACGACTGCGGCTGGGTCGCCAACCGATGGTGCGAACTGCTGCCGGTGCCCCTTGAACTCAAGCAACGCCTGATGGAGCTGGACAACCCCCTGGTGCGGCTTGAGCTGGTGGGCGACGTGCTGGAGCGGACGGGGATTGCTCCCTCAGCATGAGCAAGCCCATCGTTCAGTACCTACTTCACAGCCGTTGCAAAGCCCTATGCTGAGTCGCATTTTGGGTTGGTCGCGCGCGGCAAAACGCCTGGTCGTCGTAGCGATGGACGTGTGCATGGGACTCGTCGCGATGTGGCTTGCCTTCACGCTGCGTCTGGAGACGCCCCATTGGCCGAACGGCTTGCAGTGGCTTGCGTATGCGCTGGCACCCGCCCTGGCTTTTCCCATTTTTGCAAAGCTGGGGCTGTATCGCGCCATCTTTCGCTACACCGGGCTCACCGCACTGATCACGACGGGCAAGGCCGTCGCCTTCTACGGTGCATTGCTGATGGTGTGCTTGTTCACTGCGCAGTGGGAAGGGGTGCCTCGCAGTGTCGGCATCTTGCAGCCCTTGCTGTTCATGCTGTTGGTAGGTGCCAGCCGCGCGTTGGGCTGGCTGGCACTGGCAGGGCGAAACCGCAATGCACCGTATAGGCTGTTGATCTATGGTGCCGGCAGTGCAGGCGCCCAGACCGCTGCGGGACTGGGGAGCATTCGCCAATACGAACTCAAAGGCTTCATCGACGACGACGTATCCAAGATCGGACGCAGCATCAATGGCGTTCGGGTGTATGCGACGCAGGCTTTACCCGATGTCGTGCGCCGCCTCTCCATCACTGACGTTTTGCTGGCCCTTCCCAGCACCACACGCCAGCGCAGGAGGGAGATCATCGAAAGCCTGCGCGCCCTGCCTGTACGCATCCGCACGCTACCGGGCCTGTCAGACCTTGCCAGCGGACGAGTGACCCTCACCGATTTTCAGGACCTGGAGATCGAAGACCTGCTGGGACGCGAGCCGGTAGCCCCCAACCCCGGATTGCTGGGCAAAAACCTGTCGGACACAGTGGTACTGGTGACAGGGGCTGGAGGAAGTATCGGCAGCGAGTTGTGTCGACAGATCGTACGCGAGGGGCCCTCGCAACTGTTGCTGGTCGATCACAGCGAATATGCGCTCTACACCATTCACCACGAGCTGCAATCTCTGGCGCAGCAAGGCGAACATCAATGCGATCTGGTCCCACTGCTTGCCAGCGTGACAGATGCCAAACGCATGGAAGACATTTTTCAGCAATACCAGCCCGCGTCCGTCTACCACACAGCCGCATACAAGCATGTGCCGATGGTGGAAGCCAACGCGGGTGAGGGCATTCTGAACAACGTGTTTGGCACCTTCAACATGGTGCGTATTGCCATCGAGCACGGGGCAAAGCATTTCGTGCTGATCTCCACCGACAAGGCCGTGCGGCCCACCAACATCATGGGCGCCACCAAGCGGGTGGCTGAAATGGTGCTGCAAGCCATTGCGGCATCTATGCCCACGCCGGTTGGTGAAAGCCACCAGCCTCGCCACCCGAAGTGTCCAACACGGCTGTCGATGGTGCGCTTTGGCAACGTGCTGGGCTCTAGTGGCAGCGTGATACCCCTGTTTCGCCGCCAGATCGCGGCGGGCGGCCCCGTCACCGTGACCCACCCGGATGTCACCCGCTACTTCATGACCATTGCAGAAGCGGCCCAACTCGTACTTCAGGCTGGGGCCATGGCCGAAGGCGGCGATGTGTTTTTGCTGGACATGGGGGAGCCGCTTCAAATCCTGGATCTGGCCCGGCGCATGGTGGGCCTGTCTGGACTGACCCTGCGCGATGAAGAACATCCTGAAGGCGACATCGAGATCGTCTTCACGGGCCTGCGCCCGGGCGAGAAGCTTTTTGAGGAGCTCTTGATTGGAGACAACCCATTGCCGACCGATCACCCTCGCATACTGCGGGCCCGCGAAGAATACCTTCCATGGCATGAGCTACAACACCAGCTCAATGCACTGAAAGACGCTGTCAACGATGGCAATCGCACCGCCATCACCGCGCTGCTGCAACAACTGGTGCCGGGCTACCACCCCGAGCCCCACGCACCCACATGAACCCCGGCATGCTGCGGGCCACGCTGACCCTGCTGACGGGCAGTGCGGCCGCTCACGCTATCCCTCTGGCGCTGGGCCCCGCGCTTACACGCACGTATGCGCCGGAGGATTTTGGGCAATTTGCGCTCCTGTGGGCGGTCGCCACCAACATGGCGGTGGTGGGTTGCGCCCGCTACGAGTTCGCGCTACCGCTGGAAGCCTCCGAGCCACGCGCCGCCCATCTGATGGCGCTGTGCGCGCGCATATTGCTGGCAGTGACTGCAGCATCTGCCGCCGTCGGCATGGTGCTGCACTGGGGATACGAGTTGCCACTCGCCTGGGCCCTGCCCTGCGCTGTGCTGGCGGGTGGAGCGGTGCAGTGGCTCACGATGTGGGCCACACGGTCTCGGCGTTTCGGACTGCTGTCTGCAGCACGGCTTGTTCAGCACGGAGGCGGGGCCATCCTGCAGCTGCTGCTGGGCGCGCTCACGACCGGACCCATCGGGCTGGTGCTGGGAGCGATGGCGGCAACGTTGGGAGCAGGATGTATCCTGGCCCGCCCCGCCCCGGCCGGGGGCTGGAGGGCGGTATGGCACCAGCCGATGGCAGATCTCAAAGCCATGGCCCAACGCCATCGAGACTTTCCCTGGCTCAACACCCCCCACGCCTTCATGGGGGCCTTGCAAGACACCCTGACCCTGGTGCTGATCGCTGCATGGACGGGCGACGCAGCCGCAGGATTTTGGGCGTTGGCGCTGCGCTATCTGAAAGCACCCGCCACATTGATCGGTGGCGCGCTGTCACAAACCCTATACCCCAACCTCCTGAAAGCGCAGAGTGCGAGCGAGGCCCGCGCGCTGGTACGCAAGACCATGGTGGTGCTGGCTGGCTTGGCGTGCCCCTTGGCCATCGTCCTCCTGTTTTGGGGCCCTGGTCTTTTTGCATGGGCTTTTGGTGAACGATGGACAGAAGCGGGCATGCTGGCCCGCGCAACGGCCCTGTACATTGCGCTGCACTTCATTGCATCTCCCCTTGCCGTTGTGACGATGGCGTGGCGCGCCCAGGCGTGGGCTCTGCGGTTGGCATTGATCGGACAGTTCGTGTTCTTTGCCGGACTTTTATCTGGGCTTTTTCTGGGTGGCTTGGCTGGAGCCGGCTGGGGCGTATCCGCCAGCATGCTGGCTTACTTTGCCTACTATTTCTGGGCACTGGCGAACTGGAAGGACATTCCCCATGAGAGCCTTGCTTAATCGCTGGCGACGCCGCCTCTGGCAGCTGCTGTTCTATCGCATGGTGTTTGGCGAGCGCAACCACCTCGGGCAGCGCCTGCCCAATACGCGCATCGCTGCGAGCACCTGCATTGAGGGTGTTGACGGTCTGCAGCTGGCGGACCATGTGTTCATAGGTCAGTTCAACTTCATCGACGCCACCGCAGGGCTGCAGATTGGCGAAGGGGTGCAGATCACCAACTTCGTCAGCATCGTGACCCATAGCTCGCACCGCTCCATACGCCTGCTAGGGCGCAACTATGTTCACCACACAGGCGAAAAGCCGGGATACATCAGCGCGCCCATCCAGATCGGAGCCTACAGCTTCATCGGCCCCCACAGCCTGATTGAGGCTGGCACCCGCGTGGGGAAAGGAGCGGTGGTATGCGCCTACACGCAGTTGCGCGGCGACGTCCCGGACTTTGCCGTCATGGCAGGCTCTCCTGCACGCCAGGTGGGTGATGTTCGGGCCAAAGACATGAATCTACTCGCACGCCACCCCGAGTTGCGCATGCACTACGAAGCCTGGGCCGGCGCACCCGTTGCCCCACCCGCCTCCACTTCAAACGCTGACTGATGCCGACCGACTCTGATACGCCCCTCCACCTTTGCCTGCTGGGCGATGCCACCAGCCCCCATGTCCAGCGCTGGGCGCGCGAGATGCTGGCGCGGAATTACCGCGTGTCCGTGATCACTGCACGCCCTGCAGTCATCGACGGTGTGGTGGTCAAGGAGCTCACGCCCGTCAGGCGGTCTGCGCAGTGGCTGTTGCGTGTGGGCGAGGCCCGCAGGCATGTTGCCGCGTTGGCACCAGACATTCTCCACGCCCACTACATCACGTCCTACGGCTACCTTGCGGCGCGGTGCGGGCGCCATCCTCTGGTGATGACCGCCTGGGGCAGCGACCTGCTGGTTACCGCCCAGGCCAACCCGTGGATGCGGTGGTTGACGGGCTGGATTCTGCGCCAGGCAGACCTCATCACGGGCGATTCCGGCAGCCTGGTGACCGCCGCTCAACACTTTCATCCGCGTTGCCCGGTTCATGAGATTCACTGGGGCGTGGACAGGGCGCGGTTTTGCCCAACGCCCTGGGCCCAAAAACCCGGGGTTGATCTGGTTAGCCTGCGCGCCTGGGAGGCCAACTACAACATCGACACCATCGTGGGCGCTGTGGCCTTGCTGCGCACACGGCTTGCGCCGCTGGACGTGCGACTGCATCTGCTGGGCGGCGGGTCCATGGAGCAGGCCTTGCGCAATCTGGCTCGGTCTTCCGGTGTGGAGGAGAGCGTTGTTTTTCATGGCCGCCTGGACGATGCGGGAATGGCCCGGGTACTGTCCAACGCCAAGGTATCCGTCTCGGTGCCAACCAGCGATGCCACTTCGGTCGCCATGCTCGAAAGCATGGCCAGTGGTCTGGCTGTGGTGGCAACGCGGCTTCAGGCCAATGCACACTGGATCGACAGACAATGGCTGGTGCCGCCGCGCGACCCGCGTGCGCTGGCCGACATTTTGAAAAAGTTGATCACCACCGACGGTCTGGCAGAGCAAGTGGGCATGCAGAATGCGTCCCGGATTGCCAGTGATGGAGACCGCTCTGTTCAGATGGATCGCATGCATGCGCTGTATCAGCGGTTAAAGAACGCGCGCTGACGCGCTGAACAGGCCGAATGTCCATTGAGCTCGCACCCAACGCTACAGGAACCACTCACTTGACCCCCTTGATCAGTGTCATCGTGCCCTGCCGCAACGAACGCCATCACATCGACGCATTTTGCGACTCGGTGCTCCAGCAGGTGCTGCCCGCAGGCTGGTGCATGGAAGTGCTCATTGCCGATGGCAGCAGCGACGACGGAACCCGCGAGTGCCTGGCTCAGCGCTGTGCGGCGGACCCCAGACTGGTGACCATCGACAACCCGGATCGCATCGTTTCAACGGGGCTGAACGCTTGCATCGCCAAAGCCCAAGGCTCTGTCATCGCCCGGCTGGATGTACACAGCCAGTTTGCGCCCGACTATCTGGCCCAGTGCATTCACGCTCTTGAACACACCGGTGCCGACAATGTGGGCGGCCCCTGGGTCGCCGTGGGCACTGGCCCCACGGGGTCCGCCATTGCAGCGGCGTTCCAGAACCGCTGGGTGGTGGGTGGAGCGCTGTCGCGAGACACCCAATACGACGGTGCAGTGGATACCGTGTACCTGGGCTGCTGGCCGCGCGGCACGTTTGACCGATTTGGCCTGTTTGACGAGTCCCTGGTCCGCAACCAGGATGACGAGCACAACCTGCGGCTGCGCCTGGGCGGCGGCAGAATCTGGCAAAGCCCGCTGATCCGCTCCAGCTACCAGCCCCGCAACTCGCTCGGGCATCTGTTTGCCCAGCAACGCCAATACGGCTACTGGCGGCCCTTTGTGATGCGAAAGCACGGACAGCCTGGCTCCCTACGCCAACTGGTGCCCGCGCTGTTTGTGGCGACCGCTGTCGGTAGCGCAGTGGCTGCATGGTGGTCAGTCTGGCCCCTGGCTGCGCTTGTAGTGGCATACGCGCTCTATCTCACTGCTGCAACAGTGTCTGCTGCCCGGTCTGCAAACAATTGGCGCCTGGTAGCACGCCTTCCTGCCGTGATCGCCGCCTTTCATGTGGGCTATGGACTGGGCACGTGGCGGGGGCTGTGGGACATTGTGAGGGCGCAGGCTCCCTCGTCTGCCTTTGCCAAAATCACGCGATGAACACGCCAGAGACCGAAGTCATCAAGGCCCGCTACGCCCGGCGCGATGGCGCCGCCGACGCGCAGCGCTATAGCCTGTATGCCAACGCAGCGGCGCTTCAAGCGCAGCAAGAACGTGTGCGCGTGATGGGTCATATCTGGCAAAAACACGGGTGGGATAGCCTGGCGCATCGGCAGGTTCTTGAGGTTGGCTGCGGAAGCGGTGGCAATCTGCAAGATCTGGTCAGGCTGGGCGCCACACCCTCTTGTCTCTCAGGGATCGAATTGATGCCCGAGAGAGCGGCCATGGCCCGTGCGTCACTGCCGTCACAGGTGCAGATCATGGAAGGGGACGCCAACACCGCAGCAATTCCCAAAAACAGCCAGGATGCGGTTCTCGCGTTCACCCTGTTCAGCTCATTGCTGGACAAGCCTTTTCGCGAAGACTTGGCGCATACGATGTGGAAATGGGTCGCACCCGGTGGTGGTGTGCTGGTGTACGACTTCACCATCGACAACCCCCGCAACGCGGACGTGAGAGGCATCCCATTGAGCGAGCTGACCACGCTCTTCCCGCACGCTAGCATCCACTCGCGCCGCATCACATTGGCTCCACCCATTGCCCGGCGATTGCCCCCTTCGCTCATCAACGGGGCGTCCACCGCGTGCTTTTTCTTGCGCACGCACCGCCTGACCTGGGCCGTTAAACCGCTGTGACACGCACCCTTTTCACCCTTCGCTCTGCACGCATGGCGCGACAATTTTTATGAAGATCACAGTTATCGGGACCGGCTACGTGGGGCTCGTCACCGGGGCTTGCCTGGCAGAGATGGGCAACCACGTGGTGTGCCTGGACCAGGACGCAACCCGAATTGCCGCCCTTCAAGCCGGGTACATTCCCATCTATGAACCCGGCTTGGCAGAGATCGTGACGCGCAATGCAAACGGCGGGCGCCTGGCGTTCACCACCGACGTGGTGCATGCGGTGGCACATGGCACGATTCAAATGATTGCCGTGGGCACCCCTTCAGGCGAGGACGGCTCGGCCGACCTCCAGCATGTGCTGGCGGCAGCGCGATCCGTGGCGCAGCACATGACGCAGTACACACTGATCGTGACGAAGAGCACGGTGCCGGTCGGAACGGCCGACAAGGTGCGTAAGGCAGTGGACGCCACACTGGCCGCAAGATCGCTGCACATACCCTACGCCCTGGCCGCCAACCCAGAATTTCTGAAGGAAGGTTCTGCCGTTCAGGATTTCATGCGGCCCGACCGGGTGATTGTCGGAACCGACGATACGCAAGCTGCCGACTGCCTGCGCGCCCTGTACGCACCGTTCATGCGCAACCGGGACCGTCTGATCGCCATGGACATTCGCAGCGCAGAGTTCACCAAATATGCCGCCAATGCCATGCTTGCCACGCGCATCAGCTTCATGAACGAGCTGGCGCTGTTAGCAGAAACACTGGGGGTGGACATTGAACAGGTACGCACCGGCATCGGCACTGACCCCCGCATTGGCACCCATTTTCTCTACGCAGGCACGGGCTACGGGGGGTCTTGCTTTCCAAAGGACGTGAACGCACTGTTGCGCACCGCGGAGGAAGCCGGTCACCCACTGCGCGTTCTGAAAGAGGTGCAGACCGTGAACGAATTGCAAAAGGGAGTTCTGGTCGACAAGGTCGTTCAGCGATTTGGCACCGACCTGGGTGGAAAGCGATTCGCAGTGTGGGGCCTGGCCTTCAAACCTGGCACCGATGACATGCGCGAAGCGCCCAGCCTGACAATCATCGACAGATTGCTGCGCATGGGCGCAGAAGTCTGTGCCTATGACCCCGTCGCCATGGAGCGGGCTAGACAGGCGCTGGGTGCGCGCCCCGGGTTGAGCTACGCCACCAGCGCCCCAGAAGCGCTGGAAGGCGCTACCGCAGTGATCATCGTCACGGAGTGGAAAGAGTTCCGCAGCCCGGACTTTGCCCAAATCGCCCGCACATTGCATGAGCCCATCGTCTTTGACGGACGCAACCTGTTCGATCCTGGCGACATGCACGCACTGGGATTGGAGTACCACTCCATCGGGCGCGCGACGCCGACCCTCCCCTGACACGCGTTCTATCACCTCGTCATGACCCCCGCTCTACGCATGCCGCCTCCTGAAACTCCTCAACCATTTTTACCCTTCGCGCGCCCCGACATTGGCGACGCCGAGATTGCCGCGGTGGGCACAGCCATGCGCTCCGGCTGGGTAACAACAGGCCCCAAGGCCAAAGAATTTGAGCAGGCATTCACCGACTATCTGGGCGGCCAAGGGCTGCAAAGCATTGCCGTCAACTCAGCCACTGCGGGCTTGCACCTTGCGCTCGAAGCGCTGGGTATTGGCCCGGGAGACGAAGTCATCGCCCCCACGCTCACCTTCACGGCGACGGTGGAGGTGGTGCGCTACCTCGGCGCCGACCCGGTACTGGTAGATGTGGACCCGGTGACGCTGAACATCGACCCCGCAAAAATCCGCGCCGCGATCACACCAAGAACCAAGGCCATCATGCCGGTGCACTATGCAGGGCTGGCTTGCCGGATGGACGACATTCTGGCCATTGCGCGTGAACACGGCCTCAAGGTCGTTGAAGACGCGGCCCACGCACTGCCAACCACATGGCAAGGCAATCTGGTGGGCCAGCTGCAGTCCGATGTCACGGTGTTCAGCTTCTACGCCAACAAGACGATCACCACCGGCGAAGGCGGCATGGCCGTCACGCGCGACCCGACACTGGCAGAGCGCATGCGCATCATGCGGCTGCATGGCATGAGCCGCGATGCGTTTGACCGCTTTACATCCAAGACGCCCGCGTGGTACTACGAAGTGGTGGCGCCCGGCTTCAAGTACAACATGACCGACGTAGCTGCAGCCATGGGGGTGGTGCAACTGGCGCGCCTGCCGCAGTTTTTGGCACGCCGCCAATACCTCGCAGCGCGCTACAACACCCAACTGGCAGCATTGCCTTTGACCCTGCCGGCCAGCGCGCCCCACGGCGACACGCATGCCTGGCACCTGTATGTGATCCGGTTGCGCGAAGGCACTGCCATCACGCGCGACCAAGTCATCCAAGCACTGTCCGACAGGGGCATTGGCACCAGCGTGCACTATGTTCCGTTGCACCGGCACCCGTACTGGCGCGACCGGTATCAGCTCAGCTCCACCATGTTCCCGCAGGCCGAGGCGGCTTACCAAGCCATGATCAGCATCCCCCTGTTCACCGCGATGACCGACGCGGACCAGGACCGTGTGATCCGTGCCCTGCATGATGTGCTGGGCTGATGCCCAAACGATTGTTCGATTTGATTTTTGCGGGCTTCGCGCTTGTGGTGCTTGCGCCGGTGCTGGTAGTGGTCGCCATCTGGGTGCGATGGGACTCACCGGGCACGGTCTTCTTCCGGCAGACACGGGTGGGACGCGACGGGAGGCTGTTTCGCATCTACAAGTTCCGTACCATGCATGCGCACGCCGAAAAGGCCGGTCCCGCCATCACCATTGGCGCCGACACGCGAATCACCCGCTCCGGCAGCTGGCTCCGGCGTACCAAGGTAGACGAGCTGCCGCAGTTCATCAACGTGCTGCGGGGCGACATGAGCGTGGTGGGCCCCCGGCCTGAAGTGCCAAACTATGTGGCGATGTACCCCGAATCCGTGCGCGAACGCATCCTTAGCGTGCGTCCTGGCATCACGGATCTGGCGTCCATCGAGTTCCGGGACGAAAGCAGCCTGCTGGGCCACAGCTCCGACCCGGAGCAGACTTACGTCGAGCAGATACTTCCCGTCAAGCTCCGCTACGCCACGGAATATGCGCAGTCGCACACGCTCTGGGGTGACCTCAAGATCATTGCGCGCACGGTGTCCATCCTTTGGATTAACCGCCCATCCTGACACTCGGCGGCCAAAGACGGTGCGTAGTCGATAAAATCAGGGGTTTGGCTGAGCCCAGCCCCACATTCACGCCACCGTACGACGGCCCCTATGTCAGATCAGACCCCTCCCCAGGACGAAAACCAGCTCATCGCCGAGCGCCGCGAAAAGCTCCGTGCTCTGCGCGAGGCCCAGGCCACTGGCGGTGGCGTTGCCTTCCCCAACAACTTCAAGCCTGGCCACAGGGCTGCCCAGTTGCACCTGGAGCATGGCGCTGCCACGAATGAATCCCTCGAAACCACGCCCGTCAGCGTCTCTGTAGCCGGCCGCATGATGCTCAAGCGCGTGATGGGCAAAGCCAGTTTTGCCACGGTGCAGGACGGCTCGCTGGGTGAAGTGGGCGGCCGCATTCAGCTTTATGTGACCCGCGATGCCGTGGGGGAAGACCTGTACGCCGCCTTCAAACACTGGGACCTGGGCGACATCGTGGGTGCCGAGGGCACGCTGATGAAAACCAAAACCGGCGAGCTGTCGGTCAAGGTGACCAGCCTGCGCCTGCTCACCAAGAGCCTGCGCCCGCTGCCCGACAAGTTCCACGGCATGGCCGACCAGGAGCAGAAGTACCGCCAGCGCTATGTGGACCTGATCACCGACGAACATGCGCGCAAGCGCTTCGTGGCGCGCAGCAAGGCCGTGAGCGGCCTGCGCGAATTCATGGTCAGCCACGGCTTTCTCGAAGTCGAAACGCCCATGCTGCACCCCATTCCGGGCGGCGCCAACGCCAAGCCGTTCGTGACACACCACAACGCGCTGGAGCAGGAGATGTACCTGCGCATCGCGCCCGAGCTGTACTTGAAGCGCCTGATCGTCGGCGGTTTCGAGCGCGTGTTCGAGATCAACCGCAGCTACCGCAATGAAGGTATCTCGGTGCGCCACAACCCCGAGTTCACCATGATGGAGTTCTACGCGGCGTACTGGAACTACCTGGACCTGATGGACTTTACCGAGACGCTGGTCCGCGAAGTGGCGCTGAAGGCCACGGGCTCGCTGCAGCTGAGCTATGGCGGCCGCGATGTGGACCTGAGCCAGCCGTTTGCCCGCCTGACCATCCGCGAAGCGATTTTCCAGTACACCGAAGCGGGCGCCCATGTGGACGACGCCGCCTGGCTCACTAGCGCACTCAAAAAGCTGGGCCTGAGCGAAGAAAAGAACAAACTTTCGACCCGCACGCTGGCCAGCCTGCAAGTGCTGTACTTTGAGGAAACGGTGGAAGACAAGCTGTGGCAGCCCACCTTCATCATGGAGCACCCCACCGAAATCTCGCCACTGGCGCGCGCCAATGACACGCGCCCAGAGGTCACCGAGCGTTTCGAGCTGTACATCACCGGCCGCGAATTCGGCAACGGCTTCAGCGAACTGAACGACGCCGAAGACCAGGCCGCGCGCTTCCACGCCCAGGTGGCCGCCAAGGACAGTGGCGACGACGAAGCCATGTTTTTTGACCACGACTTTGTGCGCGCGCTGGAATACGGCATGCCACCCACCGGGGGTTGCGGTATCGGTATCGATCGGCTCATGATGCTGCTGACCGACAGTCCCAGCATCCGCGACGTGATCCTGTTCCCCGCCCTGCGCCGGGAGTCCTGAAGGCCTCAGCCTCTGGATCGCGCCGTTTTACCCACCCAAGGAGTCGCTACCGTGCCATTCACTTCCAGCGACGCACCCTGCCCGCCCGACGAGCCCTTGCCATCGGGCACCGGTTTCTCGGTGCTGGTGGTGGAAGACCAGGGCTCGGTGCGCGCCGTGCTGGTGGCAGAGCTTCGGCGGGCGGGCGTCTCCCATATTTTTGAAGCGCCCGAGGGCAACACCGCCC
Source organism: Acidovorax sp. (assembly GCF_046314175.1). GTDB lineage: Bacteria > Pseudomonadota > Gammaproteobacteria > Burkholderiales > Burkholderiaceae_C > Acidovorax. The sequence goes on along the minus strand of NZ_JBKBXG010000039.1, from coordinate 27,583 downwards.
TGCAGCAGTTCAAGGCCCACCGGCCCGACCTAGTGCTGCTGGACATCAAACTGCCCGGCAAGGACGGCTACTGGGTGGCCCAGCAAATGCGCGAGAGCGAGGCAGGCGACTGGACACCCATCATCTTCCTGTCCGGCCTGGACAACGAACTGGACGTATGGCGCGGCATTGAGGTGGGTGGGGACGACTACCTTGTCAAACCGGTCCGGCCTATCGTTTTGATGGCCAAGCTGCGTGCCATGCGGCGCCTGCTGGACATGCGCCGCAGGCTGGTATCGATGTCAGCGGAGCTGCACGCCGCCAATCTGCGCCTGAATGAAATGGTGGAGGTCGATGCGCTCACCGGCCTCGTCAACCGCCGCGGTTTTGACCGTATCCTGCACAGCGAAATTCTGGCCGCGCGCCGTGACGGCACGCCGCTCACGCTGATGCTGTGTGACCTGGACCACTTCAAGCTGTTCAACGATGCCAGCGGCCATTTGCAGGGCGATGCGTGCCTGAAAGAGGTGGGTCGGCTGTTGCGGGAGGTGTGCGTGCGCCCCCGTGATGTGGCGTCCCGCTATGGCGGCGAAGAATTTGCACTCATCCTGCCCAACACCCCCCGCTCGGGCGCCATGACCTTTGCGCGCGCACTGGGACAACTGCTCAAGGTGCGCGCCATAGCGCATGCGGACTCCCCATTGGGCGACAGGCTTACGCTGTCGGGTGGCATCACCACTTGTGTGCCGGACGAAAGCACCAACGCCGAGAGCATGATCATGCGCGCCGATCAGGCCCTGTACGCCGCCAAGGCGCAGGGACGCAACCGCTTCTTCAGTTTTGAAATGCAGCTGGACACCGTGGAGCAATTGCGCAATTGAGTTTCCTTTCTGCTTTCTCGTTTGATGCCACAGAGCGCAACACACGCAACGCCGTCTCCCGCATGCAAATGCTGAAAACCCGCCTGCCCGACTGGGTGCAGGACTGGCTCGAAGTCATCGTCCCCGGTGCGCAGATCCTGCTCATCCTGTTTGTGGCCTGGGCGCTGCAACGGACATTGCGCCGACTGGTGCGCCGCGCCAGCGTGCGGTACCAGTTGCCCGATGAACTGCTGGTTCCCATCAACGGACTGATTCGCTGGGTGATCATCGCCAGCGCCCTTCTGCTGGTGCTCGAACGCATGGGGGTGTCGGCCACGGTGCTGTGGACTGCCTTTACCGGCTTCGCCACCGTGGGGGCTGTGGCCTTTTTTGCGGCATGGAGCGTGCTGTCCAACCTGTTTTGCGCGCTGTTGATCTTTACGGTGCGCCCCTACCGCATTGGCGACTACATCGAGGTGCTGGACACGGCCGAAAAACCCGGCGCCAAAGGCCGCGTGGTGGACATCAACCTGCTTTACACCACGCTGGAAGACCATGGCGCGGCGCACACGGCTGCTGCGCACAGCGGGGCCTGGCTACAGATTCCGAACTCGCTGATCTTTCAGCGGGTGGTGCGGCGCTTTCAGGTGGTGCCACCACCGCCCGCACCACCGGCACCTGCTGCGGACGTTCCCAATGCCGCGGCAGCCCCGTCGGTAGCAGCCCCGCCGCCCGTGGTGCCAGGGCCTTTCAACACGCCGTAATCGGCCAGTCTAAGACCTCAGGGCAGCAGGTCCAGCGCCTGCAAGTAAGCGGGCTGGTACATCAGCTCATCCCAGGGCTGCGGCAGGGTTTCCGGCAGCAGCGCCAGGCGACGGGATTCGCTGTCCACGCTGGGCTGCCAGCGGCCTTGCGACAGAGCGGCATCAAGGCCGTCGATGAGTTCGTCCACCGCCTTGCCATCGCCCACACTCTGGTTGCACAGCAGCACCAGGTCGCATCCGGCGGCCAGGGCCGCAATGGCCGCATCGGTGTAGCTGACCACTTGCCCGTCCAAACGGCGGGCGCCTTCCATGCTGAGGTCGTCGCTGAAGATGGCTCCGTCAAACCGCATCTGGCGGCGCAGGATGTCCTGCAGCCAGCGCTGCGAGAAGCCCGCCGGGCGGCTGTCCACCTTGGGGTAAATCACATGGGCGGGCATCACACTGGTGAGCGTGCTGCAGAGCCAGGGGTACGGCGCGGCGTCATCGGCCAGGATGGCCTTGAGGCTGCGGTTGTCTACCGGCACTTCGGTGTGCGAGTCGGCTTTGACAAATCCGTGGCCGGGAAAGTGTTTGCCGCAGTTGGCCATGCCCGCCTGCAGCAGGCCGTGCATGAGGCTCTTGGCCAGCAACGCCACCACGCGTGGGTCGCGGTGAAAGGCGCGGTCGCCGATCACGCCGCTTTCGCCATGGTCGAGATCCAGCACGGGCGTGAAGCTGAAGTCCACGCCGCAAGCACGCAGTTCGGCTCCGAGCACGTAACCCGCCGCCGTGGCCGCGTTGGTGGCGCGCAGCGCCCCGCTGCCGGGCACGGCCTTGGCGCCCTTGCCGTCGTCCATCCACATGTCACCCAGCGCGCGCATGGGCGGCAGGTGGGTGAAGCCGTCGGTACGAAAGCGCTGCACACGGCCGCCCTCGTGGTCCACGCAGATGAGCAGGTCGTCGCGCACGGCCTTGATACTGCTGGTGAGCTGCAGCAGCTGTGCGCGGTTTTCCCAGTTGCGGGCAAACAGGATCACGCCGCCGGTCAGCGGGTGGGCCAGGCGGCGGCGGTCGGCGGCGCTGAGGGTGGTGCCAGCGACGTCAAGGATGAGGGGGGCGTGTTCGGTCATAGGGTGTCACACATCAGATTGCTATTCAATACATAGCTACTAGCGCTTATCCATCAAGCGCTAGAGCCCATTTTTAATCATATTTCTCTACCACACAGAAGCTGGCGGCATAGTCGGTTTCGTCGGTCACGCTCAGGTGCGCGTGCAGGCCTTTGCTGTCGAACCATTCCTTGAGCGCGCCATGCAGCACGATCACCGGCTGGCCGCTGGGCAGCTTGGCCACCTCGCAGTGGCGCCAGGTCATGGGCATGCGCATACCGAGGCCGATGGCCTTGCTGAAGGCCTCCTTGGCCGAGAACCGCGTGGCCAGATAGCGCAGGCCGCGGTCCGGCCAGCGCGCACTGCGCTCGCGCCAGGTGGCCAGTTCGCCGTCGGCCAACACCTTCTGCGCAAAGCGGTCGCCATGGCGCTCCAGGCTGGCCGCGATGCGGCGCACGTCGCAGATGTCGGTGCCAATGCCGTAGATCATTATTATCGAATGAAATTGGGCTCTAGCGCTTATCCATCAAGCGCTAACAGCTATCAAATCAGGAGTTAACAGTCGGGACCACAGAACCCGCCTGAATGCAGCCCAGGTAAGCCGAAACCGTGGCGGAGTAGCCCAGCTCCAGCGCGTCTGCGATGAGGGCGTGGCCAATCGAGACTTCGAGCACGCCGGGCACGTCGCGGACAAACGCGGCGAGGTTGTCGCGGTTGAGGTCATGGCCAGCGTTCACGCCCAGGCCCGCATCCAGCGCGGCCCGGGCGGCGGCCGCGTAGCGATTGAGTTCGATGGATTGCTGCGGAGTACCCCAGGCAGCGGCGAAGGGCTCGGTGTACAGCTCCACCCGGTCAGCGCCCACCGCCTTGGCGGCGGCCATCTGCTCGGGCACCGGGTCCATGAACAGGCTCACGCGCACGCCCAGTGCCTTGCATTCGGCGATCAGCGGCGCCAGACGCTCTGCATCATGCGGAAAGCTCCAGCCGTGGTCGCTGGTGAACTGGTCTTCGCTGTCGGGAACAAACGTTGCCTGATGAGGCCGTGCCTGGCGGATGAAGTCCATCAGGTTCTGCGACGGGTTGCCTTCAATGTTGTATTCGCGGTCGGGCCAGGCCTTCATCAGCGCTGCCAGTTCAAACACGTCCTGGCTGCGGATGTGCCGCTCGTCAGGCCGGGGGTGCACCGTGATGCCTTGTGCGCCCGCCTGCAGGCACAGCTCGGCTGCACGCGTAACGCTGGGAATGCCCAGATGGCGCGTGTTGCGCAACAGGGCGACTTTGTTGACGTTGACCGACAAGGCGGTGCGGTGCGATGGCTGTGAAGTGGGGGTCATAGGGCCTGCAGGTCGATCATGAGCTGGCGGGTGCGCAGCATCGGGCTGCCGCAATGGTATTGCAGCAGGGTCCGCAGCTGGGGTTTGAGTTCTGCTGCAAATGGCACACAGGCGCGCAAGGTCGCGGTGTAGCTGGCGCCATCGTCCAGCGCCTGCTGCAGCGCTTGCCACTGGCTGCCGAGCAGGCTGGCGCGATCTGTGGTGGATGCCGCGCGCAAGCCGCCCTCGGCCACCAAGGTGTAGCGCGTGGTGGGCTTCAAGGGCTCCAGCGTCATGGTCTGAGCATCAAGGCCCGGAAGCAAACCAATTTCGCGCAGCAAAAGCAGCTCAAAGCTGCGCAGCACGGCTTCCAGCGCATCGCCATGTTCGCTGGCCAGCACACGCACCACGCCGGCATAGGCATCGAACAACGCAGGGTGCGGGTCGGCCCGCGCCAGCAGGCGCAGCAGCAACTCGTTGAGGTACATGCCCGACAGCAGTGCGTCGCCGGTGGGCATCACATGTCCGCCCACCCACTCGGCGCCCTTCAAGGTATGGATGTCGGCATTGCCATCGCCGGTCAGCGAGTACGTCACCAGCACGGGCTGCAAGGGCAGCAGCACCGGGCGAAAGTTGGAGGTGGGCTTTTTGGCGCCTTTGGCCACCAGAGCCACACGGCCTTGGCGGCGACAAAAGACTTCCAGGATCAGGCTCGACTCGCTCCAGTCGTAGCTGTGCAGCACGAAGGCGGGTTCATCAGAAATGCGCTTGGCGGCTGCCATCAGCGTCAAGCCTGCATAAATGCATGCAGCAGGCACACGCCAGCCAACTTGGGCCGCCCGGGCAAGACAGGGTCGCGGGCAGGCACGGAATTATTCGTAGCCGAACGAGCGCACACGCGCTTCATCGTCGGCCCAGCCGGAGCGCACCTTGACCCACAGCTCCAGAAACACTTTGGCATCCATGAGCTTTTCCAGCTCTTGCCGCGCTTCGGTGCCGATGCGCTTCAAGCGCTCGCCCTTGTCGCCGATAACCATCATCTTGTGGTTGTCACGCTCGACCACGATGGTGGCAGCGATCTTGACCATGCGCTTGTGCGCCTTGCTGGCTTCTTCCTCGAACTTGTCGATGACCACTGTCGAGGTGTAGGGCAGCTCGTCGCCAGTAAAGCGGAACAGCTTTTCGCGCACGGTTTCGGAGGCAAGAAATTTTTCGCTCCGATCGGTCAGTTCTTCTTCGCCATACCACCAAGCCTGTTCAGGCAGGTATTTAGCGCAGATGCCAAACAGGCGTTCGATATCGCCCTTGTTCTTGGCCGACATGGGCACGAACTCGGCAAACGGATGGCGCTCCTGCATGCTCTTGAGCCAGGGGGCCAGCTCGGCGCGGCGGTGCACCATGTCGAGCTTGTTCGCCAGCAGCAGCGTGGGAATGCCCGGCTTGAACAGGCTCAGCACCTTGGCGTCGGCCAGCGTGAAGTTACCGGCCTCCACCACGAACAGAATCAGGTCCACATCGCCAATTGCGCCCATCACGGTCTTGTTGAGGGACTTGTTGAGCGCCGTAGCGTGCCGCGTCTGGAAACCAGGGGTGTCCACAAAAATGAACTGCGTCTGCTCGCGCGTGCGAATGCCGGTGATGCGGTGGCGCGTAGTCTGCGCCTTGCGCGAGGTGATGCTGATCTTCTGACCGACCAGGGCATTGAGCAACGTGGACTTGCCCACGTTGGGCTTGCCCACAATGGCAATCACCCCACAGCGTTGACCCGGAACAGCCGCCGGAGCGCCCGCTGCTGCCAACATGGCTTCCAGATCATTTTGCACCGGAGCGCCTTCAGCGCTTTCAGCGCCTTCGTCACCAGCTACATCTTTGGTAGCGTCATTCATAATTTTTTTGCTTTCAATGTGGCCAGCATGGCCTCCGCAGCGGCCTGTTCGCCCGCCCGGCGGGAGCCCCCGATGCCACGCTCGGTGAGGCCCAATTCAGGAATATCGCACTCGACATCAAAGGTCTGGCGGTGCGCGGCGCCTACGGTGGCCACCACTTTGTACTGCGGCAGCTTCATTTTGCGGCCCTGCAGCCACTCCTGCAACGCGGTTTTCGGGTCCTTGGAGGCCGCCTGCATCTGCGGGTTGATCTCTACACCCTGAAACAGGCGGTGAACCAGCGACTCTGCGCTCGCATATCCAGCGTCTAAGTAGACGGCACCGATCAGTGCCTCCAGAGCATCGGCCAGGATGGATGGGCGCTGCTGCCCACCCGATTTGGACTCGCCCTCGCCAAGTCGCAATACATCCGAAATCCTCAACCTCAGCGCTAGCTGGTGCAGGGTGTCTTGCTTGACAAGATTGGCCCGTACACGGGATAGATCGCCTTCAGGCAAGGCAGAGAGCCGCTGGTACAGCAGGCTTGCCACTGCGAGATTCAGTACGGAGTCGCCTAAAAACTCCAGCCGCTCATTGTGGTCCGCAGAAAAGCTGCGGTGGGTAGTGGCGCGCTGCAGGAGAGAGGGATCGGAGAAAACGTGCTGCAGGCGGTCCTGCAGCGCTGAAAGACCAGGGTGCACTTATTTGGTCTGCTCTTCAAAGCGGTAAACGAGGAAGGCCGGACCTGCCAGAGCGATTTCACGCGAGTATTTGAATCCGACTACCGTTTTGTCACCACGCTTGGTGATTTCAAGGTCTTTGCCTTGAATTGATGTGATGTCGTCGATAGCCGCAGCACGATCAAAGGCAGCTCTGATCCCAGGAACCGTACCTTCGAGCTTGGCCTTTTCGGCGGCCTTCTTGATGGCGACGTTCTCCAGAAAGATCGGCACCGATTGACCGCCAATAGCAAAAGCGGCAACCGCAAATACCCCGAAAAAAACCACCCCGATAAACGACAACCCGCGCTGATGCGACCGGCTGGCTGTGCGATGCAATGTCATATCTACCCTCTCCTTATGTTCCGCGACGGATACAGCTCAATGAAATGGACCAATTCGCTTGAGACTACCGAAATTCATCCAGACAAAAAAGGCCTTGCCCACAATGTTGGCCTCCGGCACAAACCCCCAATAGCGCGAATCCAGGGAATTATCCCGGTTGTCACCCATCATGTAGTAGTGACCGTCGGGCACCTTGCAGGTGACGCCTTCAACACTGTAGCGGCAGTTATCACGGTAAGCAAAATTACTGGCGCCCTGCACAAAGGCGGGAACGTCCGGGTTATTGAGCAGCCCATGGGGTCGATCGCCCAGTTTCTCTTCAAACTGTTTGAAGTAACGCATCGAATCCTCTTCGAAGAAATCCGGTGCCGCTTTGGTGTCAATCGCTTGTCCGTTGATTGTCAGGCGCTTGTTGATGTACGCCACCTCATCCCCGGGCACACCAACCACCCGCTTGATGTAGTCCAGGCTCGGCTGCGGTGGGTAACGAAACACCAGTACATCGCCCCGCTCCGGCTTGTTGCCTTCCGTGAGCTTGGTATGGATCACAGGCAGACGAACGCCATAGGTAAACTTGTTCACCAGGATCAGATCGCCCACCAGCAAGGTGGGGATCATGGAGCCCGACGGAATTTTGAAGGGCTCAAAAAGAAACGACCGCAGGAAGAACACAGCGGCAATCACCGGGAACAACCCCGCCGTCCAGTCCAGCCACCACGGCTGCATCAGAATGCGGCCTTTTGCGTCCTGCGCATCTACGTCCACTTGCCGAATGCCCATGCGGTCAAGTTCGGCACGGCGCTGTACCGCGGCATCTTCAATGGCCTGCGCTGCCTGGCGGCGGCGGGGAAGAAAATAGATCCGTTCGGCGAGCCAATAAGCTCCGGTGACGAGAGTTGCCAGAAACAACAGAAGGGCAAAGTTGCCTTCGATAGCGCCCAGATACCAGGCGCCAACATAGCCCACAAAGGCCGCCAGCACCATGGAGGTGAGGATTTGCATGAATTGCATCAGTCTTCCACCTGCAAAATGGCCAAGAACGCCTCTTGCGGCACCTCTACCGATCCAATCTGTTTCATGCGTTTTTTGCCTGCTTTTTGTTTTTCGAGGAGCTTGCGCTTGCGGCTGACGTCACCGCCGTAACACTTAGCCAGCACGTTTTTGCGCAATGCCTTGATGGTCTCGCGCGCGATGATATTGGCGCCAATGGCGGCTTGTATGGCGACGTCATACATCTGGCGGCTGATGATTTCGCGCATCTTCGCGACCACGGCCCGACCGCGGTACTGTGATTGCGAGCGGTGCACGATGATGGACAAGGCATCCACCTTTTCACCGTTCAGAAGAATGTCCACCTTCACCACGTCAGACGCGCGGTATTCCTTGAACTCGTAGTCCATGGATGCGTAGCCGCGCGACACGGATTTGAGCTTGTCAAAGAAGTCGAGGACGATTTCGCCCAGCGGCATCTCATAGGTCAGCATGACCTGGCGTCCGTGGTACGCCATGTTCATCTGAACACCGCGCTTTTGGTTGGCCAAGGTCATCACGGGGCCCACATAGTCCTGGGGCATGTACAGATGCACCGTCACGATGGGTTCGCGAATTTCTTCGAGCCGTCCCTGGTCGGGCATCTTGGACGGGTTCTCGACCATCACGACTTCGCCATCGGCACGGACCACCTGGTAAACCACGCTGGGTGCGGTGGTGATCAGGTCCTGGTCAAACTCGCGCTCTAGGCGCTCCTGCACAATTTCCATGTGCAGCAGGCCCAGAAAGCCGCAGCGGAAACCGAAACCCAGCGCCTGGCTCACCTCAGGCTCGTAATGCAACGATGCGTCGTTGAGTTTGAGCTTCTCCAAGGCATCGCGAAGCGAGTCATATTCACTCGCTTCAGTGGGGTAGAGGCCGGCAAACACCTGGGGCTGGATTTCCTTGAAACCGGGCAAGGCTTCGGCGGCCGGGCCTGCGTTGTTGGGCAGCTTTTTTTCGAGCGTGATGGTGTCGCCCACCTTGGCGGCCTGCAGCTCTTTGATGCCTGCAATGATGTAGCCCACCTGGCCCGCATCCAGCGAATTGCGCGGCTCGTTGGCGGGGGTGAACACGCCCAGGTTGTCGGCGTTGTAGACCGCCTCACTGGCCATCATCTTGATGCGCTCGCCCTTGAGTAAGCGGCCGTCGACCACACGCACCAGCATCACAACGCCGACATAGCTGTCAAACCAGCTGTCGATGATCATCGCACGCAGCGGGCCGTCGGGTTTACCACGCGGTGCGGGCACCTTGGCAACGATGGCTTCAAGAATCTCATCGATGCCCATGCCGGTTTTGGCTGAGCAAGGAATGGCATCGGTGGCGTCAATGCCGATCACGTCTTCGATCTCGGCCTTTGCATTTTCGGGATCCGCATTGGGCAGATCCATCTTGTTGAGCACCGGCACCACTTCGACACCGAGGTCCAACGCGGTGTAGCAGTTGGCCACCGTCTGAGCCTCCACACCTTGTGATGCATCGACAACAAGGAGCGCGCCCTCACATGCGGACAGCGAGCGGCTCACCTCGTATGAGAAGTCAACGTGACCAGGCGTGTCGATGAGATTAAGGTTGTAGACCTGCCCGTCCTGGGCCTTGTATTGCAGCGCAGCGGTCTGCGCCTTGATGGTTATCCCACGTTCTTTCTCGATGTCCATCGAGTCCAGAACCTGGGCCTCCATATCACGGTCTGCCAAGCCGCCGCAGCGTTGAATCAAGCGGTCGGCGAGTGTCGACTTGCCATGGTCGATGTGCGCAATGATGGAAAAATTTCTGATGTGGTTCATCAACGGAAAGCGTCAAGTGATTGAATTAAAACGGCGCGCACAAGAAAAAAGGGCGCGTCGAGTGGCGACGCGCCCTGAACCAACAATCATTGGCAACTGCGATAGTTGGATCTTCATTGTAGGCAAAAAGCCCGACCGAGAAAGCCCGAGCACCAGCATTTGAGGGGAGTTGCCAAGGCACAACAAGGATTTTATACACAGTTTATTCACAGATATCTGAGCAACAACGCTGAACATCTTGTGGGTGAACTGTGGATCAGCTGTGCACAGCACAGGTACATCCCGCATGGTGAACCTGCCGCCAATCAATATGCAGTTTTGAATCGAACAGGGAGCCCTATTCTATCGAATTCGGTTGAAAGAGTATTTCTAAGTTAGCAAAAGCTAACGTCTAAACCCAAAGGAAAAAGAAAAAACGGGTCTCCTCTGGGGAGCCTGATGCAGCCGAATACCCCCAACGCGCAGGGGGATTCAGAGGTACCAGCTACCCAGGGCGGACATATCCAGGTTCAGCGGGCGGGGCGAATAAGCGCATATTGCGCCCACTCGCCTCGGCGATACAGAACGTTAACCGGCTTGCTCTTGTCCGCTTTGCTCAGAGCAGCTTCAAAATCTTTGACTCCGGTGATCTCGGTGTTGGCAATCGACAAGATGATGTCGCCTTCGCGCAAACCCGCTCTGGCCGCAGCTTCTGTTGCGGCTGCAACGGCAACACCCCCACGTACCTTGAGCTCTTTTTTCTGGGCATCCGTCAGCTCCGTCACTGCCAAGCCAATTTGTTGTGCAGCGGCCGACGCTTTGGGCTTTTCTTCGCGCTCAGGGGCTTTCGCCACCGCAGGCTTCTCGGCCTCGATCTCTGCAATCGTGATGCCCAGGTCACGCGAGGTACCGCGGCGGAACACCGTCACCGTACTCTTGCTACCAGGCTTGGTGTTGCCCACCAGCCGCGGCAAGTCTGCTACCTTGTCAATCGGTTTGCCGTCGAAACGCGTGATGATGTCACCCGCCTCAACCCCGGCCTTGTCAGCAGGGGAACCGGCTTCAACACCAGTGACCAGCGCGCCCTGCGCCTTGCCCAAGCCAATGGATTCGGCCACGTCCTTGGTGACTTGACCAATTTGCACGCCGATTCGCCCGCGCGTCACGCGGCCGGTTGCACGCAACTGTTCACTCACGCGGATGGCTTCGTCCATCGGGATGGCAAATGAGATACCCATGAAGCCGCCGGAGCGCGAATAGATCTGGCTGTTGATGCCAACAACCTCTCCACGCATGTTGATCAGTGGCCCGCCAGAATTGCCGGGGTTGATGGCCACATCAGTCTGGATGAAGGGAAGGTAGTCACCGGTGTCACGCTGTTTGGCACTCACGATGCCTGCAGTGACCGTGTTCTCCAAACCGAACGGCGACCCGATGGCCATCACCCATTCACCTACGCGCAAGCGACTGACGTCGCCCACTTTGACCGCAGGCAACCCCGTTGCTTCAATCTTGACCACGGCCACATCCGTGCGCTTGTCGGCGCCCACAATTTTGGCCTTGAACTCACGCTTGTCGGGGAGGGTGACGATGACCTCATCGGCGCCATCCACCACATGCGCATTGGTCATGACAAAGCCATCAGCGGTCAGAATAAAACCGGACCCCACACCACGGGGCTGAGGATCTTCCTCTTGCTGAGGCCGCTGCGGACGCTGCTGACGGGGTGCGTTGGGAATCGGCACACCGAACCGACGGAAGAACTCCAACATCTCTTCATCCATGCCGCTTGCGTTGCCCCGGCCAGATGCTTTCTCCACCGTCCGGATATTCACCACAGACGGCCCCACCTGATCCACCAGGTCGGTAAAGTCTGGCAGCCCACGCACCGCTGCTGCAGGCTGCGCAAACGCCGCTCCATGCGGCAACACCAACACACTGGAGACCCCGGCAAACATACCCGCGAGCGCTACGGAGCGCAGCGTATTCAAATAAAACTTTGGCATCATCAACCTTTCGTGAGCTGTGCGACTGCTGTCAACAAACTGTGTGTCATTGTGAAGAGTGTGTTGTCATTTGGTTCCCCGCTCCCTGCACGCATCCGACAGCCACTCGTGTCGACTGCGCCAGATATGTCGCGCAAAGCGCAGCACGCCGACAGCCCGGGAGATCAGCGTATACGCTCCAACTGGCCGGCAAAAAGGTGCAGCGTTTGAAGAGGTACCTCGCCGACTGCCGTCAGCCAGGCATCGGGAGGCACACGCTGCGAAAGCAAATGTGTTGCCCCCATACTGGAAAACTGCGAGTGGGCTGGATGGCGTTCGGGATCAAAAGACTCCAGAAACAAAGACACGGAAGCGAGCCCATCCGAGTACAGGCACTGCAACACGCTCTGTGCTTGGTCACTGGTTGAGACGGTACGGCGATGGCAACTCACCGGAACAAACCCGGCCACGGATTGCCGCAAGGCCCAGCCTTCTGCCGCAGCGGTGGTTTTCACCACCGTGGGCGTTACCAGTTTAAAACCTGCCGTGGCATCCATCATTCGGGAAAGCTGGTCGGCACGGATCGGTGAGTTCAAATCCAGCTCAGAGAACGCTGCCTGCTCCAGCACCCGGCCATCTGCACTCAGCGTTTGCAGCTTCACGACCAGGCCCGTGTCGCGCTCGCTCCACAACCGGTATCCGAATCTCAGAGAGTCCTGCGGCTTCAACCAAAGCACGTCTGCTATATGACCAGCTACACGCTCGTGCCCCAGCTGACGTACACCATAAAACTGCGAAATCAAGGCGCCACTGACGACGGGCACACGAGGAAAAATGCCAGAGGGTTCTCGGTGATCCGTGCGGACGACACGCGACTGCGGCAAAAATGTACGCACCTCATCATTGCGACGAAAGACTGTGCGTGGTGTGCCGCTGAGCGCTTCCACACGCTCCAATTGCTGATCACCCTCGCATGCGTGCCAAATGCGCGAGCTGGCCATGGACCCAGACGATGACAGCACGACGAAGGTACCCGCATAGGGTCGACTGCACGGAGCAACACGCATACGCTCAATCCACTGGGCCACGTCACGCTCGACCGCGGGCGCTAGTACCTCACCCGCACCTTGACCATTGGCACTTAATGCAGGCCCCGCTACTGCCAAAGACAAATAAATGCCCGAAAAAACAAGTCCAAGCAGTGACTTAGTCCGCAAATATCGCAAAAGTACAATTGTTTTGGCCAGTCCAAATGTGTGCATCACACGCTCTCAACACCAAGGTCTGTGCGCAGCATCCCGATCAACGGCCCGGAGATTCGAACGTAGCGTTGCGCAAAAATCCAGCAGGCATCTGCAGCGCAGACGTGCTGCCGAATTGTTTGTGGGCTGCCAGCAGTTCGTCTAGCCGTGGGTCCCGGATCATGACCTGCTGATCGTCGCTGTCCGATACAGCCACCAGCGGCGCAGCGGGTACCGCAGCACGCTCAGGTACAGATGCCAGTTGCCCTCCGGGCGCTTGCCCCCCGGCCTGCAGCGTGGCCAACGATGTCCAGCCAATAGCCGCAACGGCCGCCAGGGACGCAAAACCTGCGACCATCTTCCACCGAAAGACCGAAGCATTGGCCGCCGTCTCCACCCCTGGTGCCGCAACCACTCCGACAACTGTCGCGACGGATCGTTGTGGAGCCGTCTCGTGCGCCAACTGGTCGCGCAAGCGCGCCAAGAAAGCAGGGTCAGCAGGTTTCGCCAGATCCGAAGAGCGTAAAACGTCACCCACCATGTGATAAAGCGCCCACGTCTCCTGGCCCTGCTCCTCGCACGCAAGAGAGACAGCATCACGCCATTCATCGCCCTGCAATTGACCGTCTGCCAACGCAGACAGCTGTTCACGTTTACTCGATTCGTCGATCATCATGGTGTTATCCAAAGACCCGTCGTTACCTGGACCTGATACAGCCTTGTTCATTCCATCACCTCACCATCGTTTGCCTGACTGGTTTTCAAGCAAGGGGCGCACGCGCGCTGAAATCGCTTCACGCGCCCTGAAAATCCGAGACCGCACAGTGCCAATAGGGCAACCCATCGCCGTTGCAATCTCTTCGTAACTCAGCCCCTCTATCTCGCGCAACGTTACAGCTTGGCGCAAATCGTCAGGAAGGGCCTCCATCGCTGCGTTCACCGCCTGCGCAATTTCTCGGGCGGCCAATACGGTTTCGGGCGTTTCTTCGCTGATTAGTTCATGTCCCAGGCGGGAAGTTTCATCATCGTCGTCATTGCCTCGCAGGGAGTTCTCGGAGATGACCGGATTGCGCTTCATGTCCATCAACGCCTTTTTGGCGGTATTGACGGCAATCCGATAAAGCCAGGTGTAAAACTGCGCGTCCCCGCGGAACTGATGGAGCGCTCGATAGGCGCGGATGAACGTCTCTTGCGCGATGTCCGGGATAAGGTCGGTATCGCGAACCATGCGACCAATGAGGCGTTCGATGCGGCGTTGGTACTTGATGACCAGTAACTCATAGGCGCGCTGATCGCCCGCTACCGTGCGCTCCACCAGTTGGAGATCGCTGTCTTCGGGAGGGGTCGGCGGAATTACAGTCATGGATACTCGGGATTCACGCCCCACGGCTGTTAGCCGGGGCGGTTTCGTCAGCGTTGTCAGCGCCCGGTCTGGCGCGCGAATATACCGCACGGCGCAAGTCCATCCAACGCTCTGGCTGGCTGGACCGTTCCAACCACAGCCAGATGCGACCATGGCCTACAGGCGTTCCACAGACCCAAAGGTGAGTCTGCACGTCTACGAGGACTTCAGGGGCTTGGGAAAGTGCCCTGGACACGCCATGCGGCTGTAAAGTGTCCAGCTGCCAATGGAGCCCGTCCCAGCGCAAAACACCACAGAACTGGCTGCGCCAGCATTGCAAAGCCATGGCCACAGCCAAGCCCCACAGCGCCCAGCCAACAAACATGGGCCAATACGACAATCCGGTCCCTTGAACAGACCAAAGTACCAAGGCACCGAAGCCAACAAGAAGCAAAGAAGCTAACACCGTTGCCAATGCAGCACTGCGTCGCAGCACATAGGAAACGGGAGGCGGACGCCGCGATACCCGGGTCATGCGACACGACCCGGACCTGACATACACAGCGGCGACGCAATGAGGGTGAGCGCACCCAGCTCAAAGGCGGCATCGGGCGCATACAAATCTCGCGCCATACCGATAACCGCAAGGGAATTCAGTGCGTTCAGACGCGCTTGAAAACCAGCGTCCCGTTGGTGCCACCAAAACCAAAGTTGTTTTTGACGGCCACATCGATCTTCATATCCCGCGCTGTATTGGCGCAGTAATCCAGATCGCATTCGGGGTCCTGGTTGAACAGGTTGATAGTGGGCGGCACCTTCTGCTCGTGCAGAGCCAACACCGTGAAAACACTTTCTATCCCGCCCGCACCACCTAGCAAATGGCCCGTCATGGACTTGGTGGAGCTGATGACGGTCTTGTAGGCATGGTCACCCAAGGCTGCCTTGATTGCGTTGGTTTCATTCAGGTCGCCCAGCGGCGTGGATGTGCCGTGCGCGTTCAAATAATCCACCTGATCCGCGTTGACACCTGCGTTGCGCAAGGCGCTGAGCATGGCCCTGCGTGGACCATCCATGTTGGGGGCGGTCATGTGACCGGCGTCAGCGCTCATGCCAAATCCGCTGAGCTCGGCATAAATCTTCGCACCGCGGGCTTTCGCGTGTTCGTACTCTTCCAGCACCATGACACCAGCCCCCTCACCCAGCACAAAACCGTCCCGGTCTTTATCCCAAGGGCGAGACGCTGTCTTGGGGTCATCGTTGCGGGTTGACAGGGCACGCATGGCGGCAAAGCCACCGATACCGAGCGGGGAGACCGTTGCTTCGGTGCCACCGGCCACCACAATGTCGGCATCTCCATACTCGATCATGCGCCCGCCCTCGCCGATGCAGTGCAGGCCTGTGGTACAGGCAGTCACAACGGCAAGGTTCGGCCCCTTAAAGCCGAAACGCATGGACACATGACCAGCCACCATGTTGATGATGGAGGCAGGCACAAAAAACGGCGTGATGCGCCGTGGCCCGCGGCTGACCAGCTCTGCGTGGGTGTTTTCGATCAGCGGCAGGCCGCCGATGCCCGAGCCAATCACGCATGCGATGCGTGTGGCCAACTCGTCGTCGAGCGCCTCGCCCGTTGGCAATCCGGCGTCTTGGACGGCCTGCGCGGCCGCAGCAATACCAAAGTGAATGAAGGAATCCATCGCGCGCGCATCCTTGGCGCTGATGTACGACTCCAGGTCTAAACCCTTGACCTCTCCCGCAATTTTGCAGGCGAAGTTCGACGCATCGAACTTGGTGATAAGGTCAATGCCGGATTGGCCGGCAAGGAGATTGGCCCAGGAATCGGCCACCGTGTTACCCACGGGGCTGACACAACCCAGGCCAGTCACGACAACGCGACGACGGCTCATGCGTAAAAAACCTTCTGCTGATCGCTTGAGTCAGGCGCAGTGCGCCGCTCAGGCCTTCTGGTGGTTGTTGGCGTAGTCGATGGCGTTCTGCACCGTGGTGATCTTTTCGGCGTCTTCGTCGGGGATCTCGATGCCGAATTCGTCTTCCAGTGCCATCACCAGTTCCACCGTGTCGAGCGAGTCGGCACCGAGGTCTGCCACGAAGGCCTTTTCATTGGTGACTTGGGACTCTTCCACACCGAGTTGTTCGGCAATGATTTTTTTGACGCGTGCTTCGATATCGCTCATGGTTTCCCTCTGGGGGTTGTGAATGAATCCGCGATTCTAGCTGCTTAAGGAGAAGCCCCTAAGCAGCCCGCCGTCCGGATGAACCGGCGTTAACTTCTCTCAACTACATGTACATGCCGCCATTGACGTGCAACTCCTGCCCCGTCACATAGCCAGCCTCTCGCGAGGCGAGGTAGGCGACCGCGTGTGCGATGTCCGAAGGCTTGCCCAGATGACCCAAAGCGATCTGCGATTGCAGGGCTTTTTGCTGCTCTTCGGGCAAGCTGGCGGTCATGTCGGTCTCGATGAAACCTGGTGCCACGCAGTTGACGGTGATGCTGCGGCTGCCCAGCTCACGGGCCAGCGCACGGGTCATGCCCGCAACGCCAGCCTTGGCGGCAGCGTAGTTGGCCTGACCAGGATTACCTGATGCGCCCACGACGCTGGTGATACTAATGATGCGCCCAAAACGCTGCTTCATCATCGGGCGAATCGCTGCGCGGCTCATCCGGAAAACAGCCTTGAGGTTGGTATCAAGCACCGCATCCCAGTCATCGTCCTTCATGCGCATGGCCAACGTGTCACGCGTGATGCCCGCGTTGTTCACCAGCACGTGCAAACCACCTTGCAGCTTGACGATGGAGTCCATCAATGCCTCAATGGCAGCCCCGTCATTCACGTTCAGATTGGCACCCCGGCAGTTCGGGTAGGCCGCCAAGGCCTTGGTAATGCGTTCAGCGCCCTCGTCCGTGGTCGCGGTCCCGACCACTTGGTAGCCCCTGACTGCAAGCTCAAGCGCAATTGCGGCACCAATGCCGCGCGATGCGCCGGTGACCAGCGCCACTTGCGCTGCTGCCTGTGTGGATTCCGTCATGCCAACAACTCCCGGGTCTCGGCCAAGGTGGCCATGTCAAACAACGCTGCGCCGACCAGTTCTGGGTCGATGCGCTTGGTCAGGCCCGCCAGCACCTTGCCGGGGCCACATTCAATAAGATGAGTGACGCCGCGCCCCTTGAGCGCCTGCACACACTCCACCCAGCGTACCGGGCCAAAAGCCTGGCGATAGAGCGCATCACGAATCGCATCGGCATCCTGCTGCACGGCCACGTCCACGTTGTTGACGACCGGAATCTGCGGCGCAGCAAGGGCGACATCCGCCAACGCAATGCGCAGCTTCTCGGCAGCAGGCTTCATCAGGCTGGAGTGGAACGGTGCCGACACCGGCAAAAGCAGTGCGCGCTTGGCACCCGCCGCCTTCAGCACTTCACAGGCCTTGTCCACGCCGGCTTTGGTGCCAGCGATCACTGTCTGTATGGGGTCATTGAAATTGACCGCCTCGACCACTTCGGTCGATCCGGGGCCAAAAGAGGCTACCGCCTCCTGACACCCAGCAATGACCTTGGGAGCATCCATACCCAAGATGGCAGCCATTGCCCCTGTGCCCACGGGTACAGCCTCTTGCATGGCAGCCCCTCTGAGGCGCACCAATGGGGCGGCCTGCGCCAACGTCAACACCCCCGCAGCTACCAGCGCCGAATACTCCCCCAATGAGTGACCTGCGACCGCCACCGGGGCATCGCCCCCCTCGGCGCGCCAGACGCGCCATGCCGCAACGCCTGCAACCAGCATCACGGGCTGGGTGTTGGTGGTCAGCGCGAGCGCTTCCTTGGGGCCTTCCTTGATCAGTAATCCAACGTCTTCGCCCAGCGCATCCGATGCTTCCTGCACGGTCTGCACCACCAGCGGGTGGTCGCTCCAGCCATCAAGCATCCCGACCGATTGCGAGCCCTGTCCGGGAAAGACAAATGCAAAAGACTTCATGAAAAATCCAGAAATATGAATGAAATTAACCTCTAGCGCTTATTCTGCAAGCGCTAGCAGCTATAACTTCAGGAGTACAGCACCCCAAGTGAAACCTCCACCCACTCCTTCGAGTAACAGGGTTTCGCCCTTCTTGACCTGACCGGTGCGCACAGCATGGTCTAGTGCCAGCGGAATCGATGCGGCCGAGGTATTGCCGTGCTGGTCCACCGTGACCACCACCTTGTCCATAGACATCTTCAGCTTGCGGGCCGTCCCCTGCATGATGCGGATGTTCGCCTGGTGCGGAATCAGCCAGTCAATGTCGGCCTCGGTCAGACCCGCCTTGGCCAGCGCTGCGTGCGCCGCCTTTTCCAACACCCCCACCGCCAGCTTGAAAACCGCCTGCCCGTCCATTTTGAGTACGGGATCACCCAGCACCTGACCACCGGCCACGTTGCCGGGCACGCACAGGATGTCAACGTATTTGCCGTCGGCATGCAGGTCGCTCGACAAGATGCCGGGCGTTTCCGAAGCTTCAAGCACAACCGCTCCCGCGCCATCACCAAACAGCACACAGGTGGTGCGGTCGTTGAAATCCAGAATGCGGCTGAACACCTCGGCGCCAACAACCAGGGCGCGGTTGGCGGCGCCGGTCTGGATCATGGAGTCCGCGATGGACAAGGCATACACAAAACCGCTGCACACTGCCTGCACATCAAACGCAGGGCAGCCATTGGCGCCCAACTTGTTTTGCAGAATGCAGGCCACCGAAGGGAACACCATGTCCGGTGTCGATGTGGCCACGATGATCAGATCGATGCCTGCGGGCTGCAGCCCGGCCGCCTGCAAAGCGTTGCGCGCGGCCTCCAGGCCCAGGTCGCTGCTTGCGACATCCGGCGCCGCAAAGTGGCGCGCCCGGATGCCCGTGCGTTCCACGATCCAATCGTCTGAAGTTTCGATGCCGCGTTGGCCCAGTTCGGCCACCAGATCGGCGTTGGTCAACCGGCGGGGTGGCAGATAGCTGCCGGTGCCGGTAATGCGGGAATAGCGTCTCATCTAGTGTGTCGTCGCCGCAACGCCAGGCTTGGGCTGGGCATCAGCAGGCACCAGGAGGGGCGCCGCATGCGCAATCCGGGTCCGGACACGGTCGAGCAGGTTGTTGCGGGCTGCATCATACGCCCGGTTCAACGCCTGCTCGAACGCCATGGCGTCGGCCGATCCGTGACTCTTGAACACCAGCCCACGCAGCCCCAGCAGCGCCGCGCCGTTGTAGCGGCGGTAATCCATGCGACTCATCAGCGCTTTTAGTACCGGATACGCAATGATCGCCGCTGTTTTGGTGAAGATGTTGCGAGAAAACTCTGTTTTGAGCCCCCCGATGACCATCGATGCCACACCCTCGCTCGCCTTCAGCGCGACATTGCCCACGAAGCCGTCACAGACAACGATATCCACTGTGCCCTTGAAAATGTCATTGCCTTCGACATTTCCATAAAAATTCAAATCACCCAAATTGGCAGCAGAACGCAGCAGTTCACCTGCTTTTTTGATGACTTCGCTGCCCTTGATGACCTCTTCACCAATATTGAGCAGCCCCACCGTCGGCTCATCCACATCCTTGAGCACTGACACCAACGCAGAACCCATCACTGCAAACTGCAGCAGGTGCTCTGCCGAGCAATCCACATTGGCCCCCAGGTCCAGCACCGTGGTGGCACCGCCTTGGGCATTCGGCAACTGGGTGGCAATGGCAGGCCGGTCAATGCCGTCCAGCGTTTTGAGCAGGTAGCGGGCAATGGCCATCAGCGCACCCGTGTTGCCAGCAGAAACCGCCGCCGATGCAGCGCCGTCCTTGACCTGCTGAATGGCCACACGCATGGAAGAGTCCTTCTTCTTGCGCAGAGCGACCTCCACCGGGTCGTCCATGGCCACCACTTCAGAGGCGGGGACAATGGTGGCACGGTCGTGCGAAAACGCCTGCAGGCTTTCCGTCAGGCCAACAAGCAGCAGACGGGCATCAGGGTGGAGGTCGAGAAACTGGCGGCACGCCGCGAGCGTGACGCGGGGGCCATGGTCGCCCCCCATGCAGTCAACAGCCAGTGTGATCATGGGCGAC
Organism: Acidovorax sp.; assembly: GCF_046314175.1. Classification (GTDB taxonomy): domain Bacteria; phylum Pseudomonadota; class Gammaproteobacteria; order Burkholderiales; family Burkholderiaceae_C; genus Acidovorax. The sequence goes on along the minus strand of NZ_JBKBXG010000039.1, from coordinate 7,191 downwards.
TTGTCCGGCCGGCCAGACGGGCCGGAAAAATAAATACGACGGTCAAAACAAAGGCCCGCGCTACGGTTTCAGTAGCAACGGGCCTTTGGATAGGGCGAAGGTCAGGCTTCAGACTTGTTCTTCAGCACCTGGCGACCACGGTAGAAACCGTTGGGGCTGATATGGTGACGCAGGTGTGTTTCACCGGTGGTGGGTTCCACTGCAATGCCTGGCACATTCAGGGCATTGTGCGAGCGGTGCATACCGCGCTTGGAAGGGGACTTTTTGTTTTGCTGAACGGCCATGATGGCTCCTGATCTGGAATAGGTTGGTAAAAACGCGATCAGCCCATATAGACACGATGGGGTTCGCGTGGAGCCCACGATTATAACCCAAATGATTTTTGGGTCTGCGAAAGACTGTGAAGTCAGCCCTTCGAATCCTTGCGCAGGCCTGCCAGTGCAGCAAATGGGTTGGGTTTCTCGGCGCTGGCTTCTTCAAAGTCATCGTCTGACGAAGCAAGCGGCACGGCGGTGGGGCATTCCGTGTGCTTGGGTACCACCGGCAAAGCCATCAGCAACTCGTCTTCTATCAGTTCATGCAGATCAAACTCGCGGCTCATGGCGAGCAGGTCTTCTTCACTCTCATCGTCCAGCGCTTCGGCCGTGGCTTCATCGGCCACAAAACGAAACTCGCGGTCAACCTCCAGCGGCACATCCACCGGCGTCAGGCAGCGCTGGCATTCCATAGGGAAGCTCGCACGCACCTTGATGCGCAGCCATACCTGGCCCATGCCGCCCAGCGCAGTGCGCATTTCCCCCACCGCTTCCCAGTCCACAAGCAAGTCGGGGTGCAAACCCTTGGCCTCCTGGGCAAGGCGCTCGTACTTCAAAAGCGACTCATGCCCTGACAGTCGCCCGCCCGCCTGTGCGAAGGCTTTTACATCGAGGCGCTGCGGGGAGAATTCCTTGGTCATGGCGGCAGTGTAAGAGAATCGGCGCATGCATCAATCCCCCTCCCTGCAACGCCCTCTGGTATTGGGCTCTACCTCGCGCTACCGGCGTGAATTGCTTCAGCGATTGAACCTGCCTTTTGATGTGGCCGCCCCGGATGTGGACGAGACACCACTCCCTGGCGAAGCTCCACGCGCCCTGGCGCTGCGCCTTGCTTTGGCCAAGGCCCACGCCGTGGCCCAACTCCATCCGGACGCGGTGGTCATTGGCTCTGACCAGGTGGCCGATCTGGCAGGCGAGCCCCTCGGAAAGCCCGGCGAACACGAGCGCGCGGTGCTGCAATTGCGCCAAATGCGCGGGCAGACGGTGGTCTTTCAGACCGCTGTGGCGGTGGTGTGCAGCGCTACAGGGTTTGAACAGGTGGACCTGGCGCCAGTAAAAGTCACATTCCGCGACCTGTCGGACGAAGAAATTGAGCGCTATCTGCGTGCCGAACAGCCTTATGACTGCGCAGGCAGCGCGAAAAGCGAAGGCCTGGGCATTGCGCTACTGGACGCGATCCAGAGCGACGACCCGACCGCGCTCATCGGCCTGCCGCTGATACGCACCTGCCGCATGCTGCGCGCCGCCGGGTTGGTGCTGCCATGAACCAGCCCGCAGCCAACAGCACTCCATCGGCCACGGGCACTTTGTACCTGGTTCCTGCCCCGCTCGACTTCGGGTGCGACACCCTAGCCCCGCTGCAGGACGCCCTGCCAGTCGCCACATTGCAGACGGCCGCGCGACTGACCCACTGGGTGTGCGAGAACGCCAAGAGCACCCGCGCCTACCTCAAGCGCATCGACGCCCTGCATCCCCTGGCTGCACTGTTGCAGCAACAACAGATCACCGAGCTGCCCCGCGAAGTCCACAAAAAAGGCGACCACGGCGACAAAGGGTCGGCTCCATTTGATGCGCGCCCGCTGCTGGCCGCCGCACTCGCCGGGCACGACATCGGCCTGGTCAGCGAGGCCGGCATGCCTGCCGTGGCCGACCCGGGCTCCTCGGTGGTCCGCGCCGCGCACGATCTGGGCATCAACGTGGTACCACTGGTGGGACCGGTATCGTTGCTGCTTGCGCTGGCCGGCAGCGGCCTGAACGGGCAGAACTTCGCCTTTGTGGGCTACCTTCCTCAGGACGGGCAAGAGCGCACCCAGCGCATCAAGGACCTTGAGTCCACTGCCAACAAGACGGGCCAAACGCAACTTTTTATAGAAACCCCGTACCGCAATGCCGCCTTGTGGCAGGCCTTGGTGCAGACACTGCAGCCTCAGACGCGGCTGGCATTGGCCAGCGGGCTGACACTGCCCTCTGCCCGCATTCACAGCAAACTGGTGCATCAATGGCGTCAGCAGCCCGCACCGCCAGACAACCGCACTCCCATCGTTTTTGCGCTGGGACGTTAGCGAACCACCTGGCGGGCTCTACCACTATGATTTATATAGCTACTAGAGCTTACTGGACAAGCGCTAAGGCCATATTTTATTAATATTTAGGCAAACGAGACATCTGCCCGCGGCCATACCCACAGGCCAGAGCGATTCCAAAGACCTGCCCCGCCGCACACCCACAAAAAAGCCCCGGATGAAATCTCCCCCGGGGCTTTTTTGAATGCTTATAAGACCGCAGAGTCAGCGCAACTGAGGCCCAGCCACAGACAGCGACTTGACCGCGCCCATACCCATTGCGGCACCAAAGCGCTTGACCAAACGTTCTGCCACATTGTCGCGGCGGGTGTAGTCGATGACGTCTTCGGCCTTGACGACTTCGCGAGCAACGTAATCCAGATTGCCCAGTTTGTCGGCCAAGCCCATCTCTACGGCCTGCTGACCGGTCCAGAACAGGCCGCTGAAGGTATCGGGCGTGGTCTTGAGGCGGTCGCCGCGCCCTGCTTTCACCACGGCGATGAACTGCTGGTGGATCTGGTCAAGCATGGTTTGCGCATAGGCGCGCTGTGCCTCGGTTTGGGGACTGAACGGGTCGAGGAATCCCTTGTTCTCGCCAGCGGTCAGCAGGCGGCGCTCCACACCTAGTTTTTCCATGGTGCCTGTAAAGCCAAAGCCGTCCATCAGCACTCCAATGCTGCCCACGATGCTGGCCTTGTCGACAAAAATCTCGTCGGCGGCTGCAGCAATGTAATAGGCTGCCGAGGCGCAGGTTTCTTCAACCACGGCGTAGATCGGTTTGTTGTGCTTGGCCTTCAAACGAATGATTTCGTCATTGATGATGCCGGCCTGCACGGGGCTGCCGCCAGGCGAGTTGATGAGGAGCACCAGGGCTTGCGAGCCCTCGTCTTCTAGCGCACTTCGCATGGCGGCCACCACAAACTCAGCGCTGGCTTCAGCGCCGGAGGCGATTTCGCCCTTGATGTCGACCACGGCGGTGTGCGGAGCGCTCTTGCTAGTGCCAGGTGACGACTGGCTCAGGGCCACAAAGACGACGGCGACAACCAGTAGCAACCAGGCCAGGCGAAAGAAAATCTTCCAGCGGCGGGCACTGCGCTGTTCATTGAGCGCCGAGAAGGCCAGCTTTTCCAGCGTGGCACGCTCCCAACCGGGTTCACGCGATGAATCACTCACAGATGCTGCTCCTGAATTTGTAGCTGCTTGCGCCCATAGGTCGGGCGCTGGATTGCTTTTGGGGTCAAAACCCGAAGAGCCGGGCTGCTGGGGGTCGGTCATGTCGTGCGTCCTGGCGCTAGGCGGACGCAGCAGGCGTCGGCGAATAAGGGTAATTCATCTAGATTTTTCTAGAACTCTACGGGTTGTAGGTGGTGCGCAGTATGCCAGTGCACCACACCATCGCTTTCTGACAAAACAATTTTTACCAATCCCCCACGGCACGGGCCACCGGCACATTGGCCGGTGTCGGGCACATATGCCGCCCCGTGCGTGGCGCACAGCAGCCACAGGCCGGTGTCGTCAAAAAAACGGTTGGGCTGGTAGTCCATCTCCATGGCCACATGCGTGCAACGGTTCAGATACGCATGGGGCACACCCCGGTAGCGGATGGCAAACGCCCGGCAGGTCTGACCCGCATAGATCACATCGAAGGGAATCGCTGAACCGCCGTCGATCAGTTCGCTGCTATTGCACAGCGCGATGGCTTGGTCGGGAAGCGGCGGCATAGGGTTCTTCGATCCGGTTCAGCGTTGCTGCTCAGGCGTTCTGCAACAGCCAGTCGTGCAGTTCGCGCACCGAGTGGGCGACATGCAGGGGATTGAGCACGTGGAATACGTCGGGCTCGTGCGCGCCGTAGCTGACGCCAACGCTGGCGCAACCCGCGTTGACGGCCATCTGCAGGTCGTGGGTGGTATCCCCGATCATCAGCAAGCGCTCGGGAGCCACGTCGAACTCCGCCATCAGCTCCTGCAGCATCAGCGGGTGCGGCTTGCCCGCAGTCTGGTCGGCCGTGCGCGAGCCATCGAACACGCCCTTGAGCTGCACCGAATGCAGGGCCTCGTCCAGTCCGCGCCGACTTTTGCCTGTGGCCACCGTGAGCAAATGGCCTCGCTCGCGCAAGTCGTTCAGCAGGGGCAGCACACCGTCAAACAGACTCAGGTCGTCTTGGTGCTGGATGTAATGAAAGCGGTAGCGGTTGCCCAGGTCAGTGTATTTTTCGGGCGGCACATCGGGGGCGGCATGGGCGAGCGCCTGCATCAGACCCATGCCAATCACATACGAGGCCTCCTTGTCTGTAGGCACCGTGCCGCCCACGTCGCGCACCGCTTCCTGGATGCAGCGCACGATGATGGCGGTGGAGTCGAATAGTGTGCCATCCCAGTCAAAGGCGATCAGGTCAAAGCGGCGGGGTCGGGAGGTTTTGGCAGACATGGGGGATAGTTCACGCCCTCTCAGGCGGGGAGCAGAAAATCGGCCAGCTCGGGCGGCAACTCGGCGTTCAAGGCGACACGCTCGCCCGAGGAGGGGTGGTTGAACTGTAACCGCCAGGCATGAAGAAACATGCGCTTCATCCCATGCTTGAGCAGGCGCTTGTTCAGGTCGAAATCGCCGTATTTGTCGTCCCCCACAATGCCATGCCCCTGGCTGGCCAGATGCACGCGGATCTGGTGGGTGCGGCCAGTCTTGATTGTGACCTCCAGCAGCGACATAGCGGGCAGCCCCAACGTGGTGCGCGCTGGCACGGTGCTGCGCACTTTCACCAGCGTGATGGAGCGCATTCCGTCCGGGTCGTCGGCCGTGGTCACGCGCACGCGGCGCTCGCCGTCCTCCTGCAGGTATTTGTGCAGCGGCAGGTCAATGACTTTCTTGTTGGCGGGCCACGCGCCCGTCACCAGGGCCAGATAGGTCTTGCCGGTCTCACGTTCACGGAACTGGTCTTGCAAGTGAGTGAGCGCTGACCGCTTCTTGGCGACCAGCAAAATGCCCGAGGTGTCGCGGTCGAGCCGGTGCACCAGTTCCAGGAATTTGGCTTGTGGGCGGGCCTGGCGCAACTGCTCAATCACGCCAAAACTCACACCGCTGCCGCCATGCACGGCCACGCCTGCAGGCTTGTCGATGGCGATCAGGTGCTCGTCTTCGAGCAGGACCGGGAACTCACGCGCAGGCGCGGGACGCTCGGCCTTCTCGGCCACTTTGTCGGAGATGCGCACGGGTGGCAGCCGCACCACGTCGCCAGTTTCGACGCGTGTATCGGCGCTCGCCCGGCCTTTGTTGATGCGCACTTCGCCGCTGCGGATGATGCGGTAGACATGCGTTTTTGGCACACCTTTCAAGTGGCGTATCAAAAAGTTATCGAGCCGCTGGCCTGCAGAGTCTTCGTCGACCTCGACAAGACGCGCTGCGGGCGGGGTGATAGCCGGGGCGGGGTGGGACAGCGGTTTGCCCCCTATAATGTGTTTCACCTGCGCGTTGCTATGTAAGTGGTTGATTTGTCTGGAGTTTAGTCCACACAACCCTTGCATTGGCGCAGGAAGGTCGATGCCAACGGGCGTTGTACACGCAGATTGCAGGCCAGATGCCTGTGGTGGCCTGTGCACCGTGCGGCGGGCTGACAGATTGAAACACTGATACGGAATCCCCCAAGCTGGCAGATGCTCCCTACCCGGGCGCGGTCTGCCAGCGGATCGAAGCGAGCATGTGGTTGTTGATGGCATGGATGGTGACCTTGTGGCGGTGGCTGTTGCCCCCGGCTGCGCGCTCCAATCCGGCCCCAGCGCCCGTCCAGCAAGCGCAAACAGCTATTTTTTCAATAGCAAAGCTGCGCCACTCTCACTCGCCCCCATCCACGCGCCCCTGCCTTTCACTGCCGCGCTAGCGCTCGGCAGACCCTTGGCATTCCCGGCAATTCCCTTCGTTTCGATGCGTCAGTCCAGGCATTCACAGCTCCTGTAGAGCTTGTTATTGGTTTGGAACTGCGGGTGGCAGCCCGCTGCAGCCCTCCCTGTTGATTTGGGAGCTGCGCCGCTGCCGACCGCGAAACACAAGAAGGAAACGCATCATGAAGCGGATGCTCATCAACGCCACGCAGCCTGAAGAACGGCGCCTGGCCATCGTCGACGGACAAAAACTCCTCGACTACGAAATCGAAATCGAAGGGCGCGAACAGCGCAAGGGCAACATCTACAAGGCCGTCGTCACGCGCGTCGAGCCTTCGCTGGAAGCCTGTTTTGTCGACTACGGCGAAGACCGCCACGGCTTCCTCCCGTTCAAGGAAATCTCGCGCAGCTATTTCACCCCCGGTGTCTCGCCCAACCAGGCGCGCATCAACGAAGTGATCAAAGAAGGCCAGGAGCTCCTGGTCCAGGTCGAAAAGGAAGAACGCGGCAACAAGGGCGCAGCCCTGACCACCTTCGTCTCGCTGGCTGGCCGCTATGTGGTGCTGATGCCCAACAACCCCCGTGGCGGTGGCGTTTCGCGCCGCATCGAGGGCGAAGACCGCGCCGAGCTCAAGGAGGCGATGGACCAGCTGGAATACCCCAACGGCATGTCCATCATCGCGCGCACCGCCGGCATCGGCCGCACAGCGCCCGAGCTGCAGTGGGACCTGAACTACCTGCTCAAGCTCTGGACTGCGATCGACGGTGCAGGCAAGGGCGGCAAGGGCGCCTTCCTGATCTATCAGGAATCGTCGCTCGTCATCCGCGCGATCCGCGACTACTTCAACAACGACATCGGTGACATCCTCATCGATACCGACGACATCTACGAACAGGCGCAGCAGTTCATGGCGCACGTCATGCCCGAGCATGCCGCCCGCG
>NZ_JBKBXG010000038.1:0-49276 GCF_046314175.1 Acidovorax sp. | reverse complement strand
CAGAACACCTGGTTTTTCTGGTTGAGCAGGATGATGCCGACGTTCGGCCGAAAGCCGTCCCGGTCAAGCATAATCAAACCCCAAATTTTTAAACTGTGTCCATTATGCACGGCGCCTAGCGTGCGGCAAGTGGGCTGGTCTGTTCTGCCCGAAATCGAGTCCGATGAAAGCCTCCCAATTCTTTATTTCCACCCTCAAGGAAGCTCCGGCCGATGCCGAAGTGGTCAGTCACAAACTCATGACGCGGGCGGGGCTGATCAAGAAGCTGGGCGCAGGCATCTACAACTACATGCCGATGGGCCTGCGGGTGATCCGCAAGGTGGAAGCCATCGTGCGCGAGGAAATGAACCGTGCGGGTGCTGTGGAGTTGACCATGCCCGTGGTGCAGCCGGCTGAGCTATGGCAGGAAACGGGTCGTTTCGACAAGATGGGCCCCGAGCTGCTGCGCATCCAGGACCGCCACGGCCGTGACTTCGTGGTGCAGCCCACCAGCGAAGAAGTGATCACTGACATCGCGCGCCAGGAGCTCAAGAGCTACAAGCAGCTGCCGAAGAACTTTTACCAGATCCAGACCAAGTTCCGCGACGAGCGCCGTCCACGTTTTGGCCTGATGCGTGGCCGTGAGTTCATCATGAAGGACGCTTACAGCTTTGACCGCGACCAGGCGGCCGCCAAGGCCAGCTACCAGGTCATGGCGCAAGCCTACCGCCGTATTTTTGACCGCTTCGGCCTGACTTACCGCGCGGTAGCGGCCGACAGCGGCGCCATTGGTGGTGACCTCTCGGAAGAGTTCCAGGTGATTGCCGCCACGGGCGAAGACGCCATCGTCTACTGCCCAGAGAGCGAATACGCCGCCAACATGGAAAAGGCCGAGGCGCTGGCTCCCGTCGGCGTGCGGGGCGCTGCCACGCAGCCGATGACCAAGACAGCCACCCCTGGCAAGAGCACCTGCGCCGATGTGGCCGAGTTGCTGGGCGTGCCACTCAACACCACGGTCAAGTCTTTGGTGCTGGCCACGGACGAAACCAACGAAGCGGGCGAAATCGTCAAAAGTCAGGTCTGGCTGCTGTTGCTGCGTGGCGACCATGACATGAACGAGATCAAAGCTGGCAAGGTGCCGGGCTTGGCCGGGTTCCGGTTTGCCACGCTCTCTGAAATCGAAGAACACTTTGGTTGCAAGCCCGGCTACCTGGGCCCCATCGGGCTCAAGAAGCCCCTCAAGATCGTTGCCGACCGCGAAGTTGCGCTGATGGCCGACTGGATCTGCGGCGCCAATGAGGTGGACTTCCACATCACCGGCGTGAACTGGGGCCGCGACCTGCCCGAGCCTGACGCGGTGGCCGACCTGCGCAATGTGGTGGCGGGGGATCGCTCGCCCGACGGCAAGGGGGAACTGGCGATTGAGCGCGGCATCGAAGTGGGCCATGTTTTCTACCTCGGCACCAAGTACAGCAAGGACATGAACGCCACGTTTCTCGGCGACGATGGGCGTCCCGCGTTTTTTGAAATGGGCTGCTACGGCATCGGCGTCACCCGCCTGCCTGCTGCTGCCATTGAGCAAAACCATGACGAGCGCGGCATCATCTGGCCCGACGCGATTGCGCCGTTCACCGTGGTCATCTGCCCCGTGGGCATGGACCGCAGCGAGGCCGTCAAGGCCACGGCCGAATCGCTATATGCCGACCTGCTGGCTGCGGGTGTGGACGTGATCCTGGACGACCGCGGCGAGCGGCCTGGCGCCATGTTTGCCGATTGGGAACTGATCGGCGTGCCGCACCGCGTGACGATAGGCGACAAGAGCCTCAAAGAAGGCGTCGTGGAGTACCAGCACCGTCGTGACTCCGCGGCCACCAAGGTGGCCACCACCGATATCTTGGCCCATGTGAAGGGCCGCATGGCTGTATGAGTTTCCGCGCATCCACTATTGCCTCTGCCGACGTGATCACAACCCGTGGCTTGGGTTTGTCGCGGCGCGCTGCCATTGCGTCGCTCTCGTCACTGGCGGCGCCCGCCGCGTGGCTGGCTGCGCCGCCGGTGGCGCATGCAGGAGGTCAGCTGGAGGAACCCTTGATGGACTCCGTGCGCACCGCGCTCAGTTCCGCGGTGGCCAACCAGGCTCCACCCGAGCCAGAGTTTTTCACCACCGAAGCCCGTCTGCACTACCTGCGCTGGCTGGGCACACAAAGCGACCGGTTGCGTCGGCGCAAGCCCGAATGGGAAGTGCGGCGTGATTTTCTGCAGACCGTGTGGTACGAGTCCAAGCGCGCCGGGCTGGATGTGTCTCTGGTGATGGGCCTGATCCAGGTCGAAAGCGCGTTCCGAAAATTCGCGGTGTCCAGCGTGGGTGCCCGGGGCTACATGCAGGTCATGCCGTTCTGGACGCGGGTGATTGGCGATGGCGACCCGGGCAAGCTGTTTCATATGCAGACCAATCTGCGCTTTGGCTGCGTGATCTTGCGTCACTACATTGACCGTGAGCGGGGCGACCTGTTCATGGCGCTGGGCCGGTACAACGGCAGCCGCGGCAAACCGCCGTACCCGAATGCCGTGTTTGCTGCGCAGCGTAACTGGGCCTTCGCCGAGAAGCCCCAGCTTTTGCCAACGCCCGCTGCCCCCGACCCTCTAGTCGCAACCACCGCGTCTTAGTTCGCAGCGGCAGAGCTCTCGACCTTCGTCAGGGGGGCGTTGATTGCGTCACTGCCGGGCACACTCAGGCGCGACACCATGACCTGGTCGATGCGGTAGCTGTCCACATCCAGCACCTCAAACTTGTAGCCCCCCCAGCTCACACTGTCGGTGCGGCGGGGCACGCGCCGCAGCATTACCATCAAGAAGCCCGCCAGGGTTTCGTATTCGTCGGGGTGCGGCAGTTCGTCCAGTGACAGGGCGTGCAGCACGTCCTGCACCGGCGTCACGCCGTCGATCAGCCATGAGTTCTCATCGCGCCGAACGATCTGTTCTTCATCGGCCGGGCCCATGACCAAGTCGCCCATCACCGTGCTCATCACGTCGTTCAGCGTGACCACGCCGACTACCAGGCTGTACTCGTTGACGATCACTGCGAAATCTTCGTGCACTTGCCGAAACTGCTCCAGCACCTCTGACAGAGTCAGCCGGTCGGGCACGATCAACACCTTGCGCACCAGGCTGTCGTCGGCCAGCGAGATGGGCTGGTTGTTCAGCACGCGCTGGAACAGATCCTTGGCATCCACATAGCCCACCACATGGTCGATGTCGCCCTCGCACACCGGGTACGTTGAAAACGGCTCGGCCGCAATGCGCAGCCGGATGACCGAGTCGGGGTCGTCCCGCAAGAAAAACGCCACGCGGTCACGCGGCGACATGGCGCTGGACACCATGCGGGTGTCCAGCTCAAACACATTGGTAATGACCTGCTGCTCTCGCGCGGCCAGCACACCGGCGCGTGCGCCCGCTTCCATCATCGCCAGGATGTCATCCGAAGTGATGCGGTCATCCCGCAAGGACGAGAGCCCTAGCGCCCTGAAGAGCAGGTCTGCCCCGCGGCTATAAAACCACACCACCGGCCGCAGCACAGCCGTGCACCACGCCATGGGCTGCGCCAGCCGCACCACCAAAAGCTCGGGGTTGGCCATGCCCAGCCGCTTGGGGAACAGGTCTGAGAAAAGAATGAACAGCGACGTGATGATCAGGAACGAGGCCAGAAACCCGGCCGTCTGGGCAGATGATTCTGAAAGCCACAACCCGGCCAGCTCGGTGAAATGCGGGCTCAGCGCCCCTTCCCCCACGATACCGCCCAAAATCGCTACCGCGTTTTGCCCCACCTGCACGACGGTGAAGTAATCGCCCGGTTGCTCCTGCATGCGCAGCGCGATGTCGGCGCGCGCATCGCCCTCGTCGGCCATCTGCCGCAAGCGCAGGCGGCGTGCGGCCGCCAGCGAAATCTCCGCCATGGAGAAAAAAGCGCTGGTTGCGATCAGCAGCGCGATGACAAAGAGGCTTTGGGACAGGGTCATGGAAGGTGTAGCAGAGCACGGGCTGTGCCTCGCGGACCCTCCAAGTGTATCTGTGCGCCCTGGATTAGACACCGGGGCCGCGCCCGTTCAGCGGCTCCGCCTGCCTTGGGTTGGCTACTGCACAAAGCCGATGCGGCCGCGCCCTGATGCCGCCCTGGGCAGGTCTGCAATCTCCACCGTGGAGCGCCGGTCCAGCCGAGCATTGCCAAAACCCGTCATCAGCGCACGTCGCATCTCGCGCGGCGGCATGTGGGCCAGGTGATCCAGTACGTCATCGAGTGGCTCAGGGTCCAGCAGCCGTCCCCAGTCGTGCCCTGCCCGAATGCTCTGGTACAGGTTGCGCGCAATAGTGCGCGCCTGCTCCATCGACGGGGCCTCCACCTCAAACACGTTCATGCGGTTGAGGATGGGGTCTGGAATGCCCCGGCTGTCGTTCGCGGTGGTGATCCAGATGACCTGGCTGGCATCGATCGCCACCTCGGCAAACTCGTCGGTAAAGCACTGTGCCGTGTCGTATTCAAGCAGGCTGTACAGCGCACCCAGCGGGTCGTACTGCGCATCGCTGCTGGCCTTGTCAATTTCGTCTACCACGATGACAGGATTGGCGTATTCCCCCTCCACCAACGCTTCGAACACCTTGCCCGGCCGTGCGCCCTTCCATTGCGCCGACGAGCCCGACAGCAGCCAGCCTGCAGTCATCGAACTCATCGGCAGCAGGTTCATGCCCGTGCCCAGCAGCTCGGCCAGATGGCGCGCAAAGTGGGTCTTGCCAATGCCGGGCGGGCCCAGCAGCAGCATGGGCGTGACCTCCAGGCCATCGCTGCTGTCCTGCGCCAGGGCGACGTGGCGCTTGATGTCGTCCAGCACCTCGGTGAAGTTGGGCAACTGCTCGTACAGGCTGGCCATGTCGGGGATGCCCGACGGCTTGACCTGAAAGCGCTCGGGGCCACGCTCCAGCATGCGTTCGTAGACCGTGCGCAGGGTTTCGTATTCGCGCTGGTTGCCAGACTCCTGCAGCCGTGCGAGCTTGCGCTCGACGTCACCGGGCTGGAACACATTGCGCATCTGGGCCACCGGCAGACGCAGGGCGGGTGGCTGGGGAACAAGGCTATGGCTGATCATTGCATGCTCCTTCGTGATGTGAGGTCACGCAATCATTCAAGCACACAACATGCCCGCTGCAGCATCGGATAAGCCCCTGATTGGTGCCTCTGTTGCGGGCACGCAAAACCTGCCCAAAACCACCAGAAAAACAAAAGCCGCCCGAAGGCGGCCTGTGTGCGATGCGAGAGGGCTCTAAGGATCAGCCCTCGGTGCCCAGAACTTGCTTGAGTTCGCCGGACTCGTACATCTCCATCATGATGTCCGAGCCGCCGATGAACTCGCCCTTCACATACAGTTGTGGAATGGTGGGCCAGTTGCTGTATTCCTTGATGCCCTGGCGAATTTCTTCGTCTTCGAGCACGTTGACGGTGACCACCGCTTTGGGGTCCACGCCGCAGGCCTTCAGGATCTGGATGGCGCGGCCCGAAAAACCGCACATGGGGAAGCTGGCGTTGCCCTTCATGAACAGCAGAACGTCGCTGGACTTGACGAGGGCGTCGATGCGTTGTTGGGGGTCGCTCATGGGATGCTCCTGAAAAGGGGTCTGGGCGGGCAATGCCGCCACCGGGGTGGGATGGGGTGGATTATTTCACTGTCTGCGCCGTCTGCCACTGGCCTCCTGTACAACGCGCAATGCTCGCGAGGTCATTGCGGCTTCGTACCGTGGCAAAACCCTGCGCCAGCAACAAGGCCTGGACCGCCTTGGCCTGGTCGTAGCCATGTTCTAGCAGCAGCCAGCCGCCAGGCTTGAGGTGTGCGGTCGCCTGGGTCACGATGGTGCGGATGTCTTCCAGCCCGTCGGCGCCGCTGGCCAGGGCCTGCAGGGGCTCGTGGGTGAGCGCGGCCAGATGGGGGTCGGTGCTGGCGATGTAGGGTGGGTTGGAGACGATGGCGTCGAACAGTCCTGCTACCCCGGTCAGCCAGCTGGTGTGTTGAAACTTCACCGCCAGTCCCAGCCGCTGGGCGTTGGCTTGCGCCACGCCCAAGGCGTCGGCGCTGGCGTCCACCGCCAGCACTTGGGCGGTGGGGCGTTGATGCTGCAACGCCAGCGCAATGGCGCCGCTGCCTGTGCCGAGGTCAACGACCCGGGGGGATGGCAGCGGTGCCAGCACCTCCAGCGCCCAGTCCACCAGCGTTTCCGTGTCAGGGCGCGGATCCAGCACGCGGTCGTCAATGTGCAGCGGCAGTCCGTAGAACTCCTTGCGCCCGGTGAGGTAGGCCACGGGCTCGCCCGCCGCACGGCGCTGGCACAGGGCGATGAACTGGCTGTGCATGGCTGCATCCAGCGCATCGGTGTCATGCGCCAGCAGCCAGGCGCGGCCCGCATCGGGGCGGGCCAGGGCGTGCAGCAGCAGCATTTGCGCGTCGATGCGTTCCAGGCCCAGGGTGCGGGCCTGGTTCAGTGCCTGGGCCAGGGTGGGGGATGTGTTGGTCACTATAAATTTAATAGCTGCTGGCGCTTGATTGATAAGCGCTAGAGGCCAATTTGATTCATATTCTAGTTGGTGATCAGCCCGTGGTGCCCATCTCCAGCTCTTCCAGCTGCTCGGCCTCGCGGGCATGCGCCAGCGCCTGCAGCACGTCACCCAGGTCGCCTTCCATCACGTACAGCAGTTTGTACAGCGTGAGGTTGATGCGGTGGTCCGTCAGGCGCCCCTGCGGGAAGTTGTAGGTGCGGATGCGGTCGCTGCGGTCGCCGCTGCCGATCAGGCCCTTGCGCAGCGCGGCCTCTTTGGCGGCGCGCTCGCTGCGGTCCTTTTCTTGAATGCGCGCCTGCAGCACTTGCAGGGCCTTGGCCTTGTTGGCGTGCTGGCTGCGGCCGTCCTGGCACTCGGCGACGATGCCGGTGGGCAAGTGCACCACGCGCACGGCCGAATCGGTCTTGTTGATGTGCTGGCCGCCCGCACCCGATGCGCGGAAGGTGTCGATGCGCAGGTCGGCCGGGTTGAGCTTGATGGCCTCGTGCTCGTCGGGTTCGGGCATCACCGCCACGGTGCAGGCGCTGGTGTGGATGCGGCCTTGCGTCTCGGTGGTGGGCACGCGCTGCACACGGTGGCCGCCAGATTCGAATTTGAGATGGCCGTAAACGTTGTCACCTTCCACGCGCAGCACGATTTCCTTGTAACCGCCCAGCTCGGCTGCGTTTTCGCTGACGATCTCCACTTTCCAGCCCACGCGGTCGGCGTAGCGCATGTACATGCGGGCCAGGTCGCCTGCAAACAGGGCCGATTCGTCCCCGCCCGTGCCGGCGCGGATTTCCATGAAGGCATTGCGCGCGTCGTCAGGGTCTTTGGGCAGCAGCAGGCGCTGCAGTTCGTCTTCGAGCTGCAGCAACTCGGCCTCGGCGCCGGTGATTTCTTCCTGCGCCATCTCCGCCATGTCGGGGTCGGCCAGCATCTCGCGCGCACCGGCCAGGTCGGCCTCGCGCTGCTGGTAGCGCGTGTAGCGGCCGGCGATTTGCGTGACCTCAGCATGTTCGACGGAGATGCGCCGGTACTGCGCCATGTCGCTCATGATGTCCTCGCGCGAGAGCAGAAAGTCGAGTTCGCCCAAGCGCTGCGCATAGCGCTCCAGCTGGTTTCTGAGAAAGGGTTTCATGCGAAGAGGTTGGGGTTTTGCTACTGAGTTTGTAGCTGTTAGCGCTTGATGGATAAGCGCTAGGGGCCAATTTGGCTCTAAAAGCCGAGAGGCGGGCTGCCAGTGAGCGCCGCTACAGGCTGTTTTTGCTTTGCGAGCGCAGGAACAAGCGTGACACCGTTTGTGCCGTCTGCGCACGCATGTCGGCATCGCCCGCACGCAGCTCGGCCATCGTGCCGTGCAGCATCTTCTGGGTCAGGCCGCGCGATAGGGCTTCGAGCACCGCGTCCAGGTCTTCGCCCTTGGCCAGCAGCTTCTTGGCGCGGGCGATCTCCAGCGCGCGCCATTCGTCGGTCTGGGCGTTTAGCTGCTGAATCAGCGGAACGACCGCGCCAGACTCACCCACGGGGCTGCGCAGGTCCATCCAGTGCATGAAGCTTTGCACGCCTGCGTCGATGATGGCTTCGGCCTGCGCCACAGCGGCCTGGCGGTTGGCCTGCGCGGTCTGCACCACGCCGGCCAGGTCGTCCACGGTGTACAGGTACACGTCGCGCAGGGCCTTCACTTCGGGCTCGATGTCGCGCGGCACGGCCAGGTCGACCATGAACATGGGGCGGTTGCGGCGCTTCTTCAGCGCACGCTCCACAGCGCCCAGGCCGATGATGGGCAAGCTGCTGGCGGTGCAGCTGATGACGGCGTCGAACTCGTGCAGCCGCTCGGGCAGGTCGGCCAGGCGCATCACCTCGCCGCCAAAGCGGGTGGCGAGTTTTTCGCCGCGCTCCAGTGTGCGGTTGGCAATGGCGATGGCTTTGGGGTTCTTGGCGGCAAAGTGCGTGGCGCACAGCTCGATCATTTCGCCCGCGCCCACAAACAGCACCTTGATCTCGCCGAGGTCTTCAAACAACTGGCTGGCCAGGCGCACTGCGGCCGCTGCCATGCTGATGCTGTGGGCGCCGATCTCGGTGCTGCTGCGAACCTCTTTGGCCACGGCAAAACTGCGCTGGAACAGCTGGTTGAGCGTGGTGCCCAGCACGCCCGCCGTTTCGGCTGCGCGCACCGCGTCTTTCATCTGGCCCAGAATCTGCGCCTCGCCCAGCACCATCGAATCGAGCCCGCTGGCCACGCGGAACGCATGGCGGGCCACAAGGCTGTCTTCCAGGGTGTAGGAGTGCGAGCGCAGCAGCGAGGTGCTGACCCCGCCGCTGTGGGCCAGCCAGCCCAGCGTGTGGTCCATGGCAGCCTGCTCGCCAGCGCAGTAAATTTCGGTGCGGTTGCAGGTGGAGATGATGGCGGTCTCTACCCCGGGATGGCGGCTGGCTCCGCTGCCAGAGTCGCCCAGCGACTGGCGCAAACCGTGCAACGTAGGGGCAATCTGGTCGAGCGCGAACGCGAACCGGCCACGCAGATCGAGCGGAGCGGTGGTGTGGTTGATGCCGAGGGCCCAGACTGCCATAGTCCCGGATTATAAAATTGTTGGACCGGACCGGCAGCGTTGCTTGTTCAAGCCTTGATTTGGGTCAATTCCATGGGTCCTTGGGACGCTTTTAACCACCTGCTCAACTTTGTGGCACCCGCCGCTGCCATGGCGTTGCTGCTGGCGTTGTCGGGACGTATTTTTGGATCAAAAACACCCGTAGCGCTTGCCTGGTGGGCGCGAGCAGCTATTGTTTTTGTAGTCGGTGTTGCCGTGCTGGCCGCGGGCCTGGTGGTGTTGGGGCGTGACGGCAAGATGCTGACATACGCTGCACTGGTGCTGGCCTGCGCCACCTGCCAGTGGGTTTTGGTGCGCGGCTGGCGCAGCTGAGGGCTGTTCGCGCCAGCAAAACGCAAGCCGTGTGGCGCTCCACCGGCCCAGTCGTCATCGGCCGGTGAACAGGTTTCTCAGCCTGCCGCCGGGCGGGTGTCGCCCGAGCTTGCCTGGGGTTGGGGCACGCTGACCGTCGGCAACCCGGTGGCCCCATCGGTTGCCAGCGCAGGCGTGAACGGGGCCACGCTGGTCGACGCTGGTGGCGACAGCGCCAGACCCGCGCTGCGCAGCGATTCGAGGATGGCAAAGAGCAGGTCACTCTTGACCCCGCCTGCATTGCGCGGGTTGCTCACGTAGCCGATGGCCAGGAAGGTAAGCGTGCCGCTCACGATGTCTTCCAGCTGCACGACAGGTGCGGGGGTGTCCAGAATGCCTTCGTGCTCGGTGAAGGCCGCCAGGATCAGGTCGCGCATGCGCTTGGCGTCCACGTCCAGCGGCGCGGGCAGGCGCAGCAGCACGCGCCCGGGGGCTCCGGCCAGCGTCATGTTGCGCACGGTCTTGGTGATGAACTCCGAGTTGGGCACGATGACGGTGGAGCGGTCGCCCAGCTGGATCTCGGTGGCGCGCACGTTCACGCGGCGCACGTCGCCTTCGGTGGTGCCCAGCACCACCCAGTCGCCCACCTTCACGGGCCGCTCTGCCAGCAAGATCAGGCCCGAGATGAAGTTCTGCACGATGGCCTGCAACCCAAAGCCGATACCCACCGACAGCGCACTGGCCACCCAGGCAATGCGCTCCACGCTGATGCCCAGGCCCGCCAGCGCTGCGGCCACCACCATGACGCCGCCCACATAGCCCAGCAGCGTGACGATGGAGCTGCGCATGCCTGGCTCCATCGACGTGTTGGGAAGGTAGCTCTCCACCAGCCAGCGTTTGAGCACGCGGATCAGGAGGAGCCCTGCCACCAGCACCGCCAGCGCCGTGAGCAGCGCCTGCGGGGCCAGCGTGAGGTCGCCGATCTTGAGGCTCTGGTCCATGCTGCTGCCGCGGCGAAAGACCTCGTCCGGGCCCGTGCCAAACGGTGCCAGCAGTGCAATCACCATGTAGAAGAACAGCGCCACCCGCAGCACGCCCGAGCCCAGCACCGAGGCTTGGTCCAGCAGCTTGGCGTCGATGCCCAGCCCCTTGTGCAGGCGTTCGCCAAAGCCGCCGCGCGATGAAATCAGCGCCTCGCACAGGTCATCCACCAGCTGGAACAGCAGGTACGTGGTGGCAAACACCACACCGGTCCACAGCATCTGCCGCGTGAGCGTGCCCGCCAGCGCCACAAAACCGAAGGCGACCATGAGCACGGTGGCCACGATGGCAATGCCCGCGCAGGCCACGAGCAGGCCGACCCAGACGGGGCGTTCGGACAAGCCTGCGGCGTCTGAAGCGGTGCCAGCGTCGTTTTTGCTGTCGTCCGCTGCGCTGTCGGTGGGCGTTTCTTTGACGGGCGTGTCTTTGGTAGGCGCCGCGACGGGCGTGCGCAGCTGGCGCAGCGCGCACGCGACGAGGGTGGCCATCGCCAGTGCGGTGACGGCATGCACAGACACTTCTGCCGCCAGGCTGGCGCCGACGATGCTGTTCACCTCGGTGATCAGCCCGCTCAGCGACGCCAGGATGGCGACCCACCAGGGGTAGGGGCTCAGGCGCTTGGCCAGGTCGTCCGACAGGCCCGGCAAGCGCCACGAGCTGCGTTTGCGTGACAGCAGGGCATGGCCCAGTCCGATCACAAAGGCCGAGAAAACGGCAAGCCGTACGGTGGCCTGGGCGAGTGCCTGGAGGTTGTCGTTGAGCGGGCCGCCCACTTCCAGCCCGCTCCAGGCCAGCTGCGCAGCCAGGCCGATCAGCAGCACATAGATCAGTACCGATGCCGAGGCCAGCAGCGACCTGCGCAACCGCCCTGTCGGCAGCTTGGCGGGCACCAGGCGCACCAGCAGGCGTCCGGCCAGCCAAGTCCCTGCCACTGCCAGCAACAAGGCCGCCACCAGGCTGGTGATGGCCGCGCCGCGGTGGCCCGGTTGCATGGCGGCGCTGGCGGCCCGCTCCAAGTCACGCCCCAGCGCTTGCAGGCGCGCGGTGTCGCCGGGCAAGGCGTTGCGCAGATTTCGCCAGAAACTGCCGCTCAAGGGCGAGTCGATGCGCGTGGTGAGCGCGGTCTGAAATTGCTCGCGGCGCTGGCGAATCAGGTCGGTACCGCGCTGCTCGGCGTCCACCGCGATCAGGCGCGCCAGCTTGAGTTCTGCATCCACCGCCGCGCGCTGCTTGCCGAGGTTGGAGCGTTGCTCGGCAACGTCAGGGGCATCCGGCGCCGTCCCTTTTTCGGGCGCGGGGCCCAGGCCTGCCAGGCGCAAGTCCAGGTCTGCCAGCTCTTCGGTGCGGCGGGCGGCCAGTTGCTCGGCGGCGCTGCCGATGGCATTGACGTCGTTGAGCAGCTTGCGCCCGTCATCGTCTACGCCCAGTTTTTGCGGGATAGCATCGAGCTGTTTGCGCAGATCGTCCACGCCCGGTGGCGGCGCCTCCGGTTTGGGCAGGTTCGCGGTTGCTGCCGCGGTCGATGCTGGGGCTGTGGCGGGCCTGGCTTGCGCCAGCGCTTGCGTGCCCATTGCACCGAGGCAGAAGGCGAAAGCCAGCCACATCACTGTGCGCAGCAGGAATGCGCGGCTGAGGGCCAAGCGTGCGGGGGAGTGAGGGAAATGGGGGAGATGGCTGCGCCGCAGAACGGGTGCGATGCGCATGGGAAGCTGGCTCATGCGCCTATTGTGCTGTGCGCTGCAGACCCGCTGAAGAGGCGCTGCCTCGGCGAGGTGTCTTTGGGGGCCATGCCACTCGGGCTGTGCGGGACCGCTTGGGGTTGATTTTTTGTGGTTATGCCGCGCAGGACCCGGGGCCTGGCGACCCCGCGTCATGGTCTGTCAGGCCGCAGAGGCTGGGCTGAACAAATCCACCCGGTCGGTAATGATCCCGTCCGTGCCCAGGTCGATGAGCCGCTGCGCGGCCCAGTCGTCGTTGACGGTGTAGCTCAGCGTGCGCAGACCGGCGCCATGCACCATCCCCACGGTGTCTGTCGACCAGAGCGCGTGGTTGCACACGACGGCCACGCAGCCCAGTTGCAAGGCCGTGTCTAGCCAGCCCTCGGTCAGCGTGTCGAGCAGCAGGCCGCGCGGCAAATACGGGGCGCTGTCGCGCGCACCGGCCAGTGCGGCGGGCTGGAACGAGGTGAGCAGCGGTGGCACCGGCTGGCCGTGCCACAGCCGCGCCGCATGGGCGGCCACCACACGGCCTGTCTCGGCTTCGGTGCCCGGTGTCGGTTTGATTTCGATGTTCAGAAAGAACCCGTTGGCAATGCAGTAACGCGCCACGTTAGCCAGCGTGGGCAGTGGCTCGCCTGCATAGCTGCGCGAATGCCAGGCGCCAGCGTCCAGCTGGGCAAGGTCGCTCCAGGGCAGGTCGCCGCCCGTGCCACGGCCGTTGGTGGTGCGCTGCAGGGTTGCGTCGTGCATCAGAAACGGTACGCCGTCGGCACTCAGTTTGGCGTCGCATTCGAACATGCGGTAGCCATGTTGCGCGCCCAGGCGAAAGGCGGCCAGGGTGTTTTCAGGGGCCAGCTTGCCTGCGCCACGGTGGGCGATCCAGCGGGGGTAGGGCCAGGGGGCGAGGGTGGGCGAGGGTGCGCTCATGCGGGTTCACCAAATTTCAGCAGGTTGCCATGGGGGTCGATGACAAACATCTCTTTCATGCCCCAGGGCTGGACTATTGGGGGAGCCAGCTGCAGGCCGCGCGCCGTGAAGTCGGCGTGCAGCGCTGCGGTATCGCCGCGCACATAGCACGAGGTGTTTTCGGCAATGTGGCGATCATTGCAAGGCCAGAAATGCAGTTCGCAGCCGTCGCGCTGCAAGATCAGGTAGTTGTCCATCTCCAGCAGCGCGGCAAAGCCCAGGCGTGCGGTGTAGAACCGCAGGGTTTCTGCGAGGTTCAAAGACGCCAGCACCGGGACGGTGGCCTGAACCCCGATCCCGTTGCTGGTGCCCGGCCTTGGCTGCATGGGGTCAGGCAGCGATGCGTTTGCCCGTGGTGGCGTCGAACGCGTGCAGGCGGTCGGGGCGGGGCACCACGTGGATCACGCTGTCCGGTGCCGGTGCGTGGGTGCCTTCTTCGACGCGCACGATGAGTTGTTCGCCGTTGATGCGGCCGTAGATCAGGCGTTCGGCGCCCAGCAGTTCCACGGTTTCAACCTTGACTTCCCAGCCTTCGCTGCGCACGTCCAGATGCTCCGGGCGAATACCCAGAATGGTGCCGGGTGCGGCGCTTGGCGCGTTCTTGAGCAGGTTCATGGGCGGCGAGCCGATGAAGCTGGCCACAAACGTCGTGGCAGGCGTGTGGTAGACCTCTTCGGGCGTGCCGAACTGTTCCATATTGCCCGCGTTCATCACGATCATGCGTTCGGCCAGGGTCATGGCCTCGACCTGGTCGTGCGTCACAAACAGGCTGGTGATGCCCAGTTCGCGGTGCAGCTTCTGGATTTCGAGGCGGGTCTGGGCGCGCAGCTTGGCGTCCAGGTTGGACAGCGGCTCGTCAAACAAAAACACTTGGGGCTGGCGCACGATGGCGCGGCCCATGGCCACGCGCTGGCGCTGGCCGCCGGACAGTTCGCGCGGCTTGCGCTCCAGCAGGTGGCCCAGTTCCAGAATCTTGGCGGCCTTGTCCACGCGCGCCTTGATTTCTTCCTTCGGGACCTTGGCGATCTTCAGGCCATAGGCCATGTTGTCGAAGTTCGACATGTGCGGGTACAGCGCGTAGTTCTGGAACACCATCGCGATGTCGCGCTGGGCGGGTTCCAGGTCGTTCACCACGCGGTCGCCAATGCGCAGTTCACCGCCCGAGATTTCTTCCAGGCCCGCCACCATGCGCAGCAGGGTGGACTTGCCGCAGCCCGAGGGGCCGACGATGACGACGAACTCACCGTCCTTGACCTCGGCATTGACGCCGTGGATGACCTGGTTGGCCTTGGGACCGACGCCGTAGCGCTTGACGATATTGCGAAGAGAGATGGATGCCATGATGCAATTAATTTGATAGCTGCTAGCGCTTATTGGATAAGCGCTAGAAGGGGTTTTGATCTTATTTCTCGGTGTCTACCAGGCCCTTGACGAACCAGCGCTGCATGAGCACCACGACGAGGGCGGGCGGCAGCATGGCCAAGAGGGCCGTGGCCATCACGATGTTCCATTCGTTGCCCGAATCACCACCGGCAATCATGCGTTTGATGCCGATCACCACGGGGTACATGTCTTCCGAGGTGGTCACCAGCAGCGGCCACAGGTACTGGTTCCAGCCGTAGATGAACTGAATCACGAACAGCGCCGCAATGGACGTGCGCGACAGCGGCACCAGAATGTCTTTGAAAAAGCGCATGGGGCCGGCGCCGTCCACGCGGGCCGCTTCCACCAGTTCATCCGGCACCGTCAGAAAGAACTGGCGGAACAGGAAGGTGGCGGTGGCCGATGCGATCAGCGGCACCGTGAGGCCCGCATAGGTGTTGAGCATGCCCAGGTTGGACACCACTTCATACGTGGGCCCGATGCGCACTTCCACCGGCAGCATCAGCGTGATGAAAATCAGCCAAAAGCAGATGCCCTTGAACGGGAAGCGGAAGTACACGATGGCAAACGCCGACAGCAGCGAGATCGCGATCTTGCCCACGGTGATGACGATGGCGGTGACAAAGCTCACCCACATCATGCGAGAGACCGGCGCGGTAGAGCCCGCACCCGCGCCGCCGCCAAACAGCGTGTCGTGGTAGGTCTGCCAGAAGTTGCTGCCCGGCAGCATGGGCATGGGCGCCTGCACGATGTCCTGCGCGGTGTGCGTGGAGGCTACAAACGCGAGGTACAGCGGGAAGCCGACGATGATTACGCCCAGCACCATGATCAGGTGCGAGAACGCGGTGAGATAGGGACTGCGTTCAACCATTTCAGTACTGCACTTTCTTTTCTACGTAGCGGAACTGGATGACCGTGAGAACAACCACGATCGCCATCAGCACCACCGATTGCGCCGCCGACCCGCCCATGTCCATGGCCTTGAAGCCGTCGTGATAGACCTTGTAAACCAGGATCGCCGTGTCGCGGCCCGGGCCGCCCTGGGTGGTGGCGTCCACGATGGCGAAGGTGTCAAAAAACGCATACACCACGTTGATCACCAGCAGGAAGAACGTGGTGGGCGACAGCAGCGGGAACTGGATGCTCCAGAACCGGCGCCAGGGTCCTGCGCCGTCGATAGCCGCAGCTTCGATGAGCGACTTTGGGATGGACTGCAGGCCCGCCAGGAAAAACAGGAAGTTGTAGGAGATCTGCTTCCACACGGCTGCGATCACGATCAGCGCCATAGCGTGGTCGGAGTTGAGCATGTGGTTCCAGTCAAAACCCGACTGCCGCAGCATGTAAGCCACCACTCCAAGGGAGGGCGAAAACATGAACATCCACAGCACACCGGCCACCGCAGGGGCTACGGCATAGGGCAGCAGCAGAGCGGTTTTGTAAACCAGTGCGCCTTTGATGATGCGGTCGGCAAAAATCGCCAGCATCAGCGACAGGCTGATACCGCTGACGGCCACGAGGATCGAGAAAAAGGCGGTCGTCTTGAACGATGCAAGGTAGCCGGGGTCAGAGAAAAGTGCTTTGAAGTTGTCAAAGCCGACCCATTCCTTTGAGAAGCCGAAGGTGTCCTGCATCTGGAACGACTGCACCAGTGCCTGGCCTGCAGGCCAGAAAAAGAAGACGCTGATGATGACCAGCTGGGGTGCGAGAAGCACCCACGGCAGCCATGCAGAGCGAAAAAGAACGCGTTTTTCCATGTCCAGACTCTTAGAGCGTGTTGTGCACTTACATGTGCCCAGGAAAGCCGGGAAAAGGCCCGGCGGCCAAAAAGACAACCCGCCGCCCCAGCAAACCGAATGGTTTACGGGGGCGGCGGGCTTGAGATACCACCAGGCCCGGAGGCCTGAGCAGTATCAACAGACGCTGGTCAGAACTTACTTGTTGGCGCGTGCGAAGCGGGCCAGTTGCTCGTTACCGCGGGTCACTGCGGTGTCCAGGGCTTCCTTGGCAGTCTTCTTGCCGGCCCAGATTTGTTCGGTTTCTTCGTCAATGATGGAACGCACTTGCACGAAGTTGCCCAGACGGATGCCGCGCGACTTGTCGGTGGCCTTCTTGATCATCTGCGTCACAGCGACGTCGGTACCAGGGTTCTTTTCATAGAAGCCCGACGCTTCGGTCAGCTTGTAGGCGCCCATGGTCACAGGCAGGTAGCCAGTGCGCTGGTGGCTGGCGGCCTGAACCTTGGAATCGTTCAGGAAGTTCAGGAAGTCGGCCACGCCCTTGTACTCTTCGGCCTTCTTGCCGGACATCACCCACAGGCTGGCACCACCAATGGCAGTGTTCTGGGGGGCGCCTTGCACGTCAGCGTAGTAGGGCAGGGTGGAGATGCCGTAAGCGAACTTGGCTTCTTTGGACACGCGGGCGTACAGGCCTGACGAGCCCGTGATCATGGCGCATTCACCCGATGGGAACGATGCGTCTGCAGCGTTGCCGCGACCCTTGTAAACAAAGCTGCCTTCCTTGGAAGCCTTGGCCAGGTTGTCGAAGTGGCGCACGTGCAGCGGCGAGTTAACCTGCAGCTGGGCGTCGTTGCCGTCAAAACCGTTGTTCTTGGTCGCGAACAGCGTGTTGTGCCACAGCGAGAAGCTTTCGAGCTGCGTCCAGCTGATCCAGCTGGTGGTGAACGGGCAGCTGTGGCCGCTGGCCTTGAGCTTGGAGGCAGCAGCAAACACTTCAGGCCAGGTCTTTGGTGGCTTGTCAGCGTCGAGGCCCGCCTTCTTGAAGGCGTCCTTGTTGTAGTAGAAGATCGTGGTGGAGCTGTTGAGCGGGTAGCTCAGCATCTGGCCGTTGGGGGCGGTGTAGTAACCGGCCACGGCCGACACGTATTCCGAAGGGGTGAACTTGAAGCCGCCGTCGTTCAGCACCTTGGCTGCCGGCACGATAGCGCCCTTGCTGGCCATCATGGTGGCTGTGCCCACTTCAAACACTTGCAGGATGTGTGGCGCGTTGCCGGCGCGGAAGGCGGCGATGGCGCCTGTCATCGATTCGTCATACGTGCCCTTGTAAGTAGGCACGACCTTGTACTTGGTCTGGCTGGCGTTGTACTGCTTGGCCAGGTCATTGACCCAATCGCCCAGAGCAGAGCTCATGGAATGCCACCACTGAATCTCGACTTGCTGCGCCTGAACCGGCGCAGTGAATGACAGGGCGATGGCAGCGGAAACTGCCAGATGCTTAACTTGCATGAATGTTCCTCCAAGGATGACGAAATGCACAAAGGCCGGATGCTAGGCAGCCCATGTGACAGTAGTGTGTCGTTGTCGCATGGCACCCCGGCTGTAACAACCGGGGAAACCCCGTGGGGTGCCTGCAAGGGGTGCGATTGTGACTCTTTTGTGACAACTGTGCAGCCATTTGCCGAGTGCAGCAAGGTTTTGTGCGATGCACCATGCTTGCGCATACTGCTACGGAGCCAACGGCCCGTGCTGTGCCAGTTGTAACAGCGTTTCATTTTTTCACCAAACTTCGACTGCCATGACCACCAATTCACTGGACAAGAACAAGATCAAATTTTTGTTGCTGGAGGGCATTCACCCCTCTGCCGTGGATGTGATTCGGGGATCGGGTTACACCCAGATCGAGACAGTCTCTGGCGCACTGCCGGACGAAGAACTCAAGCGCAAGATTGCGGACGTGCACTTCGTCGGTATCCGCTCGCGCACGCAGTTGACCGAAGAGGTGTTTGCCCAGGCGCACAAGCTGGCGGCGGTGGGTTGCTTTTGCATCGGCACCAACCAGGTGGACCTGAACGCGGCGCGAGAGCGTGGCATTGCGGTGTTCAACGCGCCGTACTCCAACACCCGCTCCGTGGCCGAACTGGTGCTGGCCGAAGCCATCTTGCTGCTGCGCGGCATCCCCGAAAAGAACGCGGTGGCGCACCGGGGCGGCTGGCTCAAGTCGGCCGACAACGCCTACGAGATCCGTGGCAAGACCCTCGGCATCGTGGGCTATGGCTCCATCGGCACGCAGCTGTCGGTGCTGGCCGAGGCGCTGGGCATGCACGTGGCGTTTTTTGATGTGGTCAACAAGCTGCCGCTGGGCAATGCACGCCAAGTGCAGCACCTGCACGACCTGTTGGGCCAGAGCGACATCGTGAGCCTGCACGTGCCCGAGTTGCAGTCCACCGAGGGAATGATCGGTGCGGCTGAGATTGCCGCCATGAAACCCGGCGGCATCCTTATCAACGCTGCGCGCGGCACGGTGGTGGATATCGACGCCCTGGCAGATGCGCTCAAAGCCAAAAAGCTGCTGGGCGCGGCCATTGACGTTTTTCCGGTGGAGCCACGCACCAACAAAGACGAGTTCCGGTCGCCCCTGCGCGGGTTGGACAACGTCATTCTGACCCCGCACGTTGGCGGCTCCACCATGGAGGCGCAGGCCAATATTGGCCTCGAAGTGGCCGAAAAACTGGTGAAGTACAGCGACAACGGCACCAGCACTTCGTCGGTCAACTTCCCCGAAGTGGCGTTGCCCGCCCACCCCGGCAAGCACCGCCTGCTGCACATCCACCGCAACGTGCCGGGCGTGCTGTCGGAGATCAACCGCATTTTTTCGGACAATCAGATCAACATCTCGGCGCAGTACCTGCAGACCAACGAGAAGATCGGCTACGTCGTGATTGACATCGACGCCGCATCGTCGGACATGGCGCTGGACAAGCTGGCCAAGGTCACTGGCACGCTGCGCAGCCGCGTGCTGTTCTGAGGTTGCTCCTATAAGGATAGCTGGTAGCGCTTTCTGGACAAGCGCTGCGGGCTGTTTTTTCTTAAAATTCTGTGTTTATCGCTGTCCGGGCAGCCGCCTCGCACAGGGCTGGGCGGCGTGCCCGGAGGCGGTGGCATAAAATTCTGACCCCAAGGCACAAGGGCGCCCCCGCCCACCCAGGTTGATCCCATGAATGTTCCGATTGCGTTGGCTGCCCTGCAGACGCAGGCTGCCGAGCCTGTCCGTCTGCGCGAGATTCCCTATAACTACACCTCGTTCTCCGACCGGGAGATCGTGATCCGTCTGCTGGGCTCTGAATCCTGGGACGTGCTGGACCAGTTGCGCAAAGAGCGCCGCACCGGCCGATCTGCCCGCATGTTGTATGAGGTGTTGGGCGACATCTGGGTGGTGCAGCGCAACCCCTACCTGCAGGACGACCTGCTGGACAACCCCAACCGCCGCAAGCTGCTCGTCGATGCCCTGCAGCACCGCCTGGGCGAGATCGAAAAACGCCGCACCCCTGCCGACGACGCCGAGCGCGACCGCCTGGTGGGTGAGCTGGTGGTGGCCGCGCGCCGCGCCGTGGCCGAGTTCAACGCCACCTTCGAGCAGGCCGCGCAGCTGCGCCGCCAGATCCAGAAGACGCTGGGCCGCCTGACGGCCAAGGACAACATCAAGTTCGACGGCCTCTCGCGCGTGAGCCACGTGACCGATGCGACCGACTGGCGCGTCGAGTACCCATTTGTGGTGCTCACGCCCGACACCGAAGTCGAGATGGCAGGCCTGGTCAAAGGCTGTATCGAGCTGGGCCTGACCATCATCCCGCGGGGGGGCGGCACCGGCTACACCGGCGGCGCCATTCCGCTGACATGGAAGAGCGTGGTCATCAACACCGAAAAGCTCGAAGCCATGACCGAGGTGGAAATGCGCCGTCTGCCGGGCATGGACCACGAAGTGGGCACCGTGTGGACCGAAGCCGGTGTGGTAACCCAGCGCGTGGCCGATGCGGCCGAGCGCGCCGGTTTTGTGTTTGCGGTGGACCCGACCAGCGCCGAAGCCAGCTGCATTGGCGGCAACATCGCCATGAATGCGGGGGGAAAAAAGGCCGTGCTGTGGGGCACGGCGCTCGACAACCTGGCCAGCTGGCGCATGGTCACGCCCGACGCCCAGTGGCTGGAAGTGACCCGCCTAGACCACAACATGGGCAAGATCCATGACGTGGAGGTCGCCACTTTCGAGCTGCAGTATTTCGAAGCCGACGGCAAGACGCCCGTGCGCACGGAGCGCCTGGCGATTCCCGGCAAAACCTTCCGCAAGGAAGGCCTGGGCAAGGACGTGACCGATAAGTTCCTGGCGGGTCTGCCGGGCATTCAAAAGGAAGGCTGTGACGGCCTCATCACCAGCTCGCGCTGGGTGGTGCACCGCATGCCCGAGCACACGCGCACGGTGTGCATGGAGTTCTTCGGCAACGCCAAGGACGCCGTGCCTTCCATCGTGGAAATCAAGGACTTCATGTTCGCCGAGCAAAAGCGCAGTGGCGTGTTGCTGGCGGGGCTGGAGCACCTGGACGACCGCTACCTGAAGGCCGTGGGCTACGCCACCAAAAGCAAGAAGGGCAACGGTGGCCTGCCCAAGATGGTGCTGATTGGTGACATTGCGGGCGACAACGCCGACGACGTGGCCCGCGTGACCAGTGAGGTCGTGCGCCTGGCCAACACCCGCAGCGGCGAAGGCTTCATTGCCATCACGGCCGAGGCACGCAAGAAGTTCTGGGCCGACCGCAAGAAGACTGCGGCCATCAGCCGCCACACCAACGCCTTCAAGATCAACGAAGACGTGGTGATCCCGCTGCCGCGCATGGCCGAGTACACCGACGGGATCGAGCGCATCAACATCGAGCTGAGCCTTCGCAACAAGATCAAGCTGTGCGATGCACTGACCGAGTTCTTTGAGCGTGGAAACCTGCCTCTGGGCAAACACGACGCCGATGACGAGGTGCCCTCGCCCGAACTGCTGCAAGAGCGTGTGGATCGCGCCATTGCCCTGGTGGAAGAGGTGCGTGCCCTGTGGCAGGGCTGGCTGCACGATGTGGACACGCTGTTCCCCCAGTTGCAAGACCACACACTGCGTGCCAGCTGGAAGACCCAGTTGCGTGCGCCGCTGCAGGGCATCTTCACCGGCGCGGCGTTCAAGCCCATTCTGGACGAGGCGGTAGCCATCCACAAACGCGTGCTCAAGGGCCGCGTGTGGGTGGCGCTGCACATGCATGCCGGCGACGGCAACGTGCATACCAACCTGCCCGTCAACAGCGACGACTACGAAATGCTGCAGACCGCACACGAGGCGGTGGCGCGGATCATGGTGCTGGCGCGCAGCCTGGACGGCGTGATCTCTGGCGAACACGGCATTGGCATCACCAAGCTGGAGTTTTTGACCGACGAAGAGCTGCGCCCGTTTGCAGAATACAAGCGCAGGGTTGACCCGGAAGGGCGCTTCAACAAGGGCAAGTTGCTCCGAAATCAGGAGCTTCCGGCGCTTGATGGACAAGCGCTAGAGGCCAATTTGGCTTCAAATCTGTCGTCCAAACCCACCTTGCATGCCGACCTTACCAATGCGTACACCCCCAGCTTCGGCCTGATGGGGCATGAGTCGCTCATCATGCAGCAGAGCGACATCGGCGCCATTGCCGATTCGGTCAAGGACTGCCTGCGCTGCGGCAAGTGCAAGCCCGTGTGTGCCACCCATGTGCCGCGCGCCAACCTGCTGTACAGCCCGCGCAACAAGATCCTGGCCACCTCACTGCTGGTCGAGGCATTTTTGTACGAAGAGCAGACCCGCCGGGGCGTGAGCATCAAGCATTGGCAAGAGTTTGAAGACGTTGCCGACCACTGCACGGTGTGCCACAAGTGCGAGAGCCCCTGCCCGGTGAAGATCGACTTCGGCGACGTCACCATGAACATGCGCAACCTGTTGCGCAAGATGGGTAAGAAGACCTTCCGCCCCGGCAACGCGCTGGCCATGACCATGCTCAACGCCACCAACCCGGACACCATCAAGTTCATGCGTTCGGCCATGGTGGACGTGGGCTTCAAGGCCCAGCGCCTCGCCGTGGACCTGTTGCGCAAGGTGGGCCGCAAGCAGACGACCAAGCCGCCAGCCACGGTGGGCACGGCGCCCATCAAGGAGCAGGTGATCCACTTCATCAACAAGAAGCTTCCCGGTGGCCTGCCCAAGAAGACGGCGCGTGCGCTGCTCGACATCGAGGACAAGGACTACGTCCCGATCATCCGCAACCCCAAGGCCACCACGGCCGAGACGGAGGCGGTGTTTTACTTCCCCGGTTGTGGGTCGGAGCGCCTGTTCAGCCAGGTCGGCCTGGCCACTCAGGCCATGTTGTGGCACACGGGTGTGCAAACCGTGTTGCCACCGGGGTACCTGTGCTGCGGCTACCCGCAGCGCGGCAGCGGCCAGTTCGACAAGGCCGAGAAGATGATCACCGACAACCGGGTGCTCTTCCACCGCGTGGCCAACACGCTCAACTACCTGGATATCAAGACCGTGGTGGTGAGCTGTGGCACCTGCTACGACCAGCTGCAGGGCTACGAATTCGATAAGATTTTCCCGGGCAGCCGCATCATCGACATCCACGAGTACCTGCTGGAGAAGGGCGTGAGCCTGCAGGGCAAGGGCGCGTACCTGTACCACGAGCCCTGCCACAACCCCATGAAGCTGCAGGACTCGATGAAGACCGTGAAGGCGCTGGTGGGCGAGCAGGTCTTGAAGAGCGAGCGCTGCTGCGGGGAGTCCGGAACGCTGGGGGTCACGCGGCCCGATATCTCGACCCAGGTGCGTTTTCGCAAGGAAGAAGAGATCCGAAAGGGTGAGGCTCAGTTGCGCGCCAGCGGCGCTGTGGATGCGCAGGCCAACGTCAAGATCCTCACCAGCTGCCCCAGCTGTTTGCAGGGCCTGAACCGCTACGAAGGCGATCTGAACAATGGTTTGCTCGAAGCCGACTACATCGTGGTCGAGATGGCGCGCGAGATTCTGGGCGAGAACTGGATGCCCGAATACGTGCAGCAGGCCAATAACGGCGGCATCGAGCGGGTACTGGTTTGATGAGCTGCCCTTTGTGCGCTGAAGACGGTGGCGTGCTGGTCTGGCGCGGAGAGCGCTTGCGCGTCATTCGCGCGCAGGAGGCCGGGTTTCCAGCCTTTTACCGCGTGGTGTGGAACGCGCATGTGGCCGAGTTCTCCGACCTCGCGCGCGAGGACCGCGTGTACTGCATGGAGGCGGTGACCCTGGTGGAGCAGGCGCTGCGCCAGCACCTGTCGCCCACCAAAATCAACCTTGCGGCGCTGGGCAACATGGTGCCGCACCTGCACTGGCATGTGATTGCGCGGTTTGACCGGGACAGTCATTTTCCCTCGCCCGTCTGGGCGGCGGCGCAGCGGCCCAGTCCTGCCGCGCAAGAAGCGGCCATCCTGGCCAGGCTGCCAGTGCTGGAGGTTGCGTTGCAGGGGCAACTGTCCAAGCTCGCATCCGCTCGCCCCGCCCGGTAACCCTGCCCTGGGCATGCCCACCTGTGGGTGGGACAATGGCTGCGGTCTTTTTTGTCTTCTGACAACAGTTTTCTCACAGGTGAATCCATGGCAGGTTTGAAGTTGGGCGCGCCCACACCGCAGGCAATTACGGTGCACGAGGCATCGCGGGTGCTGGAGGTGGGGTTCTCTGACGGCGCCACGTTCCGTATTCCGTTTGAGCTGATGCGTGTGTATTCGCCCTCTGCCGAAGTGCAAGGCCATGGCCCGGGGCAAGAAGTCCTGCAGACCGGCAAGCGCGAAGTGACGCTGGTCAACCTGGAGCCCGTGGGCAACTATGCCGTCAAGCCCACGTTTTCTGACGGGCACGAAAGCGGCATCTTCAGCTGGGACTACCTCTACGAACTGGGCCAGCAGCAAGATGCGTTGTGGACCCAGTACACCGAGCGCCTGGCGGCAGCGGGCGCTAACCGTGACGAGCCCATGGCGCCCAAGGGTGGTGCGGGTGGCCACGCTTGTGGCAGCCACTGATGCAGGTTGGGCGGGGCGGCGCTATGTAAGCGGGTGTTCCCCCTGTCGATTGAGTTGCTATTTAAAGGATAGCTGTCAGCGCTTATTAGATGAGCGTTAGCGGCCATTTTATTTCAAATGGCGTTGTCGTAATTGCGACAGATGCCCCATTCCAGTGCGGGGTTGTCGCTGTACCTCTGGCGCTCACGCGCCTAGCATGATTTTTATGAGCACCACTCACTTCGGATTTCAGTCGGTCGACGAGCAGGAAAAGGCGCGCCATGTGCGCGGCGTGTTCGATTCGGTGGCCTCCAAGTACGACGTGATGAACGACCTCATGTCGGCGGGCATGCACCGCGCCTGGAAGGCCTACACCGTGATGGTGGCTAACTTGCGCGAAGGCAGTCAGGTGCTGGACATTGCGGGCGGCACGGGTGACCTGGCGATGGCGTTTGCCAAAAAGGTGGGCGCATCAGGCCGTGTGGTGCACACCGACATCAACGAAGCCATGCTGCGCGTGGGGCGTGATCGCCTGATTGATGCCGGAGTGGTGTTACCCACGCTGGTCTGCGATGCTGAAAAACTGCCGTTCCCCGATGCCCACTTTGATGTGGTGAGCGTGGCCTTTGGCCTGCGCAACATGACACACAAGGACCAGGCAATTGCCGAGATGTGCCGTGTGCTCAAGCCCGGCGGCAAACTGCTGGTGCTCGAATTTTCGAAAGTGGCCAAGCCGCTGGAGAAGGTGTACGACTGGTATTCGTTCAAGGTGCTGCCCCAGTTGGGCAAGCTGGTGGCAGGCGACGACGCGAGCTACCGCTATCTGGCCGAGTCCATTCGCATGCACCCGGGGCAGGAAGAACTCAAAAGCCTCATGCAAAAAAATGGCTTTGGGCATGTGGACTATCACAACATGACGGGTGGCATTGTCGCCTTGCATGTTGGAATCAAGTGTTGAGCAGGCACTGAGCAAGAGCGCTGAGCAAGGGCTCAGGGCGCCGGGCTCGGAATGAATTAACGGAGACGGAGAAGTCATGATGAAACTGTGGTCTGTGGTGTTGGTGGCGATGCTGGCGTTTGCACACGCCGACGCGGATGCAAAGCGTATGGGTGGCGGCAAGTCAATGGGCAAGCAGTCGGGCAATGTCACGCAGCGTGATTCCGCCACGCCGCCCGCAACGCCGGGCGCACCCGCGCAGAACGTGAACAACGCTGCGGCGGCCAAGCCCGGCGCTGCAGCGGCACCTGCGGCAGCGGCAGCCAAGAAGCCCTGGGGCGCCATGCTGGGCGGCCTGGCCGCTGGTCTGGGTCTGGCGTGGTTGGCCAGCTCGCTGGGCCTGGGCGCAGGGTTCGCCAACATTTTGATGATTGCTCTGCTGGCCTTTGCCGCATTCGCCATCTTCAAGATGGTGATGCGGTCGCGCAACGGCGGCAATGCCTCGGGCGGCGGGGCTCCGTTTGCCTTCCAGGGCGCGGGTGCCGCAACGCCAGCAGCGGCACAAGTGCCGCCGCAGTACAGCCCCAACAACGTGGGCAATGACGCATCTGCACGCCCTTGGGAGCGCAGCAGCATGGCTTTTGACGCATCGCGCCAGGGCCAGGGTGCTCAAGCGGGCACCGGTGTGGTGATTGGCTCGGGCCTGTCGGGTTCGCAGAACTGGGGTGTCCCGGAAGGCTTTGATACCGAAGGCTTCCTGACCGCCGCCAAGCGCAACTTCGTGACGCTGCAGGCTGCCTGGGACCGTTCGGACATCAACACGCTGCGTTCGATGATGACCGACAGCATGCTCGATGAAATCCGCACCCAGCTGACCGAGCGTGAAGCCCACCGCGGCGCGCAGCCCAACCACACCGATGTGGTCATGATCGAAGCCCAGTTGCTGGGCATTGAAGACCTGGGCGACGGCTACATGGCCAGCGTCGAGTTCTCCGGCATGATCCGCGAAGAGCTGTCGGCTGGCCCCAGCCCGTTCCGCGAAGTGTGGAACATGACCAAATCCAAGGCCGGCAACAGCGGCTGGCTGGTAGCAGGCGTGCAAGCGCTGCAATAAAGCAAAAGCCCCACTTTTGGGGGCTTCCCAGTTCAGGGAATAATCGGGGACTATGGCAACACCACAGTCCCCTTTTTCTTTTCTGGACGGCCTCTTTGAGCGTGTGGCCGCCGGCCCGCAACCACCGCAATGGCTGGTGCATGAGGTGCAGCAGCGCATGGTGCTGTTCCTCAACCATGTCCTGATGCAAGAAAGGGAGGCCACCGACCGCTTGGTGCGCCAGAAAGGCCGCGTTGCCCGCGTGCAATGGCGTGCGTATTCGATGGCCCTGGTCATCACTCCTGCGGGCCTGTTCAATCTGGCCGCAGACGGCGCAACGCCCGACCTGCAGCTTCACGTCACAGAGGCTTCACCACTTGCGCTGGCCCAGGTGGCGCTGCGCGGCGACAAGCCCTCGATCCGCATCGAAGGCGATGTGCAGCTGGCTGCTGAAATCAACTGGCTGGTGGACCATGTCCGCTGGGACGTAGAAGAAGACCTGGCCCGGGTGATTGGCGATGCACCTGCGCACACCGTGGCCCAGATTGCAGGCCGCGCGGCCCAGGCGCTGCGCCAGTTTGTGGGCTCGCGGGTAGCACCTGCTGCAAATACCAATACCTATGCAAATGCGAACGCTGATGCCGCCGCACCCGCGCCCAGTGCATCGCCTTCCACCACCACCGTATCTTCGGCCCCCGCTGCGCCGCACGGCGGACCTGGCCGGGCTGACGCATGAAACGCTTGCTGCGGGGGGCGGCCATCCTGTGGGTGGTGTTCCGGTATGGCCTGGACGGCCTGCTGCTCGATAGTTTCCAAAAGCCCTGGTTGCGTTTGCTGTCGCGTGTGCTCTCGGTGGGGCGAAATCTCGACGCCCCGCGCGGCCAGCGGCTGCGTGAGGCACTGGAGCGGCTCGGCCCCATCTTTGTCAAGTTCGGCCAGGTGCTGTCAACTCGCCGCGACCTGTTGCCCGCCGATGTTGCCGACGAGTTGGCACGTCTGCAGGACCGGGTGCCGCCGTTTCATCACGACATCGCTGTTGCCACCATCGAGCGCGCGTTCCGCCGCCCGGTAGACGAAGTTTTTACCTCGTTTGACCGCACGCCGGTGGCGAGTGCCTCCATCGCCCAAGTGCACTTTGCCACCCTGCGTGACCGCAACGGCATTGCGCGCGAGGTGGCTGTGAAGGTGCTGCGGCCGGGCATGCTGCCAGTGATCGAGAAGGACCTGAGCCTCATGCGCATGATGGCGGGCTGGGTGGAAAGCCTGTCTGCTGACGGCAAGCGCCTCAAGCCCCGCGAGGTAGTTGCCGAGTTCGACAACTATTTGCACGACGAACTGGACCTGGTGCGCGAGGCCGCCAATGCTGCGCAACTGCGTCGCAACATGCAGGGGCTCGATCTGGTGTTGATTCCCGAGATTTTCTGGGACTTCTGCCACCCCGAAGTCATGGTGATGCAGCGCATGAATGGCGTGCCCATCAGCCAGATGGAGCGCCTGCGCGATGCGGGCGTGGACATTCCCAAGTTGGCGCGTGACGGCGTCACGATCTTTTTCACGCAGGTGTTTCGCGACGGGTTCTTTCATGCCGACATGCACCCCGGAAACATCCAGGTCAGTCTGGACCCGGCGACGTTTGGGCGCTACATTTCGCTGGACTTCGGTATCGTCGGCACGCTCACCGAGTCGGACAAGGAATACCTGGCGCAGAATTTTGTGGCGTTCTTCCGGCGTGACTACAAGCGCGTGGCCGAGTTGCACATCGAAAGCGGCTGGGTGCCGCCCGAGACGCGCGTCAACGACCTCGAATCGGCTATCCGCGCTGTGTGTGAGCCGTATTTCGACCGGCCGCTCAAGGAGATTTCGCTCGGCATGGTGCTGATGCGCCTGTTCCAGACGTCGCGCCGCTTCCATGTCGAAATTCAGCCCCAGCTGGTGTTGCTGCAAAAGACTCTGCTCAACATCGAAGGCCTGGGCCGCGAGCTGGACCCGGAGCTGGATCTGTGGAGCACCGCCAAGCCTTTCCTCGAAAAGTGGATGCTGGAGCAGATGGGTCCCCAGCGCCTGTGGCGCGAGCTGCGGGCCGAGGCGCCACATTACGCCAAACTGATCCCCGAGTTGCCTCGTCTGCTGTACGACGCGCTGCGCCAGCGCCCCGCCGACCAGCAGCATGCGCTGCGTGAATTGCTGGAGGCCCAAAACCGCACCAACCGGCTGCTTCAGTCGCTCATCTATGGAGGGGCGGGCTTTATGCTCGGCTTGCTGGCCATGCAGCTGTTCATGCGGATCCGGATTTTCTAGCAGCGGGTAAGAACCGGGTCGGAGGCACGGAAGTTGCCTCCATAATCCGCAACAACTTTTGTTACGACTTTCGCAAGACAGTCGTCCCCTTGGTCTGCAGGGTAGCCACATGTCGATGTGGCATGTGTGGAACGTGCCCTGCGGTTTTGCAACCCCCCTTGGAGTTTCGGAGCGGCGCCATGCTGATCACGTTCATCGTTGTGTACCTGCTGGTTTCAATTGGCATCGGGCTGTATGCCGCCACCCGCGTGCACAACACGGCTGACTATGCGGTGGCCGGGCGCAGTCTGCCCCTGGCGGTGGTGATTGCCACCACCTTTGCCACCTGGTTTGGATCGGAGACCGTGCTGGGCGTGTCGGCACGGTTTGTGGACACCGGCCTCGGTTCGGTGGTCGAAGACCCCTTTGGCGCGTCGATGTGCCTCATCCTTGTGGGGCTGTTCTTTGCGTACAAGCTGTACAAGAAGAACCTCATCACCCTGGGCGACTATTACCGCCAGCGCTATGGCCGGGTGATCGAAGTGGCCTGCTCGGCCATCATCATGTTCAGCTACCTGGGCTGGGTGGCTGCACAGATCACCGCACTGGGCCTGGTGTTCAACCTTCTCACCCAGGGCGCCGTCTCCGTCACGCTGGGTATGGTGATCGGCACCCTTGTCGTGTTGGTCTACACGCTGTACGGCGGCATGTGGTCGGTGGCCATGACCGACTTTGTGCAGATGATTGTGATCGCCTTGGGTCTGCTGGCCATCGCGTGGTACGCAGCTGATCTGGCTGGCGGCGCGGGCAAGGTGATCGAGTTTGCCGCGCGCGAGGGCAAGTTCCAGTTCTTCCCCACGGGGGGTGTCAAGGAGTGGACGTTCTTCATCGCTGCAGCCATCACCATGATGCTGGGCTCGATTCCGCAGCAGGACGTGTTCCAGCGCGTGATGTCGTCCGACAGTGCAGAGACCGCGCGCAAGGGCCCCGTGATCGGCGGCGTGCTGTACCTGCTGTTTGCGTTCATCCCCATGTTTGTGGTGATGTCCGCCGTACTGATCATGCCCGAGGCTTCGCAGGAACTCCTCAAGGACGACCCGCAAAAGGTGCTGCCCACCTTGGTGATGGAGCGCATGCCATTGGTGCTGCAGGTGGCCTTCTTTGGTGCATTGCTGTCCGCCATCATGTCCACCGCCTCCGCCACCTTGCTGGCACCATCCACCACGTTTGTCGAGAACATCCTGCACAACCTGCGCCCGGGCATGACGGACGCGCAAACGCTCAAGGCCATGCGTATTTCAGTGTTCGTGTTCACTGCCTGCGTTCTGACCTACGCCATCACCATGCAGGGCACATCGATCTATGAAATGGTGTCTGGCGCTTACCAGGTGCCGCTGGTTGGGGCGTTTGTGCCCCTGGTGTTTGGCCTTTACTGGAAGCGTGCCACTACCCAGGGCGCGCTGCTGGCGGTGACCATGGGCTTGGGCGTGTGGCTGCTGTTTGTGGCCAGCCCCATGCTGTCCGAGGCGTTCCCGCAGCAACTGGCGGGCGTGCTGGCGGCGCTGCTGGGCATGCTGGGAGGCTCGCTGGCCCCCCAGTGGATCGAAGATCACAAGGGCCAGGTTACCCACTACGAAGGCACTGCTGCCTGACTCCGCCCGCCACAAGGGTTGGCAGTCCCAAGCCCCGCGCTCGCTGCGGGGCTTGGGACAGGCATGCCGCCTATAATTGAGGGTTTTGCACTTTCCCTCAACACACTGACATGCCTATTTACGCCTACAAATGCGGCTCCTGCGGCCATGCCAAGGATGTGCTGCAAAAAATCTCGGATCCACAGCTCACGGTGTGCCCTGCCTGCGGGGCTGAAGCGTTCACCAAGCAGGTGACCGCCGCTGGTTTTCAGCTCAAGGGTTCGGGTTGGTACGTGACGGATTTCCGGGGAGGCAACAGCGGCGCCCCCGCTGCACCGGCCGCCGACGCAAAGCCGGGAGCAGCCTCCGAGGCTGCCTCCTCCGCCGCGCCAGCTCCTGCTGGCGATGCTCCTAAAAGTGAAGCTGCCAGCGCAAGCGTACCAAGCGCTAGCGGCACTTCTTCCTCTATCTCGTCTACCTGAGTCCTTCATGGCTGCCTTGCGCAAATGGCTGTTGTCCGGCCTTCTGGTGATCGTGCCAGGGGTGATTACTGCGTGGGTGCTCAACTGGATCGTGAGTACGCTCGACCAGACCCTGCAGATCCTTCCCATGGCTTGGCACCCCGACCGGCTGATCGGCTTTCACGTACCGGGCTTCGGGGTGGTGCTCACCCTGGTGATCTTGCTGGTGGTGGGGGCAGTAGCCAGCAACTTTGCCGGGCGCAAGCTGGTGCAGTGGGGCGATGCGGTGGTGCACCGCATCCCGGTGGTGCGGTCCATCTACTCCAGTGTCAAGCAGGTGTCAGACACGCTGTTTTCCGAAAGCGGCAACGCGTTTCGCAAAGCCGTGCTGGTGCAGTGGCCGCGCGAAGGCGTCTGGACGGTCGCGTTTGTGACGGGCTCGCCCAACGGAGAAGTGGCCGCCTACCTGCGCGATGAGTTTGTCAGTGTGTATGTGCCCACCACGCCCAACCCCACGGGGGGCTATTTTGTGATGCTGCGCAAGAGCGACTGCGTCGAGCTCGACATGAGCGTGGACGCCGCCCTCAAATACATTGTTTCGATGGGCGTGGTCGCTCCTCCCGACCCCACGCTCGTGCCTCCCAGTAAGTGAATCTTTTTAATGCGCCACAGCGGCGCCGGAAGTTATTGCCATGGCCATGCGTTCCCACTATTGCGGTCTTGTGACCGAAGCCCTGCTGGGCCAAACCGTCACCCTGTCGGGTTGGGTGAACCGCCGCCGCGACCACGGTGGTGTGATCTTCATCGACCTGCGCGACCGTGAAGGCTACGTGCAGGTGGTGTGCGACCCCGACCGCGCCGAGATGTTCAAGGTTGCTGAGGACGTGCGCAATGAGTTCTGCGTGCAGGTCAAGGGCGTGGTGCGCGCGCGCCCTGCGGGCACCACTAACGACAAGCTCAAGACAGGCCAGATCGAAGTGTTGTGCCATGAGCTGAATGTGCTCAACCCCTCGGTCACGCCCCCGTTCCAGATCGACGAAGAAAACCTGTCTGAAACCACGCGCCTCACGCACCGCGTGTTGGACCTGCGCCGTCCGTACATGCAGAACAACCTCATGCTGCGCTACAAGGTGGCCATGGAGGTGCGCAAGTTCCTGGATGCCAACGGTTTCATCGACATCGAAACCCCCATGCTCACCAAGAGCACGCCCGAAGGCGCGCGCGACTACCTCGTGCCCAGCCGCGTGCACGATGGCCATTTCTTTGCGCTGCCGCAGTCGCCCCAGCTGTTCAAGCAGCTCCTGATGGTGGCGGGCTTTGACCGCTACTACCAGATCACCAAGTGCTTCCGCGACGAAGACCTGCGCGCCGACCGCCAGCCTGAATTCACCCAGATCGATATCGAAACATCGTTCATGGAAGAGCAGGACATCCGCGACATGTTCCAGGGCATGATCAAGACGGTGTTCCAGAACACGCTGGGCGTGGACCTGGGCGAGTTCCCCGTCATGACCTACCAGGACGCCGCACGCCTGTATGGCTCCGATAAGCCCGACCTGCGCGTAAAGCTCGAATTCACCGAGCTGACCGACGTGATGAAGGACGTGGACTTCAAGGTGTTCTCGGGTGCCGCCAACATGAAGAATGGCCGCGTGGTGGGCCTGCGTATTCCTGGTGGTTCGGTCGAAGGCGGTGGTATCAGCCGTGGCGAGATCGACGCCTACACCGAGTTCGTCAAGATCTACGGTGCCAAGGGCCTGGCGTACATCCGTGTCAACGAGCTGGCAAAGGGCCGTGACGGCCTGCAAAGCCCCATCGTGAAGAACATCCACGACGCAGCCCTTGCCGCTGTGCTGGAGCGCACCGGCGCACAAGACGGCGACCTGATCTTCTTTGGCGCCGACAAGGAAAAGATCGTTAACGACGCGATTGGTGCTCTGCGCATCAAGATCGGCCACAGCGAGTTCGGCAAGAAGACGGGCCTCTTTGAAAGCCGCTGGGCACCGCTGTGGGTGGTGGACTTCCCGATGTTCGAATTCGATGAGGACAACCAGCGCTGGAACTCGGTGCACCACCCCTTCACCAGCCCCAAGGATGGGCATGAGGACTGGATGGTTACCGCGCCCGAGAAGTGCATCTCCAAGGGCTACGACATGGTGCTCAACGGCTGGGAAATGGGTGGCGGCTCGGTCCGTATCCACCGCGCCGATGTGCAGCAGAAAGTGTTCGATGCCCTCAAGATCTCGCCCGAAGAAGCGCAGATCAAGTTTGGCTTCCTGCTGGACGCGTTGCAGTATGGTGCGCCCCCGCACGGTGGCCTGGCCTTTGGCCTCGACCGCATCGTGACGCTGATGACCGGCGCCGAATCCATCCGCGATGTGATTGCCTTCCCCAAGACGCAGCGTGCCCAGTGTTTGCTCACGCAGGCCCCCTCGGTGGTGGACGAGAAGCAGTTGCGCGAACTGCACATTCGCCTGCGCAATCCCGACGCCGTCAAGGCGGACTGAGCCGGGGCCGTCCCCGAACCCAGCGGATGCACTCTCGTGACATCGCACTCCAAAGCGGCAAGGGCCTGGCGGCCCGCGCCGCTTTTTTCTTGGCCAGCGCGCGCTGATGTGGCGCTGGGACTGAAAGGACACTTTCCATGCGTTCAATGACGACCCGGGCTTTGTGGATGGGCGCCGTGCTGCTAGCCCTGGCAGGTTGCGGCGAAAAGAAGACCGAACTGGGCCAGGGCGGTTCCGTGGTCACTGGCTCGGCAGGGCCGGTGGGGGCAAGCAATGCAGCGCGCGAACTGGCGCGCTGCGAGGCACCTGTGGCCACGCTGGCGCTGGCAGAAAATCCCAATGGCTACACCATCGGTTCGGGCTACAGCCTCCCGCCGTCCCCCGTGCCCCTGGTCAAGCTTCTGGC
This sequence comes from Acidovorax sp., assembly GCF_046314175.1. Lineage (GTDB taxonomy): Bacteria > Pseudomonadota > Gammaproteobacteria > Burkholderiales > Burkholderiaceae_C > Acidovorax. The sequence continues at coordinate 15,588 of NZ_JBKBXG010000038.1, read as the reverse complement.
TCAGCAAAGTGGCTGCTTTCGCGTGGTGGACCGGTCCGCAGGGTTGCGGGGAACCATCCAGGAGCAGGACCTCAAGGATTCCGGAGTGCTGCGCAAGAACAACTCCACCGTGGCAAAGGGCAAGGGTTACGAAGCGCAGTACACGCTCACGCCCAGTCTCACGTTCAGCGAGCAGGACGCGGGACGGGGCCTGGCGGGCGTGATTGCCATGATTCCCGTGCTGCGCGACATCGCGGGCCTGGCCGGCATGGTGGAGCAGGTCAAGTTCAAGGAGGCGCAGACGGCGTTGCTGCTGTCCGACAACGAAACCACAGAACAGGTTGCCGCCGCCACTGGGTCCGCGCGCACCACGGACCTGGGCGTGGGCGGGCTCGTGTTCGGCAAACTCGGGGGAGCGGCGGGTGCTGGTTGGAGCAACACCAATGAGGGCAAGGTCATTGCCGCGGCCTTCCTTGATGCACACAATCAGTTGGTAGTCCAGGTCAGGGCGTTGCAGTCCAAGGAGCTGCCGCCGCCTGTTCCCACGACCACTGCAGCCCCGCGCTCCAAGGGCGGATAGCAGATAGGCGTCATGGTGCCGATAGTGCAGCACAGGCCCTACAAGCTTCCAGAGTCGGTGCTGGTGGTCATCCATACGCCCGCCCTGGAGGTTCTGCTGATCCGTCGCACAGGAGGTGAAGGGCACTGGCAGTCGGTTACCGGGAGCAAAGACCGTCTTGATGAGGCTTTTGACGAGACCGCTCGCCGTGAAGTGGCTGAAGAAACCGGTATTGACGTGCGGGCTCCCGGCTGCGCCCTGACCGACTGGGCGCTGGAGAACGTCTACGACATCTGGCCTCAATGGCTGCACCGATACGCCCCAGGTATCACGCGCAATCGCGAGCGGGTGTTTGGCTTGTGTGTACCAGCAGCTACGCCCGTGGTGCTGAGCCCCCGTGAACACGATGCTTTCGAATGGTTGCCTTGGCAGCGTGCCGCCGAGCGTTGCTTTTCGGCCTCCAATGCCGAGGCCTGCCTGCTGCTTCCTCGTTTCGTGTGAGCAGACGCTGGAATAGGCGCCGAAGTGTGCGCACCGAAGCGTGCCGCTCACTTGCGTTTGGCGAGGATGCGGACCAGGTGGTCTGAGAAGCCTTCTGCTGCAGGTGAGGTGGCCCGCCGTGCAGGGCTGTACAGGCACACATAGCGCATGACTTCGGGCGACAAAATGCGGCGACGCACCAGCCCCAGTGGTTTGGCCAGCGCACCCACATAGTCGGGCGCCAGCGTAGCAGCCACATCGGCGGCGGCCAGTCCCATTGCGGTGGAGATGTTGTCCACGATCTCAACCGGGGTCACGCGCTGCTCGCTGGGGAGTCCGGTGTGCATCTGTGCCACGCTGCGTTCATGGTCCCTGCCTGCAGCCACCAGAGGGTAGCTGTGTAACTGTTCCCAGGTCACGCTGCGTTTTCGGGCCAGGGGATGGGTGGGTGCGCACCACAGCACCCAGGGGCTTTCGAAAAGCTGGGTGCGCACGACGTCTTCGCCGCAAGCGCGATCCGGCCCCAACGCCAGGTCGGCGTCCCCGCCTGCGACCGCATCGACGAGTTTTTCCACCGGCACGTCGCGAATGTGAATGCGCACCTTGGGCCTGGTTTGTGTATAGGCCTTGATGGCCTTGGGCAGGATCACGCTGGCGACGACCAATGGCGCAGCAATTCGCACGATGCCCGCCGCGCGGTTGCGTACATCACTAGCGGCCGCCTGCGCCATGCGCAGGTGCTTGAGCACGGACTCTGCCGATGCCAGGAACTCCCGCCCCGCGCTGGTGATATCCACCCTGCGCGTGCTGCGCTCGAACAGCTTGAAACCAAGCGCTTCTTCCAACTCGCTCACAAGCTGGCTGACTGCAGACGGCGTAAGGGCCAAACGCTCGGCGGTGGCTGCAAAGCTGCGTAGCTCTGTCACGGTGACAAAGGCTTCGAGCTGGCGTGGTGTGAAGTGGGGCAAGGACATGGGGTGATGGTGTCACGCTCGAACAAAAGTCCATTCATTAGATCGTCTTAACAATCCATCAGAAAGCATTGATTGTCAAGCGCTACGGCTCTATCGATACTCACATCGGACGCGGGAAGTCCTTCTGGGCTAGCGAAAGCTTCCCGCGAAATCACAACAACGATACGAGACAACCTGAAGCACCAAGATGACAAACAACGAAGGCTCCGCAACCCTGGTATCGCTGCGCAGCGCGTACGCGGGACGGGTGTGGACCGAGCCTGGAGAGATGGCACCGTTTCTGTCGGACTGGCGCGGGAAGTGGAAGGGGCCTGCGCTTGCCGTGGCTCAGCCTGCAAACACCGATGAAGTAGCGCAACTGTTGGCCTGGTGCCATGCGCACGGCGTGGCCGTGGTGCCCCAAGGTGGCAACACCGGACTTTCGGGTGGTTCCGTGCCCGAGGCTGGATCGGTCGGCCGTAGACTGCCACTGCTGCTGTCCCTCACTCGGCTTAACCGAGTGCGCCATCTTGACCCCTTGAATAACACTCTGGTGGTGGAGGCTGGCGCGACGCTACAGCAGGTGCAGGATGTCGCCCGCGAGGCTGGACTTCTCTTTCCGTTGAGTCTGGCCGCAGAGGGCTCATGCACTATCGGCGGAAATTTGGCCACCAATGCGGGTGGCGTGCAGGTGCTGCGCTACGGCAATGCACGAGAGCTGTGCCTGGGGTTGGAGGTCGTCACGCCCGAGGGTGAAGTGTGGAACGGCTTGCGTACCCTGCGCAAGGACAACACCGGCTACGACCTGCGCGACCTCTACATTGGTTCGGAAGGCACGCTGGGTGTGATCACCGCTGCAGTGCTCAAGCTGTTCCCGCTGCCTGCCGCCCAAGTCGTCGCGCTGGTCGCGGTGCAAGGTCCAGACGCTGCTTTGCAGTTGCTGACGCTGGCCCAACAGCGCACCGGGGCATCGCTGACCGCTTTTGAACTGCTGTCGGATACCTGCATGTCCTTGGTACTGCACCATGTGCCGGGCACACGGCGCCCGCTGGCCGAGGCCTCGCCCTGGTATGTACTGCTCGAAGTATCAGTCCACGGCGACAAGGAAGATGCCCAGATCCGTGCGGCGCAAACAATGGAGGATTTGCTCGAAGCGGCGATGGAGCAGGGCGTTGTCACAGATGCCGCCCTGTCCACCACGCTCGCGCAGTTCGAGGCCTTGTGGGCGCTGCGCGAGAACATCTCCGAGGCGCAGGGCGCCGAGGGCCCGACCATCAAGCACGACATCGCGCTGCCCATTTCGCGTGTGCCCGAGTTCATCGCTCGCACCGATGCCATGGTGGGCGCTGCCTTCCCACAGGTTCGCCAGGTCACCTTCGGCCATCTGGGCGATGGCAACCTGCACTACAACGCTTCGCCCGCTGCCACCGGCCCGCTGGACGCTGCCGCCAAGGCCGCCTTTCTGGCGCTCGAAGGCCCGCTGAACCGGCTGGTGCACGACGCCGTCCACGCCCTGGGTGGCTCCATCAGCGCCGAGCACGGCTTGGGCGTGCTGCGACGCGACGAATCCGCACGCTACAAGGCGCCGGTTGAGCTGCGCCTGATGCAGCGCATCAAGGCTGCGCTCGACCCCGCCGGCCTGATGAACCCGGCCAAGCTGCTGCCCGAAACCCCTTTGGCCCATCGCCCCTGATGGCCTTGTCATCCCCCTGGAGAAACGCCCTGTGAGCACCGACACGCTGAACGTCGCCGGCATCGCCGTATCGCCCCACCATTACATCGACGGCCAGCGTGTGGCCTCGGACACTCGCTTTGACCTGCACTCGCCCATCGACCAGTCCCTGCTGGGGTGCATCAGCGAGGGTTCACCCGCGCATGTGGATGCCGCCGTCACCGCCGCAGCACGCGCCTTCCCGGCGTGGAGCGCGCTCACGGCCGCCGAGCGCAAGCCCTATCTGGACCGCTTTGCGGCCGAGATCGGCCAGCGCGCCGAGGCCTTCTGCACGCTCGAATCCAACGATGCGGGGGTGCTGCTCTCGCGCATGAAGCACGGCGTGGTGCCGCGCGCCATGCTCAACATCACCTGGTTCGCCGAGCATGCGCTCAGCCTGCAGGATCGTCCCATCGAGACCGAGCAGGCCACCCACCTTGTGCGCCATGACCCGGCTGGTGTGGTGGCCATCATCACGCCCTGGAATGCGCCGCTCATGCTGGCCACCTGGAAGCTCGGCCCGGCGCTTGCTGCGGGGAACTGCGTCATCGTGAAGCCGCCGGAATGGGCTCCGCTCACCAGCAGCCTGCTGGCCGACTGCGCCCATGCCGCCGGTCTGCCGCCGGGGGTTTTCAACATCGTGCAGGGCAGCGGTGCGAACACCGGCGCACGCTTGGTCAGCGACCCGCGCCTGGCACGTATTTCGTTCACTGGATCGGTGCCCACAGCCAAGTGGATCGCGCAGTCTGCAGGTGCCAACCTGGTGCCTTGCAGCCTGGAGCTGGGTGGCAAGTCGGCCTTTATCGTGCTGGAGGATGCAGACATCGACAACGCGGCCGCTACGGGTGCGTTGATGTACCGCAACGCGGGCCAGGTATGCCTGGCGGGCACACGCTTTCTGGTGCACCGCAAGGTGTATGACGCCTTCGTGGCCGCGCTGCGCAGCTATGTGGAAAAGCTCACGGTAGGCGACCCACGCGACGAAGCCACCGAGGTCGGCCCCATCATCCATCCGCGCCAGATCGAGTTTGTGCACGGCTTCGTGCAGCGCGCCGTGGCCGATGGCGCCACGCTGCTCTGGGGCGGTGCGCACCACCCCGTCGGCGCGCAGTATTACCAGCCCACGCTGCTCATCGATCTGCGCCAGGACAGCGAGATCGTGCAGAACGAGGTCTTCGGCCCGGTGCTTACCTTGCAGGCCTTTGACAGCGACGAGGAGGCCATCGCCCTGGCCAACGGTACCGACTACGGCCTGGGCGGCGTCTGCTACGGCGAAACCGAGCATGCCAGCGCGGTGGCGCAGCGGGTGCGCACTGGCTTCATCTGGGTCAACAGCTTCGGCATCCGCGATCTGGCCGCGCCGTTCGGCGGCATCAAGCGCAGCGGTGTGGGCCGCGAGGGTGGCGACTGGAGCTTCGAGTTCTTCTGCGACGTCAAGGACGTCGTCGTCCCGAAAAAGCCTTTCCGCGCCAGTTTCAGCCATCGTTGAGCATTACCTACACAAAGGAGACACACCCCATGGGAAGCATCGTTGGCGCCGCCATCGTCTCTCACCACCCCGGCCTGATGCAGTGCGAAGAGTTTCGCGTGCTGCAGGGCGCGGGGGCCGACTCGGACCTGATCCCGGGATATGCGCGGCTTCGCGCCAAGCTCGCAGAAGCCCGGCCTGACGTGGTCATCATTTTCGACTCGCACTGGTTCACCACGGGCTACCACTTGGTGGATGGCGCTCCGCGGTACCAGGGCAACTACATATCGGACGAGATGCCCTGGTACCTGCATGGCGTGCCTTACGACTACCGGGGGTACCCTGAATTGGCTTTGGAGATTGAGGCCGTGTCGCGCGAGCGAGGGGGCTACAACCGCGCCATCAACCACCCCGAACTGGGCCGTCACTACGCCACCATCAATCTGGTCAAGCAACTTCGGCTTGAGCACAGTGACACGCCTGTGGTTACCGTGAGTTCATGCCAGAACTGCGACTGGACGCATTTTGTGAAATCGGGTGAGTCCATAGGTGAGGCGGTCCGCCGCAGCAACCTTCGTGTGGCGCTGCTCGCCTCCGGTGCGCTCAGCCACAAGTTCAACCCTATCGACTGGAAGCCCAACCACCCGCGTATCTTTCACGAGAGCAATGTTTCGCGCCCCGAGAACATCGCCAGCGACAAGGGCGCGATCGAGCTGATGCAGCAGGGCCGACACGACACGGTGCTGGACCGCTGGCAGGACGAATACCGAAAGCTCCCTTGGGAAGCCTTTGGCGCCCACTACCTGCAAATGTTGGGAGCCATGGGGGGCGCGGCCTGTCGTGCGCGGGGCGAGACGCTGTCAGCCTATGAGAACGCGCGCGGCACCGGCAATGTGCACATGTGGTTCGAACCGCAAGAGGTGGCGGCATGAATTTCGAATTCCCCCTGAAAGAGCTGCCCGCAGTGATGCGTGGCCCCCGCGTGGAGCGCCGCCGCGTGCTGGTGGGCGGCAGCGCCTGTTGGGGCACCCTGGTGGAAGATGGTGCACAGCAAGGCCTCCTGCGCCTGGACGATGGCCGTGTGGTGGACGTCGCTACCGTGCAGCACCTGCCGCCCGTGTCGCCCAGCAAGATCATCGCTGTGCACATCTCGTACAGCTCCCGCAGCTATGAGACGCGCAACCAGCCCAAGCCGACCGAGACGCCCACCTACTTCACCAAGCCGCCGACCTCGATCAATGGGCACGGTTGCGAGATTCACAAGCCCGCTGACAGCCTGTACCTCAACTACGAGGGCGAGTACGCCGTGGTCATCGGCAAGACCTGCCGCAACGTGCTGCCCGATGAGGCATGGGATTACATCGAAGGTTTTTGCCCCGCACTCGACATGGGCCTGCAGAACTACCGCGATACCGACCAGGGCAGCATGCTGCGCGTGAAGGGTGCGGACACCTTGCTGCCCATCGGCCCTGGCATCGTGCGCGGCGTGAACCTGTTCGAGCAGACGCTGCGCACCTATCGCAATGGCTTGGTCGTGCAGGAGGCGCACATCGGTGACGAAACCATCTGGGGTCCGCATTACGTGGTGGCCGATATCGCGCGCCATATCACGCTAGTGCCTGGCGATGTGATCCTGATGGGCACGCCGTGCCACTCGCGCTCGGTGGACCCCGGTGACCTTGTGGAATGCGAGATCACCGGGTTGGGGCGCCTTGCGGGTACAGTGGTCGCCATCCCTGCGCCGCGCGCGTCAGCTCTGGGTGTGGGGCACCAACCCACCGATAGCCCAGAGGTGCGGCGCGTTGCCTTCGGATTTGATGAGCGCGTGCCCGACCGCTTGAAGGCCAACTACCGGCAGGCCGCCAGAAGCCAGTCGTCATCGCCGTAGTGCCACGTCTTTGTTCTTGCTTCCCCTTGACCGTCCTATAACAACCCGGAGACAAATCATGACCCTTCTCTTTTCAAGTTCGCGCCGTAACGTTTTGCACATGGCACTGGCAGGTACTGCTGGTTCGTTGCCGTTGATGGCCCGAGCGCAGTCCATCGATACAGTCAAGATACTGGCGGGCTTTGCCGCTGGTGGCACCGTCGACACACTGGCGCGCCGCGTGGCGACCCAGTTGGCCCCCGCCTACGCCAAATCGGCCGTGGTGGAGAACAAAACCGGCGCAGGGGGGCAGATCGCCATTGCCACCCTGAAGGCGGCTCCTGCAGATGGCGCCACGCTGCTGGTCACCCCCATGTCCATGCTGGGCATCTACCCCCACACCTACAAAAAGCTGCCCTACGACCCGGCAGCCGATGTCACCCCAGTCTCGTTGGGCGTGGTGTTTGACATGGGCTTTGCGGTGGGGCCTCAGGTGCCAGCCTCTGTAAAAACCGTGCCTGAATTTTTGGAGTGGTGCAAAGCTAACCCGACGGGAGCGAACTTCGGATCGCCAGCGCCTGGGTCCGTGCCGCATTTCGTGGGCGAACTCATCAGTCGCGCAGGCAACGTAGACATGCGGCACGTGGGTTTTCGGGGGTCGCAGCCCGCCATCTTGGACCTGCTGGGCGGGCAGATTGCGGCCGTCTCTGCGCCGGTGGGCGAGTTTTTGCCACACCTTGCCGGTGGCAAGCTCAGGGTGCTGGCCACCTCGGGTGCCACCCGCAATAGATTCGTGCCCGGTGTCAGCACGCTGGTGGAGCAGGGCTTCAAGGACATGGTCTACGGTGAGTGGTTTGGTTTCTTCCTACCGGGCAAGGCATCTGCTGAGCTGGTGCAAAGGGCCAATGCCGCCATTCGCACCGCGCTGGCCGACAAGGAGGTGATCGGTGGGCTGGCAGCGATGGGACTGGAGGCCCGCTCCTCCACGCCCGCTGAGCTGGCAGCCTTGCTCAAAGCAGATGCGGAAAAATGGGCTCCCATCGTGAAGGCCATTGGCTTTACCGCCGAGTCTTGAATACGCCTACCTAATTCGTTTCGCGTCTATCCCTCAAAGGGGGGGCGCTACGACCAGCCTTCACAGGCCAAGGGTTGCATGCGTGCCTGGGAGGTTCTTGCGCGGCGCGCACAGGCCTGGTGCTCGCCAGTCCCGCCGCGCGGTTTCCAGGGCGCACAAAATGAGAAGAAGGAATGACCGATGTTTGATGACGCATTGATCCATCAGCTTGCCGGGGAGCTGCACCAGGCCGAGAAGAGCCGCGTGCAGGTGGAGCACTTTTCCAAGCGCTACCCTGGTATGACGGTGCAAGATGGATATGCCATCTCGCGCGCCTGGGTGGCGATGAAGATCGCCGAGGGCCGCACGGTGCGCGGTCACAAGATCGGCCTGACCTCGCGCGCCATGCAGATTGCCAGCCAGATCACCGAGCCCGACTTTGGCACCCTGCTGGACGACATGTTCTTTGCCGAAGGCGGGGACATTCCCATGCAGCGCTTCATCCTGCCGCGCGTCGAGGTGGAGCTGGCGTTCGTGCTCAACAAGCCGCTGCGGGGCGAGCCTGGGCGCCCGCCGGTGAACATCTTCGACGTGCTGGCTGCCACCGAATACGTGGTGCCCGCCATCGAGATCATTGACGCGCGCATTGAACAGCACGACCGCCATACCGGCGTGATGCGCAAGGTTTTCGACACCATCTCCGACAACGCGGCCAACGCCGGCATCATCACGGGAGGGCGTCCTGTGCGCCCCGATGCAGTGGACCTGCGCTGGTGCGGCGCGCTGCTCTACAAGAATGGCGTCATCGAGGAATCGGGGCTGGCAGCCGCTGTTTTGAACCACCCCGCCACCGGCGTAGCCTGGTTGGCCAACAAGCTCGCGCCGTACGGTGAAGGCCTGGCGGCGGGTGAGGTGGTACTGGGCGGCTCGTTCACACGCCCTGTGGCAGCCACAGCGGGCGATACCTTTCATGCCGACTATGGACCCCTGGGCAATATTGCCTTTCGATTTTGCTGAATTGTCTGAGGGCTTGACTGTGCACACCCCTGTAAATACGTTCAAGGCGGCTCTGGCTGCACGCACGCCGCAGATTGGCCTGTGGTTTGGCCTGGCCAATGGCTATGCGGCGGAACTGGTGGCGGGCGCCGGTTTTGACTGGTTGCTGCTCGATGGCGAGCATGCCCCCAATGACGTGCCGCTCATGCTCGCGCAACTGCAAGGGATCGCCAGCGCACGTGCCATGTTGGGCATGGGGCCCCACCCGGTGGCGCGCGTGCCCGTGGGCGACACGGCGCTGATCAAACAGTACCTTGACATTGGTGCGCAAACACTGCTGGTGCCGATGGTGGACACGGCCGAGCAGGCCGCACAGTTGGTGCGCGCCACGCGCTACCCGCAGGACGACGGACACGGCGGTATCCGTGGCATGGGTGCAGGCCTGGCGCGTGCCTCGCAGTGGATGCGCTACCCCGGCTACCTCAAGGAGGCCAATGCCCAGGTTTGCCTGCTGGTGCAGGCCGAGAGTACGCTGGCCATCCAGAACCTGGATGCGATTGCCAACACGCCTGGCGTCGATGGTGTCTTCTTTGGCCCCGCTGACCTGTCGGCCAGCATGGGTCACGTAGGCAACCCCGGACACCCCGACGTGCAGGCCGTGATCGAAGACGGAATACGCCGCGTACTGGCGGCGGGCAAGGCCCCCGGCATCTTGATGGCCGACGAAAAGCTGGCACGCCGCTATCTCGAACTGGGCGCAGTCTTTGTCGCTGTCGGGGTGGATACCAGCGTTCTGGTGGCCGCCACGCGGGACTTGGCGGCACGCTATGGCAGACCTATGAGCATGGCTTCAGCAGTTAGCGCGCCGTCTCCCACGGTGTATTGAAAGTTGCAAGGGGCATACCCCTTGGGGAACGCTCGGCCAGGGCCATTTGGCTGAGCGTTTTTAAGAGCAGCTAACAAAACTCTTCTGGCGTCGTTGCCGCGTCTTGTCGTACTGCCCGTACTGCCTGCGACGCAGCGCCTAGCCAGAACCGCTTCGCTGAGTTTTGTTAGCCGCTCTTAGTCACTCCGGCTCCTATCCGGCAGGTCTTAGCCTGAATTGATCCGCGGGATCCACAGACTCCGCGTTGCTGGAGTCGCCTATTTCGTCATTGCTTGGTGTCCGTGGTGCAGGGCTGGGCTCGGCGGCGCTGCGTGAGCGGATGACCACTCCCCCGGGCCGCCGTTCGCTGTCCTGCCCCAGGATGGCGCGTGCCGGAGCGCTGCCCACACGGGTGCGCAACGCGTCAATGGCCTCCTGCAGTGGCTCGGGCGAGGCTATGCGTGCTTGGTTGCGCAGCAGCACCTGCTGGGACATGTCCACAAGCTTGGAGTTGAGCGTCCGCTCGGCCTCTGTCAGAAGATTCTGGACGGCACCGGTCGGGTCCCCGTGCAGGCTTCGCGCCATGGCGGTCTCTGCGGTCTTGTTGATCTGGACCAGGCATTCGCGTATCAGGTCCCCATACGGGGCATGCAGGTTGCAGGCATTGGCCAGCAGCTCGGTCAGGCCGCGCGTGTTGGCATAGCGCATGCCGAGCGCGCGCACCCAGCTTTCGCCGTCGGCCAGATCGATCGACGTGACCGCAAGCACTGCCAGCAGGCTGCCCAGATTGCATGCGGCCTCGAAATCGAAGCTGCTGGACGTGATCTCGCGGGCCATGTTGCGCACCGACTCCACCGCTTGTGAGAACTGCCGCTGCTGGATGAGCTGCAGCGTGCGCGCCACATCGGTAAAGCGCTGAATGCGCGGGCTGGCGTGGTGCCGCTCCATGATGCGGGCGAAATCAGCCATGCAGCGTTCGATCCCTTTGCGGTCGTTTTCGGCAAAGTATGAAAACGTCAGCAACACCAGCGACTGAAAATCAAACAGCTTGGAGTCGATGCCTAGTATGGCGGCGCGCGCCAGGATCTTGGTGGCGGTCTCGCGGTCGCCCATGTAGTACGACATCATCCCCAGCTTCTGCAGCCGCACCACCGAGTCCGGTGTGAGGCCGCTGGCGGTGCGGTAGGTCTCGATGGCCTGCGAGAAGTTGCCCAGCTCCACCTGGGCGCGGCCCAGCACGTCGTACGCATCGGCAAACGACGGGTCTTCGCCGATCAGCTCCTGCAGCGTGGTGATGGCGCGTGCCGCCTGGCCCGACTCGATCTGCGCGCGTGCCACGCCCAGTTTGGCCCAGGGCAGGGCGCGTGCGGCAATCACGGCCTCGAACAGCGTGCGGGCTTGGTCGTGGCGGCCCAGGCGCAGCAGCAATTCAGACCCAATGCGGGCGGCATACAGCCAATAGGGTTGGCGAGACTCGAACCGTTCCACGCACAGCTGCGCCGCACGCTCAAAGTCTTCGGCCTCGATGGCGTCAAAAATAGGCCGCAGATGGATCTTGCGCAGGCGCGCCAGGCTCAGCCGCTCAAACAGTGCGCTGGGCGTGAAGGGCTTGAGCAGATAACCGTCCAGCGCCGACTCGGCCGCCTCGGCCACGGCGGCATACGACGCCTCGGACGTGACCATGAAGAACACGGTGGAGAACGGCAGCAGCTGCGCCCGCCGCAAGTCGTCCAGCAGGGTCTGGCCCGAATAGCCGCCCTCGCCAAAGTACTGCTCGCACAGCACATAGTCAAAAACAGTGTGTTCCAGCCGGTTGCGCGCGTCCTGCACGCGGGTGCATTGCACGATGCGGGTCACCCCGTACTCACGCAGCTGCCCCACCAGAATGCTGCGTGATGTGGCATTGCTGTCAACAATCAGTGCCAGCACCGGGGGTGGGGCGGATTGTTCTTTCTCGGTTGCCATCGGTGGTGTGTACCGGCCCTGCTGCTGGGGTGGATAGTGAAAGTCCCCAGTGTAAGGGCGCCCGCACGGCGCAAATGCCGGGCAAACCCGCTGCCGGCGCGGCTTGCGACACAATCCTCCCTCGCAGACCGGGCTTCGGTACTGGCAAACGCGCTCAACTACTCCGATGAGGCTCATGGAACACGACGACATTCTGCGGGTGGCGACCTACAACATCCACAAAGGCGTGCAAGGCATCGGGCCCGTGCGCCGGTTGGAGATTCACAACCTCGGCCTGGCCGTGGAGCAGCTCGACGCCGATATCGTCTGTCTGCAGGAGGTGCGCAAGCTCAACCGCGGCGAGCAGGCGTTTTTCCGCCGGTGGCCCGAGCTTCCGCAGGCCGAGTTTCTGGCGCCCGAGGGCTACGAGGCGATCTACCGCACCAACGCCATCACCAAACACGGCGAACACGGCAACGCGTTGCTGTCGCGCTGGCCGGTGATCGGACACCAGCACGAGGACATTTCGGACCACCGCTTCGAGCAGCGCGGCTTGCTGCATGTCGAGGTGGACGCCCACGGCCGCCGGGTGCACGTGATCGTGGTGCACCTGGGGCTGATCCCGGGCAGCCGCGTGCGCCAGATCGAGCGGCTGCAGCGCTTCATCGAACGGGAGGTGCCCACCGGTGCCCCGCTGGTGGTGGCCGGGGACTTCAACGACTGGGGCCAGCAGATCAAGCGCATGCTTGCCAGCTTTTTTCTGTACGAGTTTGAGGCGCCGCGCATGTTCACCTACCCGGCGCGTCTGCCGCTGGCGCAGCTGGACCATGTCTACGTGCGGGGCCTCACGCCCCTGTCGCTGCATGTGCCCAAGGGCCGCATCTGGTGGCGCATGTCCGACCACCTGCCGCTCATCGCTGAATTCAGGTTGTGAAGCCCCCCCTGAGTCGCTTCGCGCCTTCCCCCCAGAGGGGGGACGCCACCCGTGGCCTGGCAAAGCCAGTTCCACGGTGGCACTGGTATCGGGGCGTGCCAGTGCCGCGGGCTGCCGGTGCAGCGGCGTACTGTGGATCGCCGACATGACAAGAAAACCTTCTGCCACGCTGCGCGGGTCCGATTTTGCCGACGACCACCAGGTGCGGCTGCTGCAAGGGGCCGAGGAGCTTTTTCCTGCGTTGATTGAGGCCATGGATGCCGCCCTGTCGGACATCCAGTTTGAGACCTATATTTTTGACTTCACCGGCACGGGTGCTACGGTGGCCGAAGCATTGATGCGCGCTGCCCAGCGCGGCGTGCGTACCCAGCTGGTAGTAGATGGCGTGGGCACCGGCGCCTTGCCGCCCGACTGGGCGGGGCGCCTTCAGGCGGCAGGCGTGCAATACAGCGTGTACTCGCCCCTGGGCCCGCTGGGCTTGCTGTTGCCCCACCGGTGGCGCAGGCTACACCGCAAGCTGTGCGTGGTGGACGGCTGCACGCTGTTTTGCGGCGGCATCAACGTGCTGGATGATTTTCATGACCCCAACCACGGCACGCTAGACGCCCCACGGTTTGACTTTGCCGTGCAGGCCACGGGCACGCTGGTGGAGATGGCCAGCGACACCATGGACCAGCTGTGGTGGCGCATGCAGGCCGTGCGCGACGCGCGCCAGCGCCGCCTGCCCGAGGCGCTGCAGGCCCTGCGCGCCGCCAGCGCAGCCAAACACGCGGCCCGCCTGGCCGAGGCGGCAGATGGCGCGCCGCCCATGCGCGCCGCACTGGTGCTGCGCGACAACGTGCGCAACCGCAGCCGCATCGAAAAGGCCTACCGCCGCGCCATCGGTGCGGCGCGGCACGAGGTCATCATTGCCAACGCCTACTTCATGCCCGGGGGCAAGCTGCGCAGAGCGCTGGTGATGGCGGCGCGCCGTGGCGTGCGCGTGCGCCTGCTGCTGCAGGGGCGTTATGAGTACTTCATGCAGTACCACGCGGCGCGGCCGGTGTATGGCGCGCTGCTGGATGCGGGGGTGGAGATCCACGAGTACGCGCCCAGCTTTTTGCACGCCAAGGTCGCCGTCATCGACGCGCAGGGCGACAAGCCATGGGCGACGGTGGGCTCGTCCAACCTCGACCCTTTGAGCCTGTTGCTGGCGCGCGAGGCCAATGTGGTGGTCGAAGACGCTGCCTTTGCCATCGACCTGCGCCAGCGGCTGGTGCACGCCATGCAGCACGCAGGCCGGCGCATGGACCCGGCGCGCTACGCAGGCCGCCCGCTGCGCCAGCGTGTGCTCGACCGTGTGGCGTTCGGGTTGATGCGTCTGGCACTGTGGGTCACCGGCAACAGGTACTGAGCCTGGCGGGAGCCGTCGCCCATGTTTGCTATATAAATAATAGCTGCTAGCGCTTGTGCAATAAGCGGTAGAGGCCAAAAACCCTATAAATCAGCTGAGTGGCGTTCGCTGGTAGGATGCCGCTCATGTCCAGTCAACCCGCTGCTGCTATGACGCCCACCTCGCCGGATGAAGAAGGTACCCCCGTTTCCGTCAAGATCCGCGAGCGGATCAACGCCTCTCGCAAACGCTTCAATGCCAACGACAACATCTCCGAGTTCATTGAACCCGGCGAGTTGGAGAAACTGCTCGACGAAGTGGAAGTCAAGATGCAGGGCGTGCTCGACAGCATGGTGATCGACACGGTGGGCGACCACAACACCAACAACACCGCGCGCCGCGTGGCCAAGATGTACCTCAACGAGGTGTTCCGGGGCCGCTACGTAGAACAACCCCCCATCACCGAGTTTCCCAACGCCGAGCACCTGAACGAGCTCATGATCGTGGGCCCCCTCACTGTGCGCAGCGCCTGCAGCCACCATTTCTGCCCCGTCATCGGCAAGATCTGGATCGGCGTCATGCCCAACGAGCACACCAACGTGATCGGTCTGTCCAAATACGCGCGCCTGGTGGACTGGATCATGGGCCGCCCCCAGATCCAGGAAGAAGCCGTGGTGCAACTGGCCGACCTCATCATGGAAAAGACCCAGCCCGATGGCCTGGCCATCGTCATGGAAGCCAGCCACTTTTGCATGTCCTGGCGCGGTGTGCGCGACATGGACAGCAAGATGATCAACTCGGTGATGCGCGGCGTGTTCCTCAAAGACCCGTCGTTGCGTCGCGAATTTTTGTCCCTCATTCCAGGAAAGAACTAACCCATGTTGGTACGCCTGCTTTACGCCAGCCGCGCGGTAGACACCACGCCCGCCGCCATCGAAGCCATCTTGACCCAGTCCCGCCAGCATAACCCCGGCTCCGGCATTACCGGCGTGTTGTGTTACGGCGGTGGTGTGTTTCTGCAAGCCATTGAAGGCGGCCGCTCGGCCGTCAATGAGCTGTACGGCCACATTCAGCGCGACAGCCGCCACCAGAACGTGGAGCTGCTGCACTACGAAGAAATCGCCGAACGCCGCTTTGGCGGCTGGACGATGGGGCAGGTCAACATGTCCAAGATCAATCATTCCATCTTGCTCAAATACTCCGAGCGGCCCGAGCTGGACCCTTATTCGGTGTCGGGCAAGGTGTCGTTTGCGTTGCTTGAAGAGTTGATGGCCACGGCCTCCATCATCGGCAGGGCCTGAAAAGCGGGGCGCTTTGCTACTGCGCGGCCTGATCCCGGGTCTGCGGTACTCGCCGCACGGGAGTGCGGCTGCGTTCCTCAACCCAGGCTGAGGCCGCTCGCTACG
>NZ_JBKBXG010000037.1:0-49456 GCF_046314175.1 Acidovorax sp. | reverse complement strand
CTGCTGGGTCATGCCGCCGTATTCGGCACCGTTGTTGGCCCAGATCGTTTTGAGTTCGTCGGCGCTGCCCAGCTTGCGCACCTCGTCCACGATGCGCGCCTGCACATCGGCCGGAGTGCCCTTGGGCGCCCACAGGCCGTACCAAGTGGTCACGGTGTAGTCGGGCAGGCCGACTTCCGCAGCACACGGCACATCGGGAAAGGCTGGGTTGCGCTTCGGCCCCGACACCATGAGTGCCTTGATGCGCCCTGCCTTGATGTGTGCCGCCGATGAACCCAGGCCGTCAAACATCATGTCCACCTGCCCGCCGATCAAGTCCTGCAGTGCGGGGCCTGCGCCACGGTAGGGGATGTGGGTGATGAAGGTGCCTGTCTGCTGCTTGAACAATTCACCCGCCATATGGTGCGAGGTGCCTGCACCGGCCGAGCCGTAGTTGAGCTTGGCGGGGTTGCGCTTGACGTAGTCCATGAACTGCTGAAAGTTGTTCACGGGAACGGCCTTGGGGTTGACCACCAACACCTGCGGCACGTTGGCCAGCAAGAACAGCGGAACGAAATCCTTCTCGATGTCGTAGTCGAGCTTGGGGTACATCGACGGCGCAATCGCATGGTGCACCGCGCCCATGAAGAGGGTGTAGCCATCAGGTGCGGCCTTGGAGGCAAAGCTCGCCCCCACGGTGCCGCCTGCGCCGCCACGGTTGTCAATCACCAGCGTCTTGCCGGTGGCTTTGGAAAACTGTGCGGCCAAGGGGCGGGCAAACGCGTCGGTGCCGCCGCCTGCGGGGAACGGCACCACCAGGTTCACCGGCTTGCTGGGCCAGCCCGATGCCTGTGCCCAGGCAGAGCTGCTGCCACCCGCCAAGCCCAGGCCCGCGGCTGCAGCGCCCAGCAATACGTCTCTGCGTTGAATTCGCATGTCTTTCATTTCTTGTCTCCTGTCGTCGTTGTAAAAATTAAATCGGATCAGCAGGCTGGCAGGGCGCATCGCATCGCATGACAACCTTCAAACACCGGCCGCAGGCCGAGGGCCCATGGTAGTGATCAAAGATGACAGCCCTGCCGCACTGCCGCCTTGTCGCCGGTGGCGTCAGTCGCGGCACAGGCTGTCGATGTCCCCCGACACCGGCACCTTGCCCTGCGCGAGCAAGCTGCGATGCTTGTCGATGCGCTTGATGTCGTACAGGTAATTCACCATCAACCCGTACGATTGTTTCAGCCCTTTGCTGGAAGGATCTCCCGCCC
This sequence comes from Acidovorax sp., assembly GCF_046314175.1. Classification (GTDB taxonomy): domain Bacteria; phylum Pseudomonadota; class Gammaproteobacteria; order Burkholderiales; family Burkholderiaceae_C; genus Acidovorax. The sequence continues at coordinate 48,215 of NZ_JBKBXG010000037.1, read as the reverse complement.
AGTTGAGCCGCTCTACCCGGGCCCCATTGCCCAGGTGGAAGCGGGCCACCGGGTCCACCGGTTTGCCCTCTTGCAGCTCGCGCCCCAAATAGTATGCAGCGCACTCCAGCAGCATCTGGCGCACCGGCGACCTGGCATCCAGCTCCAGCGCCTTGTCGACCGCAGCGAGCAAGTGCGTGGCCTGCGGGGGCTCAAAGCCCACCGCGCGGCCCAGCTCGGCGCGGCGCTTGTCGTCCAGGCGATCAAGCATCGCACCCGCACGCTTGCCCAGCCAAGAGCGAAAACCCGGTATGGGAGACAGTGTTGCAAACGTGCGAAGGCGCGGGAACTCGGCGGTGAGCGTCTCCACCACATGCTTGATGAGCGAGTCGCCAAAACTCACACCACGCAGCCCTGTCTGGGTGTTGCTGATCGAATAGAAAATGGCCGTGGTGGCCTTGTTCAAATCGGCCGCTGCAGCAGATTCGTCCAGCAGCGGGGTGATGCTGTTGGAGATGCGGTCCACCAGCGCCACCTCCACAAAAATCAGCGGCTCGTTGGGTAGCCGGGGGTGGAAGAACCCGTAGCAGCGGCGGTCGCTGTCGAGCCGGTTTTTCAGGTCGGCCCAGCTGCGAATGTCGTGCACCGCTTCGTACTTGATGAGCTTTTCGATCAGCGACGCGGGCGAGTCCCACGACAGACGCCGCAGCTCCAAGAAAGCCACATCAAACCAGGTCGAGAACAGGTGCTCCAGCTCGGCATCTAGTGCCAGCAGGCGCTTGTCGGCCTTGAGCAAGGGCAGCAGTTCGGCCCGCATGTCCAGCAAGAACCGCATGCCCTCAGGGAACACAGAAAACCGCTGCAGCAGGCGTGTACGGGGCGACACCAGTGCGCGGCGCAGGCTGATCTCGGCCTGGCCTTCTTCGGCCGTGCCGGCGGCCGCTTCGTAGCGCTGGCGGGCCGACTTGAATCGTGTGGCATCGGGCGCGAACTGCTCGCACATCAACAGCCACATGTCGCGGCGCTCTTCAGGCTCTGCCTTGGCGTACCACTGGGCCACCGCCTGGGCGCGGCGCCCGCCTTCGAGTTCGCTCACCTGCGGCGCCACCACCTCTTGCAGGTCGGCCAGCAAACGGCGCAGCGCGCGCGGCGACAGCGACTCTTGCCCACGCCGCAGCGTGGCCTGCAGCCGTTCATGGGTTGAACGCGGCACGGCCACCTTGGCGACCACGTCGGTCACGGTCTTGTCGAGCAAGCTCTTGTCAGGGGCGGGTACTTTGGCGGCCTTGTCGCCTATTTTTTCGCCGGGCTTGTCCGCAAGCTTGTCTGCTGCCTTGTCAGCGGCAGGCGCAGCAGAGCGCAGGCGCGAAACGCTGCGCGAGATCCATTCGGGGGTAGTGGTGATCATGGGGTCAGCCTCGATTGATGGTTGCGGGCGACGTCACGCAGCGCATCGCGCTGGCGCAACAAATGATTGCGCATGGCCTCTTCTGCGGCGTCGCAGTCGCGGGCCTTGAGGGCGGCAAACACCGCCAGGTGCTCGGCCAGGCTTTGCTGCAAACGGCCCGGCACATGCAGGGTCTGCGCCCGCGCCAGGCGCAGAATTTTTCGCAAATCGCCAATCACCTGGGCCAGCCAGCGGTTATCCGCCAGGGTGATGAAGGCCTCGTGGATGGCGTAGTTGGCCTCGTAGTAGTCGGTGATCTGGCCGTCGGCGGCGCACTGCTGCAGACGTTCATGCAAAGCCTCCAGCGCCGCAACATCTGCCCCGCTCGCCTTGCGCGTGGCCTCGTGTGCGGCACGGCCTTCCAGCAGCGCAATCACGGGGAAGATGTCGTCCAGATCCCGCTCGGTGATCTGGGCTACAAAACAGCCGCGGCGGGGTTCGTGGCGCAGTAAGCCCTCGGCCACTAAAACCTTCAATGCCTCGCGCAGCGGTGTGCGCGAGATTGCCAGCCGCTCGCACAGAGCTGCTTCATCCAGAAAGCTCCCGGGGGGCAAGCCGCCTGCAAAGATCTGCTCGCGCAAGCGCGAGGCCGCTTCGTCGTGCAGTGAGTTGGGATGCGGGCGCATGGTGCGGGTAAAACTCCAGGGTGTCAGAGCGGCCCAGGCAAAACGCCTGCGTCTTTTGCTGCCAACGCGGCTTCAAATGCGGCCAAACGTCAACATCACTCCGAATAGCTCGTAATTTCTCATAATTACGCAAAATCACAAGAGGAAAACCCTGAAATGCGCTGATTGGACGACAAGCGGAGCGCGCGTGGTGCACCGATGCAACACCACAGGCCTTTTCACATACACAAACCGCTGCAGGAAAGGCGCTTCAGGCAAAAAAACAGCCAGCGCGAACCGAGTGGTCAGCGCACGTGCGTTCCGGTGCGACAACACCCAGTGTCGCGTGACCACGCGCAGGGCTGTTCACAGATACTTGGCGCCATGGCTTCTACCCTGACCTTTGCACCACCCTCCCCCGAAGATCTGCGCGCCGGTACGCTGGGCAAGCAAATGCGCGCATTCAACTACCGTGTGGTGGGCGAATACCCCGAAGTACAGCCGGTGCGGCTGGATGTGCGCGACCAGGACGACCGCTTGGTAGCGGGTGTTCGTGCCTATGTGTTTTTGTATTGGATGCACACCGATGTGCTGTGGGTGGCGCAGGAGCAGCGCGGCCGGGGCCTGGGGTCGCGCTTGCTGGGCATGGCCGAGGCACAGGGCAAGGCGTTGGGGGCACGCAATGCCAAACTGGAAACCTTTGAATGGCAGGCCCGCGCGTTCTACCTCAAGCAGGGCTATACGGAGTACGGCCGGATCGATGACTACGTAGCCGGGCAGTACATGGCGCACATGAAGAAGCGGCTGGACTAAAGGGCGGCCATGACCGCTGTGCCGCAGTGAAAGGCGTGCGTCATCACATCGCCGCGATCTGCGTGCAAGGCGAGTATCTTGCACGCACATTCACTACGTTTTTAATAGCTGCTAGCGCTTACCAGATAAGCGCTAGAGGCCAATTTCACTTGATTTTTGGTGCTGCCACAGGCTGGCGCTGTGCCCACACCCACAGGGCCACGCCCGCTGCGATCATCGGCAGGCACAGCCACTGGCCCATGCTCATGCCCAATGACAGAATGCCCAGGAAGGCATCGGGCTCGCGGAAATACTCGGCGATGAAGCGGAAGGCGCCATACCCCACCAGGAACGCGGCGGCCACTTGGCCCTGGCGGCGCTCCTTGCGTGCGTAGAGCCACAAGAGGATGAACAGCAGCAAGCCTTCGAGCAGAAACTGGTATATCTGCGACGGATGGCGCGGCTGCATGGAGCCGCTGTGCGCAAACACCATGCCCCAAGGCAGGTCCGGGCTGGCAAACCGGCCCCACAGCTCACCGTTGATGAAGTTACCCACGCGCCCCGCAGCCAGGCCGGTGGGCACGCACGGGGCCACAAAGTCGGCCACCTGCAGCCACGGCCGCTTGCGTGAGTGCGCGAACCAGATCATCGCCACGATCACGCCAAGCAAACCACCGTGGAAGGCCATGCCGCCCTGCCACACTGCAAATATCTCCAGCGGATGACTGAGGTAGTAGCCCGGCTTGTAAAACAGGCAGTACCCCAGGCGCCCGCCCACCACGACGCCCGCCACGCCGAGAAACAGGATGTCTTCCACATCCCTGCGCGACCAGGCGCCCGGGCCTGTGATGGAAGCAAAAGGCTGGTGCCGCAGGCGCCGGATGCCCAGCAGCATGAACAGGCCAAAGGCCGCAAGATAAGTCAGGCCGTACCAGTGAATGGCCAGCGGGCCGATCTGCAGTGCGACGGGATCAATGTGGGGGTAAGTCAACATGGGGGCGATTGTGCACGCTGGCCGTTACCCCTTGGCAGAGTCCGCGCCCACCTGCTGGCCCACATGGTCGATCCACCGCGCAAGGGCCGGGAGTGCTGGCAATGCAGGCGGTGCGGCCGACCCCGCCCAGACCAGGCTCGTTTCGCACACCGGCGACACGGCAGGTTTGTCGCCCAGCTGGCGGTACACCACCCCCGGGCGTTGAAACTGCTGCACGCTGGCGGGCACCCAGGCCAGTCCCAGGTCGGCAGACACCAGATTGACGATGGTTTGCATCTGGATCGCCTCTTGCGCCACCACGGGCTCACGCCCTGCCCCGTGGTACAGCGCAAAGATCGCGTCGTGGAGCGACGGCAGGATAGACCGCGGGAAGATCACCAGGGGTTCGGGCAGCACGTCTTGCAAATGCAACACGGGCAGCTGGGCCAGCGGATGCCGGTCGGGCATGGCCAGCACGAGCGGTTCTTGCGCCACACACAGGCTTTGCAACGTGGGCGGCGCCTGGCCGGGCGTGTGCAGCAGCAGACCCGCATCGATGTCGCCACGCGCCAGTGCCTGCAACTGCACGTCACCGGTGGCCTCGATCAGCTCCAGCCGCACACCGGGCCACTGCGCCCGAAATCCGCGCACCCACTGCGGCAGCAGACCAAAGCCTGCGGTGGATACAAACGCCAGCCGCAGCCGCCCCACCTCGCCGGCCGCCGCCGCACGCGCCTGCGCGGGCAATGCCTGCGCACGGTCAAGCAGATCCAGCACCTGGGGCAACAGTGCGGCACCTGCAGGCGTGAGCTGCACGCGGCGCTTGGTGCGGTCAAACAGCTGCAGCCCCAGGGTGCGCTCCAGCCCGGCGATGGCCTGGGTGAGCGGTGGTTGGGTCATATGCAGACGCTGGGCCGCGCGGCCAAAGTGCAGCTCCTGGGCCACCGCAGCAAATTGCCGCCATAGGCGCATATCAATGAATGGCTCTTTCATACGCTGTACATATTAATCGCCGCGTGCAAATGGATTGGATCACGCGGGCCAATCGCCGCATACTCGCGGCTGCGGAAAGTTTCCCACCCCACAAAAATCGCTCCACGAAGGAAAACACACCATGGCAGACAACAAAGTCATCCCGATCCAGCCCATCAACCGCCGCAGCGCCAACATCACGCAAGGCAAGTCGCGCGCGCCCAACCGCTCCATGTACTACGCGATGGGCTACGAAGAAGGCGACTTTGTGAAACCCATGGTGGGCGTGGCCAATGGCCACAGCACCATCACGCCCTGCAACAGCGGCCTGCAAAAGCTGGCCGACGCGGCCATTGAGGGCATTGAGGAAGCCGGTGGCAACGCCCAGGTGTTTGGCACGCCCACCATCAGCGACGGCATGGCCATGGGCACGGAAGGCATGAAGTACAGCCTGGTGAGCCGCGAAGTCATCAGCGACTGCATCGAGACCTGCGTGGGCGGCCAGTGGATGGACGGCGTGCTGGTGGTCGGCGGCTGCGACAAGAACATGCCCGGCGGCCTGATGGGCATGCTGCGCGCCAACGTGCCCGCCATCTATGTCTACGGCGGCACCATCCTGCCAGGACACTACAAGGGCCAGGACCTGAACATCGTGAGCGTGTTCGAGGCCGTGGGCGAGAACGCCGCCGGCAAGATGAGCGACTTCGACCTCAAGGAAATCGAAAAGCGCGCCATCCCCGGTACCGGCTCGTGCGGCGGCATGTACACCGCCAACACCATGTCCAGCGCGTTCGAGGCCCTGGGCATCAGCCTGCCGTATTCGTCCACCATGGCCAACCCGCACGACGAGAAGATGAACTCGGCAAAAGAGTCGGCCAAGGTGCTGATCGAGGCCATCAAGATGGACCTGAAGCCCCGCGACATCGTGACCAAGAAGTCCATCGAGAACGCCGTTGCCGTAATCATGGCCACCGGCGGCTCGACCAACGCGGTGCTGCATTTCCTGGCCATTGCGCATGCGGCTGAAGTGGAATGGAACATCGACGACTTCGAGCGCGTGCGCCAAAAGACCCCCGTGCTGTGCGACTTGAAGCCCAGCGGCAAGTACCTGGCCGTAGACCTGCACCGCGCGGGCGGTATACCGCAGGTCATGAAGGTGCTGCTCAACGCAGGCCTGCTGCACGGCGACTGCATCACCATCAGCGGCAAAACCATCGCCGAAGTGCTCAAGGACGTGCCCGACCAGCCCCGTGCCGACCAGGACGTGATCCGCGGCATCGACAAGCCCATGTACGCCCAGGGCCACCTGGCCATCCTCAAGGGCAACCTCAGCCCCGAAGGCGCGGTGGCCAAGATCACGGGCCTGAAGAACCCCGTGATCACCGGCCCCGCCCGCGTGTTCGACGACGAGCAATCCGCCCTCGAAGCCATCCTGGCCGGCAAGATTGTGGCTGGCGACGTGATGGTGCTGCGCTACCTGGGCCCCAAGGGCGGCCCCGGCATGCCCGAAATGCTGGCGCCCACTGGGGCACTGATTGGCGCTGGCCTGGGTGAAAGCGTGGGCCTCATCACCGACGGCCGCTTCTCCGGCGGCACCTGGGGCATGGTGGTCGGCCACGTGGCGCCTGAAGCGGCTGCCGGCGGCACGATTGCCTTCGTCAACGAGGGCGACAGCATCACCATCGACGCGCGCCAGCTGCTGCTGGAGCTGAACGTTAGCGAAGAAGAAATCGCCAAGCGCCGCGCCGCATGGACTGCCCCCGCCCCGCGCTACACGCGCGGTGTGCAGGCCAAGTTTGCGTTCAATGCATCAAGCGCAAGCAAGGGTGCTGTGCTGGACGCCTATTGAGGCAACTGCAGCAGTGCCCGCTGATCGGTCTGCTGCACTGCGTTGACAAAAAGAAAGCCCCGTGGCGCTCAACGCCACGGGGCTTTCTTAATGGCCCAGCAACTGTCTGCTTGCAACCCCGCTGGTCCGGTGAGCAGATCAGCAATTCAGCGCGGCTTGCGGGGTGCAATGCCCAGGGCTTCCTTGTTCTTGTTGATCCGGTCCTGCTTGCGCTGCTCCATCTTTTCCATAGCTTTACGCTTGGTATACCCGGTGGAATCAGCCCAGGCCCACCATAGCAGCGTGGCGCCAAAGGGGGCCATGATCCACCACCAGGACCAGGTGGCCACAGGACCAATCTCTAGATACTTCAGTGCCAACAAGATAAGTGAAAGACCCAGCAAATACATTGTGATCTCCAGAAAACGCCGCAGAAGGTCTGATTGACCGAGGACAGGGACATGTCAACCCAAGTCACTACAATTCCATTAAAAGCACTGTAACTCAACCACAGGATTCCCCACCATGAAGCGTACCCTGATCACTGTTGCCATGACGCTGTCGGTCGCAGCCCCTGCCATGGCCGATATGGCTCTGGCAACGTCCAAGAACTGCATGGCCTGCCATGCAGTGGACAAAAAACTGGTGGGGCCTTCTTACAAGGATGTCGCTGCCAAATACGCCGGTCAAAAAGACGCCGTAGACAAACTGGCCGCCAAAATCATCAAGGGCGGCGCAGGTGTGTGGGGCCCCGTTCCTATGCCAGCCAATGCCCAGGTGAACGACGCCGACGCCAAGAAGCTGGCTGCATGGGTCATGACGCACAAGTAACTTCACCGATTGCGAAGCATTCGGCTTCGCTTAATCAAGACAGCCGCGCCACATTTCTGTGCCGCGGCTGTTTTTTAAGGCCCATCGCCTGGGGTGACGATGAGACAGCCCACCATGGGCAAGGTAAATATCAAACGACCGTCGTCAGCGTACTGTGTTCCCGCGCGCGCAGTTGCTGCTCCAGCTGCCCGACGTAGGCGGCCGTGGTGTTGTCGGTCTCCTGGGCCCGCGCTGCGAGGTGCGCCTCCAGCACGTCCATCCGCTGCAGCACCGCCGCATGGGCTTGCTGGTGCTGGGTTTCCAGAAAAGCGCGCAATTCGGTAAAACGAGATGCCTCTGCGCGGTCGGCCAGTTCACGCTGTGCGTGCAGCTCTTTGGTATGGCGACGGGTTTCCATCAAGACCGAACCCTGGAGCGAAAGCACATAGGCAACGAAGAAAGTACTGAGCAGCGCTGTGAGCGCCAGCATGATCAGTCCCAGTGGCGCCTCGATGGACATGACGCCCAATGACACCAGCGAGGGTTCGGCCAGTGTGGGCCAGTTGAGGGCAGCCAGTGCGGCAATGGCCAGCACGGTCAATAGAAGAACAACAGATCGCAGATGCATGGGTTACTCCAGTCAGCAGGGCGCCCGACCCGAGGGGCCAGTCACGCGGTGCTGCGGTTGTAACGCAGGAAGCGCCCGTTTAACGCAAGTTGGCTCAGGTTTCAGCTACCGTCCTACAGTGCAACCAAGAGGCCCACAACCCACAAAGGATGCCGCCAATGGGCAAAAGCCATGCTTTCGACACACCGCCAGTAACAACACTGGCGGCGGCCTCACGACTCAGTTCGTTTCAGACAACTGATCCAGAATGGCCGGGTTCTCCAGCGTGCTGGTGTCCTGCGTGATCGCCTCGCCCTTGGCAATGCTGCGAAGCAGGCGCCGCATGATCTTGCCGCTGCGCGTTTTGGGCAGGTTGTCGCCAAAGCGGATGTCCTTGGGTTTGGCGATGGGACCGATCTCCTTGGCAACCCAGGCACGCAATTCATTGGCGATCTGCTTGGCCTCCTCCCCGGTGGGACGCGAACGCTTGAGCACGACGAAAGCGCAGATGGCCTCGCCAGTCACGTCATCGGGGCGCCCCACAACGGCGGCTTCTGCGACCAAATCGGTCTTGGACACCAGGGCCGACTCAATCTCCATCGTGCCCATGCGGTGGCCGGAGACGTTCAGCACATCGTCGATACGGCCCGTGATGCGGAAGTACCCCCGGTCAGCGCTGCGCACTGCCCCGTCACCAGCCAGGTAGTAACCCTTGAGCTCTTCGGGGAAGTAGGCCTTCTTGAAGCGCTCAGGGTCGTTCCAGATGGTGCGAATCATGCTGGGCCAAGGACGCTTGATGACCAGAATGCCCCCTGATCCGTTGGGAACGTCGTTGCCCAGTTCATCGACGATAGCCGCAGCGATACCGGGCAGTGGCAGCGTGCAGCTGCCAGGCACCAGCGGCGTGGCACCGGGCAGTGGGGTGATGACGTGGCCACCGGTTTCGGTCTGCCAGAACGTATCCACGATGGGGCAGCGCTCGCCGCCCACATTCTTGTGGTACCACATCCAGGCTTCGGGATTGATGGGCTCGCCCACGCTGCCGAGGATGCGCAGGCTCGACAGGTCCGAGCGCGCGGGGTGCACCACCGGGTCGCCTTCGGCCGCCTTGATGAGCGAGCGGATGGCTGTGGGGGCGGTGTAGAAGATCGAGCATTTGTGCCGCTCGATCATCTGCCAGAAGCGGCCGGCGTTGGGATAGGTGGGAATGCCCTCGAAAACGATCTGCGTGGCGCCTGCGGCCAGCGGGCCATAGGCCACGTAGGTGTGGCCGGTGATCCAGCCGATATCGGCCGTGCACCAGAACACATCATCAGGACGCAGGTCAAACGTCCAGTCCATGGTGAGTTTGGCCCACAGCAGATAGCCGCCGGTGCTGTGCTGCACGCCCTTGGGTTTGCCGGTCGAGCCGCTGGTGTACAAGATGAACAAGGGGTGTTCTGCCCCCACCGCCACTGCTGCGCATTCCGTGGGCTGTCCCTCCAGGGCTTCGGCAAACGTCTTGTCGCGCCCGGCCACCATGCTGCAGGCTGTTGCAGTGCGCTGGTACACAAACACATTGCGAATGGTGTCGCAGCCGCCCATGGCCAGCGCTTCGTCAATGATCGACTTGAGCGGAAGTTCTTTGCCGCCCCGCATCTGAAAGTTGGCGGTGATGACTGCCACAGCACCCGCGTCGATGATGCGTTCCTGCACCGCCTTGGCGCTGAACCCACCAAACACCACACTGTGGGTGGCGCCGATGCGCGCGCAGGCCTGCATGGCCACCACGCCCTCGATGGTCATGGGCATGTAGATCAGAACGCGGTCACCCTTGGCAACGCCATGGGCCTTGAGCGCGTTGGCAAACTGGCTCACGCGGGCCAGCAGTTCTTTGTACGTAATGCGGGTGATGGCACCATCGTCCGCCTCAAAAATGATGGCGGTCTTGTTCTCGGTGGGGGTTCCCATGTGCCGGTCCAGGCAATTGGCAGACGCATTGAGCTCGCCATCCGCAAACCACTGATAGAACGGCGCGTTGGACTCGTCCAGCGTGCGGGTGAAGGGCTTTGCCCATTGCACGTTGTCACGGGCCAGGCGGGCCCAGAAGCCCTCGAAGTCATTCGTTGCCTCGGCACACAGCGCGTCGTAGCCCGCCATGCCCGATACGCGGGCTGCTTTGACAATGGCGTCAGCGGGCGGGAACACGCGGTTCTCGACCAACACGGACTCGATCGCAGATGTGGGGGCACTCATGGTGTTGTCTCCTGGTTCTGATGGAATTGGCCGGTACTGTCGGCCGCGGCACTTACAAGCCACTGACTGGCACGAAGCTTACAGGGGATCGGATTGGTGTCACTCACCCATCACGCCGTGGGCGTATCAACAGGTTCTAGAATCGCGCGTCCCTTGTCGACTCCCCCCACACCCGGTTCCCATGTCTTCGCCCATTACCCCAAAACCCTCCCCCATGCGGCCGCTGCCCGCCCTGATTTTTGCCAGCCGCTGGCTTCAGCTGCCGCTGTACCTGGGGCTCATCCTGGCGCAAGCGGTGTACGTCTTTCACTTTTGGGTGGAGCTGGTGCATCTGATCGAGGCGGTGTTCGGCAACACCGAGGCGCTGCAGAAGCTGGTGTCCAGCATTGGCTACAAGAGCGATGTGGACGTCACCTCACTGAACGAAACCATCATCATGCTGGTGGTGCTGGCGTTGATCGACGTCGTGATGATCTCCAACCTGCTCATCATGGTGATAGTGGGCGGGTACGAAACCTTCGTTTCACGCCTGCGCCTGGAGGACCACCCCGACCAGCCAGAGTGGCTGAGCCATGTGAACGCCTCGGTGCTCAAGGTCAAGCTGGCCACGGCCATCATCGGCATCAGTTCCATCCACTTGCTCAAGACCTTCATCAACGCCGCAAACTACGACCTCAAGGTATTGATGTGGCAGACCATCATCCATGTGGTGTTTCTGCTCAGCGCCCTGGCGATTGCGCTCACTGACAAGCTCATGTCGAACGGCACAGAAAAACACTGATCGCCTATAGGGCAATTTCTCGCCCCTGAGGGCCAAAGCCCGCTTCAGACGTTTCTTCTTCACCCCCCCGCTGCGCGGGGACTTGAAAGGGCTTGCCTAGAATGGCGGCTCATTTGACTGGATAGGACACCGTGCTGCTGCTCATCATCTTGCTGCCGCTACTGGCAGGCACCAGCCTCACCGGCTGGTCCGGCGCCGTTCAAAACCCTGGCTATCGCGCGCGCACTGCATGGATTGCAGCAGCCGTCACCGCCGCCAGCCTGGGTCTGCTGCTGATGCAGGCCCCTGCGGTGATGGGCGGCGAGGTGCTGCGGCAGTTCACGCCCTGGGTCCCCGAGATCGGTTTGAACATCGGCCTGCGCCTGGATGGGCTGTCGCTCATGTTCGCGCTCTTGATCACCGGCATGGGGCTGCTGATCATTCTGTACGCCCACAACTACCTGGGTGCCGACGACCCCGCGGGCAAGTTCTATTGCACGCTGATGCTGTTCATGGCGGCCATGTTGGGCATAGTTCTGTCTGACAACGTGCTGCTGCTCATCGTGTTCTGGGAGCTGACCAGCATTTCGTCCTTTTTGCTGGTGGGCTACTGGAACCACCGTGCCGATGCCCGCGCGGGCGCTCGCATGGCTCTGGCGGTGACCGGTGGCGGCGGGCTGGCGATGCTGGGGGGTTTCGTGCTTCTGGGCCAGATTGCGGGGACGTACGAAATCAGCCAGATGACGGCAGTGGCCGCGCAGATCCAGGCCGACGCGCGCTACCCGGCGGCGCTGATTTTGATCCTGCTGGGCTGCTTCACCAAAAGCGCACAGTTCCCCTTCCACTTCTGGCTGCCCCAGGCCATGGCCGCGCCCACGCCGGTGTCGGCTTATCTGCACTCGGCCACCATGGTGAAGGCAGGGATCTTTTTGCTGGCGCGGCTGACTCCGGTCATCGGCGGCACCGAGCTGTTTGTGGGCATCGTCTCCACCACCGGGCTTGTCACCGTGGCCTTTGCCGCGTTCATTGCCGTCTTCAAGCACGACCTCAAAGGTCTGCTCGCCTACTCCACCATCAGCCACCTTGGGCTGATCGTCTTTCTCATCGGTCTGGGCTCGCCGCTGGCAGCCGTCGCAGCCATCTTCCACATCCTGAACCACGCGAGCTTCAAGGCCGCCCTGTTCATGACGGCCGGCATCGTGGACCACGAGACCGGCACGCGCGACCTGCGCCAGCTCGGCGGTTTGTACCGGCTGATGCCATGGACGGCCACGCTCGCCATGATCGCAGCCGCAGCCATGGCGGGTGTTCCGCTGTTCAACGGCTTTATCTCCAAAGAAATGTTCCTCACCGAGGCGGTGGCGTTTTCGCAAGCGGGCGGCGGCTGGCACTGGCTGGTGCCCGCCATGGCCACCTTGGCCGCGGTGTGCAGCGTGGCGTATTCGGCCCGGCTGGTGCACGACATGTTCTTCAACGGCCCGCCGCGCGACCTGCCCAACCCGCACCCCCATGAGCCCCCGCTGGGCATGAAAGCGCCGGTGGCACTGCTCGCCGCCATCTGTATTGTTGTGGGGGTGATGCCATCCCTGGTGGCCGGGCCTATGGTGTTGGTGGCAGCCACCGCCATGCTGGGCACACCACCGCCCGAGTTCCATCTGGCGATCTGGCACGGGTTCAACCTGCCGCTGCTGCTCAGCGCAGTGGCACTGGGCGCGGGCCTGCTGCTGTACTTCTGGCTGGCGCGCGACAAGCGCCTGCACGGCATGACCTCCGAAAACTGGTTTGGCGCGCTCACGGGGTCCCACTTGTTCACACGCGGCTCCGACCGGTTGTTCGAGGGGGTGGGCCGAATCACGGCGTTGCTTGAAACCGGCTCGCTGCAACGCTACCTGGCGTGGATGGTCATGGCCTGCGTAGCCGCCGTGGCGGTGCCTGTACTGAGCGGCCAGACCCCGGGCACAGGCAGCAGGGAGCTTCTGCCGGTGAACGCAGTCGCCCTGGTGCTTTGGGGACTGCTGCTGGCCGCGTGCGTATGGCTCATGCTCAAGCATCACGACCGGTTCCAGTCGGTGGTGGTCGCAGGAGCGATTGGCCTGGTCACCGCGCTGAGCTTTGTCGGCCTTTCGGCCCCTGACCTCGCGCTTACCCAGCTGACCGTTGACGTTGTCGCTACCGTGCTGCTGCTGATGGGGCTGGCCTTGCTGCCCCGCCTGTCACCGCGCGAATCAACAGATGCACGCAAACTGCGCGACGGGTCGCTTGCGTTGCTGGGTGGCGCAGGCATGGCCTGGCTGGCGTGGGTCATGCTCACGCGCGATCACGACTCGATTGCCTGGTACTTCCTCAATCAGTCCGCCATCGCGGGTGGCGGCACCAATGCGGTGAACGTGATCCTGGTGGACTTCCGGGGCTATGACACCTTTGGCGAAATCACCGTGCTGGGCATTGCCGCTGTAGGCGTTCTGGCACTGATGGACGGCATGCGCACCCGGCGCCCCGCCACCGATGCCAATGGCGAGCCTTACACCTTTGCCGTGCAGCCGCTCATGCTGCGCGTGGCTGCCCGCGTGGTGCTGCCGCTGGCTTTGGTGGTAACGCTGTACATCTTTATGCGCGGTCACAACCTGCCCGGCGGCGGATTCATTGCAGGCCTTGTCACTGCGGTGGCCCTGGCGCTGCAATACGTCGCCATGGGCCAGACGCGGGCCGAGGCCCTGCTGCGGGCCGAAGGTGGGCGGCGCTTTGTGCGCTGGATCGGCATCGGCCTGGGTATTGCAGGGTTGACAGGCATTGGTGCCTTTGCGTTTGGCCAGCCGTTCCTGACCAGCGCGCACGGCCACCCCCACATCCCCCTTCTGGGAGACATACCGCTTGCCACGGCCGCCTTGTTTGACCTGGGCGTGTACATCACCGTCGTGGGCGCCACGCTGCTGACACTGTCCACACTGGGGGCGGTCACCCGCGAGGGTGCGGGCAAGCCCTCCACCCCCCAGCCCGCCAACGACAACGCCCATGCCAAACCCGACGGAGTCCAACCATGATCATGAGCCTTGAATTCCTGGTGGCCACCGGCATCGGTGCGGTCACCACCACCGCTCTTTACCTGATCCTGCGCGGCCGCACATGGCCCGTGATCCTGGGCCTGAGCCTGCTGGGCTACGCCGTGAATGTCTTCATTTTTGCCATGGGCCGCCTGTGGCAAAACGCGGCGCCCATCCTGACCGAAGGAGGCCGCGTGGCCGACCCGCTTCCGCAGGCACTGGTGTTGACCGCCATCGTCATCGGCTTTGCCACCACCGGGTTTGTGGTGGAACTGGCCCTGCGCAGCCGCCACGAAACCGGCACCGACCATGTGGACGGGCATGAGCCCGGACATCGCCCCACCACACCACAACGGGATGAGGCGGCATGATCGGAGATCTCCTGAACTCTTTCTTTGGCCTGCACCTGCCGGTGCTGCCAGTGCTTGTGCCGATGTTCACCGCGGTGGCTTTGCTGCTGATCGGCGACGGCGGTGGGCAGGCCAGCCACGGCGGCACGCAATTGCGCGCCCGGCGCTGGGTCAGCATGACGTCGGTGGTGTTTGGCGCCGTGCTGGCCTGGCGCCTTCTGACCGAGGCCTCCAGCGGCCCGCTGACGGTTTACCCGCTGGGCGCATGGCCCGCGCCGTTCGGCATTGTGCTGGTGATCGACCGCCTGAGCGCGCTGATGCTGGCACTGACGTGGACGATTGCCGTGCCCGTGCTGTGGTACTCCACCGGCGGCTGGGACAGCCACGGTCGGCACTTTCACGCACTGTTCCACTTTCAGCTCATGGGCCTGTCGGGTGCGTTCATCACGGGCGACCTGTTCAACCTCTTCGTGTTTTTCGAGGTACTGCTGATCGCGTCCTATGTGCTCATGGTGCATGGCCAGGGGCGTGATCGGTTCAAGGCCGGGCTGCACTACGTCGTGCTCAATCTGGCAGCGTCTGCGCTGTTTCTGATCGGTCTGGCCATCATCTACGCAGTGACCGGCACGTTGAACATGGCCGACCTGTCGCTGCGTATTGCCCAGCTGGACCCAGAGCAGGCGTCCCTGCTCAAGGCGGGGGCCATGGTGCTGCTGGTGGTGTTCGGACTCAAGGCAGCCATCGTGCCGCTCTACATGTGGCTGCCCAACACCTACGCCGCAGCCAGTGCGCCGGTGGCAGCACTTTTTGCCATCATGACCAAGGTGGGCGTGTACAGCATCATCCGCGTGCACGCCGTGATGCTGGGCGAGGGCGCCGGACACGCCGCCTTTGCTGCGGCACCCTGGCTGCTGCCCCTGGCGCTGGTGACCACCGTGCTGGGTGTTTTTGGCGCACTGGCCGCCCACAGCCTGGCGCGGCTGGTGTCGTACCTCACCGTGTCGTCGATCGGCATCATCCTGGCCGCTGTGGGCCTGTTCACTACCGACGCCATGTCTGCCGCGCTGTACTACACGGTGCACAGCACGCTGGTCATGGCCGCACTGTTTCTGCTGGTGGAACTGGTGGCATCGCAGCGCGGGAACGCAGGCGACCATCTGCAACCGGCGCCGCCGGTGGCGCAACCCGTCGCGCTGGGCCTCATGACACTCTTGGGCGCCGCTTCAGCGGCCGGTCTGCCCCCCTTGCCCGGTTTTCTTGGCAAGCTGATGGTGCTGGAAAGCGCTGCAGCCACGCCAGCCCATACCTGGGTGTGGGCGGTGGTTCTGGGCGCTGGCTTTCTGACCCTGGTGGGTCTGGCGCGCGCAGGGGCCATCCTGTTCTGGAACGTGCTGCCGGGCCGCACCGACGACTGCCGTGCGGGCAGCAGTGGCCGCCTGATGGCCGCCACGCTGACCCTGCTGGCGCTCAGCCTGCTGCTCGCCGTGGCCGCGTCCCCCCTGAAGCGCTACACCGACGCCGCAGCCGCACAGCTGGCTGATCGCAACGGCTACGCCGACGCCGTGCTCAATGCGGTGGGCGGGTCGGCCGCGCAGACCACCCGGCCTTACCGGGGTGGCGAAGGCGAAGTGAAGCTACCCGGAAAGGCGGTCGCACCATGAGCAAGAAACAACGCTGGCTGACACACCCGTGGCTGTCGGTGCTACTGGCCATTACCTGGCTGCTGCTACAGCACTCTTTGTCGGTCTTTCATCTGCTGTCGGGCGTGCTGATCGGCCTGATCGTGCCCCGGCTGCTGAAAGACTTTCTGCCCGACCCGCGCCGCCTGAACATGCGCGCGGCCGTGCGGCTGGGTGGCGTGGTGCTGTGGGACATCGTGGTGTCCAACATCACCGTGGCACGCCTGGTTCTGGGCCCCATGTCGCGTCCCCAACCCGCCTGGGTTCCCGTGCCGCTGACGCTGACCAACCCCACCGCCATTGCCCTGCTGGCGACCATCATCACCACCACGCCGGGTACGGTGTCGTGCACCATCGACGAAGAGCGCCACGAGATCCTTGTGCATGCGCTCAACTGCGACGACCCGGCGCAGATGGCCGCCGACATCAAGGCCCGCTACGAAGCGCCTTTGCTGGCCATTTTCGAAGCGGTTGAACCCACAGCTGCTGCCATCCAAGGAGACCGCGCATGAACGCTGCCACCAGCATCCTTCCCCTCGCGCTGGACATCACCACCGCTGCCATGGCGGTGTCATTTTTGCTGTGTGCATGGCGTCTCATGCGTGGCCCGCAGTCCATCGACCGCGTTCTGGCCATCGACACGCTGTACCTCAATGCCGTGGCGCTTGTGGTGCTGCTGGGCATCCGCTGGCAGACCGGCCTGCTGTTTGAGGCCGCGCTGATTGTGGCCATGCTGGGCTTTGCCTCCACGGTGGCCATGGCGCGCTACCTGAGCCGCGGCGACGTGATCGAGTGACCGTGTGACTGACCTTTGCTGAAGCACAAGAAAGACACCCATGACCTTTCAAATCATTGCTGAATGGCTGGCCGCCGCGCTCTTGCTGGTCGGCGCATTCTTCTCTCTCGTCGGTGTGATTGGCCTGGTGCGCCTGCCCGACTTCTTCATGCGCCTGCATGCCCCCACCAAGGCGTCCACGCTGGGCGTGGGCGGTGTGCTGCTGGCCAGCATGATCCTGGCGGCCGCCGAGGGCCGCATGGGCTTTGCCGAGCTGTTGATCACACTGTTCGTGTTTGTCACCGCCCCTGTGTCGGCCAACCTCATGGCCCAGGCAGCGCTGCACCTGCGCGTGGGCGGACGTGCGCCGACCCCACCCGATGCGGTGCCAGAGCGTCGGCAAGGGTGATGCGACGGTCCTGGTGTTGATGGGCCCCACATAGCGCCGACAGACCAGCAGACGGGACTGAGAGACTGAGCCCCTCATCGCCGTTTGCGGGTTGCGGTTCGCTGGAGAAAAATATTAGTCAAAACAGGCTCTAGCGCTTATCCAGCAAGCGCTAGCAGCTATTCATTTTGCAGTACGTCGACCAGGTGCAAGCCACCAAGCCCAGCACGGCCCCACAGCGGTTCCAGGCTTGCGGCCCGGTCCAGCAGCAGTCTGCGCACCAAGGGCTCCAGCAAGGTGTTGTGCGGGTCTGCCAGCAGCACATAGCGGGACTCTGGAACGTCCGACGCACTTGTCGCCGCGTCTGCCACCTCGCCCACCCAGTCCAGGGTGGTCAAAGCCTCCAGCACGGGTTCCAGTTGCAGCACATCCACCCGCAGCAACTGCGCCAGCTGACTGGGGCGCAGGCCCCGGGATGCATGGCGGCGGGCGCGGTGGAGCTCTTGCAGCACCTCCACCGCCAGCTGAAACGTCCATCCTGCCACCGTGCCGCGCCGCGCAACACCTGCCAGCAAGCTGGGAAGATACGCAGTGACCACCGCCCCCAGCAGCACAATGACCCAGGCCACATAGATCCACACCAGCAAGATCGGCAGCGTGGCAAAGGCGCCGTACACCACCGAATAGGTAGGCACCTTGCCCAAATACAGCGCCAGCACCTTCTTGGCCAGCTCAATACAGACCGCCACAAAAAATCCACCGGTCCACGCATGCCGCCACTTCACGGCGGTGTTGGGCACGTAGTGGTAAAGCGCAGCCATGCCAGCCGCCAGCAACAGGAACTGAATGGAATCGAACAGCAGTTGCACCCCGTCTGGCAAGCGCTTGACCAGCCCGCCCGAGGCCGACATCACATACGACGTTAACGCCAGACTAGCGCCCAGCAGCAGCGGACCCAGCGTGATGGCCGCCCAGTAGATCAGCACCCGTTGACCCAGTGGCCGCAGACGCTGCACGCGCCAGATGTCGTTGAGCGTGCGGTCGATAGTCAAGATCAACGCCAGTGCGGTGGCCAGCAAAATGCTGAAACCCACCACACCCAGGCCGCTGGCCTTGGCTGCAAACTGCGTGAGATAACCGAGCACCTGGCGCGAGATGCTGTCGGGCACCAGGCTACTCACCAGCCAGCCCTGCAGCGCACCCTGCAGCTTGCCAAAAATGGGAAACGCGGTGAACACCGCCAGCGCCACTGCAAAAAAAGGCACCAGCGCCAGGGTGGTGGTGAAAGTGAGGCTGCTGGCCGTCAGCCCCAGGTGGTCCTCGCGAAAGCGCTCACGCAGGGTCTGGGCCGTGGTGCGCCAAGGGAATTGGGACAGTTCGGCCACCAGCGCTTCAACGCGCGACGCTACTGCCTGTAAGGAGAAAGCCATGGCCGATATGATGCCACCCCAATGACCGCATCCCGCCCAGCCCCCGCCTCCCCTCCCGCCCCCCTTACGCCCTCCGACAACGGCGTCGCCGCCACGCGCTGGCTGGCCACCGGCAGTCTGCTCGGACTCATCGTTTTGTGCCTGGCGTGGGAACTGGTGCTGGCCCCGCTGCGCCCCGGCGGCTCATGGCTTGCGCTCAAGGCGCTTCCGCTATGCATCCCGCTGGCGGGCATTCTCAAAAACCGCATGTACACCTACCGGTGGGTCAGTCTAGTGATCTGGCTGTACTTCACCGAAGGTGTGGTGCGCGGCTGGAGCGACCAGCCTCCGTCGCAGTGGCTGGCCCTCGTTGAAGTGGCACTGTGCCTGGTGCTGTTTACCGCCTGCACGCTGCATGTGCGGCTGCGCCAGCGCAACGCCAGAGCTGCAGCGGCGGATGCAGACGGTGGTGACGCCACACCATCCCCCCACTGACACCAGCACACCCTTCGCCATTTCACGCCACGGCGGCAGCGGGCCACCCACACTGACTTTGGCGCCTTTGGACTGACAAACAAAAGACCTATGCCCATGACCACCCTCCTCGACACCCTGCGCGCCCTGGTCGGCCCCTCCAACGTCATTACCGAAGGCGACCTCTCTGCCTGGGAACAAGACTGGCGCCGCCGCGTGCGCGGCAAGGCCCTGGCCGTGGTGCGCCCCGCCAGTACACTGGAAGTGGCCGCCGTGGTCAAGGCCTGCGCCGCCGCGGGCACCTCCATCGTGCCGCAGGGGGGCAACACCGGCCTGGCCGTGGGCTCGACGCCCGACGATTCCGGCACTCAAATCGTGCTGAGCCTCACGCGCATGAACGCCGTGCGCAGCGTGGACACCGACAACCTGACCATGACGGTAGAGGCCGGCTGCATCCTGCAAAACCTGCAGGACGTGGCGCAGAACGCCGGGGTGTTGTTCCCCCTGAGCCTTGCAGCCGAGGGCAGCTGCACCATCGGCGGCAACCTGGGCACCAACGCGGGCGGCACGCAGGTGGTGCGCTACGGCAATGCGCGCGACCTGTGCCTGGGCCTCGAAGTGGTCACCGCCCAGGGCGAGGTGTGGGACGGCCTCAAGGGCCTGCGCAAGGACAACACCGGCTATGACCTGCGCGACCTGTTCATCGGCAGCGAAGGCACGCTGGGCATCATCACCGCCGCCACGCTCAAGCTCTACCCGGAGCCCGCCGCGCGCCTGACCGCCTGGGCCGCGGTGCCGTCGATGGAACACGCCGTGGCCCTGCTAGGCCTGGCGCACAAGCAGCTGGGCGCGGGCCTCACGGGGTTTGAGGTGATGGGCCAGTTTGCGCTGAGCCTGGTGGGCAAACACATGCCCCAACTGCGTGTGCCGTTTCTGGGCGACGAGAACGCGCCCTGGTGTGTGTTGCTCGAAAACTCCGACAGCGAATCCGAAGAACATGCCCGTGCGCGTTTCGAATCACTGCTGGAGACCGCGTTTGAAGCAGGTTGCGTCACCGACGCCGTGGTGGCCGAGAACCTGACCCAGGCCAGTCAGCTGTGGCACATCCGCGAAAACATCCCGCTCGCGCAGGCCGAGGAAGGGCTGAACATCAAGCACGACATCTCGGTGCAGATCTCGCGCATCCCCGCCTTCGTGGCGCACACCGATGCAGTGCTGCAACGTGAGATTCCCGGCGTGCGCCTGGTCAACTTTGGCCACCTGGGCGACGGCAACCTGCACTACAACGTGCAGGCACCGGCCGAAGGCGATGCCAAGGCCTTTTTGCTTGAGCATGAACAGCATGTGCACCATCTGGTGTATGAAGCCGTGGCCGAGTTTGGCGGCTCGTTCTCGGCCGAGCATGGCATTGGCGAGCTCAAGGCCGACAAGCTGGAGAAGTACCAGTCGCCCGTGGCAATGGGCATGATGCGCGCCATCAAGCAGGCGCTGGACCCGCAAGGCATCATGAACCCGGGCCGGGTGCTCCGCAGCCCCGTTCAGGCCTGAAGCGACGCGCACCCAAGCACCGCTACACACGGTCACATAACGCACCGCAACAAAAAACTGCCCATGTCCTTGACCGACCTGCACCGCGCCGTCAGCGAACACACCGGTGAATTCACCTGCGAGCGCCTTCGCAAACCCGATGAGACCCGCGTGGTGACGTTCAAGCACCTCATCCAGCCGCCCGCCCCACTGGACGAAGCCGCACAGGCAGCCATCCCCGATGTCGGCCCACTGCGCGCGTTCTACGCCACCTTCGGCGCACTCATGCTGTACCACGACGCCCAGAGCGGGGAAGCGGCCAGATACATCGCCCCACCTGCCGAGTGGGCGTCTCTGCACGACGGGTTTGCGGGCTGGACGCAAGACCTGAGCGACGATGAAGAACGCGCCAACACGCTGCCAGCTTGGGTTGAACACTGCGTGGTGGTTGGCGAGGTGCCCCGCACAGGCAACTACATCGTGGTGGCCACCGATGGCGAAAGCGCTGGCCAGGTGTTCGAGTTCGACAACGACGGCTTCGCATTCACACCCAAAGGCAAAGATATCGTGGCCTATGTCGAGCAACTGCTCACCCCTGACGCTGCGGCACTGACCGAGATCGCCTCACACATGCGCTTCACCGACAGGAACTACGGCACGCAGTGGCAGATTCTGGAAATGCGCGACAACCGGGGCAAGCACGTTCGCACGCTAGTCCAGCGACTCACGTGACGCGCTGGGCTCCAAACACTATAAAAACAGTAGCTACTAGCGCTTACCCATCAAGCGCTAGAGGCCATTTTTATTAAAAATTTTGCCGTACGCACAACCGCCAGTGCGTGCATCCGCCCCTACTCAAAGCACTTTGCGCATGGGCTGCGCTTGCAAGCCCGCCCATGATTGCAGAGCGCCTGCAGGCTCATAACCATTGCGGCGGTAAAAAGCCTCCGCCGTGCGTGTGCTCTCCAGCCCCAACGCAGCAAGCCCTGCCTGCCGCGCGTGGGCCTCGGCTGAAGCCAGCAAGGCGCGGCCCACGCCTTGGTACAAGGCATCTGGTACCACGTAACACAGCGCCAGCGTGGCCTGCGTCAGCAGTGCAAAACCCACCATGGTTTCCGCTCGGTAGGCACCCCAGGCGGCGGCGCCGGGCGCGGAGATCCATGCAGCCAGGTTCTCGGGGGTTTTGTTGGCCAGCCATGCGGCAAGGATGGTGGGGACGTTACCGTGGTCGGCCACGCAACAGTGGGTGATGGATTGACGGACGACGTTGCAGGCGGCTTCTGCTGCACTTGCTCCGACGGTGATGGCGCATGAGGTGTGAGGCGCAGCGCCAAAGGGAATCACGCCGACACCAATCCCCAAAAAATGAACATCACCGGCACGAGCAATACGTAGAACAACAGGCCCACGAATACCAGCCCGCTGGTCGTCAACACACGCTTTCCCTCGTGACGAAACGACAGGGCGCCCGCTGCGCCAAAGATACGCGCTTCGTTACTGCCCCAGCGCTCGGAGCGCCAGCGGCCCAGGCTGACAGCACGTACCACCAGCGCACCCGTAAATACCAGCAGCAGTTCGAGCGCAGACCACAGCACCGCGACAACAAACTCAGCCATAGGCCCCCCATCAAATTGGCGACAAGATATCTTAGAACCTAGTCCAGTCCAGCCTGCACCAAGCCCCCCACTCAAGCTGGGTCTTGGGCCGCAGGATGCAGAAGGCTCCACTCGCTCGCAGCGTCCCACCCGGGAGGCACACAGCCCTGCTCCACCACACACAGGCTCGCACTGGCCAGCGCATGGCGCAGCGCCGTTCTGCACGCTTCGGCCGTCAGTGTTTCAACGAACTGCACAAAGCGCACACCACCGGCAACCTGCGCCTGCCGCAGCAGGTGCGCCAACAGCCCCGCCAGAAAGCTGTCGCCCGCGCCCACGGTGTCAACGACCTCCAGCGGTTGCGCTTCTTTGGCAAAACACTGTGCGCCGTTGCGGTGCAGCAGCCATGCGCCTTCAGCCCCCAAGGTCAGGGCCAGCAGGTGCGCCTTCGGGTTGGCGGCTAGCAGGTGGCGGGCGCGGGTCAAAGCATCGGTGCCCGGCACGGCCAGGTGGTCCAGGTCTTCGTCGCTGGTTTTGATGATGTGGGCGTGGGCCAGCGCGGCGTGCACCGTCGTGCGGTAGGCGGCCAGGTCTGGCATGACGGAGGGACGCAGGTTGGCATCCACCACCACGCAGCGACCAGCGGCGCGCTGGGCGGCGAGCCAGGGCAGGTAGATGGCGGTGTCGCGTTCGTCGAGCGCCAGCGCGCCGGTGCAGACGAGTTGCAATGCGGGCAAGGCGGTGCAGGCTTCGATCAGTCCGTGGGCAGACACAGCACGGTCGGCCACGCCCTCGCGGTAGAAGGCGTAGTCGGGGTGGCCGCGTTCATTGAGGTTGACCACGGCCAGGGAGGTGACTTGCTGCACGGGCTCAGGCTGGGCCAGCAACACGCCGTCGGCGACCAACTGCGCAGCCAGCTCGCGGCCAAAGCGGTCGCGCGACAAGGGATTCAGGTACTGCGTGCCCACGCCCTGGCGGGCCAGCGCGCGGCACAGGTTGTACAGCGCGCCGCCCAGGCACGGCAGGTAGCTGCCATCGGGGCGGCGGATGAGGTCGATGAGGGCCTCGCCTGCGATAGCGGCGTGGATGGGCGCTGTGGCGCTGGAGGTGTCTTGTGCAGAGGTCATGGCGGCTTTGGAAGATGCACGCAGTGCGTCAGAACTGCGATTGCAGCGCGGGGTACAGCGCCACAAACCGGGCGTAGCGGTCGGCCAGCAGGATTTGTTGCGCAGGCTGGGGAGTGAAGGTGGCGTCGGCGGGCAAAGGCTGGCACCAGTGGGCTTCATCACCACCACAGGCCATGGCGGCCAGGCGGGCGGCGCCCAGGGCGGCTGCGGCGTGTGCGCCCTGCGGGCGTTGGAGCGGGGTGCCCAGTGCGCTGGCCAAAAGCTGCGCCCAAGGGTTGCTGCGGGCGCCGCCGCCGACGAGGGCCAGGGCTTCGTCATTTAGACCTGTGGCACCGCCCCACCCTTCCCCTGCGGCGCGCATGGCGTTGAGTCCGTCGAGCAGGCCAAAGCCCACGCCTTCCATCACGGCATAGGCCAAGTCCGCCGCTTCGTGCTCGGCCCGCAAGCCCATGAAGACGCCGGTGGCGGCCGCGTTGTTGTGCGGCGTGCGCTCGCCACTGAGGTAGGGCAAAAACAAAGGCGCCTGGGCCTGGCGGCTTGGTACCAATGCGCCCACGGCATCAGAAAGTTGCGCCTCATCGCCCCGCCCCGTAAGCCGCGTGATCCAGCCAAACGCACTCGCAGCACTGAGCATCACCGACATATGGTGCCAACGCTGCGGCAGCGCGTGGGCAAAGGCGTGCACAGCGCGTTCGGTGGCGGGGGCAAAGGAGTCCGTCACGCGGAAAACCACGCCCGAGGTGCCCAGCGACACAAAGCCCTGCCCGGCCGTACGCGCGCCCACGCCCACAGCGCTGGCGGCGTTGTCGCCCGCGCCTGCGGCCACGACCACGCCGCCTCCAAGCCCCCAACGGCGCGCTACATCGCTGCGCAGCGTGCCGGTGGGCGCATTGCCCTCGGCCAGGGCGGGCATGTGCGATGTGTCCAGTCCACAGGCCTGCAGCATCGCTGGGCTCCAGCCGCGGGCCTGTACGTCGAGCCACAACGTGCCGGATGCGTCAGACATGTCACTCACCGCGTCACCCGTGAGCTGCAGGCGCAACCAGTCTTTGGGCAGCAGCACGGTGCGGATCTGGTCGAACACGGCGGGTTCGTGCGCGCGCAGCCACAGCAGCTTGGGCGCGGTGAAGCCGGGCATGGCGAGGTTGCCGGTGATCTGGCGTGACATGGGCACGGCCTGCTCCAGCGCAGCGCACTCGGCGCTGGCGCGGCCGTCGTTCCACAAAATGGCGGGGCGCAGCACCTGGCCCTGTGCGCCCAGCACAACGGCGCCGTGCATGTGGCCTGAGAGACCGATGCCGCGCACCTGCGCCCATGCAGTGGGAACCTGAGAGCGCAGTTGCTCCATGGCTGCTTCTACTGCGGCCATCCAGTCTGCTGGGTGCTGCTCGCTCCAGGTGGGTTGGGGGCGGTGCTGGGGCACGGCGGCGTCCGCCGTGGCGACGACGATGTGCGCGTCGTCGAGCAGCAGGAGCTTGACACCCGAGGTGCCTAAATCGATTCCGAGGTACATGGATGGTTGGGTTTGTTCGTGGGCTGCTGCTGCGGTGAAAGATGAGGAGGTGGGCGGTGTGCCCTGGCTTCGACAGGCTCAGCCCGAACGGTGGGTTGCGGAGTTTGCTGCTCTGGGTGGGAACCATGGAGTCTGCAAACACCACCCTGCGTTCGCCTCAATTCACAACTCCCGAAGGCGTCACACCTTGCCAAACCGTCCCGCACCCTGCTTGCGGTATTCGCTGGGCGTCATGCCCTTGATGTCCAGAAAGCGGCGGTTGAAGTTGGCCATGTTGTTGAAGCCCACGTCATACGCGATGTGCGTGATGTAGCGCTCGGTCTCCATCAGCAGCTGGCAGGCACGGTTTACGCGCACCAGGTTCACGAAGTCTGTGAAGGTGTTGCCCGTGGCGCGGCGGAAGAAGCGCGAAAAGCGGCTTTCCGTCATACCCAGCTCCTGCGCCAGGTCGGCCGCCGACAGCGGGTCGGCCAAGTGGTCGGTGATGCGGCTCACGATGGCGTTGATCTGGTCGAGCTGGGTGTCGTTGTCCTCGCTTTGCAGCTGCGTGCTCGACAGCAGACGAAAGTCGGTGCAACGCGCCAGGTCGCTTAAAAACTCGCAGAATGCACCAAACCGTGCCAGGCCCTGGCGGGCCTTGATGCGGTGCCAGTGCTCTTGCGCCTGCGCCTCCATGCCAAAGAACTCGATGCCGTGGCGCGCGCGCTCCAGCAGGGGCAGCACCTCGCGCAGCTCTGGAATGCTTTCGCTGCTGGCCACCAGCGGCGCGTGCGAGAACTGAATCACCAGGTCGCGCAGCGGCACGCCGCCTTCGGGCAGGTCCATGCTGATCCAGTTGTGCGGCAGGCGCGGCCCGGTCAGCACTAAATGGCCGGGCTGGAACTGTCCGATCCAGTCGCCCACAAACACCTTGCCCGAGGTGGCGGTGATCAGGTGCAGTTCGTACTCGTCGTGGTAGTGCCAGCGCGCCAGCGGTGTAGGGAAACCGTGCGACAGGCAGCGAATGAAACCCGCTGTCTCGGGCGGCTCATAGCCCAGCTCGGGCGAGCGCACATAGTCGTGCTCCAGCTCGGGCTTGGTCTGGCGCGGGGCGATGGGCGTTTTCACGGTCATGGCAGTGGGTGGGCTGAAGTTACACCAGCATCAGGCGTTTGTCCGCTCCCCGACAAAGGCCAACACGCGGGCATAGGCTTTGCGCAGGGCTTCTATCAGTTGGGGATGGCTGGCCATCTCACCCCACAGCGTTGTGTCGGCGGCATAGGCCGCCACCGGGTCGGCCGCGTCGCAGATGGCATGCGCCACGGCGGGGTCCATGGCCTGGTCCTGGTAGGTGTAAGGGATCTGCCCTCTATGCCAGCGCTGCAGGTAGGCCAGGAACAGCGCGGGCAGCATGGCCACGCTGTCGAACGACGCATTGCGCGCGAGCTTGTCGCGGATGGTGGGCGCGATCATTCCGGGGATCTTGGAGAACGCGTCCATGGCCACGCGCTGATTGGTGTCGGCAATGGCGGGGTTGCCAAAGCGGTCCAGTACCACGTCGCGGTACGTTGCCAGATCGATGGGGCATGGCAGCAACACGGGGATGGCGTCGTCGGTCACATAGTCATAGGCCATCTGGCGGATGGCGGCGTCGTGCGTGCCTTCATGGATGTACTGGTAGCCCGCGAGCGTGCCCGCCCAGGCAATGCAGCTGTGCGTGGCGTTGAGCAAACGGATCTTGGCCTCTTCATAGGCCTGCACCGAATCGACCATCTCCACACCGACGTTTTCCCACGCGGGGCGGCCAGCAATGAAGTTGTCTTCAATGACCCACTGGATGAAACTCTCGCCCATCAGCGCGGCCTTGTCGTCCCAGCCGGTGGCGGCCTTCACGCGCTCGGCCACGTCCGGCGTGGGGCGCGGCGTGATGCGGTCGACCATGGCGTTGGGGCTGCTGGTGTTCTTCACCACCCAGTCCTTGAGCGCGGTGTCGCCCAGCCCGTCGATGAACTGCAGCAGCCCCCCGCGCGAGCGGTCGCCGTTATGGCGCAGGTTGTCGCAGTTCATCAGCGTTACCGGGCCTGCGCCCGCCGCCATGCGCGCGCGCAGGATGCTGACCAGCGCGCCGTAGATGGTGTGACCTGCCTGCCCTGCCTTCACGGCTGCGAGGTCTGCCCTCAGATCTGCAAACGTGGGCCAGTCGAGCTGGTTCTGCGCGTCCAGGTAGTAGCCCGCCTCGGTCACGGTGAAGCTGATGATGCATGTGGCAGGGTCAGCCCCTGCAGCGATCAGCGGGGCCAGGTCGTCCTGGTAGGCGATCACGCGCTGGATCGACTCGATGACGGTGTAGCTGCGCTCGCCCTGCGGCGTGACGGTCTCCAGCGTGTAGCGGCCGCCTTGCGCTTGCAGGGCTGCAATGGTGTCGGCCATGTCGGGGCGCAGGTTGCCTGCGGCAATGGCCCAGCGTTGGTCGCCCTGCTGGCGCAGTTCGTGAACATAAACGGCCTGGTGCGCGCGGTGGAAAGAGCCCAGGCCTAGGTGCAGGATGAAATTCATGGTGCGTGAAAGCGGAGATTTAGAGATCAAAGTTCGTCGGCATCATCACCACGTCGCGGATGGTCATGCCGCGCGGGCGCGTGAGCATGAACAGCACCACATCGGCCACTTCGGCCGCTTCAAGGAGGCTGCCGCTGGCCTTGGCCTCGGCGAGTTTTTCTGCAGGCCAGTCGGCCAGCAGCGATGTGATGACCGGGCCGGGCGAGATGGCGCCCACGCGGATGCCGTGTTTGAACACCTGTCGGCGCACGGTCTGCACAAAGCAGTTCACCGCCCACTTGGACGATGCGTAAACCGGCTCCCACGGCGTGGGGAAATGCGCGGCCAGCGAGCTGGTGACGATGATGTCGCCCGTGCCGCGCTCGATCATGTGGGGCAGCACGTTGTGCACGTTTTTCATCACCACATTCACATTCAGGTTCAGCATGCGGTCGATGGCGTCCGGGTCGGCATCGACCAGATCGCCGCCCACATACAGCCCGGCGTTGGCGTGAAAAATATCGAGTTGCCCGGCCATGACGAGCGTGCGCTGCAGCAGGCTGGCGCACTGTGTGGCGTCGAGCAAATCCAGCACCAGCGGCAATGCCTGGGCGCCAATCGAAGCGCAGGCCTTGGTCAATGCATCTTCGTCACGGTCGATCAACACCACCCGCGCACCGGCGTCTGCCATTGCCTTGGCGCTGGCAAAGCCGATGCCCGATGCAGCGCCGGTGACAGCGGCCACCTTGCCTTGCAGTTCTTGTCGAAATGCCATGGTGGTCATGCAGCCTCGCGAGCCACAACACGACCACGGGGGTCAAACCAATGCGCCTCTGAGGCATCAATCTCCAGACTGACCGCGTCACCCGCGCGCAGGCTGGTGCGTTCGGTCTGGCGGGCCACAAACTGCGCACCGCCTGGTGTACCCACGTAGATCAGCGTTTCGGCGCCCAGCGCTTCGACCAGGTCCACCTGGCCAGTCACTGGCGTAACGCCGGGGCTGCGCACGGCAATGGTCTCTGGGCGAAGGCCGATGCACCCGCCCTCGGCGCCTGCCGGAGCCTGTTGCTGCACCGGCAGCGGCAACTGCAACAAAGGCACCACGTTCATCTGCGGCGTGCCGATGAACTGGGCGACGAACTGGTTGGCCGGGCGGTCATACAGCTCCAGCGGCGTGCCCACTTGCTCGATGAGCCCGTCGCGCAGCACCACCACGCGGTCGGCCAGGGTCATGGCCTCCACCTGGTCGTGCGTGACGTAGATGGTGGTGGCGCCCAGGTCGCGGTGCAGCTTGGCGATCTCCACGCGGGTCTGGCCGCGCAGCGCCGCGTCGAGGTTGGACAGCGGCTCGTCGAACAAAAACACCTTGGGCGCACGCACGATGGCACGGCCGATGGCCACGCGCTGGCGCTGCCCGCCCGACAGCTCCTTGGGCGTGCGCTCCAGGTAGGTGGTGAGGTTCAGGATGGCGGCGGCGCGCTCGACCTTCTCGCGCACGATGGCCGGATCGACCTTGGCGAGCTTGAGCGCGAAGCTCATGTTCTCGTACACGCTCATGTGCGGGTACAGCGCGTAGCTCTGGAACACCATGGCCAGGTCGCGCTTGCTGGAGGGCTGGTCGGTGATGTCGCGGCCGTCGAGCATGAGCGAGCCGCCGTCGATGTTCTCCAGCCCCGCGATCAGGCGCAGCAGCGTGGACTTGCCGCAGCCCGATGGGCCGACGAAGACGATGAACTCTCCTTGCTGGATGGTGAGGTCGATGCCCTTGATGGCGCGGTGCTCACCGAAGAATTTCTCGATGCCGCGCAGTTGAAGGTAGGCCATGGAATCGGGTTCCTGAAAACTTGATTGCGTTGGAAAGGAAAGCTGCGCGTTACTTCACGGCGCCAAAGGTCAGGCCCTGAACGAGCTGCTTCTGGCTGAACCAGCCAAACACCACAATGGGCGCAATCGCCATCAGCGAAGCGGCAGACAACTTGGCCCAGAACAGACCCTCGGGGCTGGAGTACGACGCGATCAGCGTGGCCAGCGTGCCGGCCTTGGCAGCGCTCAGGTTCAGGCTCCAGAAGGCCTCGTTCCACGACAGCACCAGGCACAGCAGGCCGGTGGAGGCCAGGCCGCCCATGCCCAGGGGCAGCAGCACCAGGCGCACCTCTTGCCACAGCGTGGCGCCGTCCATGCGCGCGGCCTCCAGGATCTCGCGCGGGATGTCCTTGAAGTGCGAGTACAGCATCCACACCATGATGGGCAGGTTGGACAGCGCGAACACGATGATCAGCGCCAGCTGCGTGTCGAGCAGGTGGCTCTTTTGCGCCAGCACGTAGATGGGCACCAGCGCGCCCACGGCGGGCATCATCTTGGTGGAGAGCATCCACATCAGGATGTCCTTGGTGTACTTGCCCTTGAAGAAGGCCATGGCATACGCGGCAGGAGCCGCCAGCATCAGCCCGACCAGGGTGGAGACCACGCTGGTGATGACCGAGTTCTTGGCATACAGCAGGTAGTCGCTGCGCTCTTGCACCTCGTGAAAGTTTTCGAGCGTGGGGACAAAGAACAGCTCGGGCGGCACTGCAATGGCCTGCAGTTCGGTCTTGAACGCGGTCAGCAGCAGCCAGCCCAGCGGGAAGAACAGCAGCAGGGCCACGCCCCAGGCGGCCACGGTGCGCAGGGCCAGCATGCCCAGCGGATAGTTGGAACGGCGTCGTGTGGTGGTCATGGTTCGCGCTTCGTTATGTATCGAGGTTCTTGCCGACCATGCGGATCAGAAACACCGCCGCGATGTTGGCCAAAATCACCGCGAGCAGCGCGCCAGCCGAGGCCACGCCCGCGTCAAAGTTAAGCAGCGCCTGCTTAAAGATCAAAAAAGTGACATTGGTGCTGGCATCGCCCGGCCCACCCGCTGTGGTGGTGTAGATCTCGGCAAAGATGCTGAGCAAGAAGATGAGTTCGATCATCACCACCACCGCCACCGAACGCGCCAGATGCGGCACGTACAGATAGCGCAACTGCTGCAGGTAGTTGGCGCCATCCATGCGCGAGGCCTCCAACTGCTCGTGGTTCATGCTCTGCAGCGCGGTCATGAAAATCAGCGTGGCAAATGGCAGCCATTGCCACGACACCATCACGATGACCGAGAACAGCGGGTGGTCCGTCAGCCAGTCCACCGGCTGCGCGCCAAAGAACATCCACACCTGCGCCAGCACGCCGTAGATGGGGTTCATCATCATGTTCTTCCACATCAGCGCGTTGACCGTGGGCATGACGAAGAACGGCGAGATCAGCAGCACCCGCACGATGCCCCGTCCCGCAAACGGCTCGTTGATCAGCAACGCAATCGCAATGCCGAACACCACCGTGATGAGGATCACACTGCCCAGCAGCAAGATGGTGTTGAGCACCGCCGTGCCGAACGAGGGGTCGGTGACGAAATACTCAAAATTCTCCAGCCCGGCAAAACCGGTCTGGTCCGGCTGCATCAGGTTGTAGCGGATGAGCGAGAAGTAGATCGTCATCACCAGCGGCACGATCATCCACAGGAAGAGCGTGGCCATGGCTGGCGTGAGCAGCAGACGGGGTAGCAGGCGGCGGTTCATGGGAGTCTCGGAGAAATCTGGACAGGATCACACCCTGAAGGCCAGAACGAAGAGAGCGGCGAGATAGGCTTCAAGTCGGGGTGCACCAAGCGAAGCTACCGACGGCGGAGAAGTAAGCGTTCAGCCGGCGTAGCGAGCGGTCCGAGGTGGGGGCGCTGTACCGCAGCCGTACTCTCGTACGGCGAGGAACACCCCCCCCCAGATCGGGCCGCGCAGTAGCCGGATGAATGCCTATTTACTTGTAGTAGCCAGCTTTCTTCATTTCACGTTCGGCCGACACCTGGCTGGCCTTCAGCGCAGCGTCCACCGTCGTCTTGCCAGCAAGGGCTGCACTCATCTGCTGCCCCACCGCAATACCGATGGCCTGGAACTCCGGTATAGCAGCGAACTGCACGCCCACATACGGGCTCTTGGGCAGGGTCGAATCGGTCGGGTTGGCCGAGTCGATGGCGGTCTTCTCCGCCGCAGCGAAGCGGGCTGCCTTCTGGAACTCTGGCGATGCGTACGTGCTCTTGCGCGTGCCGGTGGGCACATTGGCCCAGCCGTTGGTCTTGGCCACCAACTGGATGTAATCCTTGCTGGTCGACCAGGTGATGAACTTCTGCGCTGCATCGACCTTTTTGGACCCGGCAGGAATCGCCAGATTCCACGACCATAGCCAGTTGGCGCCCTTGGGCGTGTTCATGGTGGGGGCCTGGGCAAACGCCATCTGGTCCGCCACCTTCGATTGTTTAGGGTCGCTCACGAACGAGGCCGCGATGGTCGCATCAATCCACATGCCGCACTTGCCCGAGTTGGTCAGCGCCAGGATCTCGTTGAAGCTGTTGGCTGCGGAGCCGGGCGGGCCGTAGTTCTTGAGCAGGTCTACGTAAAACGTGATGGCTTCTTTCCAGGGCTTGGATTCGAGCTGTGGCTTCCACTGCATGTCAAACCACTGACCGCCGAACGTATTGACCAGCGTGGTCAAAAACGCCATGTTGTCGCCCCAGCCCGGCTTGCCTCGCAGGCAGATGCCATATACGCCGTTCTTCGGGTCGTGCATCTTGGCGGCCAGGTCCTTGATCTGCGGCCAGGTGGGACGCTCGGGCACCTGCACGCCCGCCTTGTCGGCCAGGTCCTTGCGGTACATCAGCATGGAGCTTTCGGCGTAGAACGGCGCTGCAAACAGCTTGCCGTCGATGGACAGGCCGCTGCGCACCGCGGGCAGCAGGTCGTCCACATCGTAGGCAGCATCCGTCTTCAACTCCTGCAGCCAGCCCTTCTTGCCCCAGATGGGCGCTTCATACAGGCCAATCGTCATCACGTCGAACTGGCCGCCCTTGGTGGCGATGTCTGTGGTCACGCGCTGGCGCAGAACACCTTCTTCCAGCGTCACCCATTTCAGCTTGATGTCGGGGTTGGCCTGCTCAAAACTCTTGCCGAGCTTCTGCATCTCGATCATGTGGCCGTTGTTTACGGTGGCAATCACGAGCTCGGTCTGCGCGCTGGCGACGCCGCACAGCGACATGGTCAGCGTGGTGGCCAGCGCAGCGGCCAGGGCCAGGCGCTTGGGCGCGGCGACACGGGTGGAATGTGGCATCGGAAAAGTCTCCTCGGTAGTTGGTATGGGAATCTGCCTTTCAACACCGGCGCAAGGCATGCGGGTATTGACGGACTGAACGATACCGATGCTGTGATGCTCGACTGGTACTCCAGATGTCTCCAAGAATACTAATTTGCACCAGATACTCAGGATTTATACCTAGACACATCAACAGCGTATCTACCCTGCAACCTGAGCTAGGTCGGCAGTGACTCCAGCGGTCAAAAAACCGCCACTACTATCAAATACATAGCAATTAACGCTTTCTGGTCAAGGTCTAGGGGCTGATTTCAGCCCAAACGGACCCACGAGATCAACGCCGCGCGTTTTCCATCATCGTGGCAACGTCAGCGGGAACGGTCTTAGGCGCACCCTGGTCCTGCACGTCCCATTCCTCGCCGCCGGTCAACAGCCACACGCGCACGGCGTCTTTACCAGGGTGAATCACCACAGCGGCAGCCTCGGTGCCGCCTTGGTGAGGCCGGTTGCCGGTGATGTAGAGCATGGCGCCTTCTTGCTGCAAGGGGCTGCTCACGCCCAGGTTGTCGATCAACACCGGGTAATTGGTGGCCCCCAACAGCCCGCGCAGCCGCTCGGCCAGCGGGCCGGTGCGCAGGAAGTCAGCGCCATCCGTCGGGTATCGACCGACCTGCGCTTGCAGGTTGGACCAGGGATTTGTGGCGGTGGCGGCCGGGCTGGGCGCTGCTGCGCGCCCCCAACCGCCAGATGTGCTGGACACACTGGGCGCGGTGGGCGCGGTGCTTCCACAGCCTGCCAGTAGCGCCAAGGCAAGGGCAGCCAACGCGGTGTGGCAGTGGGAGACAGGGGCAACCAGTCGCATGAGAGGTACTTTCTGAAAGGGCAGAGGGGCGAGAAGGCCCGCAAGCTTAGCGTGACCGCCTGCACGCCTAAAATCGCGTCTTTCGCCTTACCACCGCCATGACAGAACACACCCGCCCCGTGCGCTCTCAGTACGAAGACTTCATGCGCCACGTGTTCACCCACGGCGTGGACAAATCAGACCGCACCGGCACCGGCACCAAAAGCGTGTTCGGCCACCAGATGCGGTTTGACCTGAAGGAAGGTTTCCCTCTGGTCACCACCAAGAAGGTGCATCTCAAATCCATCATCCAGGAGCTGCTGTGGTTCCTGACCGGGTCGAGCAACAACAACTGGCTGAAAGAGCGCGGCGTGACCATCTGGGACGAATGGGCGCGTGAAGACGGCGACCTGGGCCCCGTTTACGGCGTGCAGTGGCGCAGTTGGCCCACGCCGGACGGCGGCCACATCGACCAGATCAGCGACGTCATCCAGACGCTCAAGACCAACCCCGACTCACGCCGCATCATCGTGAGCGCCTGGAACGTGGCCGAGCTGAGCAAGATGGCGCTCATGCCCTGCCATGCGTTCTTCCAGTTCTATGTGGCCCCGGCGCAAACACCCGGCGGGCGCGGCACCCTGAGCTGCCAGCTGTACCAGCGAAGTGCCGACATTTTTCTGGGTGTTCCCTTCAACATCGCCAGCTACGCGTTGCTGACGCACATGGTGGCGCAGCAGTGCGACCTGGACGTGGGCGACTTCATCTGGACGGGCGGCGACTGCCACATCTACAGCAACCACCACGAGCAGGTGCAAACGCAGCTGGCGCGCACGCCCTACCCCTACCCGGTGCTGAACATCAAGCGCAAGCCGGACAGCATCTTTGGCTACGAATACGAAGACTTTGAAGTGCTGGACTACCAGTGCCACCCGGCCATCAAAGCGCCTGTGGCTGTGTGACCCACGCGGACGAACACGGACCACCATCACCATGCCCTTGCACCTCATCTACGCCCGCGCAGCCAACGGCGTCATCGGCAAAGACAACACCATCCCCTGGCATATCCCCGAAGACATGGCGCATTTCAAGCAGCTCACGCAGGGCTGCGCCGTCATCATGGGCCGCAAGACCTGGGACTCTCTGCCGCCCCGCTTCCGTCCGCTGCCCGGCCGCACCAACATTGTGGTGACCCGCCAGGACGACTGGCACGCCGACGGCGCCCAGTGCGCTGCCAGCCTGCCCGCGGCGCTGGCGATGTGCGATGCCAGCCAAACAACCTGGGTGATTGGCGGCGGCCAGATCTATGCCGAGGCGTTGCCGCTGGCGGACTGTGTGGAGGTCACCGAGATCGAGCAGGACTTTGATGGCGACGCCCATGCACCCACACTGGGTGCTGAGTGGGTGGAATCAGCACGCAGCCGCCACGTCAGCGCCAAAGGCCTGGCGTTCAGCTTTGTGACGTACCAACGCGCTAAGGCGTGACTTATCGCCCCTCGACGGGTCAACCGGTTACTCACTTATTGATAGCTTTCAGCGCTTTACAGATAAGCGCTAGCGGCCAAAAACATATGCAAATAGCCACCTGGAACATCAACTCCCTCACTGTGCGCCTGCCCCAGGTGCTGGCCTGGCTGGCCGCCAACCCGGTCGATGCGCTGGGGCTGCAGGAGCTCAAACTGACGGACGACAAGTTTCCGCACGATGCCTTCAAGGAGCTAGGGTACGAGGCCGTGGCCTTCGGCCAGAAGACCTACAACGGCGTGGCGATCCTCAGCCGTCACCCGCTGCGCGACGTGGTGCGCAACATCCCGGCCTTTGGCGACGAGCAGGCCCGCGTGATCGGTGCCACACTGGACACCCCGTCGGGGCCCTTGCGCCTGATCAATGGCTATTTTGTGAACGGGCAAGAGCCCGGGTCTGAAAAATTCGCCTACAAGATGCGCTGGCTGCAGGCGCTGCAAGACATGGTGCGCGCCGAGATGGCGACCCATCCGCGCCTGGTGCTGGTGGGAGACTTCAACGTGGTGCCAGAAGACCGCGACTCGTACGACCCGGTGGGGCTGCGCGAAACCATCCACCACACCACGGAGGAGCGCAATCACTTTCAGGCGCTGCTGGCGCTGGGGCTGACCGACGCGTTTCGCATGTTTGACCAGCCCGAAAAAGCCTATTCATGGTGGGACTACCGGATGCTTGGTTTCCAGAAGAACCGGGGCCTGCGCATCGACCACATTCTCGTCAGCGACGCGGTGCGCCCCAGCGTGACCGCCTGTGTGGTAGACCGCGCACCCCGCAAGAACCCGCAGCCCAGCGACCACGCGCCTGTGGTGGTCACGATGGCCTGACCAACGATCACCGCAGAAACGCGAACACCGCGCTGTCAGCGGTTATGGGCACCACACCGACACAGACACCGACATCGGAGACAAAAGTAAAAGGCTGCAAGGAAAAATCCTTGCAGCCTTTTTTGCTGATGTTGCCACCTCAGACCGGTGTGCGGTCAATACCCACCGACCTGTCAAACGGCGCGCCGGGCTTGTCGACGCAGCACTATTCAGGTCGGGCTTGTGCGGACCTTACCGTTGCGGCGAGAAGCCATCACGCAGCGCACGCACTTCGTCGTGGTTGCGCTGAGCGCCTTGCAACTGACGGTCCAGCAGCGTACGGACATCAGCGGGCAGGCTGGTCTTCAAGGCCTTGCGGTAGCGGGCCACGGCAGAGTCCTCACCGCGTTCGCACTCTTCGAGCACAGCCTTGTCGTCGCTGGTGGACAGCGCCGTCTTCACCGACACCCAGCCGCGATGCAGTGCGCCGGCCACGGTACCACCGGATGCGGGGTCGCCCCCCAGGCGGCGAATTTCATGCTCCAGCTCAACCGCAGCAGCAGCGCATTCACGCGAGTGGCGCTGAAAGATGCCCTTGAGCTCACCCGATTCGGCGTGCTCGGCACAGGCATGGAACCCATACTCGCCGTCGCGGGACGATTCAAGCAGGTCATTGAGGACATCGACCACATCATCGTTGTCGGTGACGTCCATGGGACGGTCGCTGGTGAAAGACGAATCCGTAGCGGATACGCCCGAAGCACGGTCCCAGGCGGCACGGGTGGCGGGGCGCACATCCGTCCAGGCCAGGCCGTCTGTGGCGTGGCGGGCACGCCAGTCATCGGCCAGACGGGGTTCGACGGCGTCAAAGTCGCCTTCGTAGCGGCCTACGGACGACCAGCCCAGTTCGTAGGCGGGGCGATAGTGGTCGTACGTGCGGCCTTCCACGTAGTAGGGCTCGCGGTTGTAGGTATCGCGCCAGTAGGCGTCTTCTTCCGTGGGGTTGACGGCTTCAGCAGCGGCCTTGCCTGCCAGTCCGCCCGCTACCGCACCTGCCACACCGCCGATGACGGCACCCACAGGGCCACCCAAGGCACCGGCCGCAGCACCTGCAGCGGCACCACCCATTGCGGCACCCACGCCGGTTCCGACGGGGTGAGCGCCCGGCTCATTGGTCAAAGGGTCACGGTTGGCATCATTGAAATCCGACATAGAAGGTCTCCGGTTGGTTGACAGTGGCTTCATTGTTGAAGCTGTCACCAGAGCATCGGGTCGGCCCATGGAGGGCCTGCGTGTAGGACACCGAACCCTGCACGCAGCGCACCACGCGCAGGAAATGAGGCGCACGTAACGGAATGTCCCGCAGCGGCTGCCACCCGACCGAATCACTACATATTTAATAGCTGCCAGCGCTTATCCATCAAGCGCTAGCGGCCATTTTCAATGATTTTTATGCTTCATCCGGGGCGTCCAGGCCCAGTTCTTGGATCTTGCGGGTGATGGTGTTGCGCCCGATACCCAGGCGCTGCGCGGCCTCCATGCGGCGACCGTGTGTTGCCACCAGCGCGGTGCGGATCAGGCGTGACTCGAAGCGCCGGGTCAGGGCATCCCATACCTCGGGCTGGCCACCCGCCAGCAGCTTTTGCGCCTCAGTCTCCAGCGCCTGTTCCCAGGTGTTGGGGCTGCTGGCAGCGGCAGCGATGGGCGCAGCTGGCGCATGGGCTCCGTCTGCTCCTGACCAGGAGGGCGCGCCTGCAGCAGCCGCACCGATGACGGCGGTGGCCGATCCCCCCAACCCCGCCACGGCAGGCGCCGACACCAGCGGGTGGATGCCGCCCACCAGCTCGGACGCGGGTGCGGACACGATGGGCGCGGTGTGCATGGGCGCAGCCACCGCCGCGGCAGCGTCCCCACCACCCGCGCGCACGGGCGACTGGTATACCGGGGCCTCCAGCACCTCAGGCGGCAAGTCTTGCAGCGAGATAACCTGCGCTGGCGCCATCACGGTCAGCCAGTGGCAGATGTTCTCCAGCTGGCGCACATTGCCCGGAAAGGCAAACTGCTCCAGCCGCGCCAGCGCAGAATCGGCAATGCGCTTGGGCTCCACACCCAGTTGCCGTGCGCTTTGCTGCAGAAAGTGACGGGTCAACATGGGCACGTCTTCGTGCCGCTCGCGCAGCGCAGGCAGGCGCAGGCGGATGACGTTGAGGCGGTGGAACAAGTCCTCGCGGAACCCACCCTCCTTCACACGCTTTTCCAGGTCCTGGTGGGTGGCGGCAATCACGCGCACATGGGCCTTGACGGCCGCATGGCCACCCACGCGGTAGAACTGGCCGTCCGACAGCACACGCAGCAGGCGTGTTTGCAAGTCAAACGGCATATCGCCGATTTCGTCGAGGAACAGCGTGCCGCCCTCGGCCTGCTCAAACCGCCCACGCCGCTGTGTCTGCGCGCCGGTGAAGGCGCCGCGCTCATGGCCGAAGAGCTCGGACTCGAGCAGGTCTTTAGGAATAGCTGCGGTGTTGATGGCAACGAAGGGGCCGTCCGCGCAGGGCGAGTGTTTGTGCAGCGCCCGGGCCACCAGCTCTTTGCCCGAGCCGGATTCACCGGTGATCAGCACTGTGACCTGGCTCTGGCTCAGGCGGCCGATGGCGCGGAACACGTCCTGCATGGCGGGCGCCTGGCCCAGCATCTCAGGGGTTTCGGCCTGTCGCTCTTCAATCACTTCCTCGCGCTGGCTTTCTTCAACCGCGCGGCGAATCAGCTCCACCGCCTTGGGCAGGTCGAAGGGCTTGGGCAGGTATTCAAACGCGCCCCGCTGGAAGGCCGATACGGCGCTGTCCAGGTCGGAGTACGCCGTCATGATGATGACGGGCAGCCCCGGCTGCAGTTCGCGGACTTTTTCGAGCAACTGCAGGCCGGAGCCCCCGGGCATGCGAATGTCGCTGACCAGAACCTGAGGACCTTGGCGCGCCGGATCGCCCGGGGTGATGTCCGCCAGCGCTTCCAGGACCTCGCGGGGGTGGGTGAAACTGCGCGTAGGCAGGTTCTCGCGGGCCAGCGCTTTTTCGAGGACGAAGCGGATCGACGGGTCGTCATCTACTAACCAGATCGGCTTCATATGTTTTTCTTACCTTCCCTGTGGTTGCGTGTCAGGGACCATTGCGTTTTTAAGGCAAGGGAATCAGGATACGGAAGTCGGTGCGACCCGGTACGCTGTCGCATTCGATCAACCCATGATGGCGCTGCACGAAGGTTTGCGCCAACGTGAGCCCCAGCCCTGACCCGCCGTCCCGACCCGATACCAGAGGGTAAAAAATCCGCTCCTTGATCGCGTCGGGCACGCCCGGTCCGTTGTCGATGACATGCAATTCCAGTGCCAGCCGGTACCGCTGGCGACCAAACGTTACCTGTCGGGCCACACGGGTGCGCAAGGTAATCACCGCATCGCCAGCAGCCACGCGGTCCGCCAGCGCCTGGGCCGCGTTTTGCACCACGTTCAGCAATGCCTGAATGAGCTGCGCACGGTCGCCACGGAACTCGGGGATTGAGGTGTCGTAGTCGCGCTGCACCCTGAGACCCTGCGGATACTCCACCAGCACCAGCGAACGCACGCGCTCGCACACCTCATGGATGTTGACATCGCCCACCAGATGCGGGTGGCGATGCGGCGCCAGCAGGCGGTCCACCAGGCTCTGCAGGCGGTCGGCCTCGTGGATGATGACCTGGGTGTATTCGG
The DNA here is from genome assembly GCF_046314175.1 of Acidovorax sp. GTDB lineage: Bacteria > Pseudomonadota > Gammaproteobacteria > Burkholderiales > Burkholderiaceae_C > Acidovorax. The sequence goes on along the minus strand of NZ_JBKBXG010000037.1, from coordinate 8,757 downwards.
TCAACTCGCGGCTTTCCAGCTCCATCTCTAGCAACTGCGCCGCGCCGCGAATGCCGCCCAGCGGATTCTTGATCTCATGGGCCAGATTGCGGATCAGCTCCTTGTTGGCCTGCGCCTGGTCGAGCAGGCGTTCTTCCCGGTCCTGGCGGGCCTGCTGCTCCAGCGGCCACAACTCAACCAGGATCTCGCCGACCTGCTCGGCGTCAGCCACGCTGACATGGACGGGCACCGGGTCCTGGTGCAGGCGCTTCAAGCTGGCCTCGTAGCGCAGCGCGGCAAAGTCTTTGCCCCGGGCACCGGCCAGCGCGGTTTGCAGCAGTGCAGGGTCTGTGAAGAAGGTCGAAAAATCCACCCCCTCCAGCGTGCGGCGCGACAGGCCCAGCGTGTTTTCAAGGGCCGCATTGGCAAACTGCACGGCGCCATCGGCACGCAGCACAGCCACCAGAGTGGACATGAGGTCCAGCGAATGAAAGCGCTCCGTGCCGGTGCCCAGAGTCTCGGGGGCAAACGAACTCACGCTGGATACTAGTTGGCAGGCAGGCGGGCAAGCTCACGCTTGATGCCCGCAATATCGCTTTCGCTGCGCGCCACGCTGGCCTTCAGCTCCGCCGTGCGTTCCATATAGCGCTGGGGGTTGCGCAGGTCCAGCGCATTGCGCTCTGGGGCGCCGTTGTTGTATTCCTTGGCCAGATCAGCGTGGCGGGCTTCGGCTTTGCGCAACTCGGACTCCAAAATGGCGCGAGCATCCGCATCACGGGCCTTCTGGTCATTGTTGCTGACACGGGGGGCGTTGGATGGCGACGCGGCAGGTGCGGCAGCGCCGATGCCGCCCGCGGCGGGTGCCGCAGCTGCGGCGGCGGGGCGGGTGCCTTGCACTACCGTCACATTCCCACCTTCCACCAGCTTGCAGCCGCGCTCTTTGGCCTGGGTGGCGTTGTTGGTGTATTCATTTCCGCAGCGGTAGATGCGGTCTTGGGCCCATACGGCAGGTGCCGATGCGGCGATGACTATCAGGGTGATGAGCGTTTTTTTCATTCGGTTTCCTCGCACTGCCACGCAGGTTGCAGGGGAGTATCCCCCAATCGCCACACATCGCCAATTCAACACTTGCACACTCCGGCGGGGCTTTGCTTACGGATACGCCCCTGTCAGCGTTGGTTCCGAAACGGCGGGCATTGGCCGCGGCACCCCTATAAAAAAAGGCGGCTTACGCCGCCTTTTTTTGGGTAATGGCTTGCAGGCAAGCGATTACAGGGAGTAATACATGTCGTACTCGACAGGGTGAGGAGCCATGCGGAAACGCGTGACTTCGCCCATCTTGAGGTCGATGTAAGCATCCAGCATAGAGTCGGTAAAGACGCCACCCTTGGTAAGGAAACCACGGTCCTTGTCCAGGTAGTCCAGCGCCTGGTCCAGGCTGTGGCACACGGTAGGCACCAGCTTGTCTTCTTCGGGAGGCAGATGGTACAGATCCTTCGTGGCGGCTTCGCCGGGATGAATCTTGTTTTCCACGCCATCCAGACCAGCCATCATCAGTGCCGAGAAGCACAGGTAGGGGTTGGCCGATGGATCGGGGAAGCGCGCTTCGATGCGGCGGCCCTTGGGGTTGGCAACGTAAGGAATGCGGATTGAGGCCGAACGGTTGCGAGCCGAGTAGGCCAGCTTCACAGGGGCTTCAAAGCCAGGCACCAGGCGCTTGTACGAATTGGTGCCGGGGTTGGTGATGGCGTTCAGGGCACGTGCGTGCTTGATGATGCCGCCGATGTAATAGAGCGCGAAGTCCGACAGGCCAGCGTAGCCGTCGCCAGCGAACAGGTTCTTGCCGTCCTTCCAGATGGACTGGTGCACGTGCATGCCGGAACCGTTGTCGCCAGCGTAGGGCTTGGGCATGAAGGTGGCGGTCTTGCCGTAGGCGTTGGCCACGTTCCAGACCACGTACTTCAGGACCTGCGTCCAGTCAGCGCGCTCGACGAGCGTGCTGAAACGCGTGCCGATTTCGTTCTGGCCAGCGCCCGCCACTTCGTGGTGGAACACTTCGACCGGGATGCCCAGGGATTCGAGGATCAGGGACATTTCAGCGCGCATGTCTTGCGTGCTGTCGACCGGAGGCACGGGGAAGTAGCCGCCCTTGACGGTGGGACGGTGGCCACGGTTGCCGCCTTCGAGCTTGGCACCCGAGTTCCAGGGGGCTTCGTACTCTTCGATCTCGAACATGACCTTGCCGGGTTCGTTGGACCAACGCACGCCATCAAAGATGAAAAACTCTGGCTCTGGTCCGAAGTAAGCTGTATCGCCCAGGCCGGAGGCCTTGAGGTACGCTTCAGCGCGCTTGGCAATGGAGCGTGGATCGCGGTCGTAGGCCTTGCCGTCACCGGGTTCGATCACGTCGCACTGCAGGAACATCGTGGTCTCTTCAAAGAAGGGATCGATGTTGGCGGTGTTGGGGTCGGGCATAAGCTGCATGTCCGAAGCTTCAATACCCTTCCAGCCGGCCACAGACGAACCGTCAAATGCATGACCGGACGCGAACTTGTCTTCATCGAAGTGGGACACGGGCACGGTCACGTGCTGTTCCTTGCCACGGGTATCGGTAAAACGGAAGTCAACGAACTTGACTTCGTTTTCCTTCACCATCTTCATCACGTCTGCAATGGTCTTGGCCATCAGGTTCTCCTGGGTAAAGCGCTTGTTGAAAAAAGAATTTGCCGGTTTAAAAGCAGTTTGCGTGCCAGCCAAGTGCAGCCGCCGCACTATGACGGAGCACTAAGGGCCAGCTACTGGCTCAGCATTCGGCAGAAAGCACCAAATCAGTGCAATCCGTGAATCGACTCCGAACATCAAAGGTTGCGCACCAATTCAGGGCCGCAATTTGCACCAAATTCGTGCAAACCATCTTTGAGGTCTTGCCATGCGGGCGGGACTGACGCTGCAGGGCCTTTGACGCCCAGTTCGATATGCCGACCGTATTGTGGATGATCCACGCTGGGCAAACTGAACACCCGCACATCGGGATGCGTTTTTTCGATGCGCTCCATGAGTGGCGTCAGCGCTGCTTCCATCGCGCCGTAGACCACCACCGATTGTTCTGTCTGGGGGGCACGGTTGAAATAGTCCGCGTAGTAGTGGTCCAGCACCCATTCGATCATCGGCCAGGCCATGACGGGAAAGCCGGGTACAAAGTGCACGGCACCGCCACCGGGCCCTTGGCAGCGGAAGCCAGGGATCTTGTTGTAAGGGTTAGGAATGATCTGCGCACCCACTGGAAACATGCCCATGTTGAGCCGATGCACGTTGTCAGGACGCTCGGCCTCGTAGGGCACGCCCTGCTCTCGCGCCACATCCTGCATGCGCTCACGGATCAGGGCTTCGGCCTCTGGGTGCAAAACAAGATCACGGCCCAAAGCGCGCGCTGCACACTGGCGCGTATGGTCGTCAGGCGTAGCCCCAATGCCACCGCAAGAGAACACCACATCACCCGCCTCGAACGCGCGCTGCAAAGTGGCGGTAATGCGGGCAGGCTGATCTCCCACATAGTCAGCGTAGGAAAGTGACAATCCACGGGCCGAGAGAAGCTCGATCACCTTGGGCATGTGTTTGTCCGCGCGCTTGCCGGACAGGATTTCGTCGCCCACGATGATGAGGCCGAGTTGGGGGGTCATGGTGCAGGGGCTCCACGGGCAGAAGTTTCAGGGGCGGACAAGGAAGGTGGTGTGAGAGCGGGAGCAGGGCCCTGCTCTGCGCCCCCCGCCACTGCGATGTCCGTAACGTCCACGACGTCCGAAGTGCTCAGGCGCCGCTCCCCGCGCTCTTCTCGCAAACGCTGTAGCGCCGCCAGACAGTAGTGCGAGAACCACAGGGATGAAAACGCAAAAACCAGCGTGTAAATCCAGATGGCCAGAGGCACAAGAATAAAAAACGCGGCAGCAAACACCACCCCCGACGCCCACACAATGCTGGGCGCTGCGCCCAGATATCCAGTCAGGATGCCGATGCCCAGCAGGCTACTGCGGTGACGGCGGAACAGCTCCTGCCGCTCCTCTTTGCTGGCGTGGTCTGCCAGCGCATCAAACACCATGACCCGGTAGGTGAGCCACCCCCAGATCAACGGCGGCAGGATGAGGACAAGAGGAGGCACCAGCCACAAAGGGATCGACACAACGAGCGCAACCAAGGCCAGCAATGTGGAGCTGAGTGACCAGACCACACTGGCGACAAAGGAGCCGCCCTTTTTGCGCTCCAGCGCCGGAAAGCGCCGATTTGCCACCAACGCCACAAGCGCAGGCGTCATCAACACGGCAACAACCAGCAATGACAGAACGACCAGCAAAGGAGTGACGGCCAAAACCACCATCAACGGGGCCACCACAGTGGTCACGTCGCCCAGTCCCCAGCCTTGCAACCAGCTCCAGAAGCCAGCAAGCAGCGTAGAGGCTTCAAGCACTGAGCGCATGCCCTGCACCGCGGCATCCCAATAAAGATATCCCAGGCCCAACCCCAATGCCGCCATCAGCAGCAAGGGCAACAGCGACAAGGCCATCACGCGAGGGCGCAGGCAATAGGCAGCGGCACGCCAGAAAGAATCAAGCAAGAGTCCCATGCCGACAAGCATACATGGACTGCCTGCAGCACCCGTCAGGCTCTGCCCATCAGTCGGAGCACCCCGCGCCACTGCTGAGACCAAAAACCTTGTCCGTAATTGCGCACTCGCCCTTGGGCGTCAGGCTCCACTTGGTCGCGCACGCCGGTAGGGTCGTAGCGCAACTCAAAATTGGCGGTGCGCATCACCATGTCCCACCATGGCAGCAACACGCCAAAGTTATGGCCGCCCAAAACCACGCGATGTTTTGCACCGCCCACCTCTGTTGTCGAAGCTCCGCCAGATGGGATGGCCAGCGTCTTGATCGTCTCGTGGCCAATGCCCACGCTGTGGTGCAGCCGATGAAAGCGCGGGCTCACCCACAAACGTTCGCCCCAGCGACCAAACCACAGCCGGACATTGGCATGCTGAAAACTCTCACTGAGCTGGGTGACCGCGACGATGGCGATGAACTGGCCAGGCGCCACACCAATAAGCTGGGCGACCACGACCAAAATGGTGTCGCGCAGCACGTCGTCAAGGATATGGTTCCGGTTGTCGCTCCACATCGTCATCTGCCGTTGTGCATGGTGCAGCGAATGAAGGCGCCACCACCATTCGAAATGGTGTTGGCCGCGGTGGATCCAGTAGTCCACGAAGTCAAACACCACCAGGTAGATCAACAAGCTGACCCACGCCACATCGGTAACTCCGGGCCAGAGTCCATCGAGCTGGAAAGTGCTCACACCAGCGACCCGCAAAGCACCAAAAAAATCGTCTGCCAGCGGATCAATCGCAAAGAACAATGCGAGTCGAAACAGACCCAGTCTGTGGATGAGGGTGTAGAGGATGTCGGTGCGGATGGTGGCGCGGTCCGTGACCGGCTCAACAGGCCAAAGGCGCTGCAACGGTCCAATCACTGCAACGATGATTAAAAGCTGCAGCAATCCCACCAAAACCCAGCCAGCGGCCTCGTAACCGGACTCGAGCAAGTTACCCAGTCCCACATGGAACATTAGCGGCTGCATGACTCTCTCAAAGAGCCACTGCTGCGCACTATCAAACCATTGGTCGAACCACGTCATCGCCTTACTTCACCTCGAAGTTGTATGAAACGCTAGCGAGTAGCCGCTGCGCTCGCACCCATGCCAAGTAGTTTCCACGGGATACAAACCCAGAATCAGCGTACACCCCGGCCCCCGTAGACGGGATGCTCCCGCAGGGTGCGAAAACAAAAACCACGTTCTTTGAGCCCCTCGATCAATGGCTCCAGCACTACGGGCGCCCAAGGGTCTTTACGCGACCAGATGCCAAGGTGCGCGAGCAGGATGTCCCCGCTGCGTACATCTCGCAGCGCATTGCGCAGCAAAGTGGCGTTGCTGACGCGCTCGCTGGAGAGCTCATCCCCCAAGAACCCTGCAGGAGCCCAACCCACGTGCGCATATCCACAGGCACGCGCACTGTCCAACAGCTGAGGCGAGGTCTTGCCGCCCGGAGCGCGAAACAAGGGCAGCGGCGTCTTACCGGTAATCTGCTTGAGCCGAGCCGCTGCCTTGCCAAGCGCTTGGCAGTAGTCGGCCGCCGAAAACACAAAGTCTTGCCCTTCGCGCGGGCCCGCCGATGGGCGAACGCGAAACGAGGGCTGCTGTGCAGTTCCGAGGTCAGCGCGCCAGTAGGTGTGGTCCCAGGTGTGCGAAGCAAACTCGTGGCCGTCTGCCGCCCGCTCGCGCCACCAGGGTGCCCAGTAGTCGCCCAAGCTGCCATCGCCTTCCTTCGTGCGTTCATTCGCCGCAAAGAAGGTCACGCGAACGTTATGCCGCTTGAGAACGTCAGCCACCAGCGGCGCAACGCCCATGTGTCCGGTATCAAAAGTGAGGTAGAGGGGCTTTTTGCAGTCGTTTTCGGCTCTAGCGATTGATACGAAAGCGCTAGAAGCTATCAAATATATAGCAAAAGTAATAAATGGCTTAGCCAGGCCTATGAGTCGATATCCCATTTTTTCGATACCTGCACCTGTCCCGCTCATTTGGGCCTGCTGTTCAACGAGGTGCGTGCTGCAACGTCCACACTCCGTGGGGCGACTTACCTACAGGCACCTGCCGCACGACTTTCTTCGTGTGGGTATCCACCACAGTCAACTTGCGCGCCCAACGGGAGCTTACATAAATGAACCGACCGTCGGCAGACACCTCCATGCAGTCGGGCCCACCTGGAACCGGATACGAATCAACTACCTGATGGGTCATCATGTCAATTTTGCTGATGCTATTGGCCACGCGGTTGCTGACATACAGATGGCGACCATCACCGGCTGCCCTGAAGGCGTGCGCGCCTTTGCCTGTTTTAATTTTTTTGATGCTTACAGGCTCTCGCCCTGAAACGTCAAATACCTCGACGCTATCACTGCCTGTCAGGCCCACAAAGATGCGTTTGTCATCGGACGAACCGTATACATCTGCGGGCATGGCACCGGTCTTGGTCCGCCACTTAATGGCTTGGGTGGCAATGTCAATCGCAACCAACTCATCGCTGTCCTGCATGGTCGAGTACACCGTCGTGCTGCGGCTGTCGATCCACAAGTGGCTCGGCGTGCGAGCCGTTGCAACACGCCGAACGAGCGTCAAATTGTTGCCATCCCAGCGATAAAAATCAATGTGGTTCAGCCGGTTGGCTGCAGTGATGAACCACTTCATGTCCGGCGAAAAACGCAGGTGATATGGGTCAACGATATCGCGCACCGTCCGCTGCACTTGGGCCGTGCGAGGGTCCACAAACGTCAGCGTATCGCCCAGGGCATTGGCCACGATGATCGACTTCTCGTCGGGAGTAAGGTACAGGTGGTGGGGTTCTTTGCCCGTGGAAATTCTGGTTGTTTCTGTCCAGGTGACAGGATCAATGACACTGACATTGGCTTCCAGCGAATTCAGCACAAATATCGGTGCAGCCGCTGCCCAAACACCGTTACCCAGAATCCACAATCCACCCAGCGCGACACATGCACGCACAATCGAATAAATCTTCACAAAACCACTTTCAGCGTAGCCAGGGAGTGTAGCTCTGGCCATGCCAAAGGCAGTTGATTATGCAGGTAACATGCTTGATCCACGCGTAGATCTCGGCTAACTTTGCGCTTCACAACACTCGAAGTGATCTCTCGCTGGGTGCACCACCTCTTACTTTGCAAATTGGGCAAAAGAGCCGCTCAACTGCTGTGCGATCACTCATTTAAGAGCCGCGGACTCTAGTTGCTCTGATCAAGCAAACGCAAGTCGGCTTCGTTCAGCCACATCCAGCCACCCGGTGGAAGGTCCGCTGGTAGATCCATTGCACCAATCCGAGAACGGTGTAACCCCTCTACCCGGTTGCCCACGGCGGCAAGCATGCGTTTGACCTGATGGTATTTGCCCTCCGTCAAAGTGAGGTCGATACGATGTGTGTCGATCACTTCGCAAGCAGCAGCGCGCACTGGCTTGGGATCATCGTCTAGGACAACCCCAGAGAGCAGCCTCGCTACTTGTAATCCATCAGCCGGATGCTTGGTAGTGACCTGGTAAACCTTGGGCACATGCTTTTTGGGGGAGCTGAGACGATGGATAAACTGCCCGTCATCACTCAACAGCAACATTCCTGTTGTGTCTTGGTCGAGTCGCCCAACCGCCTGAACCCCTTGTACGGCGCTTTTGGTGGGGCGCTGGCGCAAAGGTGCAGGCAACAAGGTATAGATGCTTGGATAGGTTGAAGGCTTTTGGGAGCACTCCGTACCCGCAGGTTTATGGAGCAAAACATAAGCCTTCGCGTGACAGGGCCAGTCGACACCTTGCACGCGCAACTGCAAGTCTTGCAACTCAAAATCGGCCGAAGCCTCTACGCACAGCCTAAATTCTGGTTCAGCAGATGGGATCCTAACGGAGACCCAACCCTGCTGAACGAGCCCAGAACACACCCGGCGCGTTCCAAAGCCTTGGGAATACAAAATGTCCTGCAGTTGCATGGTGAGGATTTCAGAAATAATTCACTCTGAGGTTTTCATTTCCCCAACGCAAAACCCCTCAGTCCTTTGGAGACTGAGGGGGTTTGGGGCTATAAGAGCCTGACGATGACCTACTTTCACACGGGAACCCGCACTATCATCGGCGCAAAGTCGTTTCACTGTCCTGTTCGGGATGGGAAGGAGTGGTACC
>NZ_JBKBXG010000036.1:0-49784 GCF_046314175.1 Acidovorax sp. | reverse complement strand
TTTGCCAGGCCAGTGGCGTCGTCCCCCTTCCCATCGCGCAGCGATGAGAGAAGGGGGAAGCGGCGCAGCCGCTCAGGGGGTTGTTCCTCATACGCGTTCAACGATGGTGGCGATACCCATGCCGCCGCCCACGCACAGCGTGGCCAGACCATAGCGCTGCCCCCGGCGGTGCAGCTCGTCAATCAGGGTGCCGAGGATCATGGCGCCCGTGGCGCCCAGCGGGTGGCCCATGGCGATGGCGCCGCCGTTCACGTTGACCTTGTCGTGCGGCACACCTAGCTCGCCCATGAAGCGCATGGGGACGGCGGCAAAGGCCTCGTTCACTTCGAACAGGTCGATCTGGTCGATGGTCATTCCCGCACGGGCCAGCGCTTTCTTGGCGGCGGGCACGGGGCCGGTGAGCATGATGGTGGGGTCGGCCCCGCTGAGCGCCGTGGCCACGATGCGTGCGCGGGGCGTGAGGCTGTGGGCCTTGGCCGCGGCCTCGTTGCCGATGAGCACTGCGGCAGCGCCGTCCACAATGCCGGACGAGTTGCCCGCGTGGTGCACGTGGTGGATGCGCTCTACCTGCGGGTAGCGCTGCAGCGCCACGGCGTCAAAGCCCATGCCGCCCAGTTGCTCAAACGAGGCCTTGAGCGCGCCCAGGCCTTCCAGCGTGGTTTGGGGCTTGATGAATTCGTCCTCGGCCAGGATGGTCTGTCCGATGAAGTCGCGCACGGGCACGACCGAATTTTTGAAGTAGCCCGCCGCGCGCGCGGCGGTGGCGCGGCGCTGCGATTCGAGCGCGAAGGCGTCCACATCGGCGCGGGTGTAGCCGTCCAGCGTGGCGATCAGGTCGGCGCCGATGCCCTGGGGCACGAACAGCGTGGCGGAGTTGGTGGCGGGGTCTTGCGCCCAGGCGCCGCCGTCGGAGCCGATGGGCACGCGGCTCATGCTTTCCACGCCACCGGCCACCACCAGGTCTTCCCAGCCGCTGCGCACCTTTTGCGCGGCCAGGTTCACGGCCTCCAGGCCCGATGCGCAGAAGCGGTTGACCTGCACGCCCGCGCAGCGAAAGTCCCAACCGGCCTTGAGTGCGGCCACCTTCGGTAAAACCGAACCCTGCTCGCCCACGGGCGAGACGATGCCCATGACCACGTCGTCCACTGCCGCCGTGTCGAAGCGGTGGCGTGCCTGTAGCTCAGTGAGCAGGCCCGCGAGCAGGTCGATGGGCTTGACCTCGTGCAGGGTGCCGTCCTTCTTGCCCTTGCCACGCGGGGTGCGCAGCGCATCGAATACATAGGCTTCGGTCATGAATGGTCTCCGGTGGTTTCTTTAAACTTCAAGTAGGTACCGTGGTGAAGCAGCTGGGCTGGCCCACGCCGCTACAAGGTGCTTTCTGACGCGGGTGCAGTGGTTTTTGCACTATCTTTCGGCGGTTGCTATCTACATTTCTGGCTATGGAACGAAATACATCCCCTGCATTGCAGCGCATCGCGCGCAGCGCTATCGAATACGACGACACGCGCGAAGGGTTTGCGCTGGAGCACCATGTGGTTCTCGCCGCTTCCAGCGCGCTGGCGGTGGCGGCCTTCATGGCGCCCAGCCGCAGCTCCGCAGCCATACGCGGCATTGGCGCGGGTTTGCTGCTGATGCGTGCCCTGAGCGGCAGCCAGGGTGTGCGCTCCTGGTTGAATGTCACGGACCGCCGCCCCGGCGCGCCGCTCAGCCCCGAGGAAGCCCGCGCCGCCTGGTATCTGTAACTGCGTTCGGCGCCCGTCGTGGCGTAGTCCGTGGCGTTGGTCACGGCGACATTCATCGCGTGGGTCATGGCACCGTTCATGGCGCTATTTGCCCAGGCCCATGGCGCGCGCAATCACTTCTTTCATGATCTCGTTCGTGCCGCCGTAGATGCGTTGCACGCGCGCATCGGCGTAGGCGCGGGTGATGGGGTATTCCCACATGTAGCCATAGCCGCCAAACAGCTGCACGCATTCGTCCATGACTCTGCACTGCAGGTCGGTCGTCCAGTACTTGGCCATGCTGGCGGTTTCGGTGTCTAGCTGCTCGCGCACGATCAGCTCGCAGCATTTGTCCACAAACACGCGGGCCACCTGCACCTGGGTCTGCAGCTCGGCCAGGGTGTGGCGGGTGTTCTGAAATGACGCCACGCTCTGCCCGAACACCTTGCGCTGCTTGACATAGTCCACCGTCCAGTCGATGGCGGCCTGCGCTGCGGCCACGGCGGTAATGGCGATCTGCAGCCGCTCCCACGGCAACTGCTCCATCAGGCAGATGAACCCGCGCCCTTCCATGGCCGGGCCGCCCAGCAGGTTGTCCACGGGCACCTTCACGTCGGTGAAGAACAGCTCGGAGGTGTCTTGTGCCTTCATGCCCATCTTCTTGAGGCGCTGGCCTTTTTCAAAACCGGGCATGCCGCGCTCCACCAGCAACAGGCTGGTGCCCTTGGCGCCAGCGGCGGGGTCGGTCTTGGCGACCACGATCACCAGGTCGGCATGCCAGCCGTTGGTGATGAAGGTCTTGCTGCCGTTCAGCACATAGTGCGACCCGTCCGCACTCTTGATGGCGGTGGTCTTGATGCCCTGCAGGTCGCTGCCCGCCGCAGGCTCGCTCATGGCGATGGCTCCCACCACGGCGCCGGTGGCCATCTGCGGCAGGTAGCGGCGCTTTTGCGCTTCGGTGCCGTAATGCAGGATGTACGGCGCCACTATCTCGCTGTGCAGCCCAAAGCCGATGCCAGTGGTGCCAGCGCGTGCCAGCTCTTCCATCTGCGCCACCGAATAGAGCTTGTCGGCCCCGGCGCCGCCGTATTCCTCGGGCAGGCTCATGCACAGGAAGCCGTGGGCGCCCGCCTGGTTCCACACTTCGCGGGCCACGTAGCCCTGGTCTTCCCACTGGTCGTGGAAGGGCACCACTTCCTTGTCGATGAAGCGGCGAAAGCTGTCGGCAAAGGCCTGGTGGTCGGGCTGGAAGAGGGTGCGTTCGATCATGGTGTTCGGTTCAGTCTATTTATGCAAAGTTACTGCTTGGTTAAATTCTGCCACCGACGGTCTGAAAACGCACCCTTTGAAACAGCAAGGCCGCCCAAAGGCGGCCTGCTGAGAGACATTGCGGTGGGCTACTTCACGTAGTCAGACACCACTTTCCATTTGCCATCGGTGATCTGCGACAGGCGCGAGAGGTCGCTGCCCAGGCGCTTTTGCGGGCCGTAGGTGGCCTCCGCGCTGCCGAACATGTCGGGCGGTATCACCATGGTGTCCATGGCCTTGATAAAGCTGTCGGTGCTGAGGCTGGGGCCGGCCTTCTGGGCGGCTCTGATGAAGGCGTCTACCGCGCTATAGCCGTACACCGAGAACACCGTAGGGTCTTCGTTGAACTTGGTCTTGTACTTGTTGGCCCAGAAGCGGATAGGCTGGCTGGCCTCGTCCAGATAGGGGTGCTGTACCGTCATGGTGGCGTACAGGCCATCCATGGGCTTGCCGCCCAGCTTGTGGATCAGGTCGGTGTACGCCGCGCTGGAGCCCAGGAACGTGGGGTTGAAGCCTGTCTTGCGCGACTCGCCAATGGTGCCAATGGTCTCGCGGATGATGGTGCCCAGAATCACAAAGTCGCACTCCGAGGACTTCATCTTGGCGACCTGCGAAGAGAAGTCGGTGGCGCCGCGCTTGTATGAAGTCTTCTCGGTGAACTCCATGCCGATGGACTTGAGGGCGGCCTCGCCGCCACGCATCACCTCCAGGCCAAACTCATCGTCCTGGTAAATGGTGCAGACCTTCTTGGCACCCTTTTCCTTGATGAGCTTGGGTGCTGCCAGGCGGATCTGGTCGTAGTAGGTGGCAGCAAACGAATACTTGAGCTTGTGGAAGGGCTCATACATTTCACGCGCTGCGGTCACGGGGAAGAAGTTGATCACGTTCTTGCTGAACTGCACGGGCATGGCGGCCAGGTTCTGCGCCGTGCCGATGTGCGCGATCATCATGAAGATCTTGTCCTGGTTCACCAGCTTTTGCGCGGCCAGCACGGCTTTCTTGGGGTCGTAGCCCGAGTCTTCCACCTTCAGGTCGAGCTTGCGGCCGTTGATGCCACCTTGCTCGTTGGCCTCGTCCACGCGCAGCATCATGCCCAGCCGCACCTGTTTGCCAAACCCCGCCAGCGGCCCCGACAAATCCTGGATGGACCCCAGCGTGATGGTGTCTTTGCTCACGCCCTGGCTGGGCTGCGCCTGTACAGCGCCCGCAGCCATGGCCACGGTGGCCAGCGCGGCAATGTGATGAAGTTTCATGGCACGTCTCCTTCGGTTGGATCGAACTCGGTTGCTCGTTATAGAACGATGCCCAGGGTGGGGCACCAGCACTTTCCCTATCTCGAACTGCGCTTTGGCTAGCGGTGTGCCCTGGCTTCGACAGGCTCAGCCCGAACGGTGGGGGGCAAACCTCAACGCGCTCAGAGTCCGTTCAGCCTAAGCCTGTCGAAGGCCGGTCCCTACCGGTACATCGCTTCTATCTGCGGCGCGTACTTCTGCTGCACCAGCTTGCGCTTGAGCTTCATGGTGGGCGTCAGCTCCTCATCTTCCGCCGTGAGCTGTGTGTCCAGCAGGAAGAATTTTTTGATCTGCTCCACCCGCGCAAACTTGGCGTTCACGCGGTCGATCTCGGCCTGGATCAGCTCCTGCACCTCGCGCGTGCGGGTCAGGCTGGCGTAGTTGGAGAACGGCACGTCGTTGTCCTGCGCGTACTTCTCCACGTTCTCCTGGTCGATCATGATGATCACCGTCAGATACGGCAGCTTGTCGCCAATCACCACCGCATCGGTGATGTAGGGGCTGAACTTGAGTTCGTTCTCCAGCTCGCTGGGCGTGATGTTTTTTCCGCCCGCAGTGATGATGATGTCCTTCATGCGGTCGGTAATGCGCAGGTAGCCGTCGGCGTCGATCAGGCCCACATCGCCCGTGTGCAGCCAGCCGTCGGGGTCGATGGTTTCGGCCGTCTTTTCGGGCAGGTTGAGATAGCCCTTGAAAACATTGGGGCCGCGCACCTGGATCTCGCCAGTGGCAGGATCGATGCGCACCTCGTTGTAGCTGGCTGCGGGGCCAATGGAGCCCGGCCGCATGCGGTTAGCGGGCACACCGGTGGCGGCGCCGCAGGTCTCCGTCATGCCCCACACCTCCAGCATGGGCAAGCCCAGAGCCAGGTACCACTTCACCAGATCGGGCGAGATGGGCGCAGCGCCGGTGACGAGAAAACGCGCGCGGTGGATGCCGATGAGCTTGCGCACATTGTTCAGCGCGAGCCACCGTGCGATCTGGAACTGCACCTTGAGGCCGCCGCCCACCGGCTGGCCCGCCAGCACCTTGTCGGCAATGCGTGTGCCAACGCCGATGGACCAGGCATACGCCACCTGCTGCATACGCGTGGATTCCTTCAGCGCAATCATCACGCCCGAGTAGAACTTTTCCCATACACGCGGCACGGCGGTGAACACGGTGGGCGCAATCTCGCGCACGTTTTCGGGTACCGTGTCGGGGTTCTCCACAAAATTCAGCTTGGCCCCGGTGTACAGCGAAAAGTACTCGCCGCCCATGCGCTCGGCAATGTGGCACAGCGGAAGAAAACACATGGTCTCGTCCGCCTCGCTGCGAGAGATGAGTGTGTTGTAGCCGCGTACGGTGTAAGTGAGCGCAGCGTGCGTGTGCATGGCGCCCTTGGGCTTGCCCGTGGTGCCCGAGGTGTAGACGAGGATGGCTACGTCGTCGGGCTGGCAGGCCTGCACGCGGCGCTGGATCTCGTCGGGGTGCTGCTGGTTGAAGGCCCGGCCCAGCTCGCGCAGGGCAGAGAGGCTGAGCACATCGGGGTCGTCCAGGCCGCGCAGGCCCTCCATGTCGAACACCACAATCTTGCGCAACAGGGGCAATCCATCCCGCACCTCCAGCGCCTTGTCGAGCTGCTCGTCGTCTTCCACAAACAACACGCGGGTGGCGGAGTCCTCGCTCAGGTAGTGCACCTGCGCCGCAGCATCGGTGGGGTAGATGCCGTTAGACACGCCGCCACAGCTGAGCACCGCCAGGTCGGCCAGCACCCATTCGATGTTGGTGTTCGACAGGATGGACGTGCACTCGCCTGGCGCAAAACCCAGCGACATGAGGCCGCCCGCGATCTCACGCACGGCCTCACCGGTCTGGTCCCAGGTCCAGCTCTTCCAGATGCCTAGCTCTTTCTGCCGCATCCACACGCGCGGCCCGCGCTCGGCCACGGCGTTCCAGAACATGGCGGGGATGGTGTCGCCCGCGAGCACGTCGGTGCCTGCGGGCTGGATGTGAGAAAGGTCCCAGAGATTGCTCATGCCGTCCTCATCTCCAAGTTTTCTTCTTTTTCCAGCGTCGCTCGCCACGCACGCCGACATCCTTCATGCCCAGGTAGAACTCCTTGATGTCGTCCTTCTCGCGCAGGCGCTCGCAGCTGTCTTCCATCACGATGCGGCCGTTTTCCAACACGTAGCCGTAGTCCGATGCGTTGAGTGCCATGTTGGCGTTTTGCTCCACCAGCAAGATGGTGGTGCCGCGCTCGCGGTTGATACGCACCACGATCTCGAAGATCTCCTTGGTCAGCTTGGGGCTCAGGCCCAGGCTGGGCTCGTCGAGCAGGATAAGTTGCGGGTTGGCCATCAGCGCACGTGATATCGCCAGCATCTGCTGCTGCCCGCCCGAGAGTAACCCTGCGTCCTGCGCGGTGCGCTCCTTCAGGATGGGGAAATAGCCGAACACGGTTTCGATGTCGCGCGCCACCGCGTCGCTGTCACTGCGGGTGTAGGCGCCCATCAGCAGGTTGTCGCGCACCGACAGCAGAGGGAACACCTCGCGCCCCTCGGGCACGTGCATGAGGCCCCGGCGCACGATGGCGGCTGGGTCGTTGGCGGTGATGTCTGTGCCTTCGAACTCGATGGAGCCCTTGCGCGGGTCGATGATGCCGCTGATGGTCTTGAGGATCGTCGTCTTGCCTGCGCCGTTGCTGCCCAGCACGGCGGCGATCTCGCCGCGCCGCACTTGCAGGCTTACGCCGCGGATCGCCTTGATGGGGCCGTAGGCGCTCTCCACGTTCTGCAGGCGCAGCAGGGGCTGGTCAGCCGTTGCTGCGGCGGGAGTATTGACGGCGGCAAGCACGGCGCTCATTCGGAAACCTCCGTGCTGCGCACTACGGTGCGAGCTTGCTTGGGGCGGCCCGGCGCGGCGCTCATGTCCGAATCCCCATGCTGGAGCCCGCAGGGCGGCGCAGGTTGCTCACATCGTCCACCGTGCCCAGGTAGGCCTCGATCACGCCGGGGTGCGCCTGCACCTCGCGCGGCGTTCCCATGGCCACCACCTCGCCCTGGTTCATGGCCAGCACGCGGTCAGACACCTTGGAGACCAGCGACATGTCGTGCTCCACCATCAATACAGTGATGCCCAGCTCGTGCTGGATGTCCTGAATCCAGAAGGCCATGTCTTCGGTCTCCTCCACGTTCAGGCCCGACGAGGGCTCGTCGAGCAGCAGCAGCTGCGGCTCGGTGCACAGCGCGCGGGCCAGCTCCACCACCTTGCGCACGCCGTAAGGCAGCCCGGCCACCAGCGTGTCGCGGTAGTGCTGCAGGTCCAGAAAGTCGATGATCTGCTCGGCCTTCTCGCGGGCTCGCACCTCGGCGTTGCGCACCTTGGGGGTAAAGAACATGTCGGCCCACAAGCCCGTCTCGCGTTCCGTGTGGCGGCCGATCAGCAGGTTGTGCAGCACGCTGGCGTGCTCAAAGAGTTCGATGTTCTGGAACGTGCGTGCAATGCCCAGCCCGGCCACCTTGTGTGGCGGCTGGTCCGTCAGCGGCAGCAGGGCACCGCCCGGGCCTGCGTAGGCAATGGTGCCAGCGGTGGGCGTGTAGATGCGGCTGATGAGGTTGAACACCGTCGTCTTGCCCGCACCGTTGGGGCCGATGAGGGTGAAGACCTCGCCACGGCGCACGTCAAAGCTCACGTTGTTGACCGCCAGCACGCCGCCAAAGCGGACGCTGAGGTTTTGGGCGCTCAGAAGCACGTCGGTCGTCATACCGCCCCCTCCATGGCGCTCGCAGTGCTGCACGTGGATTGAGACTGGCGCGGCCCATACCAGGAACGCCGAGCAAGGGCCGCCCCGCAGCGAGGGCGTTGTCCCCTTGCCCGCGCAGCGCAGCGAAGCGAGAGCGGGGGGAAGGCGCGAAGCGACTCAGGGGGGTGTCTCATTTCAACCTATCGGACTTCTGGAATGACTTCTGCCGCTTGAACATACCCTGGCGGTAGAACGGAAACATCTGCAGCCAGGTGCGTACCTTGAGCCAGCGTCCGTACAGGCCCATGGGCTCGAACAACACGAAGATGATGAGCACGGCGCCGTACACCACGGCCTGCAGCCCGGGCGCCTGGCCGATGGCGGCGGGCAGCCAGTCCTTGCCCAGTGAAATCATCTGCGGCATGGTGATGAGGAAGATGGCCCCCAGGAACGCGCCGTGCACCGACCCCAGCCCGCCGATCACGATCATCAGAAGCAGGTCGATGGACTGCAGGATGTTGAACTGGTCGGGCGAGATGAACTGCAGCTTGTGCGCATACAGCGCGCCGCCCACGCCCGCCAGCGCGGCAGAGAGCGAGAACGACAGCGTCTTGTAGCGCGCCAGGTGAATGCCCATGCTCTGCGCCGAAATCTCTGAATCACGGATGGCCACAAACGCCCGGCCCGTGGGTGAGCGCAGCAGGTTCAGGATGCCCAGCGTGCTGACCACGGCAATCACGAGGCACAGAAAGTAGAACGACTCGGTGGATTCGAACTTGAAGCCAAAGATTTCGGGCGGCACCAAGTGCTTGCCGGAGTTGCCGCCGGTGACCGACTCCCACCGGGCAAACACCTCTTCGACGATGAAACCGAACGACAGCGTCGCCATGCCCAGGTAGATGCCCTTGACCCGCAGCGCGGGTAAGCCCACCACCACACCCACTGCCGCCGACAGCCCCGCTGCACAGGCCAGCGACAGCGCAAACGGCCAGCCCATGCCGGTCAGCACCGCCTGCGTGTACGCCCCAACACCCAGAAACGCCGC
Organism: Acidovorax sp.; assembly: GCF_046314175.1. Taxonomy (GTDB): domain Bacteria; phylum Pseudomonadota; class Gammaproteobacteria; order Burkholderiales; family Burkholderiaceae_C; genus Acidovorax. The sequence goes on along the minus strand of NZ_JBKBXG010000036.1, from coordinate 40,694 downwards.
GTGCCCCAGCGAGAACTGCCCGGTAAACCCGGCCAGCAGCATCAACCCCAGGCCCACGATGCCGTAGATGAGCACAAAAGTGAGCTGCGCCAGCCAGTACTCTGGCGCCACCCAGGGGGCGGCGACCAGGGCCAGGCACAGCAGGCTGTACCAGAACACATGCCCGCCATGTTTGGCCAGGCGCAGGTCTTGTTCGTAGCTGGTCTTGAAGATGAATCTCATGGGGTCACACCTTCTTGCGCAGCTTTTCGCCGAACAACCCGTTGGGTTTGACCATCAGCATGATGAGCACCACGATGTACGCCGCCGTGTCCTTGAACCCGTCGGGTAAGTAAAAGCCCGAGAGCGATTCGACAATGCCGATGACCAGCCCGCCCACGATGGCTCCGGGCAGGCTGCCAAAGCCGCCCACCACGGCGGCCGGGAAGGCCTTGAGCCCGATGAGCCCCATGTTGGCGTGCACAAAGGTGATGGGCGCCAACAGCAGCCCGGCCACGGCAGCCACAGCAGCGGCCAGCCCCCAGGCCAGCCCATTCAGGCGCTGCACGGGGATGCCCATGTAATAGGCGGCCAGCTGGTTCTGCGACGAGGCCTGCATGGCCACCCCGAGCTTGCTGTAGCGGAACATGGCAAACAGCAGCACGCACAGCACGCCGGTGGCCCCGATCACCACCAGCTGCTCGGCGCTGAGCACCAGAGTGCCCAGGCGCAGTGACATGTCCTTGTAGGGCACGGGCAATGTGTGGGTGTCGGTGCCGATGTTGGGAATCATCGTCACCAGCCCGCGCAGCATGTAGCCGATGCCGATGGTGAGCATGACGATGGAAAAAGCCGGCTGGCCCAGGATGGGGCGGATCACCGCGCGCTCCAGCACCGTGCCGAACAGCCCCATGGCGATGATGCTGGCCAGCACCGCCACCCAGAAGGGAAAGCCCAGCACCGTCATCAGCGCAAGGCCCAGGAACGCGCCCAGCATCATTAGCTCGCCCTGGGCAAAGCTCACGGTTTCGGTGGCCTTGTAGATGAGCACGAAGCCGAGCGCGATCAGCCCATAGATGCACCCCTGAGAGATACCGCTGATCAACAGTTGCACAAATTGCACACTGGCTCTCCAGATTATTTTTACAAAGCAGGTGCTTTGCATAAATGATGGTGCCTGCGCCGGGTACACACCGCACTCGGGGCTAACCCTGATGGAGTGCGGTCCAGGAGGCTGCGCATATTGACCCACTGCAGTGCGGGGCGCAATAAGGGTTGTGTCCGATATGGCAGGTGGGCCGCGCGGGGCGCACCCGTGCAGGCCCATACCAGGGTCTGAAACGCCTGTCGCCAGGGTGACACTGCGGCGCCCAGCGGGCGCGGCGCACATCGACGTCTGGCCCGGTTTCTGCGTTGCAATGGTTACTTTTGAGTAAAAATGGCTGCTAGCGCTTGTCCATAAAGCGCTAGCAGCTACAAAATCAGGAGTAAGCGGGTTGGCGCAGTTTGCATGCGCCGTCCGGCCCCGACCCACAGGAAACACATGATCAAGTCCGCCACGCCGACGCCGCACGAGTTCGAGCCCGCATTCATCGCCGGGCTCAAGTCGATATTCGAGGAGAAGATCGTGTTCAACCAGGTGCTCGGGTTGAAGGTGATCGACCTGCGGCCCGACGGGGTGACCGGTCGGATCGACATGAAGCCCGAACTGGTGGGCCACTATGCCTATAACCGTGTGCATGGCGGCGTGATCAGCGCAGGGCTGGACGCGATGGGCGGCCTGGCGGTGATGGCGGCCATCGGTGCCAAACACATGGACGAGGCGCCCGAGCAGCGGCTGCACCGTTTTGCAAAGCTGGGCACCATCGACTTGCGCATCGACTACCTTCGGCCCGGTATCGGCAGCCATTTCGAGCTGCGCGCGCATGTGCTGCGCCTGGGCTCGCGCGTGGCGACCACGCGCATGGAGTTTCTGGGGCCAGAAGGCGAGCTGATGTCCGCCGGAGCCGCCGCCTACATCGTGTCGTAGCAGGCGCCGAGCCGTGCACGCGCCGGTCAGAAGGGGCTTGCACATGCTTGCGAATGTGTGACGCTGCAAGCCTTGCAAGCGCATGCTACGAGAGAACTGTTTGGTTACCGTTCTTGCGTAACGAAGGCATCTTTCGCTGCCGCCCAACCCTACGATGACTCTCTTTTCAAGGAGATCTGATGGCCGTGCAAAATCCCTTCTTTGGCAAACGTGAACCCGAACCTTTCCAGCCCCGCCACAGCGCCACTTCATCCACGGGGCTCAACAGCACGTCGGCCAGCAATGCAGCTGCGGCTGCTCAGGCAGCCACTGCAGTCGCCACCAGCCCTGCGGTGCCCTCAGCTTCTGCCAGCGATTCCTCGGGCAGCAAACTTACCGTCGGCCCCAACATCAAGCTCAAGGGTGTGGAGATCACCGATTGCGACACCCTGGTGGTGGAAGGCACTGTTGAAGCCACGATGGATTCGCGCGTGATCCACATCTCGGAACGCGGCGCGTTCAAAGGCTCGGCCGAGATCGACATCGCCGAGATCCATGGCGAGTTCAACGGCACTTTGACCGTGCGCCAGAAGCTCGTCATTTACAGCACCGGCAAGGTCAACGGCAAGATCCGTTACGGCAAGCTGGTCGTGGAAGAGGGTGGGCAACTGGCGGGCGAGATCGAAGCAGGCTTCTCGCCGTCTCCGTCAGTTTCGTCACCCACTGGCATGCAGCGCAGCACGCCACCGCTGTCGCGTCCAGAGCCTGCAGTACTCGCCGCCTGAGCCCCAAACCCGCGGCGCTTGTGGCGCTGCGGGACAGTAGTTGCCCAGCTCAGCTCAGGCTGCGGCAGCCGGCTTGGGTACAGGCCGGGGTCTGCCCTGGTCGTCAATGGCCACATACGTCAGCCGGGCCTCGGTCACCTTCACATACCGGCCCTGGTCGGTAAAACGTTCGGCATACACCTCCACCTGCACCGTGACCGAGGTGTTGCCCACCCGCGTGATGGACGAGAAGAACGACAGGATGTCGCCCACGCGCACCGGTTGCTTGAAGATGAACTCGTTGACCGCTACCGTGGCCATGCGCCCCTGGATGTAGCGTGCGGGCAGCACAGAGCCCGCCAGGTCGACCTGCGCCATCACCCAGCCGCCAAAAATATCGCCATTGCCATTGGTGTCTGCGGGCATGGGGATCACTTTGAGCACCAGCTCCTTGTCGGTGGGTAATGCGGCGGGAGGCGGGCTGAAAACGGCAGACATGGGCACAATCTCGGTTGGGGCTGAGCCAATCTTGGGGAACCACGGTTTCGCGAGGCGCCTGGCCTGCAGCAAACCACTTTGGCATCAGCCGGGTCGGTAATAACAAAAACACCTGGAATTGTCCCCCATGCGCCACCACGGCGAAACCGCCCCTCCACCCTCTGGCACCACCACGCCTGCGCCCGTTACGTCGGACTGGGCCACCCTGAACCGGCTGCTGCCCTACCTGTGGCAATACAAGTGGCGCGTGATTGCCGCCATCGTGTTCATGGTGGGCGCCAAGCTGGCCAATGTCAGCGTGCCCCTGCTGCTCAAAACGCTGGTGGACGCGATGAACTTCAAGCCGGGCGACCCGGCCGCGCTGCTGGTGGTGCCGGTGGGCCTGCTGCTGGCCTACGGCGCCCTGCGGCTGTCCACCTCGCTGTTCACCGAGCTGCGCGAACTGGTGTTTGCCAAGGCCACACAGGGTGCTGCGCGCTCGATTGCGCTGCAGACCTTTCAGCACCTGCACGCTTTAAGCCTGCGCTTTCACCTGGAGCGGCAGACCGGCGGCATGACGCGCGACATCGAGCGTGGCGTGCGCGGCATCGAGTCCCTCATCTCGTTCACGCTGTTCAACGTGGTGGCCACCCTGGTCGAGGTGGTGCTGGTGCTGTCGGTGCTGGCCGTCAAGTTTGACGCGTGGTTTGCCTGGATCACGCTGGCGGCATTGGCGGTCTACATCACCTTCACGGTGCTGGTGACCGAGTGGCGCACCCAGTTTCGCCGCGAAGCCAACGAGTTTGATTCGGCCGCGCACACCAAGGCGGTGGATTCGCTGCTGAACTACGAAACAGTCAAATACTTCAACAACGAGGGCTTTGAGGCCGCGCGGTATGACGAAAGCCTGGAGCGCCTACGGCGCGCGCGCCTCAAGAGCCAGACCACGCTGTCAGTGCTCAACACCGGCCAGCAGCTCATCATCGCCATCGGCCTGGTGGCCATGCTGTGGCGGGCCACGCAGGGGGTGGTTGATGGCCGCATGACGCTGGGTGACCTGGTCATGGTCAACGCGTTCATGATCCAGCTGTACATCCCGCTCAACTTCCTGGGTGTGATCTACCGCGAGATCAAACAAAGCCTGACGGATCTGGACAAGATGTTCACGCTGATGGACAAGGAGCGCGAGGTGGCCGACGCCCCCGGCGCGGTTCCGCTCACGGGTCTTGACCGCCCCACGGTGCGTTTTGAGGACGTGCATTTTTCGTACGAAACCCGCAAGGGCAACGACCTGAGCACGGGCCGGCCCATCCTGCAGGGCATCAGCTTCGAGATTCCGGCAGGCAAGACCGTGGCCGTGGTCGGTCCCTCGGGCTCGGGCAAGTCCACGCTGGCGCGGCTGCTGTTTCGCTTTTATGACATCCAGCAGGGCCGCATCACCATCGCAGGGCAAGAGATTCGCAGCGTGACGCAAGCCAGCGTGCGCCAGGCCATCGGCATCGTGCCGCAAGACACCGTGCTCTTCAACGACACCGTGGCTTACAACATTGCCTACGGCCGCCCCGGCGCCAGCCAGGCCGAGGTGGAGGCTGCAGCCCAGTCCGCGCGTATTCACGACTTCATCGCCAGCACCCCCAAGGGCTACGGCACCATGGTGGGCGAGCGTGGGCTCAAGCTCTCGGGCGGCGAAAAGCAGCGCGTGGCGATTGCGCGCACCCTACTCAAAAACCCGCCCATCCTGATTTTTGACGAGGCCACGTCGGCGCTGGATTCGGCCAACGAACGCGCCATCCAGGCCGAGCTGCAAACCGTAGCGCAGAACAAGACCACGCTGGTGATTGCGCACCGCCTGTCCACCGTGGTGGACGCGCACGAGATCCTGGTGATGGATGCAGGCCGCATCATCGAGCGCGGTACGCATGCGCAACTACTGGCGCAGCGCGGCCGGTACGCCAGTATGTGGGCGCTACAACAGGAGGCTCCCCCTGAGTCGCCTGCGGCGCCTTCCCCCTGAGGGGGACGACGGCCTTTGCTGCGGGGCGGCCCTTGCTGGCCGTCCTCGCGATGGCGCCGCGCCGGTTTTCGAGGCTGACCGCACACCAACGAGCACATTGATATTTCCCTGATTCAACATTTGCCATGAAACCTGTCCTGCTCGCCCTCATGTTCCTCTCCGACGAACACTGCGCCCAGCTGTCGCAGTCGTTCGATCTGATCTACGCACCCGACACCGCCCAGGCCACAGCGGCCATCGCCATGCACGGCCCGCGCATCACCGCGGTGCTGACCATTGGCTCCACGGGCTTGAGCGCCGCGCAGATTGACGCGCTGCCCCAGCTGTCGCTCATCTGCGCGCTCGGCGCAGGCTACGAGAACATAGCGGTGGCACACGCCAAGGCGCGTGGCATTGTGGTGGCCAACGGTGCGGGCACCAATGACGACTGCGTGGCCGACCACGCCTGGGGGCTGCTGATAGCCGCCGTGCGCGGCATCCCCAAGCTCGACCAACTCACGCGCGGCGGCGTCTGGCGCACCGCCTTGCCGCTGCCGCCCAACGTGTCGCACAAGCGGCTAGGCATCATCGGCCTGGGCACCATCGGCAAAAAGATCGCGCAGCGCGCGCTGGGCTTTGAGGTGGAGGTGGGGTACCACAACCGCAGCGCCCGCGCTGACGTGCCGTACCGCTACTTCGCAGACGTGACAGCGCTGGCCGAGTGGACGGATTTTCTGGTGGTCGCCACACCGGGCGGCGCAGGTACCCAGCACCTTGTCAATGCAGCCGTGCTGAACGCGCTGGGCCCGCGCGGCGTGGTGGTCAACATCGCGCGGGGCAGCGTGATCGACACCCAGGCGCTGGCGCAGGCGCTGAAAGACGGACGTGTGGCGGGTGCGGGCCTGGACGTGTACGAGAGCGAGCCCGCGCCCCCCGCCGAGCTGCTGGATCTGGACAGCGTGGTGCTCACCCCGCACGTGGCCGGCTGGTCGCCGGAAGCGGTGCAGGCGTCGGTGGACCGGTTTGTGGAAAACGCACGCCGGCACTTCGCGGGCGAGGTGCCAGTCTCTCCGGTTTGAAATTTGAATGAAAATGGCCTATAGCGCTTATTGGATAAGCACTATTTGCTATTAAATCAGGAGTAATTGCAATGCGGCTGGATGTAGAGGACCTGCAGGCGCGGTTGCGTGCGTTTGCGGCAGAGCGGCATTGGCAGCCGTTTCACACGCCCAAGAATCTGTCGATGGCCCTGGTGGTGGAGGCCGCCGAGTTGGCCGAGATCTTCCAGTGGATGACGCCCGAGCAGTCGCTGGCCGTGCGCGACAACCCGGCGCTGAAGGAGCCCATTGCCGATGAGGTGGCTGATGTGCTGCTGTACCTGCTGCAGCTGGCCGACCACGCGGGGGTGGATCTGGCCCAGGCGGTAGAGAACAAACTGGTGAAGAACGCAGTCAAGCACCCTGTACCTCATGCCCCCACTGCGCCGCAACCTTAGACGCGAAAACGGCACCCTGCGGTGCCGTTGCAAGGTTCAAGCGCCAAGGCTTGGGGCCATTACAAGCGCCGCCGACGAGTTGCCCAAAGCCCGGCCATTGCGACCAACGACCCCAGAGCCATCACACCATACTCGCCCAAGGTAGGGACGGGGGTGGGTGCGGCGGTTGCGACAGCGCCGACATTGATCACGATGGTGTCGTTGGGCAGGTTCAGTGTTCGCGTGCCGGGGGTCACGCCCAGGCTGGCAAAAGTTCTGCCATTGAACGTGGATGAATTGGCCAGTGGCGAGCCGGAAACGTATCCTGCTGGCAGGTACAGAAAGCTGTCGAGTAAGTAAACGGGTGACCCTGTCGAGATATTTGCAACGGTGGCAGGCCCGCTGGTAAATCCGCTCAGCGCGGGCGTTAGCGCTACGCCACTAGCCAACCCAACAGGCCCGGGGCCGGTGCAAAGAAAGTCGGCGGAGATGCGCCCTTCTCCGCAATTCGAAGCATTGGCCGACAAAATTAGACCGGTTGTATTCAAGCTTCCGCTACCGGTCGCGACCACGTTTCCGCCGGTTTCCACAATGTTGATCGTGTAAACGGCGTGTGCGTTTACTGCGGTGGCAAGCAACAAGGCGCCTGCCCAAGGTCTTACCGCCATGGTATTACTCCGAATGTGACAATATGTTTCTTCGGATGATAGCCCACACTTCGCGGATCCTTGAATCCATCGAAGGCAGGCTGGGCTCGTTGCTCGCTATTTGCGTGCCGCAATCGCCTTTTCAGCCGCCACCACCAGGTCTGCACCGATCTGGCCCTTCCACTTTTCGTACACAGGGCGGGTGGCCTTTACAAACGCGGCGCGCTCGTTGGCGCTCAGTTCGGTCACCGTCACGCCCAGGCCCGTGATGTCCTTGAGCAGGGGGCGGTCGGCTTCGATCACGCCCTTGCGCGCGATGGCGATTTCTTCCTTGCCTGCGTCGATGGCGGCCTGCTTGACGATCTCGCGGTCAGCGGGAGTCCACGATGCCCAGATGTCCTTGTTCACGACAAAGATCAGCGGGTCGTTCACGTAGCCCCACAGGGTGATGTGCTTTTGCGCCACGCTGTGCAGCTTGGCGGCGGTGAAGATGGACAAGGGGTTTTCCTGGCCGTCCACGGCACCGCTGGCGAACGCGGGCTGTGCATCGGCCCAGCTCATCTGCGTGGGGTTGGCGCCCAGCGCGGTGAAGGTATCCAAGAACAGGGGCGAGCCCACCACGCGAATCTTGAGCCCCTTGAGGTCTTCAGGCGACTTGATCGCCTTCTTGGAGTTGGAGATTTCGCGGTAGCCGTTTTCACCCCAGGCCAGTGGCACTACGCCGGCTTTGTCCAGCGTGGCAAAAATGCTCTTGCCCACGTCGCCCTGCGTCACCGCATCCACCGCCGCGTAGTCGGGGAACAGGAACGGCAGCGAGAACAGGTTGAGTTGCTTGACCTGGGGCGACCAGTTGATGGTGGAGCCCACGGCCATGTCGATCACGCCCTGGCGCAGTGCGCTGAATTCGCGCGTCTGGTCACCCTGGATCAGCGAGACGCCGGGGTACAGCTTGATGTTGATGCGGCCATTGGTGCGCTCGCGCACCTTGTTGGCCCACAGCTCGCCGCCCTTGCCCCAGGGGAACGCAGTGCCCAGCACCAATGACATGCGGTATTCGCTCTTGTACGCAGTTTGCGCAATCGCGGCGGGTGCGGTGAAGGCGAGGGCGGCAGCAGCGGCCACGGCAGAGGTGAGGAAGGTACGCAGTTTCATGGTTTGTCTCCAGTTGTTGTGTGAAAAAAAGTAGAAAGTGAGAAAGCTCAGTAGCCCAGGCGCTGTGGCAGCCACAGTGCCAATTGCGGCCAGATGACCACGGCCAGCATGACCAAACACATGGCCACCAGAAACCAGCCCACCCAGCGCGAGGTCTGCTCGATGCGCACGCCTGCGATGCGGCTCGATACCATCAGGTTCACGGCCATAGGCGGTGTGAACTGGCCTAGCGCCACGTTCAGCGTCAGCAGCACGCCGAACCAGACGGGGTCCCACTGATAGTGCAGCATGATGGGCGCCATCAGCGGCACAAAGATCAGGAAGATCGAGATGCCATCAAGGAACATGCCGGTGATGATGAGCAGCAAGATCAGCAGAGCCAGCACGCCATATTCGCCGAGGCCCGAGCCGACGATCGCGCGGGTGATGGGGTCGATGACCCCCAGCGTGGACAGCGAGAACGCGAAGATGCCCGCCAGCGCCACCACCAGCAGGATGACGGCCGACAACTCGCCCGATTCGCGCAGGATGGGGAACAGGTCACGCACGCTGATGGTGCGGTGCACCACCATGCCCACGAACAGGCCGTAGAACACAGCCACCACTGCCGCCTCGGTGGGCGTGAACCAGCCAGCGCGCATACCACCCAGTATGAGCACCGGCGCCGCCAGGCCCCAGGACGCTTCGCGCAGGCTTTTCCAGAATGCAGGGCGGGGCAGGTGGGCTTCGTGGGTGCCCATGCCATGGCGGCGCGACAACCACACGGCGGGCACGATGAGCGCCAGGCCCGCAAGAATGCCCGGGATCATCCCGGCCGCAAACAGCGCGGGCACCGAGGCACCGGGCACCAGCACCGAATACACGATGAACGCCACGGAGGGCGGGATGAGGATGTCGATGGACGCCGCTGCGCCCACCACAGCCGCCGAGAACGGTGCCGGGTAGCCCGCGCGCGACATGGCCACAATCATCACCCCGCCCACGGCAGCCGCCGTGGCGGGGCCCGAGCCCGAAATGCCCCCCAGGAACATGGCCACCGCCACCACCACCAGCGGCAGCATGCCCGGGCCACGGCCCACGATGGACACGGCCAGGTTCACCAGTCGCAGTGCCACGCCCGAGCGGTCAAAGATCGAGCCCACCAGCACAAACATCGGAATGGCCAGCAGCGGGTACTTGCCCAGTCCGGCAAAGAAGTTCTGCGGCACGGCCAGCAGGCCAAACCACTGCGAATCGGCATTGGCCACGGCGATGGCCGCGGCCCCCGCTAGGCCCAGCGCGGCGCCAATGGGCACCCCCGCCAGCATCAGCGCCACAAAGGCGGTAAACAGCAGCGCGGCGGTCATGGAGTGGGGGGCTCGTTGCCTGCGGCGTTGTCAACAAACACTTTGCGGCGGCTGCGCACCAAATGCCCCACCGCACGCAGGGTGATCAGCGCGGAAAACACAGGCAGCCAGATGGAATACCACCACTGCGGCACGCCAATGCCGGGAGAGGTTTCGCCATAGCGGATGTCATCCCACACCACGCGCGCGCTCAGCACGGTGATCAGTACAAACAGCAGGGCCACCATCAGCGCGCCCAGTTGGGCCAACACGCGGCGGCGTTGGGCCGAGCCGCTTTCGCTGAAGAACTCGATGCGGATGTGGCGGTCACGCGCCACAGCGGCCGAGCCGCCCACCAGGGCCAGCACGATCATCAGGAACACCGAAATCTCTTCCGTCCAGGCGAACGACGAGTTGGTGAAATAGCGCACAAGCACGTTGACGAAGGTAATCAGCGCAAGGGCCGCCATCACCAGCACCGTCAGCCAGTCTTCAAGGCGCAGTGCACGGGGTTCGGCGGGGGCCGGTGGCACCGACGGCGCAGCGTTGGCGGCGGGCCGGGTGGGAGGGGTGGAGGGCATGGAGTCGTCGAGCGGTCAGGAGATCAAACACAGCAGCGGATGCGTTGTCGCTCTGCCCGTCGATGTTGTGCACCAGGGGAGGGGACGGCGCTGCCATAAGGTAGTTCGCAGCGCCGTGCATTATGCGGCCTGCTCGTATGCATGCACATCATTGGTGCGTAGGTGTTGCCTGGCGTTCGGGGGCATGTGGGGGCTGCGGTCCCAGTCGAGCGGACTTCACGGGCCGCACGGATAATGCGCTGATGGAAACCAAGTGGCTTGAAGATTTCGTCAGTCTTGCGGAAACGCGCAGCTTCAGCCGGTCGGCCCAGCTGAGGCACGTCACGCAGCCCGCCTTTTCACGGCGCATTCAGGCCCTGGAGGCCTGGGCTGGCACGGATCTGGTGGACCGAAGCTCTTATCCCACCCGCCTGACGCCCGCTGGTAAAACGCTGTACGACCAGGCGCTGGAGGTATTGCAGGCCCTGCAAAACACACGGGCGATGCTGCGGGCGCACACCAGCGCGGGCAAGGACATGATCGAATTTGCCGTGCCGCACACGCTGGCGTTCACGTTCTTCCCAGCCTGGGTGTCCAGCCTGCACGACAAATTCGGCCCCTTCAAAAGCCGCCTGATTGCCTTGAACGTGCATGACGCGGTGATGCGGCTCGTCGAAGGCGGCTGTGATCTGCTCATCGCTTACCACCACCCATCGCAACCGTTTCAGCTGGATGCTGACCGCTACGAGATGGTGAGCCTGGGGCAGGAAGTGCTCTCGCCCTACAGCAAGGCTGACGCCGACGGTCAGCCTGTGCATCGTTTGCCTGGCCGCGCTGGCCAGCCGCTCCCTTACCTGGGCTACGCGCCAGGCGCTTATCTGGGTCGGGTGACGGAACTCATATTGAAGGAAGCCAGCACGCCCATTCACCTGGAGCGCGTATACGAAACCGACATGGCTGAAGGGCTCAAAGCCATGGCATTGGAAGGCCACGGCGTGGCCTTTTTGCCGCACAGTGCGGTAAAGAAAGAACTGCGGGCACGTCGCCTGGTCAGCGCAGCGCCTTCGGATGTTGATGCGTTGCAGATGACGATGGATGTGCGCGCTTACCGCGAAAAGCCAGCCGGCAAAGAAGCGCCCAAAGGCACGGCCCAGGCGCTGTGGACCTACCTGCAAACGCAGGCAGGGTCATGCTAAGGGTAAATACGGATATAAACAGTTTGCATAGTTGTGCGCTCAAACGGCATTGGAATTTCACGGTAACGACACGTACAGTCTGCGCCATCGCCGGGTCGAAGCCGCAGCGTGTGCCCGGGCGGACTGCACAGTGGCACGAAATTTGCGAATCTAATTCATTCAATTACCGAGAGACCGCATGAAAGTTCAGCATTGGGGATTTGCCTGGGGCCTTGTGGCTCTGTGCTTCACCTGCGCGGCATCGGCCCAAGGCGTGCTGGAACGCATCAGTGCGGGCGGCAAATTGGTGATTGCGCACCGCGAGTCGTCGGTGCCGTTTTCTTACATTGATTCCGCATCGGGTAAGCCTGTGGGCTATGCGGTGGACCTGTGCCTGCAATTGGCAGATGTGGTGCGCAAGAAGACGGGCAAGAAAGACATGGCCGTCGAGTTTGTGGCTGTGACCCCCGCCAACCGCATCACCATGATTGAGCAGGGCAAGGCAGACCTTGAGTGTGGCTCCACCACCAACAACGCCGAGCGGCGCCAGAAGGTTGCCTTCACCATTCCCCACTTCATCACCGGTGCGCGCCTGCTCGTCAAATCGGCCAGCCCCATTGATCGCGTCGAAGACCTCAACGGCAAAAAGCTGGTCTCCACCAAAGGCACCACGCCGCTCAAGGCCGCTGAACAGGCCAACCGCGAGCGCCTGATGGGCATCACCATCCTTGAAGCTCCTGACCACGCCAGGGCGGTCGAGATGGTGGAGAAGGGCGAGGCACAAGCCTTTGTGATGGACGATGTGCTGCTGTATGGCCTGGCCGCTGGGCGCGCGGACCCCAAGGCGCTCAAGGTGGTGGGGCGTTTTATGACCACTGAGCCGCTGGCGATCATGTTGCCCAAGAACGATCCCGACTTCAAAAAGCTGATCGACGACGAGATGCGTCGCCTCATCACCAGCCGCGACATCTACCCCATTTACGACAAGTGGTTTAACAAACCCATCCCGCCGAACAACACGGTGCTGAACCTTCCGGTCAGTTATCTGTTGCGCGACTTCTGGAAATACCCTACCGACCAGGTTCCGTTCTGACTAACAATCTGGCTACGTGGTCACCTTTTTTGGAGTGTTCGGCCAGCCGGCCCGTTCGGCATGGGTGGATCTCTAGAATATCCCCCCTCTTTTTTCGTTTGTTTACACACAAGGAGATACCTATGAAGAAGCATTTGCTCGCGGTTGCTGTGACCGCCCTGGCTGCAGGCAGCGCTTTTGCGCAAGCTACTGACACCCTGGCCAAAATCAAGGCATCGGGTAGCGTGACCCTGGGGGTGCGCGAGTCGTCCGGTCTTTCCTACACACTGGGCAATGGCAAGTTTGTGGGCTTTCACACCGAAATGGGTGAGATCGTTCTGGCCGACATCCAAAAGCAACTGGGCCTGCCCAAGCTGGACGTGAAGTACCAGCCCGTCACCTCGCAAAACCGCATCCCCCTGGTGACCAACGGCACCGTTGATCTGGAGTGCGGATCGACCACCAACAACGCCACCCGCCAAAAGGATGTGGCATTTGCGGTGACCACCTATGTGGAAGAAGTTCGCATGGTCGTCAAGGCCAATTCGCCAATTACTTCCATCAAGGACCTGAACGGCAAGACTGTGGCGACCACCACGGGCACGACCTCGGTGCAAACCCTGCGCAAAAACGAACGCGCCGGTGGTATCGACTTCAAGGAAGTCTACGGCAAGGACCACGCCGACAGCTTCCTGATGCTGGAAACCGGCCGTGCCGATGCCTTCGTGATGGACGGCTCGATCCTGGCGGCCAACATCTCCAAGTCCAAGGCACCTGCCGACTACAAGATCGTGGGCGAAGTGCTGTCGGTGGAGCCCATCGCCTGCATGCTGCGCAAGGATGACCCAGCCTTCAAGAAGGCTGTGGACGACAGCATCAAGCGCCAGATCGCCGACGGTTCGCTGGCCAAGCTGTACGACAAGTGGTTCATGCAGCCAGTGCCTCCTACCAACACCAAGATCGGCCTGCCGATGTCTGACGCAACCAAGGCTGCTTGGGCCACGCCTAACGACAAGCCCATGGAAGACTACGCAAAGAAGTAATCTTCTGAGCGCTTGTGCCCCTTCGGCCGGCTGGTTCGAGGGGGCTTTTTTGTTGGGTGGGCAAAGGGTTGTGCCCAACGCAATACCAAGAATTAAAGGGGTGATCCTATGAGTTGGGATTGGCAGGTGTTCTGCCAGGACACCATGGACAGGGAAGTCGTGCAAAGCTGCTTTGGCAAAGGCGGCGATATCACCTACCTGGACTGGATGCTGTCGGCCTGGGGCTGGACGGTGTCTGTTTCGGTGCTGGCCTTGGTGCTGGCACTAGTTATAGGTTCTCTCATTGGCACGCTGCGCACCTTGCAGGACCGGCCGGTGATTGTTCGCCTGGGCAACGCCTGGGTCGAGCTGTTTCGCAATATTCCGCTGCTGGTACAGATTTTCCTGTGGTACCACGTGCTGCCGAGCTTTTTCCCTGTTCTGCAGGGTGTGCCTGGGTTTGCGTTGGTGGTGTTCGCCCTCGGGTTTTTCACATCAGCGCGTATTGCCGAGCAGGTTCGCTCGGGCATCCAGGCCTTGCCACGCGGCCAGCGTTACGCAGGTTTGGCCGTAGGCTTCACCACGTTTCAGACCTACCGCTATGTGCTGTTGCCCATGGCGTTTCGCATCATCATCCCGCCGCTGACCAGCGAGACGATGAACATCTTCAAGAACTCATCCGTGGCGTTTGCCGTGTCGGTGGCCGAACTGACTATGTTCGCCATGCAGGCACAGGAAGAAACCTCGCGCGGCATCGAGGTCTACCTGGCTGTCACGGCGCTCTACGTCATCTCGGCTTTTGCCATCAACCGCATCATGGCGTTCATTGAAAAGCGTGCGCGCATCCCTGGCATGGTGGTGAGTGGCGCGGCCGGAGGGGGGCATTGATATGAAGATCGATTTCTCCTTCTACAACTGGGACCTGATCTCCAACTTCGTGCTCAAGGGGCTGTACTTCAGCCTGACGCTTACGGTGATTGCCACGATTGGTGGTGTGCTCTTTGGCACGGTGCTGGCGCTCATGCGGCTGTCGGGCAAGAAGTGGCTCGAAGTGCCCGCCACTATCTATGTCAACGGCATGCGCAGCATTCCGCTGGTGATGGTGATCCTGTGGTTCTTCCTGCTGATGCCTGCCATCATCGGTCGCCCCATCGGCGCCGAGATGTCGGCCATCATCACCTTCATCGCGTTTGAAGCGGCGTATTTCAGCGAAATCATGCGCGCGGGTATCCAGTCCATTCCCCGGGGTCAGGTGCACGCAGGCCAGGCGCTGGGCATGACCTACGGCCAGAACATGAAGCTGGTGGTGCTGCCCCAGGCGTTCCGCAACATGCTGCCGGTGCTGCTCACACAGACCATCATCCTGTTCCAGGACACGTCGCTGGTCTACGCGATTGGCGCCTACGACATGCTCAAGGGCTTTGAAGTGGCGGGCAAGAACTTTGGCCGTCCCATCGAGGCGTACCTGGCAGCAGCCGTGCTGTACTTTGTGATGTGCTTTGCGCTGTCGTGGGCGGTCAAGCGCCTGCACCAGAAGATAGCGATCATCCGCTGATCGACGCTGGTGCTAAAGAGATTGGATTGAGGAAAAAGAAATGATCGAACTCAAAAACGTATCCAAGTGGTATGGCCCCGTGCAGGTGCTCAACGAATGCACGGCCACCATCCAAAAGGGTGAAGTGGTGGTGGTCTGCGGCCCCTCGGGCTCGGGCAAGTCCACGCTGATCAAGACCATCAATGCGCTCGAACCCTTTCAAAAGGGCGAGATCACGGTGGATGGCATCAAACTGCACGACCCCAAGACGGACCTGCCCAAGCTGCGCAGCCGCGTGGGCATGGTGTTCCAGCACTTTGAGCTGTTTCCCCACCTGTCGGTGACGGAGAATCTGACGATTGCTCAGGTCAAGGTGCTGGGCCGCAGTGCCGACGACGCCAAGAAGCGTGGCCTCAAGATGCTCGAACGTGTGGGCCTGATGGCGCACAAAGACAAGTTTCCGGGCCAACTGTCGGGCGGCCAGCAGCAGCGTGTGGCCATTGCGCGCGCCTTGTCGATGGACCCCATCGTGATGCTGTTTGACGAGCCTACGTCGGCGCTTGACCCTGAAATGGTCGGCGAAGTGCTGGACGTGATGGTGGGCTTGGCCAACGAAGGCATGACCATGATGTGCGTGACCCACGAAATGGGCTTTGCCCGCAAGGTCAGCAACCGTGTGATCTTCATGGACGTGGGCGGCAAGATCCTGGAAGACTGCTCCAAGGACGATTTCTTTAACAACCCGGATGCACGCCAGCCCCGCACCAAGGACTTCCTCAACAAGATTCTGCAGCACTGAACATGCTGCACACGCGCGCCTGCAAACGTGGCGCAGTGTGCAGGATGTCACGCAAGGCGCCTTAGGGCGCCTTTTTCGTTGTGGATCGGTGCGGTAGGCGGCAGTGCCTCCGAAACGGTGCTGTGCTAGGTTCGCACGTCTTGTCCCACTTCCGATGCCTGTGCCGTGCGCCGAAGCGTGGTACACGGCCGCAGCCTGATGGAACCCGCCTGAACATGATCATCTCCACCAGCGACAGTCCTTTTGAATTCCCGGCAGACCTGCCTGTGCCCACCGCCCTGAGCGACCTGCTGCGGGCTTTCCCGGCGCTGTGTGAGCCGGGCGCCGATGCGAGCGGCTCGTTTGCCTTCCACTGCGAGCCGCCCAGCGCCGTGGCGCGCTATTTCGGAGAGGAGGGGCATGTCGGCGGGCAGGCAGCGGCACGGCACCTGGGTGTGTTTGGCGTCGAGCCGGACGGCTCGACCATCGCCATCTGGCGTGCACCACAGGGTGGCATGCCGGTGGTGTACCTTAGCTCCGAAGGCGGTGGCCGGGTGCTGGCCAGCGATGCCGCGCAGTTCCTGCGGCTACTCGGTTTGGGCTATGACGAGTTTTCGCTGTATGACAACCTGGATGAGCCGCCGGAGGCAGACGGTGAGGTGGCGCCCGAGCTGTTGGAGTGGTTGGGGGCACAAGGACTGTCGGTGCCCGAGACCGGTGAAGACATTCTTGCCGAAGCCGAGGAGCGCTGGCCCGACTTCGACGGCTGGATGGAAGACGCTATTGCCGGGCGGTTGCCGCTAGACGACGCGGCGGCATCCGGGGCGCAGGCAAGCCTTGTCGAGGCCCCGGTCGCTGAGGGCAATCTCTGGGACCAGATGTTGGCCTGCATCGGTCGGCGCATCGACGATCCGCTGGTGCAGCACTGGTTGTCCGCCGTGGGGGCCAAGCCGCTCAGGCCTGCCACGCCGCACAACAACAGCACCTATGTCTCGGTGCGCGCAAACGGCATCGAAGTCAGCGCCTCGATGGCGCCCAAGCACCGTGGCTTCTGGCCGCCCAGCAAGGACGGGCGCCTCTGGCGCACCTATGTCACGCGCATCGCCCTGCCGGTAAAGGCAGCGGGGCTGGTTCCTCTGCCCGATGGCCTTTCCTGGGGACAGTTCCCAGGCCCCGAGGAGGGCGACAACTTCGTGAAGCAGGCGGTCAGCAGTACGCTGGAGCTGACTTTCCTGTGCTCGGACGCGGGAAACGGCGTTGAGCGCATTGATGCGCGCCTGCCGACGGAACGTTGTTTCATGGAGGCCAGCGCCGATTACGAGATGATCAAGCACCTTGTATACGTGGAGGACGCATTCTTAGTGACTTGGTGTGCTCTGCAGGGGCTGCTGGACCCCGAGCGCTACCCAGTGAGTGTGCTCAAGCCCTGGCACGAGCGCACGGCAACGCCGCTGCAACTGCTACATGGTCCCTGCGGGCGCGTGGTCTGGACCGACGACTTGGCTGCAGGTACCTCGGGATTCTGGCGCACCTACTACATGGGCTTTGACACGCCCGATGCCGAGCGCTGGGTGAGCGACGTAAATACCGTGTTCCAGTCCTCAAACCACTTCCGCGACGACGACGAGGCCATGACACCTGACAGCTGGGAGGCGTTCGACCGCATCGCCCCGAAGATCGCGCGGCGCTTCAACGCATGGCGCCGAAAGGCTGACCAGAACTGAGCCTGGGGCAGGGCTCCGGCGCTATCTGCGCGATGACTTGCGCGCAGGGGGGCTGTCCACAATAAGCTGCGATTCAAATCCCGTCCACAGCTCGTCGCGCCGTTTAAGCGCCTCAGACACCGCCTTGTGCCGCAGCTGGGCCACGGCCGACACCAAGGCGTTGCACAGGAAGAACGCAGCGGTGTACGAGTCGAATGGCGACGCGTTGGACGTGCGCACCTGCACGCGGTAGTGGGCCAGCGCGGCCAGCGGGGCGGTGGCGCTATCGGTAATGGCCAGCACCTGGGCGCCTGCGTCGCGAAAGCGCTGCGCCACCTTCACCGGCCCGCTGGCGTAGCGGCGGATGCTGAAGGCCAGCAGCGCGTCTTCAGGCTGAATCCACAGCAACTGGTCGGTCGCGTCCACGGCACCTGCCCCCAATTCATGCACACCGGGGCGGCACATGTTCAGGTGCAGCGCCAGCCAGGCGGCCACGGGGGCGCTGTTGATCTGCGCCAGTACGAAGACGCGACCACTGCCTTGTGCCAGCCGACTGGCAATCGCCTCGAATGCCGCCATGTCCAGCCCGTCGCGTGTGGCGGTGATGTTGTGCTGGTCGTGTAACAAGGCATCGTCCACACACTGCTGCAGGCTGCGCTGCGTGCCGATAGTGACTGGCGCACGCTGCCCGGCCGTCTGCAGCAGGGCCGTAACCTCGGCTCGCGCCTCGCGCTGCGCTTCGGCATAGCTGGCGTAGCCGAGCTTGGCAAACAGCCGCACCACGGTTGATGCGCTGGTGCCGGTGCGGGTTGCCAGGGCGGTGGCCGATTCCAGCAGCGCGTGGGGGTAGTCGCGCCCCAGGGCCTCGGCCAGCGCGCGTTCGCTGGCCGTCAGCTCGCCGCCTTGGCGTGCCAGCCTCTCGGTCAGCAGTCCTGATTGTGTCTGCAACGATAATTTCATAAATGTCTCTTTTGTGAAAAATGTATTGCAAACACTAGGTTCACGTGCAACACTGCCACCCAAATTTTGCCCCGTGGAAGGGGCTTCTCAAAGGGGAAAGATGCTCGATACGCAAGGAAACGGCGGTGCGCAGGTGCGGCAGCAGATTGTGGACTGGCTCGCCGGTCAGCAGCAGGCTATGCAAGATCTGTTGCAGAAAGTGGTCAACATCGAGAGCGGCAGCCGCGATGAAGCGGGTGTGACGGCCGTGGCCCATGCGCTGGCCGAGCGCCTGCAGGCGGCCGGTGTGCCGGTGCAGTTTGAGCCCGTGCCCGGCTATGGCGTGCTGCTGCATGCGCAGGTCAACCCGGCAGAGGGCGCTGCAGCCGATGGCGCGCCCATCATCCTCATGGGGCACATGGACACCGTGTTCCCCGCAGGCACAGTGGCCAAACGCCCCTATCGCGAAGAAGCCGGGCGAGCCTATGGCCCCGGCGTGGCCGACATGAAGTCCGGTCTGGTGCTGAACGTGTTTGTGGCCGAGGCCTTTGCGCGCTGTGGCGGCCTGAGCGCGCCGCTGCACCTGTTTTTCTCGTGCGATGAAGAGATTGGTTCACCTGCCACGCGCGACCTCATCATGGCCCGCGTGCGCGGCGCGCGGGCCGTGTTCAACGCCGAGCCTGGCCGCGTCAGCGGCAACGTGGTCACCAGTCGCAAGGGCTCGATGGTGGTTGAGTTTGAGGTGCAGGGTGTGGCTGCGCATGCGGGCATCAACCACGCTGCAGGCGCCAGCGCCATCGAGGCCCTGGCCCGCAAGACATTGGCGCTGCATGCGATGACCGACCCGGCCACGGGCGTCACCTGCAACGTGGGCGTGGTGCAGGGCGGCGTCGTGCCCAACATGGTGGCCCCTCACGCGCGGGCCGAGGTGGACCTGCGCTTCACCGCCGACACCGACCCCGACCAACTGCTGGAGCGTGTGCGCGCCATCGTCGAAGAAGAATCCGTGCCCCGCACCCAGGGCCGCATCACCACCGCCCGCCGCACCATGCCCATGAAACCCACGCCCGATGACCTGCTGGCGCTCTACCAGCAAGGCGCACGCGCGCTGGGCTTTGAGGTGCAGGGCGAATTCACCGGCGGCGCGGCCGACAGTGGCCTCACTGCCTCGGTGGGCGTGCCCACGCTGTGCGCCACCGGCCCCGTGGGCGGCCACGCGCACACCGAACGCGAGTACTGCGAGTTGTCCACCTTTGTCCCGCGTGCACAGGCCCTGGCGCTGGCCGTGCTGGCGCATCCCTGACCCCTTTCCCCTCCATTCATCGTTCTTTTATCCGAGTGCTTTGACAGCCATGACCACCACACCTTCCCGCCGCCACATCCTGACCACCGGCCTGGGCCTTGCAGGCCTCGCAGCCTTGCCTGCCATGTCGCAAGACAAATACCCCTCGCGCCCCATCACGCTGGTGGTGCCGTTCCCGCCCGGCGGGTCGGTGGACATCATGGCGCGCCAGTATTCCGAGCCGCTGTCGCGTGTGCTGGGTGTGCCCGTCATCGTGGAAAACCGCGCCGGTGCGGGCGGCTCGGTGGGCGCGCAGTATGTGGCGCGTGCCAAGGCCGATGGCTACACGCTGGTGGTGTCGTCGCAAAGCAGCCACCTGGCCAACCCGCTCACCCAGCCCAAGATCGGCTATGACCCGGTGAAGGACTTCGAGAACATTGCCATCCTGGGCCGCCAGCCCAACGCGCTGGTGGTGCACAGCAGCCTGCCGTTCAAGACCTTCAAGGAGTTTGTGGACTACGCCAAGAAGAACCCTGGCAAGCTCAACTACGGCAGCGGCGGCGTGGGCAGCATGGGCCAACTCAATGTGGAAATGCTCAAGGTCTCCACCGGCGTGTTCACCACGCACATTCCCTACCGGGGCGGCACGCCGCTGATCACCGGCGTGCTGGGCAACGAGGTGCAGTTCATCCTCGACAACCTCGTCATCATGCTGCCGCACATCCAGGCGGGCAAGGTGCGCGCCCTGGCCGTAGCGGCCGACCAGCGCCTGCCCCAGCTGCCCGATGTGCCCACCATGGCCGAGGTCGGTCACCCCGAACTCAACCTCACCTCATGGACCGGCCTGGCCGCACCCGGCGGCACGCCCGACGCCATCGTGCAGACGCTGTACAAGGCTGTGCGCCAGGTTGCTACGTCGCCCGCAATGGTGGCCAACCTCAAAGACCGCGGCGTGATCGTGCCCGAAGAAATGCCGCCTGCCGCGTTCGAAAAGATGATGTCCGAGCGCCTGGTGAGTTTTGGCGAGGTGGTGCGCAAGGCGGGCATTTCCGCCGAATGACGCGGTGCTGCTCTGAATTTTGAGTATTTTTGGCATCTAGCGCTTACTGGATAAGCGCTAGATGCTATAAAATTAATAGTATTGGAGCCAATGGGACAATGCTGCCCATGACAGCCGCACCCCACACCCCCCCTTCCGCCGACGGTTCCACCCTCACCATCACCCGCCCCGACGACTGGCACCTGCACGTGCGCGACGGTGAGGCGCTGCACACCGTGGTGCCACACACGGCGGCCCAGTTCGGCCGCGCGATCATCATGCCCAACCTGCGCCCGCCCGTGACCACGGCGGAGCAGGCCCTGGCGTACAAACAGCGCATCCTGGCCGCCGTGCCTGCAGGCATGAGTTTTGAGCCTTTGATGACGCTGTACCTTACCGACAACCTGCCGCCCGAAGAAATCGCGCGCGCCAAGGATGCGGGCGTGGTGGCCTGCAAGCTCTACCCCGCTGGCGCCACCACCAACAGCGACGCCGGCGTGACCGACCTGCGCAAGACCTACAAGACGCTCGAAGCCATGCAGAAGTCGGGCCTGCTGCTGCTGGTGCACGGCGAGGTTACCAGCAGCGATATCGACCTGTTCGACCGCGAGGCCGTGTTCATCGAGCAGCAACTCATTCCGCTGCGCCGCGACTTCCCCGAGCTGAAAATCGTCTTTGAACACATCACCACCAAGGACGCGGCCGATTACGTGGCCAGTGCAGACCGCTTCACCGCCGCCACCATCACCGCGCACCACCTGCTGTACAACCGCAACGCCATCTTCATTGGCGGCGTGCGCCCGCACTACTACTGCCTGCCCGTGCTCAAGCGCGAAACCCACCGCGTGGCGCTGGTGCAGGCGGCTACCAGCGGCAGCACCAAGTTCTTCCTGGGCACCGACAGCGCGCCGCACCCCGCGCACCTCAAAGAGCACGCCAGCGGCTGCGCAGGCTGCTACACCGCCCACGCCGCCATCGAGATGTATGCAGAGGCGTTTGACAACGCAGGCGCGCTCGACAAGCTCGAAGGCTTCGCCAGCTTCCACGGCCCCGATTTCTACAACCTGCCGCGCAACACCGGCACCATCACCCTGAATCGGGAGTCCTGGACTCCGCCCGACAGCTTTGCGTTTGGCGAAGCAGAGCTGAAGCCGCTGCGCGCAGGGGAAGCGTTGCCGTGGCGGCTGGTGTAGGTCACGGTCCCTTCGGCGCGATTGATTGGGCCGCACCCTGGTTGGAAACGTGGCGCACTGCAGGCGAGCCGATGGCGCAGCAGATGCTGCAACGCGGATGTGCGGCGCATAACGTGCTGCAGGCAGCCGCCGGTAGCACGTGTCCGATGCGCTTTGTGATGCAACATGAGTTGCCCCAGGGCACCGCCTACGAGCAATTCATCTTCGATACCCGCCAGGTCCCCACCCGTGACAACCTGCATGACTTCTTCAACGGCCTGGTCTGGCTGCACTTCCCGCAGACCAAGCGCCAGCTGAACGCCTTGCAGGCGCACGCAATAGCCGCCGACGGCGTGCAGGCGGTGCGTGGGCCCTTGCGGGATGCGCTCACGGTGTTTGATGAAAACGGGGCCGTGCTGCACGCGCCGCCAGCGTTATGGGAGGCCCTGCAGGCGCGGGACTGGCATCGGCTGTTTGTGGACCTGCGCCCGCTCTGGCAGCAGGCGCAGCTGGTTTTGCTGGGGCATGCCTTGCTCGAAAAGCTGGTTTCACCCCGAAAACCCATCGTGGCGCACGTCTATAAAGCGCAGGCAGCTATCAATTCAATAGTAAATCTGGATGCCTGGCTTGCCACCGAGATGCAGCCTGCGCATTGGGCCACCAAGCCCTTTGTGCCTTTGCCCGTGCTCGGCGTGCCGGGCTGGTGGGCCGCCAATGAGGATCCGGCTTTCTATGCGGATGCGCAGGTGTTCAGGGCGCCGCGCGCGGGGTGCGTTGCGGCGGGGCGCTAATTCCCGCCGAGGCCTGTGTGATAAGGCCCTGGTGCAGATTTGCACCTAACATAGCGCGATAAATCGCGGCCAGCGGCACTTCCTGCAGCACTTGCCAAAATGGGGCGACGGAGGCCTTCATGCCGTCTGGACGGGCTGGCTTGAAGCGCGGACTGCGGCCCCCATCTGAACCCGCAACACCCTTGTTTGTTTGTCCTACGGAGAACTCATGAAACGGATCCTGTTATTTGTAATGACCAACCTTGCCGTTGTGCTGGTGTTGGGCGTGGTGGCGAGCCTGCTGGGCGTCAACCGCTTCCTCACGGCCAACGGGCTCAACCTCACTGCGTTGCTCGGTTTCTCGCTGATCATGGGCTTTGGCGGCGCCATCATCTCGCTGCTGATCAGCAAGCCCATGGCCAAGTGGAGCGCCAAGGTGCAGATCATCGACGGCACCGGTTCGGCTGACGAGCGCTGGATTGTGGACACCGTGCGAGGTTTTGCCGACAAGGCCGGTATCGGCATGCCGGAAGTGGGTATCTTCCCGGGCGACCCCAATGCGTTTGCCACGGGTGCTTTCAAGAACAACGCGTTGGTGGCAGTGTCCACCGGCCTTCTGCAAGGCATGACGCGTGAAGAAGTCGAGGCCGTCATCGGCCACGAGGTCGCCCACATCGCCAACGGCGACATGGTGACCATGACGCTGATTCAGGGCGTGATGAACACCTTTGTGGTGTTTCTGTCGCGCGTGATCGGCTACGCAGTGGACAGCTTCTTGCGCAAGAACGATGAAAACAGCTCCGGCCCGGGCATCGGATACTACGTGACGACCATCGTGCTCGATATCCTGCTCGGCTTTGTGGCTGCGATCATCGTGGCCTGGTTCAGCCGCCAGCGCGAGTTCCGCGCCGATGCAGGCGCTGCTCAGCTCATGGGCCGTCGCCAGCCGATGATCAACGCCCTGGCCCGCCTGGGCGGTAGCCACCCCGCAGAACTACCCAAGAGCATGGCTGCCATGGGCATTGCCGGGGGCATCGGCAAGCTGTTCAGCACCCACCCGCCCATCGAAGAGCGCATTGCCGCGCTGCAGAACGCGCAGCAGGGTTAAGGTCTGCACAAGCGGCGAGACGCTCGCCGCAGCCTCCTGAAAACCGCTGCAGGGTTCGCGCCCTGCGGCGGTTTGCCTTTTTGGACCGGCTGTTGCGGCTCGGCATCAGGCTCAAGCGCTTGTAACGATTTGTCGATAAGCTAGGAAGAGCCTCTGGGAGCCCAAGCCTATAGGTAAACCTGACGGCTTCTTCCGTCGGCCTTCCCTTCTTCTGCGGACCTCTTTATGAAACTCTCCCACGCCCGTGTTGCCATGCGCCTGGCTCTGGCCTTTGGCGTTGTGTGTCTGGTGATGTCGCTGTCCGCTGCGGTGGGGATCTGGCGGCTGGCCGGACTGCAAGACATTGCCGATGACCTGGGTGGACACTCCTCCGAGCGGGCGTTGTTGGCGCGAGAACTTCACGCCATTGTGGTGCTCAGCTCGGTGCGTGCCGAGACCCTGCTGGAGATTGACAACCCCGCCTACGCCGCCCGCATCGACGCTGACCGCAAGATCACCTCGGCGCGGTCGGCCGAGGTGCGCAAGCGTCTGGATGAGCTGGCAGACGACGCCGAGTCGAAGACGCTGTTCGACGCCATCGACAAATCCGGCAACGGATTCAGAACCGTGCGGGACGACCTCGTGAAACGCCGCAAGGGCGGCGAGGCCCTGCCTCCCGATGCCATCGCCAACCAGCTGCGCCCTGCGGCCGATGCCTATGCCGCAGCAGTGAACAAGCTCGCTGAGTTCCAACGCCAGCGCGTGGCAGAGGCCCGCGACGCGGCTGAGCGCAGTGAGCAGCAGGGCATCACCCTGCTGGCCGCGGGATCGCTGGTGGGGCTGTTGCTGAGCCTTGCATGCGCCTGGCTGCTGTCGCGCTCCATCCTGAAGCCGTTGGCGCAGGCCTCGGAGGTGACTGACCGCATCGCCGAGGGCGACCTCACCACCGCCGTGCCGTCGCATGCAGCGAGCAATCGCGACGAGCTGCAGGCCTTGCTGTCGCGCCTGGGCGGCATGCAGGCGCGGCTGGCTGATTTGGTGGTGGGCATGCGCCAGGCCAGCACGTCGGTGGCGGGTGCCAGCAGCGAGATCGCTGCGGGTAACAGCGACCTGTCGGCGCGTACCGAGCAAACCGCATCCAACCTCGAAGAGATCGCCGCCAGCATGGAAGAACTGCTGGCCACCGTGCGCCACAGCGCCGACGCCGCTGCCCAGGCCAGCACCCTGGCCACCGGTGCCAGCGGCGTGGCCCAGCGCGGGCGCGAGGCGGTGGACCGTGTGGTGGGCACCATGGAAGGCATTGCGCTGTCGTCGCGCCGCATTGCCGACATCACCAGCGTGATCGATGGCATTGCCTTCCAGACCAATATCCTCGCGCTGAACGCCGCGGTGGAAGCCGCCCGCGCGGGCGAACAAGGCCGGGGCTTTGCCGTGGTGGCCAGCGAGGTGCGCAGCCTCGCGCAGCGCTCTGCCACGGCAGCCAAGGAGATTGGCGGCTTGATCAGCGACAGCGTGCGGCAGGTGGGTGAAGGCACTCAGCTGGTCCACGCGGCGGGCAGCACGATGGGTGAAATTGTCGATTCCGTGCGGCAAGTGGCCACCATCATTGGCGAGATCAGCACCGCCGCGCGGGAGCAGACCACCGGCCTGAGCCAGGTCGGCGAGGCCGTCTCGCAGCTTGACCAGATGACGCAGCAGAACGCTGCACTGGTGGAGGAATCTTCCGCCGCCGCCCAGGGCCTGCGTGTGCAGGCGCAGCAACTGGCCGAACTGGTGGAAGCGTTCCGCCTGCCGCAGGGCGCGGCGGGTTCATCCGCAGTAGCGCTGCGTTAATCAGGGACTTCTGCTGCCAGCATGGGCGCGGCAGCCGAGGCGTTGAACGAGTGACCAAGCCTCCTCAGCGCGCAGCCACATCCACGCGCCAGCGCCTGCGCGGTGCGCGCAATGCGTGGCGTTGGCGGTATTCCCCCGGGGCCATGCCGGTGTAGCGCGCAAAGATGCGGCGAAACGCGGCGGGGTCGCTGTAGCCGCAGGCCACGGCAATGCTGGGCACGCTTTCCAGCGTCACCTCCAGCATGACCTTGGCGCGTGCACAGCGCAGGCTGTGCAGGTGGTCCAGCGGCGACTGTGACAGCTCTTGCTGAAAGTGCCGCAGCAAGGTCCGCGTGCTCACCGCTGCGGCCTCGGCCAGCCTGGCCAGCGAATACGGCTCGTCCAGGTGCGCTTCCATCCAGGCAATGGCGCGGGCCAGGGTGCTGTCGCGGGTGGCGGGGATGTGTTGTTGCGCGTTGGCCTGCAATGCCGCGCGGGTGCGTTCGTGGTCGGGGGTTAGCACGGTGGCGCAGGCCTCAGCCAGCGCGCTGCCCAAGGTGTGGCGTATCAAAGAAACGGCCAGGTCGCCGACGCTGATCGGCAGTGCACCGCTGATCCACGGGCCGTCTTCAGCGATGTCCTGGCCCAGTGCGAAGCCGATGTCCGGATGGTCCCGCTCAAAACCCGCCACATAAAACCACGGCAGGCTGACCTGCCGGCCATTCAGGCGTCCGCTCTCGGCGGCCAGCCAGGCGCCGTTTCCCAAAGTGAATACCTTTTGCCCGGCGTCCAGCGCGATCCCGATATGGCGAACGAGCGGGCCGTTGCGCGCCACGGCGTTGCGGATGGCCGGGATGTCTGCCGTATGGAATGACGGGATGAACAGCGCGAACGGTGGACCGCTGGGTGGCTCTGCAGGCGTGGGGGTGTAGGCCGCCAGGGGGCCGGGCAGAACAGGCAGGGGCGCCCCTCTTGCATCCAGCAGCCGCCACGCCAGCCGCGGTGCGCTGGCGCCCAAGCGCAGCCCGGCCAGCAGGTTGGCGCTGCGCAGCAGGTCGATGAACTGCAGCGCGTTGCCCACGGCCGATTCGGGCAGCAGCGGGATGTCCACCCGAAAAACCGGGGCCGTCGCGGACGAGACAGAGGAAGAGGGCATGGCGATATTGGCTCTATGGATGGCCATTCTCGCTTGTCTGCAACGCTGGGGTGGCCCGTAGCATGAATGCGCGGTGGGGTTCTTCACCGCGCTCCTCCTCTGGCTCTTTCACCGTACGGATCTGCTCCAACATGCACAAACCCCTCTCTGCCATTTCGCTGGCCTCCGGCCTGCTCATCAGCGGGCTGACGTTCGTATCGTCCGCACAGGCCCAGGCACTGGACGCCGCTGGCTTGCAAACCATCGACGCAGCGATCAATGGCGTGGCCGCCAAGATGGTCAACTGGCGCCGTGACATCCATGCCCACCCGGAGCTGTCGGGTCAGGAAGTGCGCACCGCCAAGCTGGTGGCCGATCACTTGAAGAAGCTGGGCATGGAAGTGCAGACCAACGTGGGCGGCACCGGTGTGGTGGGCACCCTGAAGGGCGGCCTGCCGGGCAAGGTGGTGGCATTGCGTGCCGATATGGACGCCTTGCCCGTGCCAGAGAACACCGGCCTGCCGTTCGCCTCCAAGGTCAAGTCCACCTACCTGGGCAAGGAAGTGCCGGTAATGCACGCCTGCGGGCACGATGCCCACGTGGCCATGCTGATGGGCGCGGCCGAGGCGCTGGCGGGCATGAAGGCCCAATTGCCCGGTACCATCAAATTCATCTTCCAGCCCGCGGAAGAAGGCGCGCCGGTAGAGCCCGATGCCAATGGCAAGGTGCCCAGCTTTGGCGCCAAGGCCATGGTGGAAGAGGGCGCGTTGAAGGATGTGCAGGCCATCTACGGCTTGCACATCACCGCCAACCTGCCCTCGGGCGTGGTGGGCTACCGCAGCGGCCCGTTGATGGCCGGCTCGGACAACATCAGCATTCAGGTGGAAGGCCGCGGCGGCCACGGCTCGTCGCCCTGGAATGCGGTGGACCCCATCGTGGCCGCCAGCCAAGTGGTGCTGGGCTTGCAGACGGTGGTGAGCCGCCAGCTCAACATCAGCCAGGAGCCCGCCGTCATCACCATCGGCCAGATCCAGGGCGGCACGCGCTACAACATCATCCCGGACAGTGTCGAGATGCTGGGCACGCTGCGCACCTTTGACGAAGGCATGCGCCAAGAAGCCCTGAAACGCATCACCACCACGGCCGAGCAGATCGCTGCATCGAGCGGTGCCAAGGCCAAGGTACGGTTTGGCCCTGTGGCTTACCCGGTCACCACCAACCCCGCCGAGCTGACGGCTGCGTCCCTGCCCGCACTCAAGCTCGCCACGGCCGGCAAGGCCATGATCATCCCCAAGGTGAGCGGCTCGGAAGACTTCTCGGAGTTCCAGAAAGTGGCGCCCGGGTTCTTCTTCTTCCTGGGAGCTCCGCCCAAGGGCAAGGACTTCAAGACCGCGCCGTCCAACCATTCGCCGCTGTTCGACATCGACGAAGACCAGCTGCCGGTGGGCGCCCGCACGCTGGCGGCACTGGCGGTGGACTTCTTGCAGCGCAAGTAGTCCACCACGGCTGTAGCGCGCTGCTCCTTCAGGCGGCTCGCTGCGCCAGCTGGCGGCCGATGAGCAGGCGAAACGGCAACAGCAACGCCACGCCCAGCACCAGCTTCACGGCCAGATCGCCCAGCGCCCAGGTTACCCAGGGCCCCTCGGTGCCTGCAAACGCAATGCTCCAGAACACGGCGGTGTCCAGCACCGCCGCGAGCACCGTGGCCACCAGCGGCGCCCGCCACCAGGTGCCGTGCCGCAGCCGGTCAAACACGCCAATGTCCAGCCACTGCGACAGCAAAAACGCCATGCCCGAAGCCACCGCAATGCGCGCTGGCGCCAGCACCAGCGAGGCCGCCACGGCCACGGCAAACCCCACCCACGCCACGCGCCGGGCCTGCTGCGGCCCATGGGCGCGGTTGACCAGTTCGCTCACCAGAAAAGCCACCGGGTAGGTGATGGCACCCCAGGTCAGCCAGTCGTTGATGGGGAACTGGACCAGGATGTTGGATGCCAGCACAACCACTGCCATGGAGAGGGCTGCGGCGACAAACTGCGCCATGCTGGGGCGCGCCAGGGTCGCCGTGGTCATGCAGCGCCGGTGCCCAGCAGGCTGCGCGCCACGGCTTCGCCCACCTTGATGCCGTCGACGCCCGCCGACAAGATGCCGCCCGCGTAGCTGGCACCTTCACCGGCCGGGTACAGCCCGGCGGTGTTCAGGCTTTGCAGGTTGTCGCCCCGCCCAATCTTGAGCGGGGACGAGGTGCGCGTCTCCACGCCCGTCAGCACCGCGTCGTGCATGTCAAACCCTTTGATCTTGCGGCCGAACACGGGCAGCGCCTCGCGCAGCGCTTCGACGGCGTAGCCGGGCAGGGCGGCGTGCAGGTCGCCCAGGGCTACGCCGGGCTTGTAAGACGGCTCCACGTCACCCAGTTGTTTGGATGGCGTGCCGCTGATGAAGTCGCCCACCAGCTGGCCCGGCGCGCTGTAGTCGCGCCCGCCCAGAACAAAGGCGTTGGATTCGAGCTGCCGCTGCAGCACGCTGCCCGCGAGCGGGTGAAACTGCCCGGCAGGGAGGCTTTCCACACCGTAGGTCTTGCCCAGGTGGGTTTCAAACGCCGCCGGGTCGGTGGGGTAGTCGCGCGGGTCGATGCCCACCACCATGCCCGCGTTGGCGTTGCGCTCGTTGCGCGAATACTGGCTCATGCCGTTGGTCACCACGCGGTGGGGCTCGCTGGTGGCGGCCACCACGGTACCGCCGGGGCACATGCAGAAGCTGTAGACCGCACGGCCGTTGGCGGCGTGGTGCACCAGCTTGTAGTCGGCCGCGCCCAGCAGCGGGTGGCCCGCGTGGCGGCCCCAGCGCGCGCGGTCGATCACGCCCTGCGGGTGCTCGATGCGAAAACCGATGGAAAAGGGCTTGGCCTCCATGGCCACGCCACGCTGGTACAGCATGGCGAAGGTGTCGCGCGAGCTGTGGCCCAGCGCCATCACCACGTGGTCGGCACGCAGCTCGGTCGTTTCGCCCGTGGCCTGGTTCAGCACCTTGAGGCCGCGCAGGTGGCGGTTTTCTCCAGTGCTCTCAACGATCACGTCCGTCACGCGCTGCTCAAAGCGGATCTCGCCGCCCAGCGCAATGATCTGCTCGCGCAAGTTCTCCACCACCTTCACCAGCTTGAAGGTGCCGATATGGGGGTGCGCCACGTACAGAATTTCTTCGGGCGCACCGGCCTTCACAAATTCGTTCATGACCTTGCGGCCCAGGTGGCGCGGGTCCTTGATCTGGCTGTAGAGCTTGCCGTCGCTGAAGGTGCCCGCACCGCCTTCGCCAAACTGCACGTTGCTTTCGGCATGCAACTCGCGCTTGCGCCACAGGCCCCAGGTGTCCTTGGTGCGCTCGCGCACGGGCTTGCCGCGCTCCAGCACGATGGGCTTGAAGCCCATCTGCGCCAGCACCAGCGCGGCAAAGATGCCGCAGGGGCCAAAGCCCACCACCACGGGGCGCAGGGGCAGGTCGGCAGGCGCCTGGCCCACGGGGTGCCAGGCCATGTCGGGTGTGGGCTGGATGTGCGGGTTACCCGCAAACTGGGCCAGCAGGGCGGCTTCACGCGCGGGCTGCGCGAGGGTGATGTCCACGATGTAGACCGCCAGCAGGTCGGCCTTGCGCGCATCGAAGCTGCGCTTGAAGACATGCAGGTGGGCGATATCGGCGTCGGCCAGGCCCAGGATCTGGTTGGCAGCGGCGCGCAGGGGCGCCTCGGGGGCTTCGGCCACGGTGAAGGGCAGCCGGATTTCGGAGAGTCGGATCATGTTCTTGCGGGCCCGTGTCGATCGGGCGGGTTGCAATGGCGTGGGGCCGCGATGATACGGGGTGTGCGCTGCGGATGGAATCCGGGGCGGGAAAGTCGCGTGGAGCAACTTGTCTAAATTACTATCAAATCAATAGCTGCTAGCGCTTGATGGATAAGCGCTAGAGGCAGATTTTACTCATATTTTCTGCTCTGCGGTGCTTTCTGCATCCGGGTTGGCCTGCTGGCGCCAGCGCAGCTCTGCCACGCCCAACGCCACGGCCGCCAGCACCAGGGGCCCAAAGTAATACAACGCCCGGTAAGCCAGCAAGGCGGCCAGCACTTCTTCTTGCCCCAGCGCCTTGGTGGCCAGCAGCGCAACGCCCACGGCCTCCAGCACGCCCAGGCCCGCAGGCACACGCAGCACCAGCCCGGCCACCGCCCCCAGCAACACGGTGGCCAGCGCGGCGGGGTAGCTGACCTGGCCCTGCAGCACCGTCCACAGCGCGGCACCCATCAGCATCCAGTTGGCGGCTGACACGCCCACCTGCCACAGTGCGACGAGCCAATGCGGCAGAGGAAACTCATGGCCGCGCAACGAAAGCGCGCGGCCACTGCGCAAGGCACACATTCCCACATAGGCCAGTGGCAGAACACCCAGCACGGTGCCGCCAAGGCGCCATTGCCAAAGCTCCACAGCCCATCCCGCCACCGCAGGAGGCTGCCACAGCCAGGCCAGGACACCCGCCAGCAGCAGGTACCCCACCCAGTTCGTCACGATGCTGGTGCCCACCACCTGGCCGATGGTGCCGGGGTCCACGCCACGCCGTGCGTACAGCCGGTAGCGCACGCCCACGCCGCCAATCAGCGAACCCAGGTTGAGGGTGAACGGGTAGCTGGTCATGGCAATGCCCAGCGTTGTCGGGCGCGTCAATTGATGGCCGCTGCAATAGCGACCCACCCAGTCGAACGTGCCGTACGTGAAGTGGCTTAGCAACGCCAGGGCACCCGCCACTGCCAGCGCGGTGGCGGGCAGATCGCGCAGGGCCTGCAGCACAGCGGGCCAGTCCACGGTGCGCGCCTGCTGAAAGATCAGCCAGGCCACCACCGCAAAAAAAGCGGCTGCAACACCCCGGGTCGCCCACGGCCACCAGGCCTGCTGGGGCCAATTGCGCCAGCCGCTCCGGCGCCCCGGCCCATCCGTGGCGTCGGTGTCGGTGGTGTCTGTATCGGCGAGCAAGGTGGGGGCGGCCATGGAAGGATCGCTCAGGCGTGTTCAGGCAGCCGGGCTGTTGGCGGGTTCGGCCCCGGTCGTGCCTGCAGCTCCCGGGTTGGCCAGCGTGATCGTGGGTTGGTGTTTGGGCAGCCAGCCTGCCCAGGCCGGGAACCAGCGCATCAGATGGAACACCGCGTAGCTGCGCAATACGGCCAGCCCATTCCATCGGCTGGGCGCTGCGACTTCAATCTGGTTGCAGCTGTGCTCCATCAGGTGCGACAGGCGGCGGTGCAGGTGGGTATTGAAGGCGCGGTCTTGGATGATCACGTTGGCCTCCAGGTTCAGCGACAGGCTCAGCGGGTCGAGGTTGCTGGAGCCCACGGTGGACCAGTCCTCGTCCACCAGAGCCACCTTGCCGTGCAGCGGGCGGTCGCAGTATTCATAAATGCGCACACCCGCGCGCTGCAAATGGTCGTAGAGCAGGCCGGCCGCCGTTTTTACGATGGCCATATCGGGCTGGCCTTGCAGGATCAGGCGCACATCCACGCCACGCTTGGCGGCACGGCGCATTTCGCGGATGAACCGGTAGCCAGGGAAAAAGTAGGCATTGGCAATCACCACGCGGCTGCGCGCGGCACGCAGCGCTACGCGGTAGTGGCGTTCTATGTCATTGGTGTGCTGCTGGTTGTCGCGTGTCACAAACATGGCATGGGCCGTGCCCGCATGGGGCTGCTCGGTAGCGGCTGCGGCGCTGCGACGTTTGTGCCCCGTGCGGTCCAGCACCGCCTCACGTGTGAAACGGTGCATCTGCGCCACGATGGGCCCGCGCACCTGTACCGCATAGTCCTGCTTTGCCTCAGGGCCAAAGTCGGCCACGTGGTCGGCCGAGTAATTGATGCCGCCAATGAAGCCCAGCTCGCCATCCACCACCACAATCTTGCGGTGCATGCGGCGCAGCACGTTCAGGCGCTGCCCCATGAAGGGGCGGCCCGGGTCAAAAATTCGAAACCGCACACCTGCCTCCACCAGGCTGCCCACAAACGCATCCGACAAATCGGGCGAGCCGAAGCCGTCCACCAGCACATGCACTTCGACACCACGCTGCGCTGCCACCAGCAGGGCTGCATGCAGCTCCTTTCCGATCTTGTCGTCGAACAGGATGAAGGTCTCCAGCATCACCTCGCGCCGGGCCTGGGCAATGGCGTCGAATACGCGGGGGAAGAACTCCTCCCCGTTTTCCAGTAACTCAAATTGATTGCCCGGTACCCAGCGGGTCGAGCGGGGCAGGCGGAAAGCAGGGCGTTTCATAGCAGGATCTCCGCCGCCAAAGGCGCATGGTCCGAGAGCTTGTCCCACGGTTTCTTGGGCAACGCCAGCGGGGAATGCACCGCAGCGTTGCGCACATAGATGCGGTCCAGCGCCAGCAGCGGCATGGACGCCGGAAACGTGCGCACAGCACGGCCAAAGGCTTGTACAAACACCTCTTGCAAGCCCGCCTCGCGCGCCAGCACCTCGTGCGCGCGGTTGCGCCAGTCGTTGAAGTCACCGGCCAGCACCACCGGCTCGTTGGCAGGGAAGGTGCGCACCAAGTCGCACACGCGCATGAGTTGCTTTTGGCGGTGCGACTCCTGCAGCCCCAGGTGCACACAGATGGCATGCACCGGCAGGTGGTGGCCCGGCGGCTGCAGCACACAGTGCAGCATGCCGCGCCGCTCAGGCCCGCTGATGGAGATGTCGTGGTTCTCGTAGTGCGTGATCGGAAACTTGGACAACAACGCGTTTCCATGGTCGCCGTTGTCATACACCGCGTTGCGCCCGTAGGCGTATTGCGACCAGATGGTGTCCGCCAGAAACTCGTAGTGCGGCACCTGCGGAAAATTGGCCAAGCGGCTGGCGTGCCGGTGGTGCGTGCCTTGCACCTCTTGCAAAAACACCAAATCCGCCGCCACATCGCGCACAGCATCCCGCAGCTCATGCAGCATGAAACGCCGGTTGAAGGTGGTGAAGCCCTTGTGCACGTTCACGGTGAGCACCTTGAACGCGATGGGCTGGGGATCGGTAGCGGCTGTGGTGGCCATGGGCAGTCAAACAATCTTTGGAGTGGGTCCCCAGCGAAGCCGCCGCGATGGGCGCAATGGCCGCCAGGGGCGGGCCGAGGGATGACTCGATTGTTTGGGCTGCGCTGTGTTGTCGCTGTAGGACGGCTGGCCGTGGTTTTGTGCAGCAGGGGACGAAAAAATGGGGCCTGATAGCCCCATTTCACCTGGCAAAGTGCCGCATCTGCGGCGGTGGCCGTTACGCCGGCAGGAAGCCTTCCACCGACAGGTAACGCTCGCCGGTGTCGTAGTTAAAGCCCAGCACCTTGGCGCCCGCAGGCAGCTCGGGTAGCTTTTGCGCAATGGCGGCGAGCGTGGCGCCCGACGAAATACCCACCAGCATGCCCTCTTCGCGCGCAGAGCGGCGTGCGTATTCACGGGCCGGTTCGGCATCGACCTGAATCACGCCGTCGAGCAGGCTGGT
The DNA here is from genome assembly GCF_046314175.1 of Acidovorax sp. Lineage (GTDB taxonomy): Bacteria > Pseudomonadota > Gammaproteobacteria > Burkholderiales > Burkholderiaceae_C > Acidovorax. The sequence goes on along the minus strand of NZ_JBKBXG010000036.1, from coordinate 6,290 downwards.
GTCCAGGTTCTTCGGGATAAAACCCGCGCCAATGCCCTGGATGGGGTGGGGCGACGGTGCGCCGCCCGAGATCACGGGCGATGCCGAGGGCTCCACTGCAAACACCTTGAGGTTGGGGAACTTCGCCTTCAGCACCCGCGCCACGCCGGTGATGTGCCCACCCGTGCCCACGCCGGTGATCAGCGCATCAATGCCATCAGGGAAGTCCGCCAGAATCTCCTGCGCCGTGGTGCGCACGTGGACGTCAATATTGGCGGGGTTCTCAAACTGCTGGGGGACCCACGCGCCGGGCGTCTGCGCCTGCAACTCCTGTGCGCGGGCGATGGCGCCCTTCATGCCCTTTTCACGCGGGGTCAGGTCAAACTGCGCGCCATAGGCCAGCATCAGGCGGCGACGCTCGATGCTCATGCTGTCGGGCATCACCAAAATCAGCTTATAGCCCTTGACGGCAGCCACCAGCGCCAGGCCAATGCCGGTGTTGCCGCTGGTGGGCTCGATGATGGTGCCGCCGGGCTGCAGCGTGCCGGAGCGCTCGGCGTCTTCCACCATCGACAGCGCAATGCGGTCCTTGATGGAGCCGCCAGGGTTGCTGCGCTCGGACTTCACCCACACGTTGGCGCCAGGGCCAAACAGGCGGTTGATGCGCACGTGGGGCGTGTGGCCGATGGTTTGCAGAATGTTGTCAACTTTCATGGCGTCTCCTTTGAAGTGGAAGAAGGGGAGGTGATAACCCCGGTCGGATCGCAACAGTCCATTCGGGCTGAGCCTGTCGAAGCCGGGGCGCGATGTCGCCCCCTCGACAGGCTCAGAGCAAACGGGGTTCGCGGGCTGGCGTTCGGTACCACGCGCATTCTGAACCAGTTGTTCTACTGCCCTGGTGATATGGATATAGCCAGGGTATCGGCAAGTGTTGCCCAGATTCGGCCTGGGCCTGGGCCTACGGCAGCGGGCTGATCTCTACCAGCATCGCCCCTTCCACCGGCGCAATCTGCACCCGCACAGGCAACCCCAGTGCAATGGTTTGCGCATTGGTGGCCGTGTGCTGCGTCACCTCGGTGCAGGTGTAGCGCGCCGCCTGCCCACTGCGGCACACCGCCAGGGCCAGCGGCAGCATCCACTGGTCGGCAAGGTGCGGACCCAAAGCGCCGCTGCTGCGCTGGTAGTCACGCACCTCGTCCACCAGCCGCTTGGCGACCTGCTCGGCCGACAGGCTGCGCTCGCCCAGCTGGCAGAACACCTCGGTGATGTGCGCGTACTCCAGCGTGGCGATCAGTGCGTTGCCGGGGCCTTCGTTTTGGCGTGTGGGCGGCTGGCGCAGCTGACCAGAGTCAAAGGTCCAACCCATGCGCTGGCCAAAGGCCTCCAGCTCACGGTGGGCAATGTTGCGTGCGAGACCCGGCACCAGCGCCTCGGCCCACCCGTTCATGAGCGGGCCGCGCTCCAGAATATCCACGGGCGCCAAAGGCTGTGCGGACGGCGTGATGCGCGCAACCAGCTCGCCACCCCCGGCAGGGAAGAAACCGCGCCGCTGCAGTTGCAGCTCCAGGCCCACACCCAACCGCCGCACCAGCGGTGCAAACGCCCGCTCCAGAAAATCAAACGGCGGCGCCATCGGGTTGTGCGTGCCGCCCGACAACTGCACGCGGCTTTCTCCATCGGCCAGCATCAGCGCGGGCAGCACGGTCTGCAGCACCAGCAGGCAGCTGCCCGCCGTGGCGATCTGAAAGCGGTAGTCGCCTTCGCGCACCGCGCCGGGCGTGAACTGCAACGTCTGCGACCCCAGCTCGGCCCCGTCGGACTGCCCGCCACACACAGCCACCGCCGCTTGCACGCAGGCCAGGTGCTGGCGCATCAGCCCCGGCTTAGGCCGCCCGGCGCGGATGTGCGTGATGTGCAATGGGCGGCCAGTGACCATGGAAATGGCCAGGCCGGTGCGCAGGATCTGGCCCCCGCCCTCGCCGGTAGAGCCGTCGAGGGTGAGGGGGGACAAGGTCAACTCCGTCATGGCGACACCTCCGCTATGCCCATGTTCCGGGCGTCGTAGTGCAGCACCGTGTCGTACAGCAAAGCATCCAGGGCGGCGTTACCCGGCACCGGCAAGGCTTGCACAGGCTCGGCCGCGTTGCGCGCCAGCTCGGCCTCGATGAACGCATGGATGCCCGGCCAGCGCGGGCTGGTGGCGGCTTCGCCCGCGCGCATCTTCACTTCCAGCAGTGCATTGATCTCATCGACCAGCGCCGCGTCGTGCAAGGGGTCCAGCGTGTGCTGGGCCAGTTCGGCAAAGCGCATGGGCGGCACGCCGGGCTGCGTGCGTATCCACCGCGCGGCCAGCAGCGGGCGCAGCACGTAGAGGTACTTCTTGTAGCGCACCTCATCGGCCTGCAAGTGCTCGCGAAAGTTCTTCTTGGCCATGGAGGCATAGTGGTGCCAGCCCTTGGCGTTGGAGAACACCTGCGCCGCCAGCGCGCGGAACTGCGCCATGGTGTCTGCCTCTTCGCGGTACACGATGGGCGAGCCCAGCCATTCGAGCAGCGTGGGGTTCGATTCACGCATCAAGCCCAGCGCCTTGCGCAGGTCCCAGCCGTTCACATCCAGGTCGCCGCTGATCGGCAGCTCGATCACGTCGCGCCCGGGCGCCACCGTGAGGTACCACGGCAACCGGTTCACGTAGATGAAGCGCACGTCGTAATCGCTGTCGGGCGAGGCAAAGCCCCAGCCCCGGCTGCCGGACTCGCAGGCAAAGAGGATGGTCACATCGTGTGTGGATTCGATGCGCTGCAGCTCCTGCATCACTTGCGCGCGCATGTGCGGCTCCACCGGATGGGCAGAGTGCAGAAATTCTTGTTGTTGTTCTAATTTGTGCATAAAAATGGGCTGTAGCGCTTATTGGATAAGCGCTAGAAGCTATCAAAAATGTAGTGTCTGAGTGCGGCGCTGTTGCCAGCGCCGCACGGGGTAGTCACCCCTTCACGCAAACGACCTGCTTGAGCGTGTAAACCACCTCCACCAGATCCTCCTGCGCCGCCATCACCGCGTCGATGTTCTTGTAGGCCATCGGAATCTCGTCGATCACGTCGGCATCCTTGCGGCATTCCACGCCTTCGGTGGCGGCAATCTGGTCGGCCACGGTGTACATCTTCTTGGCCTTGGTGCGGCTCATGGTGCGGCCCGCGCCGTGGCTGCAGCTGTTGAAGCTCTCGGGGTTGCCTTTTCCGCGCACGATGAAGCTCTTGGCTCCCATGCTCCCCGGGATGATCCCCAGCTTGCCTTGCTCGGCATTCACTGCGCCCTTGCGGGTCACGAAGACCTCTTGCCCGAAGTGCGTTTCGCGCTGCACGTAGTTGTGGTGGCAGTTCACCGCTTCCACGTGCGTCTCGAACGGCTTGGTGATCACCGTGCGCAGCGCGGCAATCACGCGGCCCATCATCACTTCGCGGTTGGCGGCGGCAAACTTCTGTGCCCACCCCACGGCCTTCACATAGTCACCGAAATACTGTGCGCCTTCCTCGAAGTACGCCAGGTCCTTGTCGGGCAGGTTGCGCTGGTTCATCTCGGCGTCCTTCTTGGCCAGCTCGATGAAGTGGGTGCCGATGGCGTTCCCCACCCCGCGCGAGCCGGAGTGCAGCATCACCCACACGGATTGGTGTTCGTCCAGGCAGATTTCGATGAAGTGGTTACCCGTACCCAGCGTTCCCAGGTGCTTGTAGTTGTTGGTGTTCTTGATGCGCGGGTGCGCTTCGCAGATTTCCTCGAACTCGTCCACCAGCCCCGCCCAGGCACGGTCGGTCTCGGCGGGCGGGGTATCCCAGCTTCCTTTATCGCGGCCCATGCGTTTGGGCGTCATCCCCACCGGCACGGCGCGCTCGATGGCGGCGCGCACGCCGGCCAGGTTGTCGGGCAGATCGCTGGCCGTCAGCGTGGTCTTGCACGCCATCATTCCGCACCCCAGGTCCACCCCCACCGCAGCGGGGATGATGGCCTTGAGGGTGGGCACCACCGAGCCGATGGTCGCGCCGATCCCCAGGTGCACATCGGGCATCACCGCCACGTGCTTGAACACGATGGGCAGGCGCGCGATGTTGCGCAGCTGGTTACGGGCTTCTTCTTCCACGGGCACGCCGTTGGTCCACATCTTCACGGGCACGCCGTTCGGCACTTCGTATTGTTCGTATTTGTTGTTGTTCATCTTGTTCTTTCGTTTTCTATCGTTCATTGCACCATCCCGCGGGCTGCGGCCTGGGCATAGGTTTTCAGTTCGTCGTCGTTCTTCACCTGGCGGATAAAGGCATCCATGTGTGCCTGCAATTCCTTGGGCCGGTTCAGGCGGTTGCCCTCATGGCCGATCCCGTGCAATGCCGATATCTGCGCTTCGCGCCAGGGCATGGCCAGCATCTCGCAGAACACCTGCCACATCGCGTCCTGCCACTCGGGGATGTGCTTGGCGTTCCAGAACGTTGGCCACACGTCAAACCACATGTAGCTCACGAAGTAGAGGCGGTCGCTGCAGCTGCCGATCTTGCGGTGCACGGTATCCAGACGCGGCCCTATGCAATCGCTCCACAGTGTGGGCAATGCTCGCATCATGCGCATGGCATCGGCCAGAGGCACGAATGGGTCATTGACCATGTGCGGGATGTCTCCGGCGTTGTTGCTCATCACATGGTTCAGCCCCATCCCTACCTGATCGTCGTTGTAGGGTGCCAGATCGACCCCGGCATTGGCAAACAGCACGGTTTGGATATGGGTCCACTGCAAGGGTGTCGCTTCAAACTCGGGCTCGTACATATGCCAGTACCACTCCTGTCCGCTTTTTTCGGGTACGGGGCGGTCAAACAGGAAGCGCAATGCCTCGTTGTAAACCGCGCGGTCTAGGCCCACGGACTCGCAACTCGGCACACTGGGTTCCCGGCTTAGGCGCCTTTCGCGTGCTGTCAATTTCTTCGTTTTCATCACGATTTCACTTCATTGTTTTGCGCTCAACGCATCTTCACCAAACCATTGAGCACCTGGTCCAAGCCACCAAACACCGAGATCTTGTCGATGCGCTCGGCCACACGTTCCAGCGTCTCCAGCTCTTTCATGCGCAGGGCGACGGGGTTGTCCTCCATCACCTTCGCCGTGTTGAGCAGCGAGCGCGTAGCGGCAGTCTCTTCGCGGCGGCGGATCACGTTGGCCTGAGCCTGTTTCTCCGCCTGCACCACCTGGGTCAGGATGGTTTTCATCTCGCCAGGCAGCACGATGTCCTTCACGCCCACGCTTTCCATCGCCATGCCAAAAGGCATGAGCTTGGTGGCCATTTGCGCGGTCACCACGTCGTCGATCACCGTCTTGTTCTCCAGCAGCTCATCGAGCGTGCGGGTGCCCACGGCGGCACGCAGCGCAAACTGCAGCTCGCGGTACAGGTGGTCGGCAGGCTTTTGCAACTGGGCAAAGGCGCGCAGCACATCGGTGTAGCGAAAGGTGGCCGACAGGTTTAGCCGCAGGCTCACCTTGTCGCGGGTCATGATGTCCTGGCCCGACACCTCCACGGCTTGCAGGCGCAGGTCCACCAGCTCCACGGCGATGGTGCGGCCGTACTTCCAGAACGCGTAGGCGCCTGCAGGCAGCAGCCGGTCCACCTTGCCGTCGATGGTGAGCAGCGCGCACTGGCCCTCGGGCACCTGCACTTGCAGCACGCCGGTCAATCCGGTCACGCTGCGCTGGCGCAGCTGGGTTTGCGTGAGGCGCGCCACCAGGGCGGCGGGCAGCTCGGGGCCAGCGTCGAGGTCGATCACCTGCACGTTCACCTCCACCAGGCCTTTCCAATAAAGGCGGCGGGTGCCAGGGGGTAGCACCTCGACCAGCACGCCGTTTTCGCTGCGCAGGCCCACTTGCTGCTCCGACAGGTTCACTTGCACAAACTCTGCTGCCACCACGGCAGGCTCCTGCGCCATCAGGTAGTCGGCCAGGCCGTGGGTGAAGGCGGGTTGTTCGAGTGCGAAGGTCTCTACGCGCAGCTGGTCCATGCCCGCAAACAACCAGTAGGTGCCGCTTGGAAGCACGCGGTCAAAGCTGCCGTTGCGCAGCAGCAGGGCGCGTTCGTTCTTCTTCACGGTGGTGCGTTGGATCAGCTTCATCATTTTTCTTCTCCTCGTTCTTTCGTTGTCGTTACTTCTTCGTTGCTCTCATGGCAATCAGGGTGCCGTTACAGCAATGGCGGGGTGCCAGGGGGCACAGCCAGGGCCCTGCAGTGCGCCGTGGTTGCTGCCCTGCAAGCAGGGCGGCAGCGTGGCTGGCTGCGGGCGCGGGCT
>NZ_JBKBXG010000035.1:0-50212 GCF_046314175.1 Acidovorax sp. | reverse complement strand
CGTCTTTGGTGCAGTGCTGGGTGCCCAGCTTGACGTACAGCAGGCGCAGAAAGTGCCACACCTCGGTGGTGGTGCCCACGGTGGACTTGCGCCCGCCGCGCGACAGGCGCTGCTCGATGGCCACGGTGGGCGGGATGCCGTAGACCGCGTCCACCTCGGGCCGCCCGGCGGGCTGCACGATGGAACGCGCATAGGCGTTCAGCGATTCGAGGTAACGCCGCTGGCCCTCGTTGAACAGGATGTCGAACGCCAGCGTGGACTTGCCCGAGCCGCTCACGCCCGTCACCACGTTGAACTTGCCACGCGGAATGTCCACGCTCAGGTTCTTGAGGTTGTGCTCCTTGGCGTTGACAATTTCAATGGCATTTTTGGCCGCTGGCGCTTTATCCATCAGCGCGAGGCGCTCTGATTTTCGTAGCACCGCAGCTTTTTCGTGCACCGAGTGGCCGCCCACGCCCAGCGCCAGTTCGTAGTCGCGCAGTGCCTGCCCGGTGTGCGAGGTGGCATGCGCCCGCACGTCTTCAGGCGTGCCCTCGGCCACGATGAGGCCGCCTGCATCGCCGCCTTCGGGGCCCAGGTCGATGAGCCAGTCGCTGGCGCGGATCACATCGAGGTTGTGCTCGATGACGATGAGTGAATGCCCCGCATCGATGAGCTTGCGCAGCGCGCGCATGAGCTTGGCAATGTCGTCAAAGTGCAGGCCGGTGGTGGGCTCGTCAAACAAAAACAGCGTGCCTTTGCGGGCGACGGATTGGCGCGATTTGGATGCGCTGCGCGCCGCCTCGGCCAGGAAGCCTGCGAGTTTCAAACGCTGTGCCTCGCCACCGCTGAGCGTGGGCACGGGCTGGCCCAGTGCCACGTATTCGAGCCCCACGTCCACGATGGGCTGCAGCGCGCGGATCACGTCGCGGTCGTTCGCAAACAGGTCGGCTGCTTCGGCCACGGTGAGGGCCAGCACATCAGCCACGTTCAGCGCACGCCCTCCCCGCTCGATGGTGATCTCCAGTATCTCGGGCCGGTAACGCTTACCGTCGCAGTCCGGGCAGCGCAGGTACACGTCGCTCAAGAACTGCATCTCCACATGCTCAAAGCCCGAGCCCCCGCAGGTGGGGCAGCGCCCATCGCCGCTGTTGAAGCTGAACTTGGCGGCGGTGTAGCTGCGCTGTTTGGACAGCGGCGCCACCGCAAACAGCTCGCGGATGCTATCCCACGCACCCACGTAGCTCACGGGGTTGGAGCGGGCGGTCTTGCCAATGGGCGACTGGTCCACAAACACCACATCCGACAGATGGTCCGCACCCAGCATGCGGTCGTGCGCGCCGGGGGTATCCGTGGCCTTGCCAAAGTGGCGCAGCAGCGCGGGGGCCAACACGTCCTGGATCAGGCTGGACTTGCCCGAGCCGCTCACACCCGTGACGGTGACGAGGCGCTGCAGTGGGAACTCGACCGACACGTTCTGCAGATTGTGCTCGCGCGCGCCTTCCAGGATGAGGCGCGGCGTAGATTCGGTCACCATGCGCTTGAAGCCAAAACCCACCTGCTTGCGCCCGCCCAGGTAGGCGCCGGTGAGCGTGTCGGCGTTGCGCAAATCGGCCGTGGTGCCGTCGAACACGATCTGCCCGCCCAGGCGGCCTGGGCCGGGGCCCATGTCGATCATGCGGTCGGCCGCCAGCATCACGGCGGGGTCGTGCTCCACCACCACCAGAGTGTTGCCCGCATCGCGCAGGCGCAGCATGGCCTCGGTGATGCGGTGCATGTCGCGCGGGTGCAGGCCGATGCTGGGCTCGTCCAGCACAAACAGCGTGTTGACCAAGCTGGTGCCCAGTGCGGTAGTGAGGTTGATGCGCTGCACCTCGCCGCCGCTGAGCGTGCGGCTTTGCCGGTCGAGCGTGAGGTAGCCAATGCCCACGTCGCACAGGTACTTGAGACGCGTGGTGATTTCTTCGTGCAACAGTTTCAACGCTTGGGCATCGCCGCCCTTGGCGTCGTCACCCACCGGCAACTGCATGCGCGCGAAGAACTGGCGCAAACGGTCGATGGGCAGCAGCATCAGGTCGTGTAGGCACAGGCCAGGTAGCGCTTCGAGTTGCTCGCGCGACCACTGCACCCCCTCAGGCATGAAGCGTTTGCCGGGCTCCAGCACCGCGTCGGCATCTTCCTTGCGGCCAATGCGCCAGAGCAGGCTTTCGGTCTTGAGGCGCGCACCGGCACAGGTGGGGCACGGCGTGTAGCTGCGGTACTTGGACAAGAGCACGCGGATGTGCATCTTGTAGGCCTTGCTTTCCAGGTATTCAAAAAAGCGCTTGATGCCGTACCACTGCTTGCTCCACTGGCCGTCCTTGTAGCCGGGCGCGCCGCCGATGACCCACTTCTTCTGGTCGTCAGTCAGCTTGTACCAGGGCGTGTCGCGCGGGATGCCGGCCGTCTCGGCGTGGCGCATGAGGTCGTCCTGAGCCTCTTTCCACGCGGGGGTCTGGATGGTCTTGATGGCGCCTGCGCGCAGCGTGAGCTTGTCGTTGGGGATGACGAGGCCGTAATCCACGCCGATCACGCGGCCAAAACCCCGGCAGCTGTCGCACGCGCCTACGGCGGAGTTGAACGAGAAGGCCGAAGGAATGGGGTCGCTGTAGCGCAGGTCGCTGTCGGGGCAGTGCAGGCCGGTGGAGAAGCGCCAGAGTTCTGGTTCGCCCTCCTCCACGAGCCGATAAACGTTCAAACGACCCGTGCCACGTTTCAGCGCAACTTCAATCGCCTCGATGACGCGCACTTTTTCTGCATTGCCCAGGCGGAAACGGTCGGCCACCACGTCGAGCACCTTGCGCGGGCCGGTGGGCGTGCTCACTTCGCGCTCGGCTTGCACCTTGGTGAAACCGCTGGCGGACAGCCATTGCTCGACCTGTTCTGCCGACGTATTGGCGGGGAGTTCGACCGGGAAGGTCAACACGATGCGCGGATCACTGGCTGCAGCGCAACGTGCGGCCAGCTCGGCATAGATGGTTTCGGGCGTGTCGTGTCGTACGGACTGCGCGGTTTGCTTGTCAAACAACTGACCCGCGCGTGCAAACAGCAGCTTCAGGTGGTCGTTCAGCTCCGTCATCGTGCCCACGGTGGAGCGGCTGGAGCGCACGGGGTTGGTCTGGTCGATGGCAATGGCCGGGGGCACGCCTTCGACCTTGTCCACGGCGGGCTTGTCCATGCGGTCGAGGAATTGGCGCGCGTAGGCGCTGAAGGTTTCAACGTAACGGCGCTGGCCCTCTGCATACAGCGTGTCGAACACCAGGCTGGATTTGCCCGAGCCGCTGGGGCCGGTAACGACCGTCAGCTCGCCGGTGCGGATGTCCAGATCCAGGTTCTTGAGGTTGTGCTGGCGTGCGCCGCGGATACGGATCAGTCCCTGGGTCATGGAAGCAGTCTTTTGGGGGTGAGGCGGAACATTCTAGGGATGCACTGGCCCCTCTGCCCCGGGGCTGGCGAGTACCCTTGAACCGCGCTGCGGTGCTTTTGATGCAACACAAATTTGTCACCAATAGGTCCAACCTCGGAAGAAACCCTTTGAACGCTGGCGACACATCGATTTAGACTGCCCTCTTTATAAGAGGAGACAGCCATGAAGCAATGGCAAGCACTGTGGGCCAGCGCTGCCCTGGCACTGTCGGTGTGCGGCACCGGCCATGCGCAGATCCAGATTGGCCAGACAGCGGGCTTCTCCGGCCAGGTGGCGGCAGGCGTGAAGGAGACGACCGATGGCGCACTGCTGTACATCGAATCCATCAATGCCAAGGGCGGCGTCAACGGCCAGAAGATCGAGCTGACCTCGCTCGATGACAAATTCGACCCCAAGCTCGCCGCCGAGAACGCGAAAAAGCTGATCGAGGAAAACAACGTGTCCGCGATGTTCCTCACGCGTGGCACGCCCCACACGGAAGCCATCATCCCCTTGCTGGAAAAACACGGCGTGGCGCTGGTGGGCCCCTCCACCGGGGCCATGGTGCTGCACCAGCCGGTGCGCAAATACATCTTCAACGTGCGCGCCACCTACCAGCGCGAAGCCGAGAAGGCCATGACCCACCTGGCCTCCATGGGCATCACCCGGATTGCATTGGTGTATGCAGATGACAGCTTTGGCGCCGATGGCGTGGCGGGCGCGCAAAAGGGTCTGGCTGCGGCCAAGCTCACCCCGGTGGTTCTGGAAAAGTTTGACCGCGCAAAGCCCGACTTTGCCCCCATCGTCGCCAAAATTGCCAAGGCAGACACCCAGGCGGTGCTGATGGTGGCGTCAGGGTCGGCCGTGGTGGACGCAGGCACCGCACTGCGCGCAGCGGGCTCGGCGGCGCAGATCGTGACGCTGTCCAACAACGCGTCGGGCGGGTTCATCAAAAGCCTGGGCGCCAACGCACGCGGCGTGATCGTGACGCAGGTGTACCCCAATGAGCGGGCGGTGACCTACGCCCTGGTGAAAGAAGCGCAAGAGCTGGCCAAGGCCAAGGGCCTGACCGAAATCACCCCTGCCATGCTGGAAGGTTATGCCGCCGCCAAGGTGCTGGTGGAAGGCCTCAAGCGTGCAGGCCCCAAGCCCAGCCGCGAAAAGATCCATGCGGCGCTGGAAAGCATCAAAAAGTTTGACCTGGGCGGGCTGGAAGTGACCTACGGCCCGGACGACCATACTGGACTGGACTTTGCCGACCTGTCCATCATTGGCACCGACGGCCGGTTCCGCCGTTGAAGGCCGGATGCACTGCAGCGCGGCAGTCCGGTCACTATTGAGAGCGCATAGCACCTAAAGCTGACACGAAGCTTTATCTCCCGCTCACAGGTCTGGGTTTGTCCGGTCCTACGTGTTTCTACGGGTTGTTCGTCACAATTTGTTTCTACATTGATGCAAATCTACGGACAAGGCACACGCATGAAATTCACGCATTGGTTGAGCGCGGGCGTCGCTCTGGCTATTTTTAGTACCGGGCTTGCGCAGGCCCAGGTGCTGATCGGGCAGACCGTGGGCATCACCGGGTCGGCGGCTGCTACGGTGGCAGAGTCCATGCGGGGGGCGGCGCTATACATCGACAGCGTCAATGCCAAGGGCGGCGTGGGCGGGCAAAAGGTGGAAGTGATTTCGCTGGACGACAAGTTCGACCCCAAGCTGACCCTGGAAAACACACGTACGCTGATCGAGCAAAAAGGCGTGATCGGCATGTTCATGACGCGCGGCACGCCCCACACCCAGGGCATTGTGCCGGTGCTGGAGCAGCATGGTGTGGCCCTGGTCGGGCCCTCCACCGGCGCGGTGGTGCTGCATGAGCCGGTCAGCAAATACATCTTCAACGTGCGCGCCACCTACCAGCGCGAGGTGGAAAAGGCGATCACCCACCTCAACACCCTGGGCATTAAGCGCATTGGTGTGGTGCATGTGGACGACACCTTTGGCGCCGACGGCCTGGCCGGTGCGCAGATCGGCTTCAAGTCCAACAACATCGAGGCGTTGTTCATCGAGAAGTTTGACCGCACCAAACCCGACTACTCGGCCATTGCGCCGCGGGTGTCGCAAAAGCAGCCGCAGGCCGTGATCTTCATTGGCACCGGCGCGGCAGTGGTGGACGGCGTCAAGGCATTGCGCGCTGCAGGCGTCACCGGACAAATCGTGACGCTGTCCAACAACGCATCGGGCGGGTTTGTGAAGGCGCTGGGCGACAGCGCACGCGGCGTGGTGGTGACGCAGGTGTTTCCGTCAGAGCGTTCGCTGAACTACGCGGTCATCAAGGAAGCCATGGACCTGGCCAAAGCCAAGGGCGTGGGCGACTTGACCCCAGCGATGGTGGAAGGTTTTGTCAGCGCCAAGGTACTGGTGGAAGGCATCAAACGCGCCGGCCCCAAACCTGACCGCGCGCGCCTGCATGCCGCGCTGGAGGGCATCAAGAAGTTCGACCTGGGCGGACTGGAGGTGTCGTACAGCCCCACGGACCACACGGGGCTGGACTTTTCGGACCTGTCGATCATTGGCAGTGACGGGCGGTTTAGGAGGTAACCCCCCTGAGCGGCTTCGCCGCTTCCCCCTCAGGGGGACGCCTCCAGCGGCCCGGCAAAGCCGGTTCCGCGGTGGCGCTGGTATTGGGCGCGCCGGTATCGGTCATTTGCGGGCATGTCAGTGCAGGGGCAGACAAAGCGACAACCCCTTTGTCAAGTTGGCACGTTGAATCTGAAGTACAGGTTTCAGGCTGAGTGTCTCGAAGCCTCGCGTGGCTCTCACACAATGCCCACCCGTCAATCATTGGCGTAGATATCCACGTCCTTCGTCTCGCGCAGCAGCAGCCCGCCCACCACCGCCGTGGCGCCCGCGACGAGCACTGGGTACCACAGGCCGCTGTACATGTTGCCCGTCTGCGTGACGATGGCAAAGGACAGGATGGGCAGCAGGCCGCCAAACCAGCCATTGCCGATGTGGTACGGCAGGCTGAGCGAGGTGTAGCGGATGCGCGTGGGAAACATCTCCACCAGCATCGCGGCAAGGGGGCCGTACACCATGGCCACCAGCACCATCAGGTAGCTCAGCAGGGCAACCACCAGCAGGGTGTTGATGCGCGCAGGGTCTGCCTGCGTGGGGTAGCCTGCGTCCGCCAGGGCGTGGCCCACTGCCTGGCGAAATGCGGTGGCGTTGCGGCGGACCTCATCGACTGGGACATCGTGAGCGATGGGACTGGCGATTTCGGTGGCGCCAATGCGCACCAGCGCCTGGCCGGGTGTACCGGCAGGGTCGGTGTCGTAGCTCACCGACTGGGCCGCCAGCATCTGCCTGGCCATGTCGCAAGCACTGGCGACCCGTGCCGTGCCCGTGGGGTTGAACTGGAACGAGCAGTCTGTGGGGTTGACCACCAGCACCACAAGGTTGCGCGCCTGCGCGTCAGCCAGTGCGGGGTTAGCCGCCCACGCCAGGGCTTGAAACACCGGAAAGTACGTGGCCGCTGCCAGCACGCATCCCAGCATGATGATGGGCTTGCGCCCCACCCTGTCTGACAGCGTCCCAAACACAATGAACAGCGGCGTACCGATGAGCAGCGCAGCGGCCACCATCAGCTGCGCCGTGGTGGCGTCTACCTTGAGCTGCTGCGTGAGAAAAAACAGCGCGTAGAACTGCCCCGTGTACCAAACCACGGCCTGCCCCGCCGTCAGCCCCACCAGGGCCAGCAGCACCACGCGCAGGTTCTTCCAGCGCCCGAATGACTCGGACACCGGCGCCAGCGATGTGCGCCCCTGCGCCTTCATGCGTGCAAACGCGGGCGATTCGTTCAGCGACAGCCGTATCCACACCGACACCACCAGCAGCACGATGGACACCAGAAACGGAACGCGCCAGCCCCAGTCGGCAAACTCGTCTTCGCCCAGCACCGTGCGCGTGCCCAGGATGACCACCAGCGACATGAGGAGCCCCAGCGTTGCCGTTGTCTGGATCCACGCCGTGTAGGCGCCCCTTTGACCGTGCGGCGCATGCTCGGCCACGTAGATGGCGGCGCCCCCGTATTCGCCCCCCATGGCCAGGCCCTGCAGCAGCCGCAGGCCGATGAGGATGACCGGGGCCGCCACGCCAATGCTGCCGTAAGCGGGAAGAATGCCCACGATGAACGTGGACAGGCCCATGATGAGGATGGTGACCAGAAAGGTGTATTTGCGCCCGATCATGTCGCCCAGCCGCCCAAACACCAGGGCACCGAACGGCCGCACGACGAAACCCGCAGCAAACGCCAGCAAGGCAAAGATGAACGCAGCACTGGCGTCCAGCGGACTGAAAAACTGGCGCGCAATGATGGCCGCCAGCGAGCCATACAGATAGAAGTCGTACCACTCGAACACCGTGCCAAGCGACGACGCGAACACGACTTTTCTTTCCTCCCGCGTCATGGCGCGGGCGGCGGCGGCGTCGGCCATGGCGGTTTGTCTCCAAAAGGGGCTGCTTGACTTGTTGTTGTTTTGCGCAAGGCCGCGGGATTGGCCCGCGTGCAAACTCAACGCCCGCCCATTCTTGAAGCTCTGACTGACCCCGTTCTGACAGCCGCCCTGCACGGGGGCACTGGCGCCACAGGCTATGGCGCGCTACAGGTCAAACCGCTGGGCCTTAGCGTCCAGCCGCGCGGCCTGGGCGTCGTCAGCCCGCCTTGGGCGCCAGACCCGAGGGCACCCGGGGCGCGCTGTCCCAGTCACCACTGGCAAACCAGGCGTCGCCCTCCAGATACGCCCGCAGCATTGGCAGGCCATCCAGCCCCCAAAACAGCTTGTCGTCGACCGCAAACGCTGGCACGCCAAACACGCCGGCCGCCTGCGCCGCCTGGGTGTTGGCGCGCAGCAGCGCCTTGGGCGCTTCACCGGTGGGGTCTTGCCCGGCGCTGCGCACCTGCTCGCTCAATTCGGCCGCCAGCGCGTTCAGCCGTTCGGGGTCCAACGCATCGTGCCCGCCTTGCCACACATGGCGCAGCACCGTGCCCGCCACAAAGCGGTTGATGTGGCCATCGTCACTGCAGGCCAGCGCCTGGCGCAGCAGGGGCAGCGGGTTGAACGGGTGGCGCGCGGGCATCTGCAGCGGCGTGCCCTGCGCGTGGCCCAGCCAGGTGACGTGGCGATAGGTCCAGTCGCGCTTGGGCGCGATGCCCGCCGGGCCGGGGTTGCCATGCTGCTGCAGCAGCGCTCCCAGCAGCACGGGCTGGTAGGTCACGCTGTAGCTCAGGCCCTCCAGCGCCTCGGGCAGGCGTTCAAACGCCAGCCAGGCGTAGGGCGAGATGAAGTCCAGATAAAACGTGATGCGTTTCATGGCCCTGCCCTTTCGACTGTGTCCGCTGGCAACACGATGCCCGCCCGGTCCAGCAACTGCAGCCAGATGCCGCGCCGCAGGTGTGCGTCGGCGCGCGACCAGATGCGGATCTCGTCGAGGGTGCGAAAACAGCCCTCGCAATGGCTGCGGTCGGCCGACATGCGGCACACCGAGATGCAGGGCGAAGGCACGGCCTCGGTGTTTTCAGCATCAAAATGACCGCTAGCGCTTATCTGTAAAGCGCGAGCAGCTAGCAAATCAGCAGCATTCATGTTGCAGACTCGGGTGTGACCACCTGCACCACGTCCACCACGGGGGCACCCGTCAGCCGCTGAAGGTCGCTGGGGTGCAGCGCAAACACGCCGTGCGGATGCCCCGCCGCCGCCCACACCACGTCAAAGCGCAGCAGGTCCTGATCGATGAGCGTGACAGGCGGCGTGGCATGCGCCACGGGCGATACGCCGCCGATGGAAAAGCCGGTGCGGCTTTTCACAAAATCGGCATCGGCCCGGCCGATCTTGCCGCCCACATGGGCCTCGACCTTTTTCTCGTCCACCCGCCGGTCACCCGAGGTGACCACCAGCACGGCCACGTCGTCGCTCTTGCGGCGAAAGATGATGCTCTTGGCGATCTGTCCCACGGCAATGCCCAGCGCATCGGCCGCCTGCTGCGCGGTGCGCGCGGCGTCGTCCAGCATCTGCGGGCGGTGGGGGTGGCCCAGAGATTCGAGCGCCGCAGCCACGCGCTGCACGCCTTCGGGCAGGTTTTTCAGTTCAGCTCCACACACGGTTTCTTTCTCCTGCGCCGGGGGGTCAGCCCGCGCGTTTGGTGAGCAGCGCATTCGCTGCCCGGGAATTGGGTTTGCGGCCGAGAAAATCACTGATGTACGCGCCCGCATCGATGAGCTTATCAAGGTCGATGCCCGTGTCGATGCCCATGCCCTGCAGCATGTAGACCACATCTTCCGTCGCCACATTGCCCGTCGCACCCTTGGCATAGGGGCAGCCGCCCAGCCCGGCCACGGACGACTGATAGTTCCATACGCCCAGCTCCAGCGCTGCCAGCGTGTTGGACAGCGCCTGCCCGTACGTGTCGTGAAAGTGGCCCGATACATCGTCGATGCCAAAGTGCTGCAACGTCGCCTCCAGCGCCTTCTGCACCTTGCGTGGCGTGCCCACGCCAATAGTGTCGGCCACGTCCACGCGCTGCACGCCAATGCCTTTGAGCAGACCTGCGAGGTACGCCACGCGCTCAGGCGCAATCTCACCCTCGTACGGACAGCCCACGGTGCAGCTCATGGCACCGCGCACGCGGATGCCTGCGGCCAAAGCGGCGTCGACCACCGGCGCAAACCGCTCGATGCTTTCGGCAATGCTGCAGTTGATGTTCTTCTGGCTAAAGGCCTCGCTGGCGGAGCCAAACACCACGATCTCATCGGGCTTGTCGAGCACCGCCGCCTCAAAACCTTTGAGGTTGGGAGTCAACACCGAATACGCCACGCCCGCCTGGCGCGCCACGCCTTCCATGACCTCGTGGTTGTCGGCCATCTGTGGCACCCACTTTGGAGACACGTAGCTGGTGACCTCGATCTCTTTCAGGCCCGCCTGCTGCAAGCGGTGCACCAGCTCGATCTTGACGGCAGCAGGCACCGGGGTCTTTTCGTTTTGCAGGCCATCGCGGGGGCCAACGTCGATGAGGTGAACGCGGGAGGGAATGCTCATGGGGGCTACCAGATGAAGAGGTCAGGGAAGTTTTCCATTGTCCTGCGAGTACTGAGCCAGGGCCACCTCATATCGTGCCAGACCACTCTCCGGACGCGCCATCAGCTGCCCACAGTGCCCGAGCTTTGTACTTCCTGCCGCAGCAGGGCCACCATCTCCTGTGCCGCCAGCGACAGGGGTCGCCCGCGCAGTGTGATGAGCCCGATGGGCCGGTGCAGCACAGGCGCCTTGAGAGGGCGCGTGACCACCTCGTGCCTGCGCACGACCTGTGCGGCCAGCTCGGGCAACGCACTCACGCCCAGCCCCGCCGCCACCATGGCTGCGATGGTGGCCAGGTGTTCCACCTCGTAGCGCGGTGCAAAACGGATGCGGTGGGTCAGCAAGGCCTCTTCCGCATACTGCCGCACGCTGGTGCCTGCAGGCATGGAGATGTGCGGCAGCTCGGCCACATCCGCCCAGGCGATTGCACTGCGCGCCCGGGCCAACAGGTGCGTGCGCCCCATCAACAGCACAAACCGGTCGGACACCAGCGGGGTGTAGTCCAGGTCGGCATAGGCGGGGTTGGCGGCCGTGAGGGCAAAGTCCACACGCCCGGCCCGCACCATGTCAAATGCCGGGCCAGCCAGGCTGTCAAACAGCTCCAGCTGCACGCCCGGGTGCTTTGCCGCAAACCGAGAAAACGCGCGCGGCACGGCCCCGGCCGCCAGCGACGGCAGCGCCGCCAGCGCAACGCGGCCCACCTGCAGCTGCGCCACCTCCTGCACGCGGCGCACGGTCTCCTCCATCTGGTGGCGCAAAAAGCGGGCTTGCTCGGCAAACACCTCACCCGCCAGCGTGAGCTGCACGGTGCGCGTGGTGCGCTCAAACAGGCGCACGTCCAGCATCTCTTCCAGCCGCGCCACCGTGCCCGATACCGCCGACTGCGACAGGTGCATCTGCAGGGCCGTGCGCCGAAAACTCAGCGTCTCGGCCAGCGAAAGGAATACGTCTACCTCGCGGGCAGACCAATTGATCTTCATAACCGATCAGTCTATCGAAAAAGACGTCTGGACCGCGCAATGCGGGCCACCTAGACTGAATTCAACGCAAGCACACCGCTTGAGCAGATTGAGAGCAACAAGGAGACACGATGGAGAACAGTTCGCCGCGCAACGCACGCACCGTGGTGGTGGGCGGAGGCACCATGGGGGCCGATGTGGCTGTGGTGCTGGCCCGGGGCGGCGCGCAGGTCACGGTAGTGGACCCCCACGCCGCACGACGCGACCACCTGTTGCCCCACATTGCGCAAGAGCTGGCCGCCGCTGGTCAGGCCACCCACGCCGGCGCGGTGCAGGTCTGCGCCAACCTGCAAGACGTGGACTGGCGCGGCGTGGTGCTGGTGGTCGAATGCATCACCGAGCAACTGGCCGCCAAGCAAAAGCTGTTTGCCGAGCTGGAGGCCGTGGCGCCCCCCCATGCCGTGCTGGCCAGCAACAGCTCAGGCTTTCCTATCAGCGCCATCGCCCAGGGGCTTGCTACGGCGCAGCGCATGCTGGGCCTGCACTTCTTCATGCCCGCGCACCTGGTGCCGCTGGTCGAGGTCGTGCTGGGCGAGCGCAGCGACCCGGCGCTGGGCGCCTGGCTGCACGCCTTCATGCGCGGCTGCGGCAGCGTGCCGGTGCTGGTCAAGAAGGACAAGCCGGGCTTTCTGGCCAACCGCATGCAGCATGCGCTCTCGCGCGAGGCGTTTGCGCTCATCGACGAAGGCATTGCCTCGCCCGAAGACGTGGACGCCGCCGTGCGTTTTGGCTTCGGCTTCCGCTTTCTGGCGGCCGGGCCGGTGCTGCAGCGAGACCATGCGGGCATCGAGGTGCACACCGCCGCCGCCGCCACCATGTACCCCACGCTCTCGAACACCGACATCCCCGCCCAAGCCCTTCGCGACAAGGTGGCCCAGGGCCAACTCGGCATGAAGACCGGCAAGGGCTTTTTCGACTGGCCCGAAGACCGCAAGCAGGCCGAACGCGCGCGCTATGACACGCTGCTGCGCCAGGGCCTGGCTTTGCTTGCCAGCGAGTTACCCATCATCGAGCCCCCCACCGACACGTCACCGACGGACACCCCATCGACCACCGGAGCCCGCGCATGAGTGCATCGCCCGCATCACCCACCATTGCCAGCCAGTGGGCCGACCCGCTGATCGTTACCGTGGCACCCAACGGCGCCTACAAACAGCCCGCCGACCACCCGGCCGTGCCCATCACGCCCGCCACGCTGGCCACAACGGCCAAGGCCTGCCTGGACGCGGGAGCCGCGATGCTGCACATGCACATCCGCGATGCGCAGGGCCGCCACAGCCTGGATGTGGAGGGCTACCGCGAGGCCCAGCGCGTGGTGCGCCAGGCTGTCGGCGATGCCATGGTCATCCAGATTACCAGCGAGGCCGCAGGCGTCTACCAGGCCCCGGCGCAGATCGCCATGGTGGAGGCGCTGCAGCCCGAGGCCGTGTCCATCGGCATGCGCGAAATCGACAAGCCCGAGATCGGCGAAGCGGGTCTGCAGCGCTTCTTCACCGACCTGGCGCAGCGCCGCACCATGGTGCAGGTCATCTTGTACGACGTGCCCGACCTGCGCCGCTGGCAGGCGCTGCGAGCCAGTGGCGTGGTGCCCGATGCACCGTGGTTCCTGCTGTTTGTGCTGGGCCGCTACAGCGCGGGGCAGACCTCCAGCCCGCGCGATTTGCTGCCCTTCCTGGCTGCCCACGAAGGCCCGGAGCCCTGGGCCGTGTGCGCCTTTGGTGCTGCAGAAAACACCTGTATCACTGCCGCTACGCTGTTTGGCGGCCATGCACGCGTCGGCTTTGAAAACAACCTGCTGTGCAAGGACGGCAGCGTGGCCCCCGACAACGCCGCGCTGGTGCGCCAGGCCGTCGAAGCCGCCGCCGCGCTGGGCCGCCCGCTCGCCACCGCAGCCGATATCCGGCAGCGTTTTGGCGCAGGCTGAGCTGCCCCGCCCGACAGCGCGCCCCATCCATTGACATCAACCCGCAGCAGACGGGCCTTATCCATCCCCACAGGAGACAGACATGCAACACCGCCCAATTTCCTCGCGCATGCCGCGCGCCACCCGTCGCACCGTGCTGCATGCAGCCCTTGCCGTCGCCCTGACCCTAGGCCTGGCGGGCCAGGCCGCCGCACAGTCGGCCGCCACCGCCTTCCCCAGCAAGACCATCCGCTTTGTGGTGCCCTACCCACCCGGTGGCCCTACCGACCTGATGGCCCGCATGCTGCAGCCCGAGCTGCAAAGCCGCCTGGGTGTGACCGTGGTGGTGGACAACAAGGGTGGCGCGGGTGGCAACACCGGCAGCGCCGAGGTGGCCAAGCAGGCACCGGCCGATGGCCACACCCTGCTGCTGGCCGCCAGCGGCCCGATGGCGGTCAACCCCTCGCTGTACGCCAGCATGCCGTTCAACCCGCAGTCCGATCTGGCACCGGTGATCCAGCTGTCGGCGTTCCCGCTGGTGCTTGAAATCCATCCCTCGCTGGGCGTCAAGACACTGGCCGAGTTTCTGGCCATGGCCAAGGCCGGCAAGCCGGTGCTGAGCTACGCGTCTGCCGGTAACGGCACGCCGCAGCACCTGGCGGGCGAACTGTTCAACACCACGGCAGGCGTGAAGATGGGGCACATTCCCTATCGGGGCGCAGGCCCCGCGCTCAACGACCTGATAGGCGGGCAAGTGAACGTGATGTTCGACATCGTCGGCAGCTCCTTGCCCCACATCCAGGCGGGCAAACTCATCCCGCTGGCCGTCACATCGAGCGAGCGCGCCAAGGTGCTGCCCAACGTACCCACCATGGCCGAGGCCGGTATTGCGGGATACCAGATCACGGGCTGGCACGGCATTGCAGTGCGCGCAGGAACACCGCAAGCCA
Organism: Acidovorax sp.; assembly: GCF_046314175.1. Lineage (GTDB taxonomy): Bacteria > Pseudomonadota > Gammaproteobacteria > Burkholderiales > Burkholderiaceae_C > Acidovorax. Next base: position 35,789 of record NZ_JBKBXG010000035.1, on the reverse strand, counting down.
CCATCGACAAGCTCAACGCCACGGTCAACGCCATCTTCAAGGAGCCCGCGTTCCGCGCCAAATGGGAAGCCATTGGCACGCCCGTGGTAGGTGGCACGGCGGCAGACTTTGGCGCTCTGATCAAGGCCGACGCGCAGCGCCTGGGCAAGCTGGTGCGCGATGCCGGCGTGACGGTGGATTGACGGCACACCGCCACGGCGAGGCTGCTTCGGCTCAGTAGCCGCGCGTGGGGTTCACCACGCCCGCCACGGCCTCGCCCCGCTGCAGCGCCGCCATCTTGCGCGCGATCTGGGCAATGCTCTCTTCGCGCAAAGTGCGCGCCGAGGTGTGGGGTGTGATGGTGATGCGCGGGTAGTTCCAGAACGCATGGCCTGCGGGCAAGGGCTCGGTGCGAAACACATCCAGTGTGGCTCCGGCCACATGGCCGCTGTCGAGGGCTACCAGCAGGTCCTCGTCCACCAGGTGCGCGCCCCGCGCGACGTTGATCACATAGGCACCGGGCTGCAGACGGCCCAGCGTGTCTTTGTTGATCACGTTGGTCGTATCGGGCGTGAGTGGCAGCAGGTTGACCAGCACACGGCTGGCGGCCAGAAAGTCGTTGAACTGCTCTGCGCCCGTGAAGGCGCGCACGCCATCGATGGCCTTGGGGCTGCGGCTCCAGCCGTTGATGGGAAAGTCAAACTGCGCCAGTGCCTTGGCCACCCGCTCGCCTAGAACGCCCAGACCCATCACGCCGATGGGGTAATCGCTGCGCATACGCGGCTTGCGGTAGCCCCAGCGACCAGCGGCCGTATCGGCCTCATAGCCGTCGAACTCGCGAAAGTGTCGGATGACCGCATGGCTCACGTACTCGGCCATCTGCACCGCCATGCCCGCATCATCCAGACGCACCACCAGCGTGTTCGGCGGCAGGCGCAGCTTGAGCAGTGCGTCCACCCCCGCGCCAATGTTGAACAGTGCCTTGAGGCCCTGTTGTTCGTCCATGAACTGCTGGGGCGGCGCCCAGACCACGGCGTAGTCGGCCTGCGGCGCGCCGGGCTGCCACACGGAAATATCAGCGCCAGGAAAAGCGGCGGAGAACCCTTGGAGCCAAGGCTCGGCCTTGGTGTCGGTACAGCAAAAGGTGATTTTCATGGCGCCCAAGGGTAGCCGCATTGGACACCTCGCGCTGTCACCTGCAAGGCGCCCCGGAGCCCATCAGGCCTTTTCGACCGCCGCCAGCTTGAGAAGCTCCGCCCCCTCGGTCACCTGATCGCCAGGCGCGTACAGCAGCTCGGCCACCACGCCATCGACCGGAGCGGCAATGGTGTGCTCCATCTTCATGGCTTCCATCACCGCCAGCGGCTGACCCTTGGTCACTGCGTCGCCCGCCTTCACGGCAAACGACACCACCTTGCCGGGCATGGGGGCTGTCAGGCGCCCGCCTTCGGCCACTGCCTCACCCGCATGGGCCAGCAGGTCGATGGCGGTGATCTGTGTAGCGCCCAGCGGGGTGAATATGTGGTCCACCTCGCCCTGGGCGTACACGGCAGCGCGCGTGCGCTGGCCTGCAAACTGCAACTCGATGCCCTGCGCCACAGCGTTGAACACCAGGGGCCCCGTCACCTGCGCATCACCCTCGCCCACCGCCAGGCGCAGGCTGCCGCCACGCTCGTAGGTCAGCCAGGCCTTGGCATGTTCGCCACCAAACTCAAACTCAAAACGGCGCTGCACCACACCATGGGTGTGGAAGCCATCGCGGCGGCTGAACGGGTCCACGCCTTCGCTGGCGCGTTCGTTCAGCAGGGTCTGCGCCACGGCAGCTGCGGCAGCCAGAGGCAGGCCCACACTTTCCTGGTGGAACAACACGGCCTGCTCGCGCGGGATGAGGGCCGTGTCGAGGGTGGCCTTGGCACACGACTCGGAGCGCGCCACGCGGCGCAGAAACTGCACATTGGTCGCCAGGCCCACGATGTGGGTCTGCGCCAGCGCCTCGTCCAAACGTGCCAGCGCCTGCTCGCGCGTATCGCCGTGCACGATGAGCTTGGCCACCATGGAGTCGTAAAACGGGCTGATCGCATCGCCCTGGCGCACGCCGGAATCAACACGCACTGCGCCCCGTTCGAACGTCACGCATTCGGGTAACGCGTAGACGTTGAGCGAGCCCGTGGCGGGCAGGAAGTTGTTGTCGGGGTTCTCGGCACAGATGCGCGCCTCGATGGCGTGGCCTGTGATTCGCAGCTCGTCCTGCTGCAGCGGCAGCGGCTCGCCAGATGCAACGCGCAGTTGCCACTCCACCAGGTCCTGCCCGGTGATGGCTTCGGTCACAGGGTGCTCCACCTGCAGGCGGGTGTTCATCTCCATGAAGAAGAAGTTCATGGAGCCATCGGCACGCTGCTCAACGATGAATTCCACCGTACCCGCGCCTACGTAGTTCACTGCACGCGCGGCTGCTACGGCGGCATTTCCCATCTGGGCACGCATCTCCGGCGTCATGCCCGGGGCGGGCGCTTCTTCTAGCACCTTCTGGTGGCGGCGCTGCACCGAGCAGTCGCGCTCGAACAGGTACACATAGTTGCCCAGCGTGTCGCCAAACACCTGGATCTCGATGTGGCGCGGGCGCTGGACATATTTTTCGATAAGCACCGCATCGTCGCCAAAGCTGTTGATGGCCTCGCGCTTGCAGGAGTCGAGCGCGGCGGCAAAGTCCTCGGCCTTGTCCACCGCGCGCATGCCCTTGCCGCCGCCACCCGCGCTGGCCTTGATGAGCACGGGGTAGCCAATGCGGTCGGCCTCGCGCTGCAGCAGGGCCGGGTCCTGGTCGCTGCCGTGGTAGCCGGGCACCAGCGGCACACCGGCTTTTTCCATGAGCTGCTTGGACTCGGCCTTGAGCCCCATGTCCTTGATGGCCGAAGGCGGCGGGCCGATGAAAACGAGCCCGGCGTCGGCACAGGCCTGCGCGAATTCTTCGTTCTCGCTCAAGAAACCGTAGCCAGGGTGGATGGCCTGCGCGCCCGTGGCCTTGGCGGCGTCGATGATGCGCTCCCAGCGCAGGTAGCTCTCCTTGGGCGCACTGCCGCCGATGTGCACAGCCTCGTCGCACACCGCAACATGTTTGGCGCTGGCGTCGGCATCCGAGTAAACAGCGACGGTTTTGACGCCCAGGCGCTTGGCAGTTGCGGCGACTCGGCACGCAATCTCACCCCGGTTTGCAATCAGAATTTTTGTAAACATTTAAGCCACTCCAGGGGAGCCAGAAAAGAAACGAGAAAGGCGCCGCACCACGGCGCGCAGAAACTTGAACAACACCACCAGCAGCAGCACCGACACGATCACCATCACGACCAGCGCAATGCCGAACGCCACCGGGTGCTGCGTGGCCAGCCAGACCACAGCCACCACCAGGCCATCCTCAAAGAACGAGAGGCCCCAGTTGGAAAAAGGCTCGGGCGAGGTGTTGACCGCAGCGCGGGTGGTCATCTTGGTCGCCATCGACGTAGCAGAGAGCGAGCCGCCCAGCAGCCCCGCCACCACAGCCATCGTGGCGTTGTCGGCCCCAAAAACGCCATACGCCAACGCGGCGCCTGCAGGCACGCGGATGAAGGCGTGCACGGCGTCCCAGGCGCTGTCCACCCAGGGCACCTTGTCGGCAAAAAACTCCACCAGCAGCATGAAGCCGCTGACCATCAGCACCACCGGGTGCTGCAGCATGGCCAGGCCGGGTGGCAGGGGCATCCAGCCCAGCACCCCCATCATGCCGACGAGGAACACCACGGCATACAGCCGAAAGCCGCTGGCCCAGCCCAGTGCTGCGGCCAGCGCCAGCAGGCTGGGCATGTCGAGCTGCGCGGTGGCGGCGGCCGCCGCGTCGCCCACAGCGCGCGCCGTGCCGCCATCCACATGCAGCCCCAGCGTGTGGAGCCACTGCACGATGTTGAACCAGAGGGTGTCCATGTCAGTTCTCCGCCGCGCTTGGCACTACGTCGTGCCAGAGAGACCGCCACGGCTCCATGCCAGGGATGCCGAGCAAGGGCCGCCCCGCAGTGAGGGCATCGTCCCCCTCCCGCGCAGCGAGAGAGGGGGAAGGCGCGCAGCGACTCAGGGGGTGTTTCATAGCCAGTTGGGTTTGCGCTTGTTGAGGAAGGACTGCACGCCCTCTTTGCCTTCGTCGCTCGCGCGAATGTCGGCAATGCCCTCGACGGTGGCTGCAATCAGGCCAGTGTTGATCTCTCGTTCGGCCACATCGATGACCAGCTTCTTGCAGGCGCGCACGGCGTTCGGGCTGGCACTGGTCAGGGCCTTGAGAAGTTCATCAACCTTGGCGTCGAGCTGATCGACCGCCACCACCTCATGCACAAAGCCGATGCGCAGCGCCTCGGCGGCACCAAAGCGCTCGGCCGTGAGGAAATAGCGGTGCGCGGCCCGCGCGCCCATGGCGCGGATCACATAGGGGCTGATGGTGGCGGGGATGAGGCCGAGCTTCACCTCGCTGAGGCAAAAGCCCGCCGTGTCCACCGCCACCGCCATATCGCACGCGGCCACCAGGCCCATGCCGCCAGCGTACACATCGCCCTGCACGCGGGCTATTGTTGGTTTGGGGCATTCGTAGATCACGCGCAGCATCTCGGCCAGTTTGGCGGCGTCCAGCAGGTTCTCGTCCCGCGTGTAGTCGGCCATACGGCGCATCCAGTTCAGGTTGGCACCGGCGCAGAAGGCCGGGCCTTCCGCGGCCAGCACCACGGCGCGCACATCGGGGCGCCCGCCCACATCAATAAAGGCGGCGGTGATCTCGGCAATGACCTCATCGCTGAAGGCGTTGCGGATCTCGGGCTGCGTGAGCGTGATGCGCGCCACGGCGCCGGATTGGGTGATGGACAGGTTCTGGCTCATGGCTTGGACGGGTTTTGCAAGAAGTAAACAAGATCCAGCTCGGGGCAGGGCTGGCCCAGCGCAGTCAGCGCAGCCGTGATCTGACCCCGGTGGTGCGTGCCGTGGTTGAACACATGGGCCAGCGTGGCGGCAAAAGGCAGTGATGCCGCCGTGCCGCGCATGGTGGTGTAGTCGAGCGTTCCGTTCCAGCGGCCAGGAGCGAACGAAGCGATCAGCGGTGCCCAGCGGACCGCGCCCTCGCGCAGCCGGGCATCCAGCCGCGCGCGGTCGGGCTCTAGTTCGGCGTCCAGCGCCACCTTGGGGGAGATGCCTTCAGCAAACCGCACAAACCACAGATGGTGTTCGCCCACCAGCAGGTGGTTGAGCGTGCCGTGGATACTGTGGAAGAACAAACCCACATCGCGCCGATAGGCCTCTTCCGGCAGCGCCCGCAGGGCATCGAGCAGGCGCGCCGTGGCCCACACATTGTAGAGCGCAAGCTGGGTGAAGTGGGCAACGGCGTCCATGGCAGCTTCTGCTCAGGTCACATGCGGAACAGGCCGAACTTGGTGTCTTCAATCGGCGCATTGCGCGTGGCAGCCAGGCCCAGCGCCAGCACGCGGCGGGTGTCGGCGGGGTCGATCACGCCGTCGTCCCACAGGCGCGCAGTGGCGTAGTAGGGGTGGCCCTGGTCTTCGTACTGGCGGCGGATGGGGGCCTTGAAGGCTTCTTCTTCTTCCATGCTCCACTGGCCACCCTTGGCTTCAATACCGTCGCGCTTGACGGTGGCCAGCACGCCCGCAGCCTGGTCGCCACCCATCACGCTGATGCGCGCGTTGGGCCACATCCACAAAAAGCGGGGGCTGTACGCGCGGCCACACATGCCGTAGTTTCCCGCGCCAAAGCTGCCGCCGATGATGATGGTGAACTTGGGCACGCTGGCGGTGGCCACGGCCGTGACCATCTTGGCGCCGTTGCGCGCGATGCCCTCGTTCTCGTACTTGCGGCCAACCATGAAGCCGGTGATGTTCTGCAGAAACACCAGCGGGATCTTGCGCTGGCAGCACAGCTCGATGAAGTGCGCGCCCTTCAAGGCCGACTCGCTGAACAAAATACCGTTGTTGGCGATGATGCCGACCATCATCCCTTCGATGCGTGCAAAGCCTGTGACCAGTGTGGTGCCGTAGCGGGCCTTGAACTCGTCGAACTCGCTGCCATCGACGATGCGGGCAATGATCTCGCGCACGTCAAAGGGCTTGCGCGTGTCCACGGGTATCACGCCATAAAGCTCTTCCGCTACGAATTTAGGAGCTACTGGCGCTTGATCAGCAAGCGCTAGAGCCTTGTTTTTATTCAAATTGCGCACGGCGTTGCGCGCCAACTGCAGCGCATGCATGTCGTTTTGCGCCAGGTGGTCGGCCACGCCTGACAGGCGCGTGTGCACGTCGCCACCGCCCAGGTCCTCGGCCGTGACGACCTCGCCCGTGGCGGCTTTGACCAGCGGCGGGCCGCCCAGAAAGATGGTGCCCTGGTTCTTGACGATGATCGATTCATCGCTCATCGCCGGCACGTAGGCACCGCCCGCCGTGCAACTGCCCATGACCACGGCGATCTGCGAGATGCCCATCGCGCTCATGTTGGCCTGGTTGAAGAAGATACGGCCGAAGTGGTCGCGGTCAGGAAAGACTTCGTCTTGATTTGGCAGGTTGGCGCCACCCGAGTCCACCAGGTAGATGCAGGTCAGGTGGTTCTGCTGCGCCACTTCCTGCGCGCGCAGGTGCTTTTTGACGGTGAGGGGGTAGTAGGTGCCGCCCTTCACCGTGGCGTCATTGCACACGATCATGCAGTCCACGCCGCTCACGCGACCGATGCCAGCAATCAGCCCTGAGCTCGGCGCATCGTTGTTGTACATGTTGAGCGCGGCCAGGGGCGCCAATTCCAGGAACGGCGTGCCCGGGTCGAGCAGCATCTGCACACGTTCGCGCGGCAGCAGCTTGCCACGGGCCACGTGCTTGGCGCGGGCCGCCTCGCCGCCGCCCTGGGCGACCTTGTCGAGCTGGGCGCGCAGGTCGTCCACCAGCGTGCGCATGGCGGCTGCATTGGCCAGAAAATCCGCCGAGCGGGCGTTGAGTTGGGTGTCGAGAATGGTCATGCTGTATTGCTTCTTTGTTTCACGCCGTTTGGGATTCGACCAAGCCGAGCTGGTCCTTCATCTCGTCGCGGATCTTGAACTTCTGGATCTTGCCCGTCACCGTCATGGGAAAGCTGGTGACAAAGCGGATGTAGCGCGGCACCTTGTAGTGCGCGATCTGGCCCTTGCAGAAGGCGCGGATGTCGTCTTCCGTGGGCTGGGTGCCGGGCTTGGCGATGATCCAGGCGCAGAGTTCTTCGCCGTACTTTGCATCGGGCACACCCACCACCTGCACGTCCTGCACCTGCGGGTGGCGGTACAAGAATTCTTCAATCTCGCGCGGGTAGATGTTCTCGCCGCCGCGGATCACCATGTCCTTGATGCGGCCGACGATGTTCACGTAGCCCTCGGCGTCCATGGTGGCCAGGTCGCCGGTGTGCATCCAGCCATCGGCATCAATAGCTTCGCGGGTCTTGGCGTCGTCACCCCAATAGCCGTGCATCACCGAATAACCCTTGGTGCAGAACTCGCCGCGCTGGCCGATGGGCACCACCGCGCCGGTGTCGGGGTCCACGATCTTGATTTCGAGGTGCGGCTGCACTTGGCCCACGGTGGAGACGCGCTTGGTAAGCGGCGTGTCGGTGCTGCTCTGGCAGCTCACGGGGCTGGTCTCGGTCATGCCGTAGGCGATGGTGATCTCGCGCAGGTTCATTTGCTCCACCACGCGCTTCATGACCTCGGTGGGGCACGGCGATCCGGCCATGATGCCGGTGCGCAGCGTGGACAAATCGAACTCGGCAAACCGTGGGTGGTCCAGCTCGGCGATGAACATGGTGGGCACGCCGTGCAGTCCGGTGCAGCGTTCGTCCTGCACCGTCTGCAGCACCGTGAGCGGGTCAAAGCCGTCGTTGGGGTACACGATGGTGGCGCCGTGCGTCAGGCACGCCAGGTTGCCCAGCACCATGCCAAAGCAGTGGTACAGCGGCACGGGGATGCACAGGCGGTCTGCGGGCGTGAGCTTCATGCATTCGCCGATGAAGAAGCCGTTGTTCAGGATGTTGCGGTGTGTGAGCGTGGCGCCTTTGGGGAAGCCCGTGGTGCCGCTGGTGAACTGGATGTTGATGGGGTCGGTGGCCTGGAGTGTGGCGGCCACCTTCGCCAGGCGCGGGTCAGCGGCGTTGCCGCGTGCGATCAGGTCGGAAAAGCGCAGCAGGCCCGGCTCGTCCGCACCTTGGCCCGCTTCGTCGATCCACACCACCGTGTTCAGGTGCGGCAGCTTGACCGCGCCCAGTTGCCCCGGCTGCTGGTGCTGCCACTCGGGTGCCAGTTCGCGCAGCATGCCCAGGTAATCGCTGGTCTTGAAGCGCGGCATGGTCACCAGCAGCTTGCAGCCCACCTTGCTCAGAGCGTATTCGACCTCTGACGTGCGGTAGGCCGGGTTGATGTTGACCAGCACCAGGCCCACCTGCGCGGTGGCCAGCTGCATGAGCACCCACTCGGCGTTGTTGTGCGACCAGATGCCGACGCGGTCGCCCGGGTTCAGCCCCAGGCCCAGCAGCGCGCTGGCCAGGCGGTGCGCCTCGGTCTGCAGCTGGGCGTAGGTGTAGCGGCGGCCCTGGTGCACGCTGACCAGCGCCTCACGCTCAGGCTGGCGGGCCACCATGTCGGCAAAGAAGGCGCCGATGGTCTGCTCGATCAGCGGCACATCGGTGGCGCCGCGCGCGTAGCTGTTCACCAAGGGGGCGGGATTGGCAGCGGCTGCAACCGTCATTGGTTTTGTCTCCTGGGTCACTGTGCCCCGCCCGCCCTGCGCAGGGCCGGGGGCGATCCGCAAGCATAAAAGCCTGCACCCCCGTCGGGTTGCCACAAAGGTTGCAAATCGTGCCACGACTGCGGCACACTCCGCAGGGTGAAATCCCTAGAACCCACTGCCGAGCCGCTCCAGCACGCGCTCTCTGCGACACAAGCCGCTGCAGCCACACCCATGGCGTTTGTGCGGGCCATTGCATTGGCTTACGAACACCGCGCCATGCGCCCCGACCGCGCCTTGGCTCAGGCACAGATTGCGCCTGAGCTGCTGCAAGACGCGCAGGCCCGCATCACCGCCTGGCAAATGGAGCAGGTTTCTGACGCCGCCATGCAAGAGCTGGACGACGAGGCGCTGGGCTGGTTCACCCGCCGCCTGCCTTGGGGCAGTTACGGCATGCTGGCGCGCGCCTCCATCAGCTCGCCCACGCTGCAGGTGGCGCTGGCACGCTGGTGCCGCCACCATGGGCTGCTGACCGACGACATTGCGCTGCGGCTGAGCACCGAAGGCGACACCGCCACGCTGTCCATCACCGAAGCACGCGACCTGGGGCCGCTGCGCGAGTTCTGCCTGGTGTCCATGCTGCGCAACGCGCTGGGCTTGTCGTGCTGGCTGGTGGATTCGCGCATTCCGCTGGTGTCGGCGCAGTTTGCCTTTGCAGCGCCTGAGCATGCCGAGGCCTATGGCGTGCTGTTCCGCGCGCCGATAACCTTCAGCACGGAGCAAACCGCCATCTCCTTCGACGCGCGCTACCTCGCCCTGCCCCTGCGCCGCGACGAAGCAGCCCTGCGCCAGATGCTGCAGCACGCCTTGCCGTTGACCGTGCTGCAGTACCGGCGCGACCGCCTGCTGGTGCAGCGCGTACGGCAACTGCTGGGCGCGCCGCAGGGAGTGCACGGCTCGCATGCCACCACCGCCCTGCCCCAGCACAGCGCTGACACCCTGGCCCACCTGCTGCATGTGTCGCCCCGCACGCTGCACCGCCAACTCAAGGAAGAAGGCGCCACCCTTCAGGGCCTGAAAGACGAAGTGCGCCGTACCCGCGCGGTGGACCTGCTGCACCGCACCGACCGCCCCATCAAACAGGTAGCCGAGGCAGCGGGATTTGTGAATGAGAAGAGTTTTATCCGGGCGTTTCGGGGGTGGACGGGGCAATCGCCGGCGGAGTTTCGGAGGGTGGTGAGGGTGTAAATAGCGCGATGGAGCGGAGCACCGAGTCCGTAGACGTTTCAAGTTCAGCTCGAGTAACGATACTGATCCGCACCAAGCAAAGTCCACTGTCATACTCCGGACGCGGCAGCCGCAACACCAACGCACTGACTAAATTAAAGTCGATCTCAGGAGCACTATCTATGGCCATGTCATGGCGTGAAGCAATTGAACGAGTCCTTGCGGAAGAGGCGCGTGCGCTTCACTACTCAGAGATTTCTGAGCTGATTCTTTCAAAGGGGTACTACAAAACCGAAGGCGCTACACCAGACGCAACCGTCAATGCTCAGATCACTAGCTCCATAAAACATGACGGCGAAAAGTCACCTTTCTTAAAGGTGAGTCGAGGCACGTTCGCGCTAAGAGGTACGACACCGCAGCTCCAAACAATTGGCAAGCCGACAGTTACCCTCCCTCCGCCGACGCCGTCAGTTCTAAAAGAGGCCCAGACCGCAACAGTTCAAGAAGATTCAGACGAGTCAGTCATCCGCTGCCTCGGGATGTACTGGCAACGAGATCTGGTCGTATGGAAGAACGACCCAAAAGTATTTGGAAAACAGCAGGCATCGTCCAAGCCCGTGGACTTCGGCGCACAGCGAGGCATATACATCCTCTATGACCACCATACCGTTGTGTATGTTGGGCGTTCTGTGGACCGTCCAATGGGTAAACGGCTTTTTGAGCACACCATCGACAGACTGGGTAGTCGCTGGAATCGCTTCTCTTGGTTCGGCCTACTGGATGTAACGGATGACGGAAAGCTGGAAGAGATTCCGATCAAGGTAACACTTCCCTCGTTAATCGCGACGCTTGAAGCATTGCTAATCGAGGCGCTTGAACCACCACAAAATCGAAAAAGAGGTGATGATTTTTCGGTTATGGAATACATCCAAGATGTTGACCCTGAGATCAAGGAGCGGGAGCTACAGAACACACTACGGGCAATCGAACAAAAGCTACGCGGGCAAAGCTGAAGCTAACGCAATCAAGCCATCCTCACACACCTTCCCGTGCGGCCAGTCAGCCCTTAGATAGCGGCGCCCCTCATGCTCCACCTCCACCACTGCGTCAGCGCCCGTTCCTTCCGCCCCCTGTGGATGCTCGAAGAGCTGCAACTGCCCTACCAGCTCCACATGCTGCCCTTCCCCCCGCGCGCCAAGGCCCGGTGGTTTCTGGACGAGAACCCGCTGGGCACGGTGCCCCTGCTGGTGCAGGGCGACACGCGCATGACCGAATCGGCGGCCATGTGCCAGTACCTCGCCGCAGCGCACCCCGACGCCGGGCTGGACGTGCGCCCACCCGACCCGGCGTTTGGCGCTTACCTGAACTGGCTGCACATGGGCGAGGCCACGCTGACGTTTCCGCAAACGCTGGTTCTGCGCTATGGCCGCTTTGAGCCCGCCGAACGCAAGCAGCCCCAGGTGGTGGAGGACTACAGCCGCTGGTTTCTGGCGCGGTTACGGGCGGTGGAAACGGCCATGACCCAAAGCCGCAGCGACTATTTGTGCGCAGGCCGGTTCACCGCCGCTGATGTGTCGGTCGGCTATGCGCTGCTGCTGGCGGAGCACCTGGGCCTGTCGCCGCAGTTTGGCGGGGCCACGCTGATGTACTGGCACCGGCTGCAACAGCGCCCGGGCTACCAGCGCGCGATGGCGGCACAGATCGCAGCGGCCAAAGAGCAGGACGTGCCCACCACCCCTGCGCCCGACACCCGCCCCTGAGCAGCCTCATATCTCAAATAACCCAAGGCCTACTCTTTGGCCTGCAGGGGCTGCGAATGCCGCAGCAGCGACTGCACCAGCGCCCTGAATTCAGGCGAATGGCGCAGCACGCTGCCACCGGCTTCGATGAGGTCGGTCACCTCTTCGGGCGCGATGGACAACGCCGTGGGCACCTGCAACAGGCGGCGGCGCGCAACATCGTCCGGCGCGTCGCGCAGGTTGACGGGGATGACGTGGATCTCGGCATCCGGCGCAAATGCGTCCGTGCTGCCGGTGGAACCCTCTGCCAGTGCCTGCCGCCACTGGCGGGTGATGTCGCGCAGAAACTCCTGCGTCTCGCGCGTGGCGCGTGCGCCCGTGCCAAACAGCAGCGAGTCCACCACCTGGGCCATGTTGGGCACGGTATCGTTCATGTCGATGTTGACCGAGGGGTCGCGCTCTGCGTTCACGGTGATCAGCACCAGCTTGCGGATGGTGCCGGCCGGAATGCCCACTTCGCTGAAGGTCTGGCGCAGGCCGCCGCCCGCCAGCGCGCGGTCTAGCAGGCGCTGCACGCCCAGGTTGTCGGCCAGGCCACCGTCCACCAGGTGGATGTAGGGCTTGCGTCGCGAATCCAGATAGCTCAGCTCGTGGGCGCGATACAGCCGGGCCCGGTAGTCACCCACGGCGGCCTGCGAGCTGGTGGCGGACGCTGCCTTGCGCTCAGGGCAATGGTGGGCATGGTTCTTCAGCGTCATCGGGCTGAGCAACAGCGGCACCGCCGATGAGGCAGCCACGGCAAAAGACAGCGGCACGGTGCGCAGGTCCGAGCAGATCAGCGCGAACTGGTCCCAGGTGAACTCAAAGCCCGTGCCCAGCGACATGTCGGTGGCGGTGATGAACAGCTGCGGGTGGAACGGGCGCCGCTCCACGTCGCCAAAGGTCAGGCCGCCATACAGCTCGTCCAGTCGCCGCGCCAGCAGGTGAGAGCGACCCAGCCACGGCGATGTCAGGTCCACCAGGTTGCCTGGCCGCAGGGCCTGCGTGATCAGGCTGTTCTGAAAATTTTGGCGCAAAAAGTCTTGTTCGAAGCGGGGCAGCCCCTCAATGCCATGCGCCGCAAAGTAGGCCGCCACAATGCTGCCGCCCGACACACCGCTGACCACGTCGGTGGCGTCCAGCAGCGTGGTGTTGCGGCCGTTCCAGACAAACCGCGTTTCCTGCATTTCGGTCAGCACCCCAAACCCGAACGCCGCAGCGCGCGCTCCACCGCCCGACAGAGTGACCGCCACCAGAATGCTGGGGTCGCGCGACGAGATGTGCTGGTAGACCACCTGCTCGGTGACGGGCATGGGCTCGTTGATCCACGGGCGCACCGACGAGCATGCTGACAGCAACACCGCCGCAGACAACGCCACACCCTGGGCCACACGACGAACCAAGCGGGGTGCCACGCGGTTGGTGGCGCCGACCGCCGCCGTGATGATGAGCGCGGCGTGCGCCTGGGTTGGTTTCCACATCGCTGGCATAGGCAAAACCCCTTTCATGTCGCTGCGCCGCCCGGTCACTGTCAGAAGGCAAAGGTCAACGTAAAACGGCCACAGGCTGCTGCGGCCATCCGGCCAGCAAACCCGGCAGCTCGGCCATGTCAGCAAACACCCACGCAGCCCCGGCCGCGCGCAGTGCGGCGCCGTCGCCCAGCGGTGCGTAGGCAAACACCGTGGCGCCTGCGGCCACACCGGCGGTGATGCCGGTGACCGTGTCTTCCACCACCGCGCAGCGGCTGGGCGGGGTCTGCAGGGCGGCAGCAGCGGCCAGGTACACGTCCGGCGCGGGCTTGGTGCGGGGCATTTCATGGCCGCTGAAAATGCGGCCCGCAAAGTACGACGCCATGCCGACCTTGGTCAACTGCATCTCGACCTTGAACCGGTCTGCGCCCGAAGCGCAGGCAATGCGCCCATCCAGCGCGGTGTGCAGCGCGTGCACCATGTCGTTGGCACCGGGCACCGCCAGCAACTCGGCGTCCAGCCGGGCGTTGCGGCGCGCGTAGAACAGGCTCATCCACTCGTCGGTCAGCGGGCGGCCGGTGTGCCTCTCGATCAGCGCTGCCTCGCTGCGCACGGTTTTGCCGATGAAGTGGGCCATGCACTCCTCGGTGCTGAGCGCCCAGCCCGCTTCGACCAGCATGTCGCGCAAAACGCCGTTGGTGATGGGTTCGCTGTCCACCAGAACGCCATCACAGTCAAACAAAATTGCTTCAAATTTCATAGCTATTAGCGTTTACTGGATAAGCGCTAGGGGTCATTTTCATTAAAAATTCAGGTTGCCATGTCGCCGTCGACATAAAACCACCGGCCGCCTTCACACACAAAGCGGCTTGTCTCGTGCAGCCGCACGGCCCGCCCGCCCACACGGTAGCGGGCCACAAACTCCACCTCGGCCCGGTCGTCGCCTGTGGTGCGACAGGCACGTACTTCCAGCCCCAGCCACTTCGTGTCCGTATCAAACTCCAGCGATGCAGGCCGCGTGGTGGGGTGCCAGGTGGCCTGCAGATAGTCCGCCCGTTCAGCCACAAACGCGGTGTAGCGTGACCGCATCAGGCTTTGCGCATCCGGGGCGGGGGTGGTGTCCCAGTGCTCCACATAGCGGCTGCAGCAGTCACCATAAACGCGCGCCACGGGCGGCTTGCCGGGGCGGCCCGCACTGGCTGCGCGGCCACAGGGGCAGGGTTGCTTGTCTTTCAGTTCCATGGTCAACGTATCAACGGGTGCCACCGCCCCTCAACGGAGGGTTCCGAACACCTTCTTGAGGATGGCACTGCCCGCGCCCGCCGGGTTCTGACGGATGCGGCGTTCATCCTCGCCAATCATGAAGTACAGGCCGTCCAGCGTTTTTCCGGTCACGTACTGCGCCAGGTTGGCCTCTTCGGGTTTGAGCAGGCCAAAGCTCGCGGCCTTGCCCGCAAAGGCGTTGTATTTCTGCGTAAGGCCGACCTTCTCGGTCGCCTGGTTCACCACGGGCAAAAAGCGCTCGCCCAGTGGCAGCCGGGTTCTTTCGGCAAAGAACGCGGTGACCGAGGTGTTGCCGCCGGTCAGGATGTTCTTGGCGTCGGTCACCGTCATGGTCTGCACAGCTTTGACCAGCAGGTCCTTGCCCATGGGCACGGCCGCTTCGGCGGCGCGGTTGATGGAGGTGACCAGTTCATCAATGCGCCGCCCCTGGCCCAGCGACTTCATGACCTTGGCGGCGTCTTCCAGATAGCCGGGCAGGCCAATGCGCACTTGCGGATTGCCCAGAAACCCGTCCGGCCGGCCCAGCAGCGCCACCGCCGCTTGCGCGCCCTGCTGCAGGGCGGCCTTGACGCCTCCGGACGCATCGGCGTTGGACAGATCGCCCAGCGACAGCGCGTGCGCGCGCTGGTGGGCCATCAGCAGCAGTGCGCCCAAGGCGCTGGCGCTGGCGTGGTGAAACTGGCGACGCAGCATATGAAGGGGGTCCTTGTGGCGGTGGTGATAGGCGGGCAAGCGCGGCGCGCTGCAACCGAGGGGCGGCGCCTTGCTGGAGCCGGGGCGCCCACGTCGAAAGCGCTGATTTTCGCCCACACCAGCCCCACCAAGGACCTGGCACTGGAACTGGCTCTACGGCAACGCGCGCACAAACTCCAACAACGCGGCGTTAACGGGCTCGGGGTGCGTGAGATTGCTGGCATGCCCGCCGCCAGGAATCTCCACCATGCGGGCATGGGGCAAGGCGTCGGCCATGGCCTGGGCCCGCGACAGGTCGATGGCGTGGTCCAGCGTACCGTGCACCACCAGCGCCGGCACGGTGATGGAGCCCAGGCGGTCGCTGATGTCGTCGCGGCTGCCCAGGGTGGTGAAGCACTGCATCAGGTTGGGCACGGTGAACGTGCGCCACTTGGCCTGCCACTGCGGCGTGCCGGGCCAGTCGTCGCCCAGGATGACGTGGGCGACCACGGCCGCGATCTCGTCCGAGAGGCCGCCCTCCAGCCAAGCTTTCATCAGCACCTCATGGCCGGCCATCTTGGCGGGGTCTTCCTGCAGTGCCTGCGTGTCGATGAGCACCAGCGCACGCACGATCTCGGGGTGCGTCAGCGCGCAGCGCAGCGACAGGTAGCCGCCCTGCGACATGCCTGCCAGCACTGCCTGCTGCACGCCCAGGTGCGCCAGCAGCGCGGCCAGGTCGTTGGCCGAGTCGTAGTAGCTGAAGGGTTCGCACTGCGCCGGGTCTGCCGTCTGCCCGTGGCCGCGCTCGTCCCAGGTGATGCAGCGCCACGTGCCGCGCAGGGCCTCAACCTGGGGCGCGAACATGGCGCTGTCCATGAGCAGCCCGTGCGAAAAGACGATGGCCGGGCCGTTGCCGCCCGTGTCTTCGTAGTACAGCTTCTGTCCGTTGACGTGCGCAAAAGGCATGGGAGGCTCCTTGTCTTTCATGAAAGCGGTCATCTTGCATTCCACACGCCGCCGCGCGCAACCGGCGCGACCCGCAGCCGGGCGCCGCACAGTCACCTTGGCGTCAAGTCAGGCGTGTGCGCAGGTTGCGAACCCTGGTTCACCCATGCAGTGACCGCGGCACGGTAGTGTCATTGCCTGGGCCGCGTCGCCAGCGCGCTGGGTACCATCGTGCCCGCAATCACTGCCTAAGGAGTCAAGCGATGTGGACAACAAGCGTGCCGTGGTGGGAGTTCATCCTGCGTGGCTTGGTGGTGTATGTGTTTCTGCTCATCTTTCTGCGCCTGACGGGCAAGCGCCAGACAGGACAATTTGCGCCGTTTGACCTGGTGCTGCTGCTGATCCTGTCCAACGCGGTGCAGAACTCCATGAACGCGGGCGACAACTCGCTGGTGGGGGGGCTCATCTCTGCACTGACGCTGATTGGTTGCCACGTGGCGCTGGCACAGATCACCTTCCGGTTTGAACGGATCGAGCGGTTGATTGACGGCACTCCTCAGGTGCTGGTGCGCGATGGGCAGATCAACTCTTCGCTCATGCGCAAGGAGCTGCTGTCCACCGAAGACCTGGAGGCTGCGCTGCGCGCGGGCGGCTGCCTAGACGTGCATGAGGTCGAGCGTGCCACCATCGAGACCAACGGGCAGATCACCGTGGTGCTGCGCCGCCGGTCAAGCGCCGGGCAAGAAAATACCCCTGCAACTTAAACGGGCACCGTGCCCCCCCCGATTCACCCCACCACTTCAGAGAACCTGTTCACCACACTATGGCTGCATTGAATGTTCTGGGCACGCTGCTGATGCCCTGCTCCTACGACCCGCTGACCGGCTACCTGCGCGACGGCTGCTGCAACACCGACGAACACGACCACGGCACGCACGTGGTGTGCACGCGGGTCACGCAGGCGTTTCTTGATTTCTCGCTGGCCCGTGGCAACGACCTGGTCACGCCCCGGCCCGAACACCGCTTTGCGGGCCTGCGCGCCAACAACCGCTGGTGCCTGTGCGCGCTGCGCTGGAAGGAGGCGTGGGAGGCAGGCGTGGCGCCTCCGGTCATCCTGGAATGCACCCACGCCCGGGCGCTGGACTTTGTGACGCTGGAGCAGTTGCAGGGCGCGGCCATGCCACACGGCTGACTAGAAGCCGGCCCCCGCCGCACGCCCTCGCCAGCACACCGGTTTCGCGCACGCTACCCGACTTCAGTCGGGTTGCTGCGCGGGGGGTGTACGGCAAAAGATCAGGACTTTGTTCCTGTCTCTTTTGCTGTCACAGCCCCCTCCTCATGAAGACATTCCTACCTCGCGGCCCATCGGGCCTGTCATTGCCTTCCCTCTCGCTCCTGCGCCTGTCCGCCGTCAGCGCTGCCGCCGCGGCCACCTTGCTGCTGGCAGGGTGCGAAACCACCAACATGCGCATGGGCAGCGCCGAGGCCAAGACGGTGGCCACTGGCAGCGCTGCGGGCGGTGCCTCCACGGGCGCGAGCGATTCGCTGGAGCGCTGCGAGAGCCCGCTGGGCACGGTATCGCTGATCGAAAACCAGCAGGCCGGCTGGTACACCATCCTGCGCGACCAGTACCGCCTGCCGCCGACGGCCAACCTGTTGCGCCTGCTGGTGCAGCAGTCCAACTGCTTTGTGGTGGTGGAACGCGGCGCGGCCGGCATGAACGCGATGACGCGCGAGCGCTCGCTGATGCAGTCCGGCGAAATGCGGCAGGGCAGCCAGTTCGGCCAGGGTCAGATGGTGGCGTCGGACTACGGCCTGTCGCCCGAAATCGTGTTCCAGAACAACAACGCGGGCGGTGCATCTGCATCATTGGGCGGCCTGGTGGGCGGGCGCGCTGGCGGCTTGCTCGCGGCCATCGGCGGCAGCATGAACACCAAGGAAGCCAGCGCACTGCTCACGCTCATCGACAACCGCTCCGGCGTGCAGGTGGCGGCATCGGAAGGCAGCGCCGCCAAGACGGACTTCGGCGCCATGGGGCAACTGCTGGGCGGATCGGGCGGCGCCCGCATGGGGGGCTACTCCAACACGGCAGAAGGCAAGGTGATTGCCGCCGCCTTCATGGATGCGTTCAACCAGATGGTGCAGTCTCTGCGCAACTACAAGGCCCAAACCGTGCGTGGCCAGGGCCTGGGTGGCGGTGGGCGCCTGTCGGTTGACGGCGCTGCACCTCCATCACAGACCTCGGCACTGCGCGGTGCCGCACCCTCCAGCGTCGGCATCTCGGTGCGCGATGCGCAGGCCAAGCTCAATGAACTGGGCTACAACGCGGGCACGCCCGATGGCGCCATCGGCGGCAAAACTACAGCGGCGCTGCGCGCTTTTCAAAAGGACAAGGGCCTGCCCGTTTCAGGTCGCCTTGACGCGGCCACTGCTGCGGAACTGGCGCGCTAAACGCGACCGCAGAGTGCTTCGACACAATAAAAGGCCCCCGCAGCGTCATCGCTGCGGGGGCCTTTTATTCGAGGCGGCTCCTACTACGCCCGGGCCTCAGTTCTGCGTGTAGCAGAACTTGTTGGGAGCGATGGTATTGACGTAGCTCTCCACGCTGGCAGCGGTGGGGAACACGGTGGGCGTCTGGTCGCTAAAGATGCACAGGCGGGCGTCCTTTCGGGCCCAGACGGCGCGGGAGTTCAAGCCCGACGGCTGGTTCCACAAGCCCCAGAACGCCGTCAGCGTGGCCGTGCTCGCAGTGCGATCGAACACAACGTTGCCCACATCCGACAGCGGCCCCGCCACCGAGCCCGCGCCGGTGCAGTTGGCATCTCCATACGTCGCCACCCCGATCTGGGCGGTCACGCGGTTGTCTCCCTGTCGCGTGATGCGCCAGAGGGATCGGCCCCACTGACCGGGTCGCACCGTCACGCACAGCTCCTGCTTCCAGTCGCCCTCGGGCAGGGCCACCACAGTGCCGCAGCTCACTTCGACCGAGCCCACATTGGCAGACGCCACGGTGCCCGTGCCATTGCGTACCGTGCAGCTCTGCCCCGCAGGCTGTGATCGCACCGTGACCGCATACGCTGCGCCGCCTGCCAGTGCCGACCCAAAGGTAAACCCGCCGTTGCTGGCCACCGACAAATCGTCGCCCCCATTGTTCTGCAGCACCACCGCGCCTGCCAGCCCCGACACCGAGCCCCCCACCGTGAACGTGGCGGCCGCCAGGTTCTCGCAGCGCACTGCCACTGAGCCAACGTAGTTGCTCGGCACGGTACCGGACCCATTCGTTACTACGCACAGCTGTCCAACAGGCTGCGTTTTGACAGTCACCCCATAGGCATCTCCCGCGTTCAGCCTAGTGATGAAGACGAATTCCCCGTTCCTACTTAGGGGCATGTCATCACCTCCATTGTTCTGCAGCGTCAGCGTCCGGCCTTCTGTGAGGCCGCTCAGCGTACCGCCGATGCCTACACCGAATGTTGGTGGCAGCGAGTTGCCGTCGTCACCACCGCCGCAGCCCACCAGCAGAACGGCGGCCAATCCAAGGGGAGCCCAACGGACTGCGGGCCGTGCGTGTTGCCAGGTGCGCTGCGCGCTTGCTGTGGTCATGAGCAGAAACTCCGTGTCGTGAATGGAGCGCGGATTCTGTGCGCCGCTCGGCGCCGTGCGGAACCCTACGCTGGTAGGGTTTCCGCGCCACCACGGTTGCGGAACACTTGGCAGAATTTCGCCCAGCGCTGGCCTCCCGCTTCTTCACAAACACCGGCGCCCCCGCCTACTTGGCCATGCCTGCCTACGCACTCATCCTGGACGACCACCCGCTGGTGGCGCGCGGCGTTGCCGAGTTCCTGCGCTCACGGCGGCCACACATGGAGGTGGCCGTGGCAGCGCATGCGGACGAGCTTGCGCCGCTGATCGAAGCGCGCGGCGCTCCGGCGATTGCGCTCGTCGACTTCTGGCTGGCCGATGGTGCGACGCTGCAGCTTATAGCCAACCTTCGCACCCGGTGCCCCGCCACCGCCGTGGCCGTGATGAGCGGCGACGACGACCCCGCCGTGATCGACCAGGTGCGTGCAGCAGGCGCCCATGGCTTCATCCACAAACAAGAGCCCCCCGAGACCTTCGCCCAGGCCATCGAGGCCCTGATGGGGGGGCTGGCCTGGTTCACGCCCGGCACCCATGCGCAGCGCCCCGCGCGCAGCCGCGAACTGCCCGTCACCCCGGCCGAGCTGGGCCTGTCGGCACGCCAGGGCGAGATCTTGGCCCTCGTGCTGCAGGGGCTACCCAACAAGCGCATTGCCCAGCAATATGCGCTGTCCGAAAGCACGGTCAAGGAGCACATGACGGCCATCCTGCAGCGCCTGGGCGCCCGCACCCGGGTGGAGGCCATCACGCGGCTGCGGGGGCGACTGCTGGTGCTGCCGCAGCCGCTGCAGCCGCCGCCGTGATCCGAGCCTCCGTCCTCCACTCCATGGATCGCGTGTCCGCACCGCCCGCACCCGCATGACTGCGCGCAACGCCGCCACTTCCAGCGTGCAGGAAACGCCCAGCACACAAGGCTGGCTGCTGCTGCTCGAAGCCTCGTTTGCGCGACTGCGGCTGGGCATGACGGTGATGCCCAGCATGGGGCTGCTGTTTGGCCTGCTACTGGCCTGGGAGGGTGGGCCGGTAGCGCCACTGCTGGTGTGGGGCTGCATGTATCTGCCCGTGCTGCTGTTCGTTTGGTGGGGCCATCGGCGGTACCTTCGCGAACGTGCCCTGCAGTCACCGCAAGTGCTGCTGCCCATCTGGACCCGCCGCGTGCGCTGGCTGGCCCTGACGCATGGGATGGGCGTGGCACTGTCGGTACCACTGTCATTGGGCCACGGCAACTATGAGTTCATGCTGTTGCTGCACATCACGCTGGCGGGCATTCTGGCCGCCAACGCGGCGCAGATGAGCGCCACGCTCGCTGTGTACCGCATGTATTTCATGGGTTCTGTCAGTGGGCTGGTGTTGATCCCGTGGACGTTCCCCGGTCAATGGCCGATGGTGCTGCCCATGACGATCGTCATGGCCACCGTGATCTACCGCAGTGCTATGAACTCGCACGGGTTCTTTGTGCGCCAGGTGGTGCTGGAGGAGCGCAGCCGCGACCTGGCCGAGCGCTACCGCGAGGCCAGCAACACAGCCGAAGCGGCGCTGGCCGAAAAAAACCACTTTCTGACCACCGCCGCGCACGACCTGCGCCAGCCTGTGCACGCCATGGCGCTGCTGGCCGAGGCGATTGCCGTGCAAACGCGCGGCCAAACCCACATCGAAGACCTGCTGGCCCAGTGGCGCCTGAGCATGCGGTCGGTGAACCACATGTTTGATGCGCTGCTTGACCTGTCGCGCATCGAGTCCGGCAAGGTGGAGCTGCGCCCCGCCCCGGTGTTGCTGGCAGCGCTGTTCGACGACGTGCGCCTGCAGTTCGCCACCGATGCCAGCGCAAGCGGCCTGGCGCTGCGTTTTCACGCACCACCGCCCGGCGCCGCCGTGCTGGCCGACCCGGCGCTTGCGCGACAGTCGCTGGCCAACCTGGTGCACAACGCGCTGCGCTACACGCCGCAGGGCGGTGTGCTGGTGGGCGCAAGGCGCCGGGGCGCGCAATGGCGCATCGAGGTGTGGGACACCGGGGTGGGCGTTGCCCTGCATGAGCAGGCGCAGATCTACGAAGCGTTTTACCGCCCCGAACACGCCTGGCACGTCAACCGCAGCGGGCATGGTTTGGGGCTTGCCGTGGTGGCGCGCTGCGTGGCGTTGATGCAGGCGCGACAGGGGCTGGTGTCCCGCCTGGGCAAGGGGTCGTGTTTCTGGCTGGAGCTGCCCGCCACGCAGCTGGCGGCCCCGCTGCTGCACAGCGCGCCCGCCGCTGCCCCCGGCACCAGCCCCCGTTTGCAAGGGACCTGCCTGGTGCTGGACGACGACCCGCATGTGCTCAGCGCCTGGTCTACGCTGCTGGGCACCTGGGGCATAGACGCCCGCCCGGCCTCCAACGCGGCAGAGGCCTTTGCGCACCTGGACACCGGCTTTGCGCCAGAGGCCATCCTGTGCGACCAGCGGCTGCGCTCGGGCGAGAGCGGGTTTGACGTGCTGCGTGCGCTGCTGGAACGCTGCCCCGACGCGCGTGGCGCGATGGTGAGCGGCGAGTACGCCTCGCCCGAACTGCAGACCGCTCAGGACGAGGGCTACCTGGTGCTGCGCAAGCCGGTGGATGTGGACGAACTTCACGCGGTGCTTTCACAGTGGCTCGGGCCGGGAATAAACAATGAAAACAGCATCTAGCGCTTTACCAGTGAGCGCTAACAGCTATATTTTTAATAGCTACCTGGATGCCTGAGTCATCCACTGCCGTAGCAGGGTGTGGAGCAGCTCCGGCGCCACCGGCTTGCGCAGCACCAGGTAGCCCTCATCCTCCGCCTGGCGCAGCGCGGGCGAATCCCATTCGCCGCTGACCATGGCCAGCGCGGCGTCGGGGCACAGCGCCTGCAGGCGCCGGAGCAGCGCGAACCCGCTTTCGCCCGAGCGCAGCCGCTGGTCGCACAGAATGGCCTGGGGTGCAAAGCCCTGCGCCAGCAGGTCCAGCGCCTCGGCACCGTCGGCCGCGCAGCGCGCCTGCACACCCCAGTCGTGCAGCAGTTGCATCCAGCCCGCGGCGGCCTGGGGGTCGTCCTCCACCACAAGGCAGCGGCCCTGCAGGCTGCCCTGCGGCGCCAGGGCAGGGGCGACGGCGCCAGGCGCTTCGACCGTCGCAGCGCCCCGCAGCCGCAGCCAAAAGCGCGAACCCCTCCCCAGGCGCGACACCAGGCCCAGGGGCGCATCCATCAACTCGGCGCAGCGCGCCACCACGGCCAGGCCCAGGCCGTAGCCCGCGTCGTCCGCCGCGCGCGTGGCTGCGCTTTGGGTAAACGGCGAGAAGATGCGCTCGCGCTCCTCGGCGGCCACGCCCGGGCCCGTGTCCCAGACCTCCACCTGCCAGTGCCCGCCGCGACGGCGCACGGCCAGCAGCACGCCGCCATGCGGCGTATAGCGCAGCGCGTTGTGCACCAGGTTGACCACACACTGGCGCAGCAGCATGGGGTCGGCCTGCACCCGCGTGCCGGGCGGCGGCGGGCGCAGGCGCAGCACCAGGCCGCGCGCACGCGCGGATTCGCCCAGCAGCGTGACCACCTCGTGCAGCAGCGGCGCCAGCGCCACGGCCTGCGTCCGCGCCTGCACGGCCCCCGCCTCGATGCGCGACAGGTCCAGCAGCGCATTGCACATCCACTGCAGCGACTGCACACCCTGGCGCAGGTCCTGCAGCGTGCCGGCCAGCGCCGGGTCGCGGTTACGCAGCGCAACCGATTCGGCCAGCAGCCCCACCGCATGCACCGGCTGGCGCAGGTCGTGGCTGGCGGTGGCCAGGAACTGGTTCTTGACGGCGAGCGCCTGCTCGGCCTCGCTCTTGGCGGCGCGAAAGCGTTCGCTCAGGTCAATGTTGCTGAGGAAGAACTGGTGGCTGATGCGCGCGTTGCGCAAAAACACGCCAAACAGCAGGTACAGGGGCAGCAGGTAGGGCCAGTGCTGCGGGAACACGTAGGGCAGCGACAGCAGGCCGACCGCCAGGCTGGCAAAGAAGAAATGCAGATACACGACCAGCGCCGCAGACTGGTGGTCCGCACGCGCGGCCATCACCAGCGTGCCGCCGCAGACCAGCACCACCCGCAGCTCGAACGGCGCCTCGGGTCCGGCGCAGGCGGCCAGGCTCATCAGCAGCGCGCCATACAGGGCCGCCAGGGGCTGCACACGGCGCAGCCAGATCGATAGCAACGTGGCCGGGTCGACGCTGCCGGCGGCCATCTGCCGCAGGTCGCGCCGCCACAGCGCCCAGGCGCCCCAGGCAATGCCGACCAGCGACAGGGACGCCACCCACCACAGCGAGACCGCCAGCGGCCACTGGCCCAGCGCATGCAGCCACGCCGAGCCGGTCAGGCCCAAAAGGGGCATGACGGTGCACCCGTCGCGCACCCGCAGAAAGCTGTTGCCCAGCAACTGCAGCCGCGCGGCCTGCGGCAATGCCGACCAAGAGAGAGGGCGCTCCGGGGTCATGCCCGGGTTCGTGTTCATGCGCCCGATGTTCGCACCACTGCGGCCCGCAGACGCCGTGCCTTGACCAGGTCAACTACGCCAGCGCGCGCTGGATGATGATCTTCTGCACGTCGCTCGTGCCTTCGTAAATCTGACACACGCGCACGTCGCGGTAGATGCGCTCCACCGGGAAGTCACTCACCACGCCATAGCCGCCCAGCGTCTGGATGGCGGCGCTGCACACCTGCTCGGCCATCTCGCTGGCAAACAGTTTGGCCATGGCTGCCTCCTTGAGGCACGGGCGGCCCGCGTCGCGCAGCGCGGCGGCGTGCCAGATGAGCTGGCGCGCGGCTTCGATCTGCGTGGCGCAGTCGGCCAGGCGAAAGCCCACGGCTTGGTGGTTGAAGATGGCGGTGCCAAAACTCTCGCGCTCTTTCGAATAAGCCAGCGCCGCATCAAACGCGCTGCGCGCCATGCCCACGCTTTGCGCTGCGATGCCGATGCGCCCGCCTTCGAGCGCGCCGAGCGCAATCTTGTAGCCCTCGCCTTCCGCGCCGATCAGATTCTCGGCAGGGATGCGGCAGTTGTCGAAGTTGATCTGCGCCGTGTCGCTGCTGTGCTGGCCGAGTTTGTCTTCCAATCGCGCGACCACGTAGCCGGGGTTGTCGGTGGGTACGAGGAAGGCGCTCATGCCCTTCTTGCCCGCGCCCTTGTCGGTGACGGCAATGACAATGGCCACCTGTCCGTTCTTGCCGCTGGTGATGAACTGTTTGACGCCGTTGATGACGTATTCATTACCCTGCTTGACGGCCGTGGTGCGCAGGGCGGAGGCGTCCGAACCCACATGCGGCTCGGTCAGGCAGAACGCGCCCAGCATCTGGCCCTGGGCCAGCGGTGTAAGCCAATCGCGCTTTTGCTGCGCGTTGCCATAGCGCATGAGGATGGCGTTGACGGGGCAGTTGGTCACGCTGATGGCGGTGCTGGTGCCACCATCACCGGCGGCGATTTCTTCGAGCACCAGCGCCAACGTCACGTAGTCCAGGTTGGCACCGCCAAACTCCTCGGGCACGCAAATGCCATACGCGCCCAGTGCAGCCAGGCCCTGGTGCGCCTCTTTAGGGAAGTGGTGTTCCTTGTCCCAGCGTGCGGCGTGCGGCCACAGCTCTTGTTGCGCAAAGTCGCGCACCGCGTCGCGGATCATTTCCTGGTCTTGGGTCAGCAGCATGGGGAGTGTCTCCAGAGTCGTTTGTTGTTCAGAAATTCGGGGGGCTACCAATGGGCAGCACGGCGGCCGTCGTAGTGGAGCAGGCGACCCTTGTCGGCGGCGGTGACACTCGCCACGGTGGCGCGCAGGCCGCGCACGCTGTCCTGCACGGTCAGTGCAGCGCCCTCGCCGCCCATGTCGGTCTGCACCCAGCCGGGGTCGATGGTGATGAGCGTGGCGTTCGGGTAGTCGTGCTGGGCGGCCGCCACGGCCATGTTCAGTGCCGCCTTGCTGGTGCGGTACAGCCACGAGCCGCTGTTGGGCACGCTGCCGATCTGCGACATGGACGAGGACAGAAAGGCGAAGACGCCCTGCGCGTCGGACACCATGGGCGCGACCTGCGGCAGTGTCTGCATGGCGCCTAGCACGTTGGTGTGCATCACCGCATCAAAGTCCTGCTGCGTGGGTGGCGTGAGCGCGTTGGGGCGGCGAATGACACCCGCCACATACCAAGCGGTTTCGATCTTTTCGCCGTCCAGTTGCCAGGCCAGGCCGCTGACGCTGGCAGGGTTGGCCACGTCCACGGTCAGCACGTCGGCGCCCAAGGCTTGCACCCGCTCGCGGCCTTCGTCGTCGCGCACGGTGGCAATCACGCGGCGGCCCGCGTCGGTGTACTGGCGCACCAGCTCCAGCCCAATTCCGCGCGATGCGCCGATGACGAGTATGGATTTCATGGGTGAAAATTTGAATGAAATTGGCCTCTAGCGCTTATCCATCAAGCGCTAGCAGCTATAAATTTAGGAGTTACCAAGAATCTCCCTCCTGGCAGGAGTGAATGCTGCCCACGGCCGCAGCCACTGGCGCGGCCCAGGCGCGGGACGCCGAGCAAGGGCCGCCCCGCAGCGAGGGCGTCGTCCCCCTCCCGCAGGAGAGGGGGAAGGCGCCGAAGGCGACTCAGGGGGAGCTTCATTTCATGCATCACCGAGCTGCTGCTCCTGCGCCAGCTGAGCGCGGTAGCGCTGCAGCATCGCGACTTGGGACTCGGGCTCGGTGGCCAGGCCCATCTGGTCGTGGATCATCTGTCCCATGGTGGGCAGTGCAGCGCGGTCCACCTGCGCATCGGCAGACCACAGGCGCGAGCGCATGAAGGCCTTGGAGCAGTGCAGATACGCCTCGGCGACCAGCACTTCGATCACGATCTTTGGGCGCTGGCGCTCGGCCGTGAAGAAGTCGGTGTACAGCGCTTCGTCGCGCAGGCGTGCGGTGCCATTCACCCGCAGGGTTTCATCCACTCCCGGGATCATGAACAGCAGGCCGATGCGCGGGTCTTCGAGCAGGTTGCTCAAGGTGTCGAGCCGGTTGTTGCCGCTGCCATCGGGCAGCAGCAGGGTGTGCGGGTCGGGCGACTTCACAAAACCCGGGGCGCCACCGCGCGGCGAGGCGTCGAGCAGTGCACCATCGCCTCCACCACTGGCCACCACGCAGAAAGGGGACAGGGCAATGAAGCGTTGGCAGTGCGCATCCAGTTGCGCTTGCTGCTTGCGCAGGGCCCGCTCGCCAGGCGCGGCGTACAGGGTGCGCAGTTGTTCGGCGGTTTCGATCATGGTGGGGCCTGTCAGCGGTTGAGCGAAGGGTTGAACGCATTCATGGGCAATGCACCGCAAATTCGAAATAGCCTGACCACGCGGGGTCAAACACAAAGGTCAGCTCCAGCGACTCAGCCTCGTCGCGCAGCAGCAAAGGCGCGAGTGTCTGCATGGCCAGTTGCTTGTCACCCACGTAATACACCGCCTTGCGGCGACCGGCGCGGGTCAGTGTGTAGGCCATGATGCCCAGCTGCGGCAGCGCGAGCAGCGTGGCCGCCTGGTCCTGCAGGTCTTGTACGGCAGCCAGCTGATCGCGGTTGCCCACCGCCAGGTCCAGGGTCAGCGCATAGGCCAGGTCCGCGCGCATGGCCACCGGGTTGGCGCTGCGGTTGACCATGACGATGGCGGTGTCCTCGGTCTCATCACCATTGCTGCCCCCATGGCCTGGCGCGCCAAACGCCACGGTCATGCCCGACCAGTCGTGTTCGCCATTGGGGAAGTCGCTGGTGCGGCCCAGCGTATCCACCCAATAGCGGTCAAACACGGGGGCAAACTGGCTCAGGGGTGTCCAAGGGGCCAGCGGGTCGGAGGCCTCTTCGACAAAGTCCACCGCACCCACCTTGACCGCAAAGTCGTACTCGCCCAGCACGTGGTCGAGCATGATGAACGCCATGTTGCGTGCGTGGTCCCAATAGTCTTCGGGAATCTCGCGGCCAAAGCGGATCTCCAGCGCGGCCTGCCCGTCGTCCTGCCCGCAGGCGACCAGCACATCAGACGTCGCCAACTCAAAGCCATCCATGCCGATGGGAAAGTCTGGCTGCGTGGTGCGCTCGCGAAAAGCGCGGACGCGGTAGTGCGGCAGTGCAGGTGCCGCGGCGGCGGTCTGCATCAACAGTGGAAAGTTGTCGGTGCTGCCATGGGCGGTAACGATGAGGTCCACCACTGCATCGCTGTCGCCGCCAGACATCTCCAGCGCCAGGCCGCTGAGGTGGCGCTCGATGAGCGCATTGGCCGACTCGACCCGTTCGCGCAGGGGCTGGGCCTGGAGCGACGCCTGGGCATCGACAAATTCGCGCCAAAAGGCGGTGATCTCGGGAGCGGGTGAAGTCATCGCGGTCCTTGTGAAGAGACGGGAATCATCCCATCTCGCTCTATCGTCAGACCAGTTCCAGCGCCACGGCTGTGGCCTCGCCGCCGCCGATGCACAGCGTGGCCAGGCCCTTGGTCAGACCCCGCGCTTTGAGTGCATACATCAGCGTGACCATGATGCGCGCGCCGCTGGCACCGATGGGGTGGCCTAGGGCGCAGGCGCCGCCGTTCACGTTGACCTTGTCGTGGGGCAGGTCGAGTTCTTTCATCAGCGCCATGGGCACGACGGCGAAGGCTTCGTTGATCTCCCACAGCTGCACATCGCCCACCTGCCAGCCCGCCTTGGCCAGCGCTTTTTGCGTGGCGCCCAGCGGGGCGGTGGCAAACCACTCGGGCTCTTGCGCATGCGTGGCGTGGCTCACGATGCGGGCCAGGGGCTTGCAGCCAAGCTTCATGGCGGTGGATTCGCGCATCATGACCAGCGCGGCGGCGCCGTCGTTGATGCTGGAGCTGGAGGCGGCGGTGATGGTGCCGTCCTTCTTGAATGCGGGCTTCAGACCAGCGATTTTTTCGAGCTTGACCTTGCCGGGGCCTTCGTCCACTGACACCACGGTCTCGCCCGCACGGGTCTTGACGGTGACGGGCACGATCTCGGCAGCGAAGGCGCCGGACTCGGTGGCGGCCTTGGCGCGCTGCACGCTGGCGGTGGCAAAGGCATCCTGCTGCTCGCGCGTGAAGCTGTACTTGGCGGCGCAGTCTTCACCAAACGTGCCCATGCTGCGACCCGCTTCGTAGGCGTCTTCCAGGCCGTCGAGCATCATGTGGTCGAAGATGCGGTCGTGGCCCAGGCGGTAGCCGCCTCGGCCCTTTTGCAACAGGTAGGGGGCGTTGGTCATGCTCTCCATGCCACCGGCCACCATCACGTCGTGCGTACCAGCCAGCAGCATGTCGTGCGCCATCATCGCGGCCTTCATGCCCGAGCCACACATTTTGCTGAGCGTGACAGCGCCCGCGCCCTTGGGCAAGCCGCCCTTGAACGCCGCCTGGCGCGCGGGCGCCTGGCCCTGGCCGGCCATCAGGCAGTTACCGAACAGCACTTCGCCCACAGCGTCGGGCGACACGCCCGCACGCTCCATGGCAGCCTTGATGGCTGCGCCGCCCAAGTCGTGGGCAGCCAAACTGGAGAAGTCGCCTTGCAGCGAGCCCATGGGGGTGCGTGCAGCACCGACGATGACGATGGGGTCTTGGGTGGATGCGGACATGGTGAAGGTCTCCTCAAAGTGGTTCAGACAAAAGGTGGGGGTGAAAACGATGGTCAGCAGGCCGCAGTGCCATGCGCAAAGCGCCGATCCGTGTCGTAGGGAAACACGTCAAACATGTGGCCGGCCTGGATGCGTTCTTTGTGCGACTGCCAGAAGGCGGCATCCAGCAAGTCCGCGTGGTGCTGCATGAACACCGCGCGCACGGCATCGTTGCCGAGCAGAAAGGGGCCGAAGGTTTCGGGGAACACGTCGCGCGGGCCCACGCTGTACCAGACCTCACCACTCATCTCTTCTTCCTCATTGCGTGGCGTGGGCACTCGGCGGAAGTTGCAGTCGGTGAGGTATTCGATCTCGTCGTAGTCGTAAAACACGACCTTGCCGTTGCGCGTGATTCCGAAGTTCTTCCAGAGCATGTCGCCCGGGAAGATGTTGGCGGCCACCAGGTCCTTGATGGCGTTGCCGTATTCGATCACGCTGCGCTCCATCTGCTGGTGCGCACGCGGGTCCGACAGGCCCGTATCAAAAGCTTCCTGCAGGTAGATGTTGAGCGGAATCATGCGTCGCTCAATGTACAGGTGCTTGATGATGACTTCGGTCTGGCCATCACCATCGCGGTCGCTGATTTCGAGCTGGCTGGGCGCGAACTTCTCGATCTCTGCAATCAGGGCATCGTCGAAGCGGTCGCGCGGGAAGGCGACTTCGCTGTATTCGAGCGTGTCGGCCATACGGCCCACGCGGTCGTGGTGCTTGACCAGCAGGTACTTGGCCTTGACCTGCTCGCGTGTGGTTTCCTTCTGGTGCGGGAAGTAGTCCTTGATGAGCTTGAACACGAACGGAAAGCTCGGCAGGTCGAACACCAGCATGACCATGCCCTTGATGCCGGGTGCGATGCGAAACTTGTCGCTGGAGTGTTTGAGGTGGTACAGGAAGTCTCGGTAGAACAGCGTCTTGCCCTGCTTGGCCAGGCCCAGCGCGTTGTAGATCTCGGCGCGCGGCTTCTTCGGCATGAGGCTGCGCAAAAACTGCACGTAGGCGCTGGGCACCTCCATGTCCACCATGAAGTAGGCGCGTGCAAAGCTGAACAGCATCTGCATGTCGTCTTCGCCAAACAATGCGGCATCGATGACCAGTTTGCCGCTGTCGTCGTGCAGGAGGGGCAGAGCAAACGGCACTTCGTTGAAGCCGTTGATGATCTTGCCCACCACATAGGCGCCCTTGTTGCGAAAGAACAGGCTGGTGAGCACCTGAATCTGAAAGTTGGCGCGCAGCCGCACCTTGTCGAGTCGGCCCCGCATGGCGGCCACCACGCACGCGGTGTCCCCCGCCAGGTCGGCAAACTCGCGCTGCAGCTGGAAGTTCTCGATGATGTTCTGAAAAGTCTCGCCCAGCGTGTCGCGGGACGGGTAGTAGGCCCGGTATGTGGGGCGCGCTGCGGGCTCGTCGTTTTCGATGTACTCAGTGCTGACCGCCGGGCGCACAAAGATGAAGTCGTTGTGGAAGTGCGTGCGGTGCAGGATCTTGGTGGTGACCGAGTTGAAGAAGGTCTCGGCCAGCTCGGGCTGGTGGTGGTTGACCAGCAGGCCGATGTAGTGCAGCTTGACCTGGTGCCACACGTCCATGGGCTGCGCGCCTGCCGCGAATTCCTTCTCTAACCTGCGCACACACTCTTTCACGCGCAGGTCATAAAACTCGATGCGCTCTCGCTGCGCCCGCTGCTGCCCGTGCCAGTCGGCGGTTTCAAAACGGTGCTTGGCGCGTGCCGATTCGGTACGGAACAGCCGGTAGTGGCGGTTGAAGCCGTCCATCATGGCCTTGGCAATGCCGTAGGCCTGGGGAGCGTCTAGCCGTTGCGGGAACATGCCGGGCTTTCAACCGCTGCAATGAGCGCGTGTTGGCGTTTACTGCCGCTTGGCGGACGCCACGCCAGCAATGGCCGCCTTGTAGATGGCGTCCAGGCCTTCGGTGCTGTCCACGGTCATGTGCAGGTTATTGATCAGCCCGTCCTTGAGCCCATAGCACCAGCCATGCAGCGTGACCTTCTCGCCCCGGCCCCATGCGTCCAGCATGACGGTGGTCTGCGCAATGTTGACCACCTGTTCGATGGCATTGAGTTCGCAAAGAGCATCGTGCCGCCACTCAGGCGCTATCGACGCAATCAGGTCGCGGTGGCGGTCGCGCACATCCTTGACGTGGCGAATCCAGTTATCGGCCAGGCCAACACGGATCCCCTCGAGCGCGGCCAGCACACCGCCGCAGCCGTAGTGGCCCACGACCATCAAGTGCTCGACGTGCAACTGGTCCACCGCGTACTGGATGGTGGACAGGCAGTTCAGATCGGTGGGCACCACCACGTTGGCCACATTGCGGTGCACAAAGACTTCGCCCGGCTCCAGGCCCGTGATCTGATTGGCGGGCACGCGGCTATCGGAACATCCGATCCACATGTACTTGGGCTTTTGCTGCGCGAGCAGGCCAGTGAAGAAGCCGGGCCGCTCCTGCTCCATCTGGGCCGCCCAGGCGCGGTTGTGAACAAACAGGTCTTCGATGGAGGAGGGCATGTTGTCCTTGGGTCTCAATGACTAGAAAGAAGCTCAGCAGGTTTCAGCAAACAGCTCGCGGCCAATCAGCATCCGGCGGATTTCGCTGGTGCCCGCACCGATCTCGTAGAGCTTGGCGTCGCGCCACAGGCGGCCCAGCGGGTATTCGTTGATGTAGCCATTGCCACCGAAAATCTGCACACCCTCGCCGGCCATCCAGGTGGCTTTCTCAGCGGTCCACAGGATCACTGACGCGCAGTCCTTGCGCACCTGGCGCACGTGGTCGGTGCCGAGCATGTCGAGATTCTTGGCCACGGTGTAGGCAAACGAGCGCCCGGCCTGCAGCACGGTGTACATGTCGGCCACTTTGCCCTGGATGAGCTGGAATTCGCCGATGCTCTGGCCAAACTGCTTGCGGTCGTGAATGTAGGGGATCACGTTGTCCATGACGGACTGCATGATGCCCAGCGGCCCGCCGGTGAGCACCGCGCGCTCATAGTCCAGGCCGCTCATCAGCACCTTGGCGCCCTGGTTCAGGCCGCCCAGGATATGCGATGCGGGCACCTCTACGTTGTTGAAAACGAGTTCCCCGGTGTGGCTGCCGCGCATGCCGAGCTTGTCGAGCTTTTGCGCCACGCTGAAACCTGGCATGCCCTTTTCAATCAGGAATGCCGTGACTCCGCGCGCACCCATTTCGGGTTCTGTTTTGGCATACACCACCAGCGTGTCCGCGTCGGGGCCGTTGGTGATCCACATCTTGCTGCCGTTGAGCAGGTAGTAACCGCCTTTGTCCTCGGCCTTGAGTTTCATGCTGATCACGTCAGAGCCTGCACCGGGCTCGCTCATGGCCAGCGCGCCCACATGCTCGCCGCTGATCAGCTTGGACAGGTACTTGGCCTTTTGTTCGTCGCTGCCGTTGCGGTTGATCTGGTTCACGCACAGGTTGCTGTGGGCGCCGTAGGAGAGGCCCACGGATGCGCTGGCGCGCGAGATTTCTTCCATCGCCACCATGTGCGCCAGGTAACCCATGCCAGCGCCGCCGTGCTGCTCGGGCACCGTGATGCCCAGCACACCCAGGTCGCCCATCTTGCGCCACAGGTCCATGGGAAACTGGTCGTTGCGGTCGATCTCGGCAGCGCGGGGAGCGATCTCGGCCTGCGCAAAGTCGCGCACTGCGTCACGCAGGGCGTCAATGTCTTCGCCCAGTTGAAAGTTCAGGCCGGGAAGATTGTTGGGATTGCTCATGGATGTCTCCTCAAGGTGAAATGTGGATCGGCTGGTTCAGCCCTGGATGTGGTCTCGTCCAGTCACTGCCATGAGAGTGCAGCCCATGGTGGCGACCAGTTTTTCTTCGTTGTCGGTGATCGCAAATGCACGGCCTTCGCACACAGTGATGGTTCGGCCGGGTTTAAGAACACGCCCCTCCATGCGGAACCGCTGACCGCGCGCAGGGGCCAGGAGGTTGATCTTGAACTCGATGGTCAACACAGCGGCATCGTTGCCCATCAGCGTGAAACCGGCATATCCACACGCGGAATCCAGCGCCGTGGCCACCATGCCTGCATGCAGAAAGCCGTGCTGCTGGGTCAGGCCTTGCGCCCAGTCAAGTTCAATGTCGACAGCGCCCGCACTCACAAACCCAAGCCGAGCGCCAAGGGTCTGCATCGCGCCCTGGCGCGAAAAGCTGTCACGCACACGGGCGGCGAACTTGGCGCAGCGGGGCTCAAAAGGGGCAGTGCTCACTCCGTCTCCTGGCTTACGTTTACGTAAACGTCAATTATTAATCATTTTTGCTTCTCGACTTTGAGCAGCAGTGCCCTCGCCTCTTTTTCGTGCTCCCGAACCTCCTCCAGGTTCGCCTCAAGGTCCGCCATCTGCTCTTCCAATTGCTTGCGATGAACCACGAGTACATCGAGGAATTTGCGCAGTTGCACGCCCGTATCCCGCGGACTGTCGTACAGATCAATGATCTCTTTCGCCTCCGTCAGCGAAAGGCCCAGGCGCTTGGCCCTCAGCGTCAATCGGAGCCGCGTTCGGTCGCGTGCGCTGTAAACACGGTTCCGGCCCCCCGGGCCTGTGCGTTCTGGCTCTAGCAAACCCATGTCTTCATAAAAGCGGATCGCCCGGGTCGTCAGATCAAACTCTTTTGCAAGGTCGCTGATGGTGTAAGTATTGGCCATGGTGTTTGCTGAGCGGAGCAAGAGCAGATTCGCACAGGAGACAGCGCGCGGGCGAAGCCTCCCTACAATGCGTGAATTGCATGACGTTAACGTAAACGTCAATGCTACCCCATCACACGACCTTCATGAACCACCTTGAACATCAGATGCACTACCCGCTTGGGGACCGCTTGCCTCCAATGGGAGAGGCCATTGAGGTCGCAGCGGGGGTGAGGTGGATTCGCATGGGCCTGCCGTTTGCACTGGACCACATCAATCTTTGGCTCTTGCGAGACCGGCAACCAAACGCTGCCGGCACCATGACCGATGGTTGGACGGTGGTGGACTGCTGCATCGACAGTGAGGCTACGCGTGCCCAATGGGAACAAATTTTCGCCACCAGTCTCGACGGGCTGCCGGTTCTCCGTGTCATCGTGACCCATATGCATCCGGACCACATCGGACTGGCACATTGGCTGTGCGACAGGTGGAATGTTCGTCTGTGGGTCAGCGCTACCGACTACAACGTGGCGAAAACTGCAGTCTACGATCGCAGCAGTTTTTCAGGGGAAGCCAATTCGGGTTTCTACGCCCTGCACGGCATGCAAGACGAGGCGTTTCTGCAGCATGTTCGCGGGAGGAGCTCGTACTTCCCGACGTTGGTTCCGGCACTGCCCACTAGCTATCGCAGGCTCATGGATGGCGATGTGATTGAGATTGGTGGACGGAGCTGGCAGGGAGTCAGCGGTTATGGACATGCTCCGGAGCACATTGCTCTGTATTGCCCGGAATTGTCCATTTTGATCAGTGGCGACATGGCGTTGCCAAGTATTTCAACCAACGTAAGTGTCCATGCGACGGAACCAGAAGCCAATCCGCTGTGGCTATTCCTGAAATCGCTGCTTCGATATCGGGAATTGCCCTCGGTAACACTGGTGCTACCGTCCCACGGCAAACCGTTCACCGGCCTGCACGCACGCATCGACCAGCTACAGGACCATCACCGCGACCGGCTTGCGGAAATACTCAGCGCTGCGGAGCAAAGGCCCCTATCCGCTGCGGACGTCTTACCGATCATGTTCAAGCGCACGCTGGATGCACACCAGATGACTTTTGCCATGGGTGAGGCGCTGGCGCATTTGCATCTTTTGTGGTTTGAGGGGCGCCTACACAGGGTGCTTGATGCCTCGCACATTCACAGGTTTGAGTTGTCGACTTTGGGTAGCACCTCTCGGCGCGTTTAATTTTTTGTTATCAAACGGAGAGGCGCTGTGGTCGCACGCGTCGACGAGTCTGTACTACATAGAGCGTCGGCACCCGTTTGGCTCGGCGCAGCTGAGTGACGAAGACCTGGCGCTGGATTTCTCGCGGGAGGCGGGCGAGAAAGACCAGGTGGCGGTGATTGTGACGAGTCCACTGACGAACAACGAGCAGTGGACAGCCTTTGGACGCGGAGAACTGCTGGTGTTCTCGCAGGGCAGAAGACTTCAGCTTTAGGACCGGCATCGACCCAGGTCCAGCGCAAATTCGAGAGAAACCGCAGATGTAAGAACCTGCTCAGGCAACGCCGCCATTGTCACGAGGCGCGATACGAAGCATCGCATTGACTTTTCGGCTCCCCAACGCAAAACCCCCCAGTCCTTTAGAGACTGAGGGGGTTTGGGGCTATAAGAGCCTGACGATGACCTACTTTCACACGGGAACCCGCACTATCATCGGCGCAAAGTCGTTTCACTGTCCTGTTCGGGATGGGAAGGAGTGGTACC
>NZ_JBKBXG010000034.1:0-50796 GCF_046314175.1 Acidovorax sp. | reverse complement strand
CACTTGTCATCGGCTTAGGCCAGCCGCTGTCGCCTGCCGACATCGATCGCTATGCCATCACCGTCTTCCCCAACGGCCGCAATCTGCCACCCGGCCGGGGCAGCGTGGAGCAGGGCGCGCGCCTGTACGCCATGCACTGTGCTGCCTGCCACGGCGCACAGGGTATCGAAGGGCCTGCCGCACGGTTGGTGGGCACAGATGGTTTTATCGGCTTGAGCGACCCGCTGCGCCCCCTGCGCGTGCGCAAGTACCCGCTGCAGGTGTTGTCGGTGGGCGCGATGTGGCCCTATGCCACGACGGTGTTCGACTATGTGCGCCGAGGCATGCCGATGCACGCGCCCAAGAGTCTGACCGATGACGAGGTGTACGGCATCACCGCGCACCTGCTGCATCTGAACGGGTTGGTGGCAGGTGACGCCGTCATGGACAAGGAAAAATTGCCCCAAGTGGTGATGCCAGGGCGGGATCGCACGCTCAGTGCGTGGCCACAGGAACGCTGAAAATTTTCAAACGCCGCGTGACGTGTCCACCATGCCCAGTCGTGCGCGGATGCGTGAGAGCGACACCGGCGAGATGCCCAGGTAGCTCGCTACATGGTGCTGCGGAAGGTGTGGAGCCAGATCCGCGTGCGTGGCCAGAAAGGACTGGTAGCGCACCTCGGGTGGATGGCTTAACAACTCGGCTTCGCGGTGCGCATGCTGCTCAAACACATAGCCCAGGGCTTCTCCCAGCAAGGCAGCGATGTGCGGAAAGCTGCGTTGCCACTGTTGCAAGGTGGCGTAGGCCAGGTCCACGGCTTCTACGGGCGACAGGGCCTCGATGGCGTAAGGGCTGGGCAGTGCCAGGGGCGGCAGATTGCCTGCCACCCAGTGCCCGGTGCCGTGGAACGATCGGTTGCGCTCCGTGCCTTCGGCGTTCAGATAGAACAGCCGCACCACACCGCTGCGTACCTGCCAGCAGCGTGTGCTGGTCTCGCCCGCCTGTTGCAGCAAGGTGCCCGCACTGAACTGCCGTCGGGGCAGGGCCTGCCACAGCGCCGCCAGGGCCGGTTCAGACTGGACGAGCGCCTCCAGCGCAGGCGGCTGGCAGACAGTGCAGGCGCTGGTGGTCGAGGTCACGGCATTCAGGCAATTCAGGCGTATCAGGCGTAGTCAGACACCGGGATGCAGCTGCAGCTCAGATTGCGATCACCCCACACGTTGTCCACGCGGCCCACCGGCGACCAGTACTTGTTGCTGCGCAGGGCGGCCACGGGGTAAGCGGCGGCTTCGCGGGCATAAGGGCGGGTCCATTCGCTGCCCAGCAGGCTCTCGGCGGTGTGCGGGGCGTTCTTCAGCGGGTTGTTGTCCTGCGGCCAAGCGCCGTTTTCGATCTGCCGGATTTCTTCGCGGATGGCAATCATCGCGTCGATGAAACGGTCCAGCTCGGACAGGGTTTCGCTCTCGGTAGGCTCCACCATCAGCGTGTTGGGCACGGGGAAGCTCAGCGTGGGCGCGTGGAAGCCGTAGTCGATCAGGCGCTTGGCGACGTCTTCCGCCATGACGCCGCTGCTGTCCTTCAGGCCCCGCAGGTCCAGGATGCACTCGTGCGCCACATGGCCGGGCTTGCCATCCTTGCCTTCCGATGCGTACAGCGTGGGGTAATGGTCCTTCAGGCGCGCACTGATGTAGTTGGCCGAGAGGATGGCCGTTTCCGTGGCCGCCTTCAGGCCCTCGGCGCCCATCATGCGGCAGTACATCCAGCTGATCGGCAGCACGGCCGCGTTGCCCAGGGGGGCGGCACTGACCGCGCCCACGCCGCCGGCCACACCGGCCGTGGCATGACCAGGCAGGTAGGGCACCAGATCGGCCACCACACACACGGGGCCCACGCCGGGGCCGCCACCGCCGTGCGGAATGCAGAAGGTCTTGTGCAGATTCAGGTGGCTCACGTCGCCGCCGAACTCGCCAGGGGCGGCCACGCCGACCAGGGCGTTCATGTTGGCGCCGTCCACATACACCCGGCCGCCGTGGCTGTGCACCAGGGCGCACAGCTCCTTCACCTGCGTTTCGAACACGCCGTGCGTGCTGGGGTAGGTGATCATGATGCAGGCCAGGTTGGCGCTGTGCTGTTCGCACTTGGCCTGCAGGTCGGCCATGTCCACGTTGCCGTTGTCGTCGCACTTCGTCACCACCACCTGCATGCCCACCATCTGGGCGCTGGCGGGGTTGGTGCCGTGTGCGCTGCTGGGGATCAGGCAGATGTTGCGGTGGCTATCGCCCTGGGCCTCGTGGTAGGCCTTGATGGCCAGCAGGCCCGCGTATTCGCCTTGCGATCCGGCGTTGGGCTGCAGGCTGATGCCTGCGTAGCCCGTGGCCTGGCACAGCCAGGCGCGCAGTTGTTCGTCCAGCTCCTTGTAGCCTTGCAACTGGTCAGCGGGTGCGAAGGGGTGCACGTTGGCGAATTCGGGCCAGGTGATGGGGATCATCTCGCTCGTGGCATTGAGCTTCATGGTGCAGCTGCCCAGCGGGATCATGCTGCGGTCCAGCGCCAGGTCCTTGTCAGACAGCTGGCGGATGTAACGCAGCATGCCGGTTTCGGAGTGGTGGGTATTGAACACCGGGTGCGTGAGGTAGCTGCTGGTGCGGCGCAATTCGGCGGGGATCAGCGGCTCCACACCTTTCTCGAAGGCGTCAAACGTGGGCAGCGCCTGGCCGTCCTTGGCGAAGACCTTCCACAGCAGCTCAATATCGGCGCGCGTGGTGGTCTCGTCCAGCGAAAT
This sequence comes from Acidovorax sp., assembly GCF_046314175.1. Taxonomy (GTDB): domain Bacteria; phylum Pseudomonadota; class Gammaproteobacteria; order Burkholderiales; family Burkholderiaceae_C; genus Acidovorax. Next base: position 48,035 of record NZ_JBKBXG010000034.1, on the reverse strand, counting down.
GCACAGGTAGTTTTCGAAGTAAATTCGCAGGTTGGCGCCCATCTGTACTGCGCGAGCAGCTATGGATTTGGTAGCGTCATCGGTTTGGAGTGTCAGCGTGTCAAAACACGCCTGCGGGCGCACCTGTGCGCCCAGTTGTTCCAGCCCCTTGGCCAGAATGGCGGTGTAGCTGGCCACGCGTTGCGCGATGCGCTTCAAACCATCGGGCCCGTGGTACACGGCGTACATGCTGGCGATCACGGCGGGCAGCACCTGCGCGGTGCAGATGTTGGACGTGGCCTTTTCCCGGCGGATGTGCTGCTCGCGCGTTTGCAGGGCCAGGCGGTAGGCGGGCTTGCCATGCACGTCCACGCTCACGCCCACGAGGCGGCCGGGCAGGCTGCGCTTGAACTCGTCACGGCAGGCCATGTAGGCAGCGTGTGGGCCACCGGCGCCCATGGGCATGCCAAAACGCTGCGTGGTGCCCACGACGATGTCGGCACCGAATTCACCGGGTGGCGTAATCAGTGTCAGGGCCAGCAGGTCGGCTGCTGCGATGAAGGCGGCCTGCTTGGCGTGGGCTTTCTCCACGTCAGCACGCAGGTCGTCGATGCGGCCGCTGGTCGCAGGGTATTGGGCCAGCACGGCAAAGTAGTCGCCGTTCAGCGCGGCGTCCCATTCGGCGGCGGAATTGGCCAGCACCACATCAATGCCCAGCGGCTTGGCACGGGTCTGGATCACTTCGATGGTTTGCGGGTGCGCATCGCCCGCCACCACAAACACATTGCTCTTGGATTTGACCGAGCGTTTGGCCAGCGTCATCGCCTCAGCGGCTGCGGTGGCCTCGTCCAGCATGGAGGCGTTGGCAATCGGCATGCCGGTCAGGTCGCAGACCATGGTCTGGAAGTTGATAAGGGCCTCCATGCGGCCCTGGGAGATTTCGGCCTGGTAGGGCGTGTAGGCCGTGTACCAGGCGGGGTTCTCAAGAATGTTGCGCAGGATGACGCCCGGCGTGTGCGTGCCGTAGTAACCCTGGCCGATGAAACTCTTCAGGACCTGGTTCTTCGATGCCATCGCCTTGAGTTCGGCCAGCGCCGCCGCTTCCGTAATCGGCAGGGGCAGGTCCATGGCGCTGCTGCGTGCAATGGAGCGCGGCACGATGGAGTCGATAAGGGCGCGGCGCGAGGCCTCACCGATCACCGACAGCATGTGCGCTTCGTCGGCCGCATCGATGCCGATGTGGCGGGGCAGGAACTCGGTGGCGTTTTCGAGCGCAGCGAGCGTGGGCAGGGGGGCGAGTGTGGTCATCGGCGGCGGCGTGGGACAGCAAGCACATTGGCCCGGCATGGCGCCGGGCCGCGGGGAACAGGAGATGCGGTGATCAGGCGTTCTTGGCGAACTCTGCGTACGCGGGTTCGTCCATCAGGGCATCGAACTGCATCATGTCGGTCACGTGGACCTTGAAGAACCAGCCAGCGCCCAGCGGGTCGGTGTTGGCCAGCGAAGGGTCGGCGCGCAGTGCCTCGTTCACTTCGACGATTTCACCGGTGACGGGCATGTACACGTCGGCGGCGGCCTTCACGGACTCCACCACGCCGGCAACGTCACCCTGGGTGAAGGTCTTGCCGACTTCGGGCAGGTCCACAAACACCACATCGCCCAGCGCATCCTGGGCATGTACCGTGATGCCGACGGTGGCGGCTTCGTGGTCGGAGATGTCGATCCACTCGTGATCCTTGGAAAACTTGACGGTCATGGGGGCTCCAGAAAAAAAGAGGGGGTAAGAAACAATTAAATGAAAGTGCCGATGCCGACCGAGACTGTAGCCGCGCTGGCGCACTTTCAGGCGGTCAACCGCGGTAGTAGCGCGCGGGCGTGAAGGGCATGGCGCGCACTTCCATGGGCACAGCCTTGCCTCGCACCATGGCGTTCACGCGTGTTCCGATGGCGGCGAAGGCGGGGGGGACGTAGCCCATCGCCACGGGTTCGTTCACCGTGGGGCCCAGCAGGCCGCTGGTCACTTCGCCAATCTTCTGGCCATCGGTACTCTGCAGCTCGGTGTGTTCGCGCACGGGCACACGCTCCAGCGCCACCAGGCCGACGCGTTTGCGGAGCAGGGCGGCGGGGTTGTCGATCTGCGCCAGCACCTTGTCGGCGCCAGGGAAACCGCCTGCGCGTGCGCCACCGGTGCGGCGCACCTTCTGGATAGCCCAGTTCAGCGCTGCCTCGGGTGGCGTGGTGGTCGTGTCGATGTCGTTGCCATACAGGCACAGGCCTGCTTCGAGCCGCAGCGAGTTGCGGGCGCCCAGGCCGATAGGCTTGACTTCGGGCTGGGCCAGCAGGGCGCGGGCCAGGGTGTCGGCTTGTGCGGCAGACACAGAAATTTCAAAACCGTCTTCGCCCGTGTAGCCGCTTCGCGTCACAAAGCAGTCGCAGCCCGCGATGGAAAAGTCGCCACCCGTCATGAATACCAGCTTTTCCACGCCCGGCGCCAGTCGCGCCAACGCTGTGACTGCTTGCGGGCCCTGCAGCGCCAGCAGCGCGTGGTCGGGCATGGGGACCACGTCGCAACGCTGACCGATGCGCGCCTGGATGTGGGCGATGTCGCCCACTTTGCAAGCGCCATTCACGATGACGAAGATCTCGTTATTGCCCTTGTTGAAGAACATCAGGTCGTCAATGACCGTGCCGTCGTCCGTCAGCAGCAGGCCGTAGCGCTGCTTGCCCACGGGCAGGTCGATCACGTCCACCGGCATCAGTGTCTCGAACGCTGCAGCAGCGTCAGGCCCCACCAGTTTCAGCTGCCCCATGTGCGAAACATCAAACAAGCCCGCCGCGTTGCGCGTGTGCTGGTGTTCGGCCATCAGGCCGACGGGGTATTGCACGGGCATGGAATAGCCGGCAAACGGCACCATGCGGGCGCCCAGCTCGATGTGCAGGGCGTTCAGGGGCGTAGTGAGCAGTGGGGCGGTGGATGACGACATGGCGGACTCCGGGCAAATGGGGGCCGCGACCACGGAGGTGGTCACGGGATTTGCCCTGCTGTCCGCTTTACCTGAGAGATTCGCCGCAGCGCCCTGGCTGGCCGTGCGGTTTGCTCCTTCGGTGGATGGCCTCAACACGCGCTCGGTGGGCCATCTCTCTCCAGCAAGGGAACGCCCGCATCACTGCGGGCGGTTGTCAGTCCTTTTGCCTGAGCGTTCGGCTGCTGCCTGCGCCTTCGGCGGTGCGGTGGCCCGTGGGGCTGGCACTCTCTCCTGACCGGGGCGATTCTAGTGCAGTGTTTGCCGTTTGATGGCACAAACAAGAAAAATGGATTTTTGGCACTGGCAGGGCGCAAACCACAGCGATACCGGGCGGTATCGCGAGGACTTGCAACGCGGCCAGGGCCGAAAAGACGTTTTCTTGTGTGCCAGCAAGCGTGAAACCCTGCACTCGCTACTTTGCGTAGACCAGATCGCGCAAACCCAGCGACAACTGCGGCACATAGGTCACGATCATCAGGCACGCCATGATGACCAGCACAAACGGAATCAAGTGCCCCACGATGCGGTCCAGCGATATTCGCGCCACCGTGCAGGCCGCAAACAGGTTCACGCCAAACGGCGGCGTGATCATGCCCATGGCCAGGTTCACCACCATGATGAGCCCGAAGTGCACCGGGTCTACGCCAAAGTGCATGGCCACCGGTGCCAGGATGGGGGCCAGCACGATGATGGCCGCGCTGGTCTCGATGAACATGCCGATGATAAAGAGTGCGGCATTCACGCCCAGCAGGAAGAGGGTGGGTGACTGCAGCACGGCCTCAAGCCAACGGCCAATCGCATCAGGGACCCCGGCGCGCGTGATGAGGAACGCGAACAGGCCCGCATTGGCAATGATGAACATGATCACCGCCGACGAAATGGCCGACTTGCGCAGGATGCCAAACAGGTCCTTGATCTTGATTTCGCGGTAGATCACCACACCGATGATCAGTGCATAGAACACTGCCACGGCCGATGCTTCGGTGGGCGTGAAGATGCCGCCATAGATGCCGCCCAGGATGATCACGGGCATCAGCAGCGCCCAGCCGGCCTGCAGCGTGGCCTTGCCCAGCGGCATGCGGCCATCGCCGTCGTTCTTGCCCCAGCCCTTGTACTTGCAGTAGGCCCAGACAAACAGCATGAGCGCACCGGCGATCAACAGCCCCGGGCCAAAGCCCGCGATGAACAGCTCGCCAATCGACACCTCGGCGCTCACCCCGTACAGGATGAGCGGGATGGACGGCGGAATCACCACGCCCAGCTCGGCGCTGGTGGCCTGCAGCGACGCGGCGTAGCTGGTGGGGTAGCCGTGCTTGATGAGTGCGGGGATCAGGATGGCGCCAATGGCAAATGTGGTGGCCACCGACGAGCCCGACACGGCCGCAAAGATCATGCAGGTCAGCACGCAGGTCATGGGAAGGCCCCCCTGCACGCCGCCCACGATGCTCTTGGCAAACTCGACCAGGCGGCGGGAGATCCCGCCGGTTTCCATCAGGTTGCCCGCCAGGATAAAGAACGGAATGGCCGCCAGCGGAAACTTGTTGATGGAGCCAAACATCTCCTTCACAGAGATCAGCATGTTGGCATTGGCTACCTGGATGCCCAGGATGGAGGCCAGGCCGATGGAGACGGCCACGGACACGGTGAGTGCAAAGCACAGCACCATCGTTGTAATCATCACGGGGGTCATAGGGCGGTCTCCAGTTCAAGGCGCTGGGGGTCGACCAGGCAGCCGATGATGCCGATGGCGCTGAACACGCCACCCACGGGCATGGCTACATAGGCCCAGAACATGGACACAGACTCCAGCCCCGCCATCGACTGCACACCGCCGCGCTGGGCGTAGTCCCAGCCCCACCACACGATCACGCCAATCAGTGCCAGCGCCGCCACTGCCACGACATAGTCCAGCACCCGGCGCACGCGCGGCGGGCTCCAGCGGTAGAGCACATCCACGCTCACCATCGCGCCCTGGCGGAACGCGCTGGGAATCGCCAGAAACACCATCCAGATCAGGCTGAAGCGAATTAGCACCTCGGTCCACTCGGCAGGTTGCTCCAGCACAAAACGGGTCACGATCTGGAACATGCCCAGCGTGGCCGCAATGACCAGCATGGCGCACGCGCCGAGCAACGCGGCAAACGTGGCCCCGCGTTCAAACATCAGAAAAGCTTTTTTCATGGGGCGGACACCGCCGTGGTTTCGTTTGATTCAGTCAAAAGAATCAGGTTGAAGATAAAAAACGCCCGTAGCGCTTATTCTACGGGCGTTGTGTGCTACTAAAAATATAGTAGCTGATGCGTATGCAGTTACTTGACGTTGCGGATCTTGTCCAGGGTGGCCTTGCCAAACTGCTTTTCAAATTCTGCGTTCACGGGTGCCAGTGCCGCCACAAACATGGCTTTGTCCGGGTTGTCCACCACCGTCATGCCCTTGGCGCGCAGGTCGGCCACGCCCTTGGCGTCGTCTTCGTCCACGCGGGCGCGGTTGGCCTTGGTGCCTTCCTTGGCGGCGTCGATGAAGGCCTGCTTGTCAGCGGCCGAAAGCTTGTCGAACGAGCCTTTGTTCATCACGAAGATGGCGGGCGAATACACGTGGCCGGTCAGCGTCAGGTGCTTTTGCACCTGGTCGAACTTGGCCGAGATGATCACGGGCAGCGGGTTCTCCTGGCCGTCCACGGTGCCTTGTTGCAAGGCCGTGAACACTTCAGGAAAAGCCATGGGCGTGGTGATGATGCCAAAGCCCTTGTACGCGGCGATGTGCACGGGGTTTTCCATCGTGCGCATCTTCAGACCCTTCAGGTCTTCAGGCGCGTTCACCGAGCGCTTGCTGTTCGTCATGTGGCGAAAGCCGTTCTCCGCCCAGGCCAGGGCCTTGAAGCCCTTGCTGTCGAACTTGGTCAGCATCTCCTGGCCGATGGGGCCGTCCAGCACGGCGCGGGCGTGGGCCTTGTCGCGGAACAGGAAGGGCACGTCAAAAATGCGCGCCTCGGGCACAAAGTTGGGCACCGGGCCGGTGGAGCTGAAGGCCAGCTCTTGCGTGCCCAGCTGCACGGCTTCAATCGACTCGCGCTCGCCGCCCAGGGCGCCGTTGTAAAAGGTCTGCACCTTGTAGCGGCCGGCTGTGCGCTTTTCGACTTCCTTGGCAAACGTGTCGATGGCCACACCCTGGTGGGAGTTTTGCGCCGTTGAAATACTGATGCGCATGGTGGTCTGCGCGGCAGCGGTGGCCACAAAGCCGAGCGCAAGGCTCAGGCCGACGACGAGTTTGGTCAGTTGCATGCTGTCTCCTGTTGGAATGTTGTAGCGGTCGCCTCGGGGCGTGCGCCTTGGGGAAGTGCGGTGGCACAGGGTGCCAGCCTCGCGCAAATTATGGCGGCGCCCCTTCGCGCGAGGCATCGGGGTTTGTGCTGGTAAGCGTGCTTATTAAAGGCGGGGTGTCAGCTTCTTGTCATGGTGCGGTGCGCCCGCGTCTGGGTCAGCCCCCATGCCAAGGGCCCCGTGCTGGCGGTAACCAGCCGGGGCCTTGTCAGTTTGTGCGATCCGGTAAGAACGCCTTGATGTGAGAAGTATGCGCGCCGGGGCAGAGATGAATTTGCTGAATTCGCTTTGAATATTGCGAAACGCAGAAAAATTTTCTGTAGATGGAGGGATTGGTGAATAATTTGGCCGATGGATCGACTCGACAGAAAAATTCTCGCTGTGCTGCAGAGCAACGCCCGCGCCAGCCTGCAAGAGATCGGACAGGCCGTGGGCCTGAGCGCATCACCCTGCTGGGGCCGCATCAAGAAGATGGAAGAGGCGGGCGTCATCCAGGGCTACACGGTGCGCATCAACCCGCAGTCGCTGGACCTGGCCGACACGGTGCTGGTGCAGGTCACTCTCGATAGCCATTCGGACAACACGCTTGAAAAATTTGGCGAAACGCTGGCCAGCATTCCCGAGGTGATAGAGGCGCACTTGGTGTCGGGCGACTACGACTACCTGCTGCGCATTGTGGTGAAGGACACGCGCGACTACGAGCGGCTGCTGCGCGAGAAGCTTTACAAGATCAAGGGCATCCGGCACAGCCGGTCGAGCTTTGTGCTGCGCACGCTTAAGAAGGCGGATCTGCCGCTGTTTGCCGGCTAACTATCCTGTTTAAATGAAAAAGGCCTGCAAGGCAGGCCCATAAAGCGCAAGGCGCTATGATTTTTGCGGCATCTACATGCCCGCGTAGTTCGGCCCACCGCCGCCTTCTGGCGTCACCCACACGATGTTCTGCGTGGGGTCCTTGATGTCGCAGGTCTTGCAGTGCACGCAGTTCTGCGCGTTGATCTGCAGGCGCTGGGCATCGCCACCCTTGGCCACGTCAGGAACAAATTCGTACACACCCGCCGGGCAGTAGCGCGCCTCGGGGCCCGCGTACTTGGCCAGGTTGATGTTGACCGGCACGCTCGCGTCCTTGAGCGTGAGATGCGCGGGCTGGTTCTCTTCGTGGTTGGTGTTGCTGATGAATACGCTGGAGAGGCGGTCAAAAGTCAGCTTGCCATCGGGCTTGGGATAGACGATGGGCTTGCACTCTGCCGCAGGCTTCAGGTACGCGTGGTCGGGCTTGTCGCGGTGCAACGTCCACGGGATGTGGCCGCGCAGCACAAACTGCTCGAAACCGTTCATCAGCGTGGCCGTGGTCAGGCCGTACTTGAACCAGTTCTTGAAGTTGCGGTCCTTGTTCAGCTCGGTGTACAGCCAGCTCGCTTCAAACGCTTTGGGGTAGGCGGTCAGTTCGTCGTGCTGGCGGCCTGCGACGATGGCGTCGTACGCGGCTTCTGCTGCCAGCATGCCGGTCTTGATGGCGGCGTGGCTGCCCTTGATGCGGCCCACGTTCAGGTAGCCCGCGTTGCAGCCCACGAGGGCTCCGCCCGGGAAGATGGTTTTGGGCAGGGCGTTGATGCCGCTGGCGTTGATGGCGCGTGCGCCGTACGACAGGCGCTTGGCCGTGATCTCGCCCTTTTCGTTCTCAAAGTAGTAGCGGACGTTCGGGTGCGTCTTCCAGCGCTGGAATTCTTCAAACGGGCTGAGGTAGGGGTTCTGGTAGCCCAGGCCGGTCACAAAACCGACGGCCACCTTGTTGTCTTCCAGGTGGTACAGGAAGGCGCCGCCGTAGGTGTCGTTTTCCATGGGCCAGCCGGCGGTGTGCATTACAAAGCCGGGCTGGTGCTTCTTGGGGTCGATCTCCCACAGCTCCTTCACGCCAATGCCAAAGCTCTGGGGGTCGCGGTCCTGGTCGAGCTTGTAGCGCGCAATCAGCTGCTTGCCCAGGTGGCCGCGTGCGCCTTCGGCAAACACGGTGTACTTGCCCAGCAGCTCCATGCCCAGCTGGAAGTTCTCGGTGGGCTCGCCGTCTTTGCCAATGCCCAAGTTGCCGGTGGCCACGCCTTTGACCGAACCGTCGTCGTTGTACAAGACCTCGGCAGCGGTGAAGCCGGGGAATATTTCCACGCCCAGGGCCTCGGCCTGCTCGCCCAGCCACTTGGTCAGGTTGCCCAGGCTGATGATGTAGTTGCCGTGGTTCTGCGCAAAGGGCGGCAGAAACATGTTGGGCACGCGTACGCCCGATTTTTCTGACAGAAAGATGTAGGCGTCGTCGGTGACAGGCTGGTTCAGCGGCGCGCCGCGCTTTTTCCAGTCGGGGATCAGCTCGGAGAGTGCCTTGGGGTCCATGATGGCGCCTGACAGGATGTGCGCGCCGGGCTCGGAGCCTTTTTCCAACACGACGACCGAAACATCCTGACCTTTTTCAGTCGCCAGTTGCTTGAGGCGAATCGCCGTGGCTAGGCCGCCAGGGCCGCCACCCACGACCACCACGTCGTATTCCATCGATTCACGGGGGCCATACTGGGCGATGATTTCTTCGTTTGTCATGGGCTTCTCGTTGGGGTTTGATAATGGCTATTTTCGACCAGAGCAGGCGCACCGCCTTGTCAGACAGGGGACTGATTGTATTCACGCAAGCGCGACAATCGAACGACCGTTCTATTTTGACCGAGTAGGGAGACTCTAAATGACATACAGCATTGATTTGTCCGGCCGCGTGGCTTTTATCACCGGCGCCTCCAGCGGCCTGGGCGCCCAGTTTGCCCGCACGCTGGCCCGCGCGGGCGCGGGTGTGGTGCTGGCCAGTCGCCGGGTCGAAAAACTCAAGGAACTGCGTGCGCGCATTGAAGGCGAGGGAGGTGATGCCCATGTGATCGAACTCGACGTGACCGACCATGCGTCCATCAAGTCCGCTGTGGCTCACGCCGAGACCGAGATGGGGTCGATTGACATCCTGGTCAACAACTCGGGCGTGAGCACCACACAGCGCATCCAGGACGTAACGCCCGAAGACTATGACTTCATCTTTGACACCAACGTGAAGGGCGCCTTCTTTGTGGCGCAAGAGGTGGGCAAGCGCATGCTGGCCCGATCGCGCGGTGCGGCGCCCGGCAGCTTCACGGGCGGACGCATCATCAATATCGCCTCGATGGCGGGCCTCAAAGTGCTGCCGCAGATCGGCGCCTATTGCATGAGCAAGGCCGCCGTGGTGCAGATGACCAAGGCCATGGCCATGGAGTGGGGCAAGTTCGGCATCAACGTGAATGCAATCTGCCCCGGCTACATCGACACCGAGATCAACCACCACCACTGGCAGACCGAGCAGGGCAAGAAGCTCATCGACATGCTGCCCAGAAAGCGCGTGGGCAACCCGCAAGACCTGGATGCGCTGCTGGTGATGCTGGCCAGCGACCAGAGCCATTTCATCAATGGTGCGGTCATTGCGGCCGATGACGGCTTTGGGGTCTGATCTCTCGGGCGTGCCAATCCATGAAAATTGAAATCCCCGAGGTCAAGAAGCAGGTCTTTGAGATGCGTTTCCCCGTACGCTGGGGCGACATGGACGCCATGGGCCATGTCAACAACACGGTGTATTTCAGATACCTGGAAACAGCGCGCATCGAATGGATGGTGTCGGTGGGCTGCAACCCCGACCCGCGCGGGCAGGGGCCGGTGATCGTCAACGCGTTCTGCAACTTCTACAAGCAGCTCGAATACCCGGCCGACGTGCTGCTCAAGCTCTATGTCAGCGACCCGGGTCGGACCACGTTCGAGACCTGGGGCACGATGGAGCGCGTGGACCAACCGGGCGTCATCTGCGCGGCCGGTGGTGCGACCACCATCTGGGTGGACTTCCCGTTGCAAAAGGCGGCGCCCTTGCCCGACTGGATGCGAACTCTGGTCACGGCAGACTGAAATTTGAATGAAATAGGGCTCTAGCGCTTATTGCATGAGCGCTAGTAGCTATCAAATTGGTAGTAAGTGCCTTTTGCTGCTCACTTCTGCTTGGGCACTCGTCCCATCAGGTAGAACTCTGGGTTGGGTTGCATGCCCGCGAAGCTGGCCATGCGGTTGGACAGGCCAAAAAACGCGGTGATGGCGGCAATGTCCCAGATGTCCTCGTCATCAAAGCCGTGTGCATGCAGGGCGGCAAAGTCGGTGTCCTCGACTTCGTGGCTGCGCTGGCAGACCTTCATCGCAAAGTCGAGCATGGCGCGCTGGCGCGGCGTGATGTCGGCCTTTCGGTGATTCACGGCCACCTGGTCGGCCACAAACGGTTTCTTCTCGTAGATGCGCAGGATGGCGCCGTGGGCCACCACGCAGTACAGGCACTGGTTGGCCGCGCTGGTGGCGGTCACGATCATTTCGCGCTCGCCCTTGGTCAAACTGCCTTCTTCTTTCAGCATGAGTGCATCGTGGTACGCAAAGAACGCGCGCCATTCGGCAGGCCGTCGTGCAAACGCCAGGAACACGTTGGGGATGAAGCCCGCTTTCTCCTGCACTTCCACGATGCGTGCGCGGATGTCTTCGGGCAGGGTGTTCAGCTCGGGGAAGGGGTAGCGGCTCACGGAGGTCTCCTGTGGTTTGGGGTTTTCGCGAGTATCGCGGATGCTGCCCGGTGCCTTGACCTGCGAGACCGAGGAGCGAAGGAACGACGGGCGGGATCAGGGCGAGCCGGCGTTGGGTGCATCGCATTCGAGCAATTGAAATTGGCTATTGAGTGAATTTGATTGATTCAATTTACATATTTCGTATTGCTTCGTAACATCCTTCCCAGCCTCACGGTTCCTTGCCCCGTTTCACAGGAGAGACCCCATGACGACAGAAGCCAAATGCCCTTTTGATCACACCAAAGCCGCTGCGCCCAAAGGCCGCGGCAACGCAGACTGGTGGCCCAACCAACTCAACCTTCGCCCCCTCAACCAGAGCTCTCCGCTGGTTGACCCCATGGGCGATGGCTTCAATTACGCCGAAGAGTTCAAGAGCCTGGATCTCGCCGCCGTCAAGGCCGATCTGCACGCGCTGATGACCGACTCGCAGGACTGGTGGCCGGCAGACTTTGGTCACTATGGCCCCCTGTTTGTCCGCATGGCCTGGCACAGCGCAGGCACCTATCGCCTGGCCGATGGCCGCGGTGGTGCCGGGGCAGGGCAGCAGCGTTTTGCGCCGCTGAACAGCTGGCCCGACAACGCCAACCTGGACAAGGCGCGCCGCCTGCTCTGGCCCATCAAGCAGAAATACGGCCGCAAGATCTCGTGGGCCGACCTGATGATCCTGACCGGCAACGTGGCGCTCGAATCCATGGGCTTCAAGACCTTCGGCTTTGCCGGTGGTCGCCCCGATGTGTGGGAGCCGGATGAGAACGTGTACTGGGGTGCCGAGAACACTTGGCTGGGCGGCGACAAGCGCTACAGCGGCGAGCGCGACCTGGCCAACCCGCTGGCTGCTGTGCAGATGGGCCTGATTTATGTGAACCCCGAAGGCCCCAACGGCAACCCTGACCCGCTGGCCGCCGCACGCGACATCCGCGATACCTTTGCGCGCATGGCCATGGATGACGAGGAAACCGTGGCGCTTATTGCTGGCGGCCATACCTTTGGCAAGACCCATGGCGCGGGCGACGCAGCGTTGGTGGGCAGCGAGCCCGAAGCGGGCGGTATCGAAGACCAGGGCTTGGGCTGGATCAGCAAACACGGCAGCGGATTTGGCGGCGACACCATCACCAGCGGCCTGGAAGTCACCTGGACCACCACGCCCACGCAGTGGAGCAACAACTACTTTGAGAACCTGTTCGGCTTTGAATGGGAGCTGACCAAGAGCCCGGCGGGCGCCCACCAGTGGACCGCCAAGAACGCCGAGGCCACGATTCCGCACGCGCACGATCCGTCGAAAAAACTGTTGCCCACCATGCTGACGACCGACCTGTCGTTGCGGGTTGATCCAGCGTACGAAAAGATCTCGCGCCGGTTCCTGACCAACCCTGATCAGTTTGCCGACGCGTTTGCCCGCGCCTGGTTCAAGCTCACGCACCGCGACATGGGTCCGCGCGTACGCTACCTGGGCCCTGAAGTGCCTGCCGAAGTGCTGATCTGGCAAGACCCGATTCCTGCGGTGGACCATGCACTGGTGAACGAGCAGGACATCGCGGCGCTCAAGGCCACCGTATTGGCGTCGGGCCTGTCCATCTCGGAGCTGGTATCAACGGCTTGGGCCTCCGCGTCCACTTTCCGTGGCGGGGACAAGCGCGGTGGTGCCAACGGCGCGCGCATACGCCTGGCGCCGCAGAAGGACTGGGAAGTGAACGAGCCAGCCCAGCTGGCGAAGGTGCTCGGCACGCTTGAAACCATTCAGCAGAACTTCAATGCCGCGCAAACGGGCGGCAAGAAGATCTCGATGGCCGACCTTATTGTGCTGGCCGGTGGCGCGGCTGTGGAAGCCGCCGCCAAGAGGGCGGGGCAGGACGTGAGCGTGCCGTTTGCACCCGGACGCATGGATGCAACGCAAGAGCAGACCGACGTGCCTTCGTTCGAAGTCATGGAGCCTGTGGCCGATGGATTCCGCAACTATGTGCGCCCTGGTCTGGAAGGTGCCGTGGCCGAACTGCTGATCGACCGCGCCAACCAGCTCACGCTGACGGGGCCTGAGATGACGGTGCTGGTGGGTGGCCTGCGCGTGCTGGGCGCCAACGTGGGCGGGGCGGCACGTGGCACGTTCACGCAGCGCCCTGAAACGCTGAGCAATGACTTCTTTGTGAACCTGCTCGACATGCGCATCAAGTGGCAAAAGTCCACTGCGTCCGCTGGCGTGCTGGAAGGCGTGGACCGCAAGAGCGGGATGCCCAAGTGGACGGGCACGGTGGCGGACCTGGTGTTTGGCTCCAACGCGGTGCTGCGTGCCGTGGCTGAGGTGTACGCGAGCAGTGATGCCCAGGCGGTGTTTGTGCAGGACTTCGTCAAAGCCTGGACCAAGGTGATGAACCTGGACCGTTTTGACCTTGCGGGCCCCACAGCGAACGTCTGAGCAATCTGACAACGCCACCGGTTTTGCCTGTTTCAGGGCACGGCCGGTGGCGTTTTTCATTGTGCATGCGCGGGGCGGCTACCATGGCGGCCCCACCCGAATCGGAGAGCCCGCATGACGCAACAACCCTCATCCACCAAAGACTTCGACAAAGGCCTGGCCACACGCAAGCAGGTGATGGGCGAGGACTTTGTGGCCAATGCCTTTGGCAACGCCACACCGTTCACCCAGCCCATTCAAGAGTTCATCACCCGCAATGCCTGGGGCGATGTGTGGCAGCGCCCGGGGCTGGACATGAAAACGCGCAGCCTGATCACGGTGGCGTTTCTTACCGCGCTGGGCAAGCAGCATGAGCTCAAGGGCCATGTGCGGGGCGCGCTCAACAACGGCGCCACAGAGGCAGAGATTCAGGAAGTGTTGCTGCACGCCAGTATTTACTGCGGCCTGCCGACGGCGGTGGAGGCTTTTCGAACAGCTGCTGACGTGATTGATGGGCCGAAAAAAGGCTGAGGAGAGGTAAATCTTCTCGATGCAGTGCATCGGAATGAGCCTGCGGTGCGTGGCACTGGCGCGGTCGAGGCCAGGGCCACCGTGGAACTGGCTTTGCCAGGCCACGGGTGGCGTCCCCCTGGGGGGAAGACGCGAAGCGGCTCAGGGGGGCTTCCTACTCTCCTGCCAACAGCTTGTGCACCAGGTCGGCCGCCGTGGACGCGTTGTACTTGCGCATGAGGCGTGCCCGGTAAATCTCCACTGTGCGGTGGCTGATCTCCAGGGTCCGGCCGATCTCCTTGGAAGTCAGTCCCTCCAGCAGGCGCGCCGCCACTTCGCGCTCGCGCCCTGTCAGCTCGGCCTTCACAGGGCGCTGTGAACTGAGGTCTTCAAAGCTCCAGATGCCCGATTCATGGGGCGCATCGCGGTTGAGCGCACGACCCGATACGTGGCACCAGAAGACTTCGCCATTGGCGCGCTTCATGATGCGGTTGTCGGCGTAGTGGCCCTTGGCGTTCAGGATGGGTTCCATGTGCGCTCCCAGGCGTTCGTACTCGTCGGCGCTCGGGTAAAGTACCTGAAACGACTGGCCAATAAGTACCTCACGCGAGGCGCCGAACATCTCGCAGACATGGCGGTTGCAATCGACCATGGTGCGGTTGCGAGACAGCACCAGGCCCACAGGGGCCATGTCAAAAGCAAGTCGGTAATCAACATCCATTGGCAGCGTCCATAGTGCAAGTCTTTACGGGGTACTACTTATTCGGGTACGTAGTATCGTAGCGCATCCAATTTCACAAGGAGATCGTGGTGAACAAGTTATTCCCCTCCGCAGCCGAAGCCCTCAAGGGCGTGGTTGCAGACGGCCAGCTCATGGCGGTGGGCGGTTTCGGTTTGTGTGGCATTCCCGAAGCTTTGATTGACGCATTGCGCGACACAGGCGTCAAAGACCTCACCGTGATCTCCAACAACGCAGGTGTTGATGGCTTTGGCCTGGGCAAGCTGCTCGAAACCCGGCAGATCAAAAAAATGATTTCGTCGTATGTGGGCGAAAACAAGGAGTTCGAGCGCCAATACCTGGCCGGTGAACTGGAACTGGAGTTCACCCCCCAGGGCACGCTGGCCGAGAAGCTGCGTGCGGGTGGTGCGGGCATCCCGGCGTTCTTCACCAAGACCGGTGTGGGCACCATCGTGGCCGAGGGCAAAGAGCTGCGCGATTTTGATGGCGAGACCTACGTGATGGAACGCTCGCTGGTGCCCGAGGTGGCGCTGGTCAAGGCGCACCGCGCCGACAAGTCGGGCAACTTGCAGTTCCGTCTGACGGCCCGCAACTTCAACCCCGCTGCAGCGATGGCGGGCAAGGTCTGCATCGTGGAGGTGGAAGAGGTGGTGGAAACCGGCGCCATGGTGCCCGACCAGATCCATTTGCCCGGTATCTACGTGCACCGCATCGTGCACAACCCGAACCCGGAAAAGCGCATCGAAAAGCGCACCATCACTGAAAAGGCGGGCGTTTAAGCCTGCCGTCACCGAACAAGCTGGAGAAATACATATGTCGTGGAGTCAAGACCAAATGGCAGCGCGTGCTGCCCATGAGCTCGAAGACGGCTTTTACGTGAATCTGGGTATCGGCATCCCCACGCTGGTGGCCAACTTTGTGCCCGCCGACAAGGAAGTCTGGCTGCAATCCGAGAACGGCATGCTCGGCATCGGCCCGTTCCCCAACGAAGACGAGGTGGATGCCGACCTGATCAACGCGGGCAAGCAGACCGTCACCACCATCAAGGGCTCGTCCATCTTTGGCAGTCATGACAGCTTTGCCATGATCCGTGGCGGCAAGATCAACCTGTCCATCCTGGGCGCGATGCAGGTCAGCGAAAAAGGCGATCTGGCCAACTGGATGATCCCCGGCAAGATGGTCAAGGGCATGGGCGGCGCGATGGATCTGGTGGCGGGCGTAAAGCGCGTGATCGTGCTCATGGAGCATGTGGCGCGCAAGAAGGACGGCACCGAAGACATGAAGATCCTGCCCCAGTGCACCTTGCCCCTGACGGGCGTGGGCGTGGTGGACCGCATCATCACTGATCTGGCGGTAATGGACGTGACCCCCGAGGGCCTGAAGGTCGTGGAGCTGGCTCCCGGCGTGACGCTGGAAGCACTGCAAGCCAAAACGGGCGTGACATTGATCCCGTAAGCACAGCTGTTTTGTGTGCGCTCGTCGGTGCACAAAAAAAGGCCGGGGCCCCGCGAGGGACCCCGGCCTTTTTGCATGGAGCCTATGGCAGTCGCAACAACGACTACAACACCTCCAATGCGAGTTACATGGCGCTGAATTCGCCCGATGGGATCTGGCCAGTACGCAGTGCTTCAGCAGCCTGGGCGCGCACAGCAGCACGGTCAGCCGTGGACGAGTAGGTCACCACGCGCGAACCAGCTGGCTCGGTGCTGCGGGTCTGGGCCACGGTGGCGGCTTCTGCGGCCACTTCAGCGCGGGTGCGGTTCGTGTCGAACTGCAGAGCGAACTGCGAGCCATCGGCTTCGTCAGCGTGGGCACCGAAAGCGGTGAAAGCAGCAACAGCGGCGAGGGAGAGGAAACGTGCGGTCTTGTTCATGGTGAAACTCCTAAAAATCAAAAATGAGGGTGAGGTACTGAGGAATACGCAGGCGTATGGGCCGTGGATTCAAAAAGAATCAACCACGTTCACCCGAAGGGATCTGGCCGGTACGAACGACTTCAGCAGCCTGGGCGCGCACAGCAGCGCGGTCAGCCGTGGACGAGTACGTCACCACGCGCGAACCAGCTGGCTCGGTGCTGCGGGTCTGAGCCACGGTGGCGGCTTCTGCGGCCACTTCAGCGCGGGTGCGGTTCGTCTCGAACTTCGTGGCGTACTGCGAAGCGTCAGCTTCGTCAGCGTGGGCACCGAAAGCGGTGAAAGCAGCTACAGCGGCGATGGAGAGAAAACGTGCGGTGGTGTTCATGGTGAAAATCCTTAAAAAGTAGACAAGCAAAACGGCTCAAAACAAGGGGAGAGAAGCGAAAGAAGAACCTGCTACTCAATCCCCGGTTCGGTGAGTCGCCTTAGCGGTTCGGCTCATCGATGGGTTGAACTTTACGCCGTTGATGTCCAAAGAAAAACCACCTAGTCGCAAACTAACTGTTCCAGTTTTGGAAACAATGATTAGGGAACTTTTAGGGGTTTACCCCCGACTGATTGAGGCGATCAAAGGGTTTTGAGGTGATAAGCCATAGGTATCCATGTAAACCCTTGGGTCAATTCAGGACAATGACAGTCTGATGAAACGGGTTGAAAACGCGGTCCAAGCTTTGGCAGTGCGTCATTGAGGCTGAGCATGGGTTCGTTCAAGCCATCCCTCGCAACGTAAATTCCGGCCAATTAATTCCGGTCCAATTTTCTGGCGTGCCCGCGGCGGCAGCCCTTGGCGCAGCCCTGGTAGAGGCCGATTCGAATCCCCGGCAGCAAGGCGAGCTGCTGGTAGAGCAACCTGAACGCCAGCCACTGCGGTTAGCCTTTCACGCCCCGCAGCCACATCGCGTCTCGCGCCACCAGCGAGGCCCAAGTGGACGCATTCCATGCAGCGGCATTGGCCGCCGGGGGGCGCGACAACGGCGCACCGGGCTTGCGCCCGCAGTACCACCCGCACTACTGCGCAGCGCTCGTGATCGATCTTGACACCTACAACATTGATGCCGTTTTTCACGGCAGTGGTTTGACCCTTGGCGTTGGGTGCCAGCGCACCGAGACCTTCTTTCAGAAAAGTCTTGTTTACGAGGTGTCCTCTGCCTCAAAATACTGGTTATATTCACAGTGTTTGTGTTTTCTAACCACCCCTCACCACCATGCCTGCGCTACGCCCCTCCCTGCGGGTTGCGTTCGACCTGCCGTCTTCCGTGCCCGGTGTCTGGCACGCGGATGCACTGGGTGCGGGCCAGCAGCAGGTGCAGCCCACGGGGTCTGCGCAGCTGGATGCGCAACTGCCCGGCGGGGGCTGGCCGGTGGGTGCGCTGAGCGAGGTCTTTCAAGCCGCCGCAGGGCTGCACGAGTGGCAACTGGTGTTGCCCGCGCTGGCGCAGGCCACGGCCCACCGCACCGGTGCGGTGGTGCTGGTGGCCCCGCCGTGTGAGCCGTTTGGGCCATCACTGAAAGCGCAGGGCCTGCTGGCCGAGCGGCTGTGCCTGGTGCGGGCCGATTCCGCCACTGCAGCACTCTGGGCGGCCGAGCAGGCACTGCGCTGCCGCGATGTGCTGGCCGTGATGGCCTGGCTGCCGCAGGCGCAGCCTGCGGCCCTGCGCCGGTTGCAACTGGCGGCGGCGCAGCAAGAGCAGCTGCTCTGGGTGTTTCGCCCGGCCAGTGCGGCGCCGCAGGCGTCGCCCGCGCTGCTGCGGCTGCTGGTGCAAGGGCTGGCCTTGCCGGGGGACGCGACCGCATCGCCCGGCATGCAGGTGCAGATCCTCAAGCGCCGGGGGCCGCCCCTGGCGCATGGGCTGGACCTGCCGGGCTGCCACCCTCTGCTGGCCCAGGTACTGGCTGCACAGGCCGAGCGGCGGCGTGCCGCGCAGGAGGTCGCCAGCGCCTGGGTGGCGGGCCGCGCTGCGGCTGCAGGCAAGACTCCTGCGGCGTTGTTGTTGCCCCAGTCGCTGGCGGCCATGGTGCCACTGGGAGCAAGGCCAGAAGGGAGGGGGCATGCACTGGATCGCGCTGCCATGGCCCTGGTGCGATGAGGCATCGCCACCCTCTGCAGCGGTTGTGCAAGCCGCTGCTGCAGGCTGGTGGGCGCTGCGTTTTACCCCGCGCGTGGTGCTGGTGGATGGCGAGGCCGTGCTGCTGGAGGTGTCCACCACCGAGCGCTTGTGGGGCGGGCGCGATGGGTTGCTGGCGCAGGTTCTGCAGGCCTGGACGGAGGCCTCCAACCAGTTCGGTGTCCCCGCAGCCATCGAGGGTGCGGCTGAAAGTGCCAAGGCAGCGTCCGTCATCCATGCACCACCGCCTTGCGCATCACCCGTCTGGGGCTGCGGCCCCACCGCCCTGGTGGCCCAGGCCTGGTTGCGCATGGCGTTGGCAGGGCGCACGCCAGCAAGGGCGACGCTGGAAAACCTGCCCTTGCACACACTGACCGCCGTGCGGCCGCATGTGCCCAGCCTGGAGCGCATGGGGTGCCGCACCTGGGGGGCGCTGCGGGCGCTGCCACGGGCCGGGGTGGCACGGCGCCTGGGGGCGGGGGTGCTGCGGGTGCTGGACCAGGCCTATGGCGATGCGCCCGAGGTACATGCCTGGCTGGAGCTGCCCGAACAGTTTGCAATGACCGCCGAGCTGCCCGCCCTGGCCGAGTCGGCCGATGCCCTGCTGTGGAGCGCCAGCCGCTGCCTGTCTGCCCTGCAAAGCTGGTTGCAGGCGCGCCAGCAGGGGGTGCTGGCGATGGAGCTGTCCTGGCGCCACGACCTGCGGCGCATCGACGGCATAGCCATTGCACCCACGCGGGCCTTGCCGGTGCGCACCGCCCAGGCCACCCACGACATGGCACACCTGCGGCGGCTGCTGTCTGAAAACCTGGCGCGCACCACGCTGGCCGCGCCGGTCAACCAGATCACGCTGCGGCTGCTCGAATCGGCCCCGCTGCCGCACCGCAGTGCCAGCCTGTTGCCCCCGGGCGACCGGACGGGCGGGGGCGCGCCCAGCGCTGACGCATCGGGCGAGGCGCTGCACCAGTTGCTCGAACGCCTGTCGGCCCGCCTGGGCGCGGACCATGTGCTGGCCCCGGTGCTGCAGGCCGACCACCGCCCCGAACGCATGCAGCAGTGGCACCCGGCGGCCGACGTGCTGGGCCGCGCCCGTGACCTGCGCACTGCAACCCCGGCAACAACATCCGGGCCGAACGCACCCGACGCCACGCTGTGGCCCACCTGGCTGCTGCGCCCGCCCCGGCGCCTGGCGGTGCAGGGCAACCGGCCCTGTCACCATGGTTTGCTGCGGTTGCTGGCGGGGCCCCATCGGTTCGAGGCGGGCTGGTGGTCTGCAGGGGGCGATGGAACCGATGAAGCCCATCCTCCCGGCAACCCTGCCAACGCTGCAAGCCTTGGAATGACGGGCAGTTCCAATACCGCCTGCACGGGCCTGGCCCTGCGCGACTACTTTGTGGCGCACAACGATGTGGCAGGACTGGTGTGGGTGTTTCGCGAACGGCTGGTGCCCCCCGCGGGCGGGCCGGTTGCACCACAGCCCCAGCGCTGGTTTCTGCATGGCATTTTTGGGTGATGCCATGGCAACCCACACCCGCAACCCCCCGGCACCTGCCGTGCCACCGGTGCAACCCTTGCCGGGCTATGCCGAGCTGCATTGCCTGTCCAACTTCAGCTTTCAGCGTGGCGCATCGCACCCGCAAGAGCTGGTGGAGCGCGCCGCCGAACTGGGCTACCAGGCCCTGGCGCTGACCGATGAATGCTCTGTGGCAGGCGTGGTGCGCGCCTGGGGCGCGGCCAAGGAATGTGGCTTGCACCTCATTGTGGGCAGCGAGTTTTTATGGGGTGATCTGCGGCTGGTGGCATTGGCGCGCGATGCCGAGGGTTGGGGCAACCTGTGCGAGTTCATTACCGCCGCCCGCGCGGCCGCGCCCAAGGGGCAGTACCACGTGGACGCAGCCAGCCCTTGGGGCATGTTGCAGGGGTGCGAGCTGCTGCTGGCCCCATGTCGGCAACGCTTTGATGCTTCTGATTTGATAGCTATCAGCGCTTGTCTATCAAGCGCTAAGGGCCAATTTGGCACACATTTTGATGGCCATGTCTGGTTGGCGGCTGAACTGCATCTGGCCCCGGACGACGGCCTGTGGCTGGCCACGCTGCAGCGCGCGGGTGCGGCACTGGGCTTGCCCCTGGTGGCGGCAGGCGATGTGCACATGCACGCCCGCTCGCGCAAGCCGCTGCAGGACGTGATCACCGCCGTGCAGTTGGGACGCAGCGTGGCCGAGTGTGGCTTTGCGCTGCAGCCCAATGCCGAGCGCCACCTGCGCCAGCGCGTGCGGCTGGCCGGCATCTACCCGCCCGATCTGCTGGCCGCCACGCTCACGGTGGCAGCTCGCTGCACGTTCAGCCTGGATGAAATCAAGTACCAGTACCCGCTGGAGACGGTGCCCGCTGGCATGACGCCTGCCCAGGCCCTGGCCTGGCTGGTGCAGGTGGGCGTGCAGGGCGAATACCCGCTGGGCGCACCCGAGAAAGTGCAGGCGCAGATCCGCAAGGAGCTGGAGCTGATCGCCCACTGCCAGTACGAGATGTACTTCCTCACCGTGCATGACATCGTGCGTTTTGCGCGCAGCCAGGGCATCCTGTGCCAGGGGCGGGGGTCTGCCGCCAACTCGGTGGTGTGCTATGTGCTGGGCATCACCGCCGTCGCGCCCGAAAACTCGCACCTGCTGTTCGAGCGCTTCATCAGCAAAGAGCGCAAGGAGCCGCCTGACATCGACGTGGACTTCGAGCACGACCGGCGCGAGGAGGTCATCCAGTACATCTACGACAAATACGGCCGTGACCGCGCCGCCATTGCTGCCGTGGTCACCACCTACCGCACCCGCAGCGCCCTGCGCGATGTGGGCAAGGCCCTGGGCGTGGCGCCCGCGCTGGTCGATGCGTTTGCCAAGGACCACCACTGGTTTGACGAGGAGATCGCCACCGACCGGCTGCAGGAGCTGGCCCACACCGTGGGCGCGCCGCTGCACCGGCACACCGCCCAGCTGTGGCTGGAGCTGGCGGGCGACCTCATGGGGTTTCCGCGCCACCTGAGCCAGCATGTGGGCGGTTTTGTGCTGACGCAGGGCAAGCTCACACGGCTGGTGCCGGTGGAGCCCGCCAGCATGAAGGACCGCTCCATCATCCAGTGGGACAAGGACGACCTTGACGACATGGGCTTGCTCAAGGTGGATGTGCTGGCCCTGGGCATGCTCAGCGCGCTGCGCCGCTGCCTGAACCTGCGTGCAGCCCTGCGCAGCGAACCCTGGGGCCTCAAAGACATTCCGCGTGAAGACCCCGCCACCTACGACATGATTTGCGCGGCCGACACGGTGGGCGTGTTCCAGATCGAAAGCCGCGCGCAGATGAGCATGCTGCCGCGCCTGCAGCCGCGCGAGTTCTACGACCTGGTGGTGGAGGTGGCCATCGTGCGGCCGGGGCCCATACAGGGCGGCATGGTGCACCCGTACCTGAAGGCCCGCGAACGCAGGCGCAGGGGCGAGCCCCTGCTGCTCGAAAAACCCGAGCTGGAGCAAGCCCTGGCGCGCACCCTGGGCGTGCCGATCTTTCAGGAACAGGTGATGCAGATCGCCATGGTGGCGGCCGGGTTCTCGGCCGGCATGGCCGACGACCTGCGCCGGTCGATGGCCGCCTGGAAGCGCAAGGGCGGCGTGCACCGGTTCGAGCGCCCGCTGATCGGCGGCATGGAAGCGCGCGGCTACCGCACCGAGTTTGCCCAGGCCATCTTTCAGCAGATGCTGGGTTTTGGCGAATATGGCTTTCCCGAAAGCCACGCCCACAGCTTTGCGTTGCTGGCCTATGCCAGCAGTTGGCTCAAGTGCCACGAGCCCGCGTGTTTTCTGGCCGCGCTGCTCAACTCGCTGCCCATGGGCTTTTACACCGCATCGCAACTGGTGCAGGACGCGCGCCGCCACGGCGTGCGCGTGCTGCCCATCGACGTGACTTGCAGCGACATCGACTGCACGCTGGAAGGCCCCGCAGAGCGGCTGCAACCCGCACGCGGGCTGGGCACGCCGCCGCTGCCGCAGCCTGCCGTGCGCCTGGGCCTGCGGCTGGTGGGCAGCCTGCACGCAGACGCTGCCGAACGCCTGGTCGCCGCCCGAACCCTGGGCCCCGCCTTTGCCGACACCGAAGACCTGGCCCTGCGCGCCCGGCTGAACCAGCAAGACCTGCAGGCCCTGGCCGCGGCCGATGCGCTGGCCAGCCTGTCGGGCCACCGGCGCCAGCAGATGTGGGAGGCCGCCGCGCAGCACACCGCGCCGCCCCTGCTGCGCGATGTGCCCGTGCACGAAGCACCCCTGCAGCTGCCCGAGGCGCCGGAGGGCGAAGAGATCCTGTTTGATTACGCCGCCACCGGCCTCACGCTGCGCCGCCACCCGCTGGCCCTGCTGCGCCCGCGTTTGGATCGCTGGCGTTTGAAAACAGCACTGCAACTGAACAACGTACCCAACGGCCGCAAGGTGCGCGCCTGCGGCATCGTCACCGTGCGCCAGCGCCCCGGCACGGCCAAAGGTACGATGTTCGTCACGCTCGAAGACGAGACCGGCCCTGTCAACGTGATCGTGTGGCCTGCGCTGGTCGACACCTGGCGCAATGCGCTACTGCGATCACAGTTGCTGGCGGTGGAAGGCCTGTGGCAGTGCAGCCCCCATTCGCCCGACGGCAAGGCCGTGGTGCGCCACCTGGTGGCCCAGCGATTCAAGGACCTGACGCCGCTGCTGGGTCGCATGGCACAGGCACTGAGCGGCAGCCGGGACTTTCATTGAGCCCTTCTTTCATTGAACCCTTGGCGGGTCCCCGCTCCGTCAGTCCGTCAGGTAGGCGCCCGGGTTGATAAAGAACGCTTTCTTGTACCCCTGCGTGCTGCCATCCATCTGCCACGGGGCAGGGAACACGCGGGCGATGGAGTAGTGCAGATGCGGTGGTTTGCCGCGTGCATTGCCGCTGTCGCCCAGTGTGCCGATCTTGCTGCCTGCGGCCACCGGGCTCAGCGCCGTGGTGTGAATGGCGTCCAGGTGCGCAAAGTAGTGCACACGCCACCGAGGGCCCAGCACCAGCACCACCTTGCCGCCCTGCTCCAACTCACCCGTGTACAGCACCAGACCATCGGTGGTGCTGACCACATCGCGACCTTTTTTACCAAAGATGTCGATGCCCTTGTGCACCCCGGAGGCGCCCCAGGGCTCAAACCAGAACGACTGCGGGTTCCAGTCCCGCGCTGTGGCTCCGGCTACAGGGATGCGAATGCGTTCAGGCAAAAGGAACCCGACGGCCACCACTGCAACCACGGCAACCAGGGTCAGGCACAGGGCTTTGGAGAATTTTGAAAAACGCACAAGAGCAACAAAGGGTAGTGGCGCAAGAGGGCGATTATTCCGCGCGCCGCAGTGCCCACTGTGTTGCTGCGTTGCTGCGTTGCGCGTTACTTCACCACCGGCCGACTGGTAGCCTGGCGCGCAGGTTGTGATGCAGTCCCTGCTGCTCCCTGCGCCCCGGGTTTGACCGGCTGCTTTGCCAGGTCAAGCAGCGGCTTGCAATGCGTGTCATCGTCAGCCGCAGGCACGGTGATGGGCACCAGCGCCAGTGCCACCGGAGCCACCACGGCGGCCACCACCGCAGCGCCAGCGCGCAGCAACAAGGGGCCGGTTTCTACGCCGATGTCGGGGTTGCCGAAAGTGCCTTTGACATACAGCGGTGAGCGCAGCGACAGAAACTTCCACTCCAGCGACTCAGGCTTGATGCGCAGGTTCATCTCCTCGGTGCCCAGGTTGATGGTGCCGGTGGCTTCAATCACCGCATCGTCGGTGCTCATCTTCACGATGCGTGTGGTCGCCAGGCCGTCCACCACGGTAAAGTCCGCCACCGCGCAGCGCAGGTGTACTTCCTGGGTGTCTCCAAAGAGCTTGCCCACGATGATGCTGCCCACGTTCAGCGCGGCCAGGTCGAGCATCTGCTTGCTCAGCGTGCCATCACGCACATACAGACGCATCTCGCCCGTGCCCTTGCCCAGCAGCCCGGCCACACTGTTGCCGGTGCTCTCCAGTGCAATGGCTCCATCCATGCGGCCAAAACTCTTTTTCATGAGCTCCACCTTGGGAAACAGGGCCGACAGCTGCAGGCCCTGCACGGTGCCGCGTATCTGGGCCTTGAGCGGCGCCTTGCGTCCGTCGATAGTCACCTGCGACTCGATCTTGCCCTCGGCCACGCCAAACGTGAGGGGATCAAGTTTGAGCTGCGCGTTTTCCATCACTGCCCGGGTGCTCAAATTCTCCAGTGGCAGGCTCTCGGGGCGGATGATATGGCGGCCCTTGAACACGATGTCCATGTCCATCGCATTCCACCGATCGGCGGCAAAGTTGGAGTCCGGCAGTACCTTGCCGCGCTGGCCCGTGGCGCGGTCGCGGCCGCGATGTGTGTTGTCAGGGCTGTCGGTGCCCAGTGCAGGCCCCAGGTCGGCCAGGCGCAGCTGGTTGGACGTCATGGTGCCGGTAAGTCGGGGCCGTGGCTTGCCCGAGGTGTATTTGAGCGACCCCTGCAGGTCGCTCTCGCCCACGTTCCCGCGGAAGTCGGTGTAATCCCATACCGCGCGCTCGGGCTCCAGGCTGCCGGTCAGCCGACCGCGCGTTTTGAAAGCTGGGGTGCTGGGCAACACCAGTCCTGTCACGGCATACAGGTCAGACATGCTGCCGCCGCGCAATGCCACGTCAAAGTCCAGGCCCGACAATGCGCCCGGATTGGCCAGAATGCCCTCTGCCGCCAGAGCCACGCTGCCCGCAGTAAGCTCGATTTGCAGCGGGTAGTCCACCACCTTGTCTCTGAGGCTGATCACATGGCCCGCTTGTCCGCTGCCCTGCACCTGGGCCTTGGCGTAGCGGCCTTCAAGCTGAAAACGAAGACCGTAGGTCGCCGGTGTGGCCCGACCGGAGTCTTTGGCAGCTGCAGAAGAAGAGGGCGCGGACGCAGTGGACGCAGCAGCTGCTGCATCCGGCGCCGCATTGGGCGCTGATGCAGCCGAAGCCGCTGGCGTTTTCGCCACGGCGGTCTGGCCCATAGCGTCCACCGGCTCGGTGGTCTGCACACGCGCCTGCAAGTCCAGGTCCTTCACACCATCGGCATAGGCCAGCAGGCCGTCACTGATGACGAGACGGTCCACATCAAAGGTCCACCCGCTGCGGGGGGCTTCGTCATCCTTGGGTTGAAAGGTCCAGTTGTTGGCGCCGTCCGCCGTGCGCGCCAGCGCGATTTCGGGGTGCTGCAGCGACACGGTATCCATCGACAAGTGGCGCGCCAACAGCGGCCACAGTTGCACACTGGCGGTAGCGCGGTCGATGCTGACCATGGTGGGGCTGTCAGCCTGTGTGGCGGTGGTGGGTGTTCTGTCGTCAGCACCCGCCACGTCGGTGGTGGCAGGCACATTTTTGGCCACGGCTTTGGCCGCCTTGTTTTTGTCGCTCGCAAAAGGCGGTTGAAATCCAGCAGGGTTGTCCATCACCAGCCTCTCGCCCTTGACCACCACACCCGGTATCCAGCGCCGCCAGCCTTCTTCCAGCGGCAGCGGCCATTGCCACGACCCAGACAGCTGGCCCTGCACTTCAAAACGCCGCCCGGTGACTTCGCTGACCTTGTCGTTCAACCAGGGCCGCATACGGTCGAGCTGTAACAGGGCAATGGTTGCCACCACCAGCAAGCCCACAAACATGCCCACAACAGCCAGCAATGCAACGGTCAGGGCCTTGCGGGCGTTGGTTGGGTGCGATGTGTCGGCCCCCATGGTTGAGGAAGCAGGCCGCGGGGCATCAGGGGCGACAAGGGCGGATGAGGAGGGGTGAGGCGCTGGCATGGAGGGCCATGCTAAGCCGCGCCCCGCAAATTCGACGCCAGACAACGCCGCGCCAACAATGGTTACGCGCTTGTCCTACAAAAAGCCGGATAGCAGTGCGCAATGCAGTGCCTGCCGTCTGCCGTCTGCTGCCAGACGCGTTTGCTGTTCAGGCGCTCACAGCACCACGAACAGTTTTTCGCGCAGCTCGGGCAGGCGTTTGAGGCCGATAGCGCTGCCGGACATGGTCTCTACCCAGTGCGGGTACACATCGCGCAGCTGCGCGCTGTTGCGGCAGGCGTGGATGGACTCGATCAGCGAAAGCCGGTTGTGGTGGCCGAAGGTGTTGTTGACCGTGTTGGTCATAAAGTTGCGCGCCATCTCCAGCTCTTTGGCCGTGCGGCTGTCGGCAGGCGGCAGGGCGGCCAGGTCGTCGTTGGCCGACGTGGCTGCGGGTTTGGCGGCAGCTGCGGGTGCTGATGCTGCGGCAGGCCGGGCGGCGGCGCGGGCCTCTATGCAGCCCTGGACAAGCAGTTCATCAAACAGGGCGGCTGCATCGTGCCCCGCCACAAACACCTCCAGGTCCTTGCCCGAGCGCTGCCCATCCACCAGCAACAGCAACCGCCGCACCATCGGAGGAAGCCCCAGAGCGCGCGACTGGATTTCGTGCTGGCCAGCGGCTGTTTTTGCATAGACGGTGTAGCGGTGGTCGATGGATGCGTCGGCCATGGGTATGTGGATATGTCGGTGGGTGAATATAAAAACGGTGGTGCTCGCCAATACAGGCAAAGCTGCTGGGGCGGGCAAGGGGCGGTTACTCAGTGTTACCAGATAACTAATTTGCGGCATTGGTGGTTCTACCGAGCGGAGCCGTGGTCGGGTGCCCCCGCTGCTGCGCTTTGGGAGGCACCCATACGAGTCTGTATATCCCATTTTTTTGGTGTTTTTGGCCTCTAGCGCTTGTTCCATAAGCGCTAGCAGCTATTGTTTTGGTAGTAAATGATTTCCGGGGCTTCATTGCCATTCCAAGCAGCCGTCTGTCGGGGCGCCAGCCTTTGCAGGCCCACTCCCTACAATCCGCACGCCATGCACCATCCCCGTCCTACTCCGGTCCTGCCCGTGCGCGACGGGGTAAGCCCCAGCTGTGTGGTGCTGCCCACCCACGGGCGGGGCAACATGTTGGACTTTTTGGCCCAGCGGTTGCCGGTGGTGGCTCGTGGCGAATGGTTGCAGCGCATGCTGGCCGGTAATGTGGTGGACGAACGCGGCGAGGCCGTGGCGCCCGATCGCCCCTTTGAGGGCAGCCTGCGCATCTATTACTACCGCAGTCTGCCCGCAGAGCCTGTGCTGCCGTTTACCGAAACCGTGCTCTACCAGGACGAGCATCTGGTGGTGGCCGACAAGCCGCACTTCATGCCGGTCACCCCGTCAGGCCGCTACCTGCACAACACACTGCTGGTGCGCCTTAAGCGCCAGCTGGGCCTGCCCGACCTGTCGCCCCTGCACCGTATCGACCGCGACACCGCCGGGCTGGTGCTGCTGTCGGTGCAGCCCGGCACGCGGGGCGCCTACCAGGCGCTGTTTCGCGACCGGCAGATCACCAAGCACTACGACGCCATCGCGCCCTGGCGCGCAGATGTGGGGTTTCCACGTGACCACATCAGCCGCCTGGAAGAAAGCGCCCAGTTCTTTCGCATGCACGAAGTGCCCGGCGAGCCCAACAGCCATACGCACATGCAGGTGATGGAGGTGGCCGGAGACTGGGCCCACTACCGCCTGTCTCCCATCACCGGCAAACGCCACCAGTTGCGGGTACACATGGCTGCGTTGGGCCTGCCCTTGCGCAACGACCCGTTTTATCCGGTGGTCAACGACCCTGCAGAGGGCGACTACTCGCGCCCCCTGCAGTTGCTGGCGCGGTCACTGTCGTTTGTCGACCCAATTACGGGCGCGCTGCGGGTGTTTGAAAGCAGGCAAAGGTTGCATGCAGAGTATTGGGGTTTACCACTACTAACATACTCTTGACCGCTAAAAGTGGGGTGTCCCTGGCGTAGCCATGGCATTGACATGGATTTTGCTTTTGCACACAGATAAGGTAACTTGGTTACCCAATCCGGGCGGAGGGCCTGGAGTTGCAGAAGAAAACAATATGAACCCCACCACCACACACCGCTCCGTTGCCTTCAAGCTGTCGCTTACGGCATTGCTCAGTTTGCTGCTTGTACTGCTCATCACCATGGGCATCGTCAGCGCTTTGTTCTGGCAAAACTTTGGTCGGCTTTCACGCAGCGATGCCCATCAACAAGCAGCCCAGTTGCGCATTCTGGCGCAGACGTTTGACGAAACCGCGCAAGAGCAGGCCAAACGCGATTTCACCCTGTTCAAGGCCAACTTTCCGGGTGATTTTTCACTCAGCGAGGTCCCGGGGGCGGACGGCAAACCGGAAGCCACTTTGGGATTTCAGGGCGCACCGCTCAACGGCGACTTTGAAGTGGTGGACCGTTTCTCCAAAGACAGCATGGGCGCCGTGGCCACCATCTTTGCGCGCACGGGCGACGATTACATCCGCGTGACCACGTCCCTCAAAAAGCAGGACGGCGACCGCGCCTACAAAACCCTGCTGGACCGCAAACACCCCGCCTTTGAGTTGATGAACGAAGGTAAAACCTTCATCGGCCGCGCCAACCTGTTTGGCCGTGAATACATGACGGTGTACGAGCCCATTCGCGAGGGCAACCGCACTATCGGCATCCTGTTCATCGGCTCTGACATCGGCCCCATTCTGGGCAAGCTCAACGCCTTGATGGGGGCTCAGAAGCTGTTTGCCACCGGCGCGGTGTATGCAGTCAATATTTCGTCAGGCCCCGCACGGGGCAGCGTCTTTGGTTTGCCCGGCGCCAACGCGGCACTCAAGGTCGATGAAAAACAGGACGACGCAAAGACCTGGCTTGCATTGCTAACGGGTATTGAACAATCCGGCGATTTTGAATCGAGCTGGTCGCCACGGCGCAGCGGCGACGGCGACAACGCCACGCGTTATGTGGCGGTGGAGCGCTACAAACCCTGGAACTGGGCCATCGTGGCCGAGGCACCCGTGTCGGAAATGATGGGTCAAGCCCGCAATGTGCTCACCTGGCTGTGGCTGGGTGTGCTGGTGGCGCTGGTGTTGCTGGCGGTGGTGCTAGTGGTGGCCACACGTCGCCTGGTGGGTGCCCCCGTACAGCAGCTGAGCACCGCACTGGGCTATCTGGCGCAAGGTGATTTGACCCACGCAGTCACCCTGAAGTCCCGCGACGAAATCGGTAGTCTGGCCCAGGCCATGGAAGGCTTTCGCATTCGGCTGATGGAAAGCCTGAGCACGGTGCGCACCAGTGCCGACAGCGTGTCTTCGGCCAGCAACGAAATCGCTCAAGGCAATCAGGACCTGTCCAGCCGCACCGAAAGCCAGGCCAGTTCACTGGAGCAAACGGCGGCCAGCATGGAGCAGCTGGGTGCCACCATTAGACAAAACGCCGACAGCGCCAACCAGGCCAACCAGCTGGCCGTGGGCGCCAGCCGCGTGGCTGCACAAGGCGGCGATGTGGTGTCTAAAGTGGTCAGCACCATGCAGGACATCAATACCAGCAGCCAAAAGATTTCCGACATCATTGGCGTGATTGACGGCATTGCTTTCCAGACAAACATCCTGGCCCTGAACGCCGCCGTGGAGGCCGCGCGTGCGGGTGATCAAGGCCGTGGTTTTGCCGTAGTGGCTGCTGAGGTGCGCAATCTGGCACAGCGCACTGCCGCTGAGGCCAAGGCCATCAAGGAGCTGATTGGCGCCAGCAACGCAATGGTGCAGCAGGGCACAGTGCTGGCCGACCAGGCGGGCACCACCATGCAAGAGGTGGTGAGCTCCATCCGGCGCGTGGCGGACATGGTGTCTGAAATCAGCGCCGCCAGCAGCGAGCAGACCGCAGGCGTGGGCCAAGTGGGCGAAGCGGTCACGCAACTGGACCAAACCACGCAGCAGAACGCCGCGCTGGTTGAAGAAATGGCCGCCGCTGCCAGCAGCCTGCGCGTGCAGGCAGAGCAGATGGTGACTGCGGTGGCGCAGTTCAATTTGGGGCACGGGGCTGACAACGGCCAGACCCCGAGGCCTGTGCTCGCTGCGGCATCCCGACGGCCAGTCCAGGCACGGCTCACTACATGAGCTAACGCAAGCACCGCCGGTAGAAGTTGCCAGAACTAGGAGCCTGTCGGGCTTGGAGCGTCGAAAGCGAAAATCGGCCCCAGCGAGGACAGTTTTTGCCGAATTTGCAGCCTCATAGCACGGCTATGGGGCAAAAAGACGGTGAAAAATGGACCGCTGCGGCCGATTTGCAGCCGACGACTTCCAAGTCCGACAGGCTCCTAGAGAGCGCGGTAAGCATGCGCTAGGGCTGTTGGTAGCGTTGCTTGTGGCGCTGGCGCAGGTGATCGTGCTCAGAACGGGGACAGTTTCTCTATTGCCAAAATGTCGGCAATAGTTGGGACGGCACGGAGTTGCAATTTGGTTTCTTCGGCACTTTTACGCCACAGACGATATTGATCCAGACCGT
Organism: Acidovorax sp.; assembly: GCF_046314175.1. Taxonomy (GTDB): domain Bacteria; phylum Pseudomonadota; class Gammaproteobacteria; order Burkholderiales; family Burkholderiaceae_C; genus Acidovorax. The sequence goes on along the minus strand of NZ_JBKBXG010000034.1, from coordinate 17,007 downwards.
CATACTCATGTTTTCAGCGCATGGAGAACCTATGAATCAAAATCCCGACATCGTTCTTGCTCGCGGGCTTCACAAAGCCACAGAGCTTTCGATCAAGCAAATATCGGAAGCGCAAAGCATGGCCAAAGACTTGTTTCCCGGCGTCGATCATTCGCGAGCAGATATCTTGGCGATTGCTCAGTTGATCGCCGTCAATTACGCCACTGTGTGCGTGGGCAGCTCCAAGGCGCAGTGAAACCATCGCGTGCTCGCTACCACCACCACCACAGCCATCGACCGTTCACAAAAAATCAGGCGCAACCGTAACGCCTGTGGTTTGGTGAATGAATCCAAGTCACAGAAGATCTTGCTGCAGAACGAGCCTTGGTGTCAGGACGCACAGCTTCTATAGCGGAATGCCGCAAAAGCCGCGAAACGCCGTGATTCGCATGTTGAAAAGTCGCATGCACTGGGGGTTGACCTTAAGGACGAGAGGCTGAGAGTCTTTTATCCATGCCCGCCTTGCACGCCAAAACGCCCCGGCTCGTCGTTGCAAATGCTCGCCATAGCCCGAGCTATGGCTGTGCTTTGCGCCTAGATCCGAGGCGTTTTCGCGCGCCTTTCGGGTTCGGCTAAAAAACTCTCAGCCTCTGAGCAGCAAATGGCGATACAGCAATCAAAAGGTGGAAGGCTGATCGCAGCTGGCGCAGTGGTCGGATTTTTGGCGTCTGCTACGCCCAATTGAGTGCGCGGCAGATAGGTACAATGCGTGCAGTTTGTTGATATGCAGGGCGTGCAATACGCCCTGAAATTCAACGGACTAGCTTAAAAATCCGTTGCAAATCAACGGGGTGCATAAAGCGGGTGTAGTTCAATGGTAGAACGGCAGCTTCCCAAGCTTCATACGAGGGTTCGATTCCCTTCACCCGCTCCAGCCGCCTCGGGCTGATTCTCTTTCTCTCTCCTTCTTTCCCGTCACGATGGTTACCCGCGCACATTGCGCGGGGTGCTGCATTGCCATGCGCCAATCCGGCAGGCATGACAAGCCATTGACTGACGCGGCATCGCTTGCGCCCGCGTCACCATGCTGGCTCGGCCCCTTTTGCGGGCCGCCATCGTGTGAGGAAATGAATGGCTTCCAAGGACAAGGACTCTGCACCCAAACCCTCCGCGGGTAAAAAGCCCAGCGCGGCGCGGGAAGAAAAAGACGCCAAGGCCCAGCGCGAGCTGGGCATCGTCGGACCGCATGGCGATATGCGTCTGGCGTCGGTAATCATCGAGGGCTATAGCCTGGAGTTGAGCGATGGCGAAGGCTATGTGGGCGACGTGGCCAGCCGCACGGCCTTTCGCCACATGCTGGACGCGTGGCGCAAGCTGTTTGCATCCATGGAGGGCAAAGACTCGATGGGCACCACGCCCACGCGCGATCTCAGCAAACACAAGCTGGACGCCTTGCTGGAAAAAGAGGGCGTAGCCGCCCGCGCCATCGAAGCGGCGTCGGAAGACTACGCCATGCAGCTCGCGCACGTGGTGCAGCGATTTCTGAAACACAAGACCTGGCGCGGCGTGGAGCGCATCATCATCGGCGGGGGCTTTCACCAGAGCGAGGTGGGTGGCCGCGCCATCGATCACACCCGCAAGATTCACATGTAATAAAACGCGCCCGTGGAGCTGCGCACGCTGCGCCACCATGCGGACGAGGGTGGGCTGATTGGCTGGGTGCACCTGGCGCCCCCCGCGCTTTTACAAAGCTACGACGCCATCCTGGCCGTGGACATTGGTGGCACCAACGTGCGCTGCGGCATTGTGCAGACCCACTTGCACCGCGCGCCCGACATGTCGCTGGCCGAAGTGGTGCGACGTGAGAAATGGGCCCACGCCAACGACGAGCCGCGGCGTGACGAGCTGGTCGAAGGCATCGCCACGCTGCTCGAAGACCTGATCGCCTACGCTGCGAAAAAGAAGATCCTTCTGGCGCCTTACGTCGGTGTGGCCTGCCCAGGACTGATTGTGGAAAACGGATCGTTGGTCGGGGGCACGCAGAACCTGCCGGGCAACTGGGAGAGCACCCGCTTCCATCTGCCGCGTGACCTGTGCGAGCGGCTGCCGCACATTGGCGACGGCCGCACCCAGGTATGCCTGCACAACGATGCAGTGGTGCAGGGCCTGTCTGAAATGCCCTTCATGCAGGACGTGGAGCGCTGGGCGGTGTTGACGGTGGGCACGGGCCTGGGCAACGCCAGCTACACAAACCGGCGCGACGCGCCGGTCCAGGGTTGAGCGCTTACGCTTACCACTGAAAGCAGCTGCTGGCGCTCTTTACGATCTTGCAGTTAAAGAGCGTCCCGGCGGCGCCGCGATGCTCGTGGGTGTAGTCGGCAAGCAGGTTGTCGTTGTAGCGGGCATGGTGGGGCTGGCCCCTGGGCTTGTCCAAGCTTTCGGACCATATCTTGATGTGGCAGGTGCCCTTGTTCTGGTCCGCGCAGAACTTGTAGGCCGCCCGGCCAATGTAATCGGTGTCCTGTGCCTTGTCCGTGGGCACCATGGCGTAGTAGGTATTGCCATGGGACTCGAAAACATCGAGCTGGAATGTTTGCGCGTGCGCAACGGCAGTTGCCGTGGTCAGCAGCGAAAAAATCAGTGCTTTCATGGTGTTGTCCCTCCTTTTTGTGCCATGGCTCACTGCTGGTAGCAGCGGCTGGCCGTTGTCACGAGTTTGCAGTTGAATCGGATGCCATCGGCAGCGCCGCCATAGTTGCGCATGTATTCGGCAAGCTTGTTTTCGTTGTATCGCGTGTGAAATGGGTTGCCCGTTGGCTTGTCCAGGCTGTCGGACCAGATCATCACGCGGCAGTTGCCCTTGTTCTGGTCTTGGCAGAACTTGTAGGCCACTCTTTCCATGTACTGGGTGTCCCGGGCTTTGTCGGTGGGCACCATGGCGTAGTGCATGGTGCCGTGTGATTCGAAGACGTCCAGCGTTTGCGCGTGCGCTACCGCAGTCGCTGTGGTCAGCAGCGCAAGGATCAAGGCTTTCATATCGGTTGGTTCCCTCTGGGTACGTGCAGCCGGTGGGCGGCCTTGGAAGCGGCGCCTCTTGGTTCTTGGTAGTGGAAATGCAGTGCAGCCCCGAATGGGACTGCCTGTGATACCGAGTGCACGGTGGTAATTTTGCCCCACGCTTGGGGCAACGCCGAACGGGTTTTTACTTCTGGATATCCCCCAGGCACAGGTACTTGATCTCCACATAGTCGTCCATGCCATAGTGCGAGCCTTCGCGGCCCAGGCCCGACTGCTTGACGCCGCCAAAAGGCACATGCTCAGTGGCCAGGATGCCCACGTTGGCGCCCACCATGCCGTATTCCAGCGCCTCGGTCACGCGGAAGATGCGGCCCACGTCGCGGCTGTAGAAGTAGCTGGCCAGGCCAAACTCGGTGTTGTTGGCCGCATCGATGGCTTCCTGCTCGGTCTTGAACTTGAAGACCGGGGCGAAGGGGCCAAAGGTTTCCTCGCGGGCGCAGAGCATGTTGGCCGTGGCGTTGGCGACCACGGTGGGTTCAAAGAACTGGCCTGAGCCCAGGGCGATGAGGCGCTGGCCGCCCGCCACCACCTGGCCGCCCTTGGCCAGCGCGTCATCCACATGGCGCTGCACCTTGGCCAGCGCGGCTTCCTCGATCAGCGGGCCCTGGTTCACGCCGGCTTCAAAGCCGTTGCCCACCTTGGCCGTCTTGACCTTGGCGGCGAACTTGGCCACGAACTCGTCGTACACGCCTTCCTGCACATAAAAGCGGTTGGTGCACACGCAGGTCTGGCCCGCGTTGCGGTATTTGCTGGCAAAGGCGCCTTCCACAGCGCTGTCGATGTCGGCGTCGTCAAACACCAGGAAGGGCGCGTTGCCACCCAGCTCCAGCGACATCTTCTTGACCGTGGGGGCGGACTGCGCCATCAGGATGCGGCCCACTTCGGTGCTGCCCGTGAAGCTGATGTGGCGCACCACGTCGCTCGCGCAGAGCACCTTGCCGATGGCGATGGAGTTGTCGCTGTCGGCGGGCAGGATGTTGAACACCCCCGCCGGGATGCCTGCGCGCAGGGCCAGCTCGGCCGCGGCCAGGGCCGTGAGCGGCGTCAGCTCGGCGGGCTTGATGACCACGGGGCAACCTGCGGCCAGGGCAGGGGCCACCTTGCGCGTGATCATGGCCAGCGGGAAGTTCCACGGCGTGATAGCGGCGCACACGCCGATGGGCTGCTTGAGCACCATCAGGCGGCGGTTGTTGTCGAACTGGGGCAGGGTCTCGCCGTTGATGCGCTTGGCTTCTTCGGCAAACCACTCCACAAAACTCGCGCCGTAGGCCACTTCGCCCTTGGCCTCGGCCAGCGGCTTGCCTTGCTCGGCCGTCATGATGCGGCCCAGGTCGTCCTGGTTCGCCATGAGCAGGTCGTACCACTTGCGCAGGATGATGCTGCGCTCCTTGGCGGTCTTGGTCTTCCAGGGGCCCCAGGCGGCGTTGGCGGCGGCAATGGCGGCCTCTGCGTCGGCCGGGCCCAGGTTGGCCACGTCAGCCAGCTTCAGGCCCGTTGCGGGGTCGTTCACATCAAAGCGGCTGCTGCCCGCCACCCACTGGCCGTTGACGAGGCCGTCGGTCTTGAGCAAGGTGGGGTCGTTCAGCAGGGCGAGGGGGGAGGTCTTCATGTCCATGGGATGGTCCTTGAGAAAGGGGGGCTAAACGTGGGCAGATCGAGGTTCACGCACGAAGCGGCAGCGGGCATTGTCAGCCGCCTGGGCGACGGCCGCATGTCGCCGATGTGAACTTCCGGGCGGTAAGGGGCATATCAGGCACGGCGACCGCGCAGCCACTCCAGCGCCAGCAGCAAGCTGGTGGTGAACAGGATGAGCAACGTGGCCACCGCGGCGATGGTGGGCGAGATGTTCTCGCGGATGCCGTTGAACATCTGGCGCGGCAGTGTGGACTGGTCGGCACCGGCCAGGAAGAGGGTGACCACCACTTCATCAAACGACGTGGCAAACGCAAACAGCGCGCCGGAGATCACGCCCGGTGCAATCACAGGCAGCGTGACGCGAAAGAAAGTGTTGAACGGCGTCTCACCCAGGCTCAGCGAGGCGCGCACGAGGTTGTGGTTGAAACCCGCCAGCGTGGCCAGCACGGTGGTCAGCACAAAGGGTGCGCCCAGGGCCGCGTGCACGATGATGAGGCCGAAGTAGCTGTCGGCCAGGCCCAGCGGCGCAAAGTACAGGTAGGTGGCCACACCCACCACGATGATGGGCACCACCATGGGCGCGATCAGGATGCCCATGAGCAGCCCTTTGAACCGAAAGTCTGCCCGCGACAGGCCCACGGCGGCGAGGGTGCCCAGCACCGTGGCAACGAGCGTGGCTGCAGGCGCCACGATGAAGCTGTTGCGCGTGGCGCGCGCCCATTCGGCCGATTCGAACAGGTTCTGGTACCACTTGAGCGACCAGCCGTGGATGGGGTAGGCGAGGAACGAACTCTCGGAAAACGACAGCGGCACCATCACCAGGATGGGTGCCAGCAAGAAGGCGAGTACGGCCACGCACAGCGCGCGCACGGCCCACCAGCCGAGCTTGTCGGCCAGCGTGGCGTAGAGGGGGAATGAGGGAAGGCGAAACATGGTCAGCGGCTTTCTGCGTCAGAAGGTGGGGTCATCCAAGACTCAGCTCGGCCTTGCCAAACCGGCGGTACACGCCATACAGCACCAGCGTGGCGGCCAGCAGCAGGGCGCCCAAGGCGCAGGCCATGCCCCAGTTCACTTCCACATTGGTATAGCGGGCGATGTAGTAGCTCAGCATCTGGTCGTCGGCCCCGCCCAGCAGCGCGGGTGTGACGTAGTAGCCGATGGCCAGGATGAACACCAGCAGCACACCCGCACCAATGCCCGGGTAGGTCTGCGGCACATACACCCGAAAGAACGCCGCCATGGGCGAGCTGCCCAGCGACACCGCTGCGCGCAGGTAGGTGGGCGGCACGCTTTTCATCACGCTGTACAGCGGCAGGATCATGAACGGCAGCAGGATGTGCACCATCGCAATCACCACACCCGTGCGGTTGAACAGTAGCGCCAGCGGCTGCTCGATCAGGCCCAGGCCCATCAGGCCCCGGTTGACCAGGCCTTCGGACTGCAGCAGCACGATCCAGGCGGCCACGCGCACCAGGATGGAGGTCCAGAACGGCACCAGCACCAGGATCATCAGCACATTGGCCGGGCGTGCGGGCAGCGAGGCCAGCCACCAGGCCAGCGGGTAGCCCAGCAGCAGGCACACCAGCGTGACCACCAGGCTGATGTGGAAGGTGCGCAGCAAGATGCCACCAAACGCGCGCTGCTCCTCAGGCATGCGCTCGATGTGCCCCAGCGCATCGCGCTGCAGGTCCACCGAGGCGAGCAGGTAGTCGGGCGTCCAGCGGGCGCCGTTCTTGGCAATGGCCTGCCACAGCGGGGCTTCAGCCCAGCGCGGGTCCTTGTCCAGCAGCTGCGCGCGGATGGCTTCGGGTGATCCCTCCAGCGGCAGCGCGCGGTAGGCGCCCATGACCATCGAGCGCGCACCGGGCACTTCGGTGTTGAGCCGCCGCGCCAGTGCCCCGGCGTCGGAGCTGTCGGGCAGGCGGGCCAGGTCTTGCACCAGCGCGGCGTAGGCCGGGGCAGCGGGTGCATCCTTGCGGTCCCAGCCGTCCAGCGCGCGCATGGTGGCGGGCAGGGCGTTGGCGACTTCGGGGTTTTCCACCGCGCGCTGCAGCAGCGCGGCAATGGGCACCAGCAGCGTGAGCAGCAGGAACACCAGCAGGGGCAAGGTCAGCGCAAAGGCGCGCCATTTGCGGCGCGACTCGGCGCGCGCCAGGGCCTGGCGCAACGCACCGGGGGGGCTGCCGGTGGGGGCATTGGCGATGGGATGGGCCAGGGTGGCTTGCATGCGGGTGTCCTGCTCTCAGCGTTTCACAAGGGAGTCAAAGGGCGCTTACTGCGTGGCCCAGGCGGCAAAGCGCTTTTCCAGTGCCTCGCCCTGGTCGGCCCAGAAGCCCACGCTGAACTGCAGCGCCTCCTTGGCGTTGGTGGCAGAGGTGGGCAGGTCGTCCAGCACCTTCTTGTCCAGCGATGCCAGTGCCTTGGTGTTGGCCGGGCCGTAGGCGATGTTCTGCGCGTAGGCGGCCTGCTGCGGCGTCTGCATGGTGAAGGCGATGAACTTCACGGCCGCATCCTTGTTGGGCGTGCCCTTGGGGATGGCCCAGTAGTCCAGGTCGTAGATGCCGCCGGGCCAGTAGATCTTGAGGTTGCGGCCTTCGCGGTTGGCGGCGTCGATGCGGCCGTTGAACACGGTGGTCAGCGCCACGTCGCCCGCCACCAGGAACTGGGGCGCCTGCGCACCGGCCTCCCACCACTGGATGCTGGGCTTGAGCTCGGCGAGCTTCTTGAACGCGCGGTCGGCACCGTCCTTGGTGGCCAGCACCTTGTACACGTCGGCGGGTTTCACGCCGTCGGCCAGCAGGGCAAATTCAAGGTTGTAGCGTGCGCCCTTGCGCATGCCGCGCTTGCCGGGGATCTTCTTGGTGTCCCAGAAGTCGGCCCAGCTGGTGGGCGGCGTTTTGAGCTTGTCGCCGTTGTAGGCCATGACGGTGGACCACACAAAGATGCCCACGGCGCATTCGTGCACGGCGGCGGGCAGCAGGTCGGCCTTGGGCACGATCTTGCTGTAGTCCAGCTTTTCATACAGGCCTTCGTCGCAGCCGCGTGCGGCGTCGGGCGACTCGACCTCGACCACGTCCCAGGTCACCTTCTTGGTCTCGACCATGGCCTTGACCTTGGCTTGCTCGCCGTTGTATTCCACGGCCACGATCTTGGTGCCCTGCTTTTCATAGGGCTCGTAGAACGCCTTTTTCTGCGCATTGGCATTGGCGCCGCCGAAGTTCACGACGGTGAGCTGCTGCTGTGCAAAGCTGGGCAGGGCGACCAGGCAGGCGGCCAGGGATGCGCAGGCGATGAGGCTCTTTTTCATGGTGCAGATTTCCTTGGGTAGTGGAGGAACGGGAATGGGAAAAGGGACGGGAGCAGGGACGGGAAAGGGTGCGGGACGGTGAAAGCGAAACGGGGCTGCGTGAACGCCTTCACACGGCGTAGATGCGCGTGGCGCTGGGCGGGAACTCCAGCAGCACCTGGTCGCCCGGCTGCGGGTGGCTGGCGCCCGCGCCTGAAAGCGACAAGGCCCGCTTGACCGTGGCCTGCTCCTGGCCATGGCCCAGGTCACAGATCAGGCGCAGGTGGTCGCCGTAGTAAATGGTGCGCGCCACGGTAGCGGGTATGGCGTTGGGCCGGGGGTATTCGGACTGCGGCAGCAGCACCACACGCTCGGGTCGCACGCAGGCCTGCACCCGCGCGCCCACGGGGGTCTGGTTCACGTTGACGCCGGGCAGCAGGAAGCCGCCGGGCATCTGGATGGCGGCGTCAGCCCCAGCGCCCTGCAGCGTGCCCGAGAGCACGGTGCTGTCGCCCACAAAACCCGCCACAAAGCGGTTGCTTGGGGTTTCGTACAGGCTCTCCACATCGGCCAGTTGCTGGATCACGCCTTCGTTGAACACGGCCACGCGGTCGCTCATGGTCAGGGCCTCGCCCTGGTCGTGGGTCACGTAGACAAAGGTCACGCCCAGCTGGCGGTGCAGCTCCTTCAGCTCGATTTGCATGTGCTCGCGCAGCTGCTTGTCGAGCGCGCCCAGGGGCTCGTCCATCAGCACCAGCTGCGGGTTGAACACCAGGGCACGCGCCAGGGCCACGCGCTGCTGCTGCCCGCCCGACAGGCGTGCGGGCAGGCGGTCGGCCATGCCGGTCAGGCGCACCATGTCCAGCGCCTTCTTCACGCGGTCGGCCTGCTCTGCCTTGGGCACCTTGCGCACCGTCAGGGGGTAGGCCACGTTCTCGCCCACCGTGAGGTGCGGGAACAGCGCGTAGTTCTGGAACACCATGCCAAAGTTGCGCTTGTGCGGTGGTGTGCGCGTGATCTGCTTGCCATCGAGCAGGATGTCGCCCGCTGTGGGGGATTCGAACCCCGCCAGCATCATCAGCGTGGTGGTCTTGCCCGAGCCCGAGGGCCCCAGCAGGCTCAGGAACTCGCCGCGCTGGATGTCCAGGTCCAGCGCGCGCACCACCAGCTGTTCGCCGTCGTAGGTCTTTTGCACGCCGCTGAAGCGCACCAGGGGTTCGGCATGCGGGTTCATGGCGGGCGGTGCCTGGTAGGTGGAGTGAAGGGCCGGGCGCATGTCAGTTCGCAGCCGTGGCTGCGGCCTCCAGGCTGTCGGCCAGGATGGCCAGGCCCTCGTGCAGCAGGTCGTCCGACGCGGTCAGCGGCACCAGGATGCGGATCACGTTGCCATGGGTGCCACACGACAGCAGGATCAGCCCGCGCCGGGCGGCCTCGGCCACGACCTTCTTGGTCAGTGCGGCGTCGGGGCGTTGCAGGTCGCCGTTCTCGAACAGCTCGATCGCCACCATGGCCCCCAGGCCGCGCACGTCGCCAATGGCGGGCACCCGGGCGGCCAGGTCCTTGAGGCTGCGTACCAGCAGCGCGCCCATGTCCTGGCTGCGGGCCAGCAGGTTCTCTTGCGCAAACGCCTCGATCACGGCCAGTGCTGCGGCGCAGGCCACCGGGCTGCCTGCGTAGGTGCCGCCCAGGCCGCCGGGGGCGGGGGCATCCATCACGTCGGCGCGGCCCACCACGCCCGCCAGCGGGAAGCCGCCCGCCAGCGACTTGGCCGTGGTGATGAGGTCGGGCGCCACGGGCCACTGCTCGCTGGCAAACCACGTGCCGGTGCGGCCTGCGCCGGTCTGCACTTCATCGGCAATCAGCAGGATGCCGTAGCGGTCGGCCAGTGCCTTCAGGCCGCTGATGAATTCGGGGGGCGCCACATAGAAGCCGCCTTCGCCCTGCACGGGCTCGACGATGAAGGCCGCCACGCGCTCGGGCTCGATGTCGGTCTTGAAGATCAGCTCCACCGAATGCAGTGCCTGCTCCACGCTCACTCCGTGCAGCGCGTTGGGGAAGAGGGCGTGGTAGGTCTCGCCCGGGAAGGGGCCAAACCCGATCTTGTAAGGTGCGACCTTGCCCGTGAGGCCCAGCGTGAGGTTCGTGCGGCCGTGGTAGCCGCCGGTGAAGGCGATCACGCCGGGGCGCTTGGTGTAGGCGCGGGCAATCTTGATGGCGTTTTCCACGGCCTCGGCGCCGGTGGTCAGCAGCAGGCTCTTCTTGGCAAACGCGCCGGGGGCCAGGGTGTTCAGGCGCTCGCACACTTCCACGTAGGGCTCGTACGCCACCACCTGGAAGCAGGTGTGGGTGTACAGCTCCAGCTGGGCTTTGACTGCAGCGATCACTCCGGCGTGCAGGTGGCCGGTGTTGAGCACGGCGATGCCACCGGCAAAGTCGATGAAGCGGCGGCCCTCCACATCCCACAGCTCGGCGTTAAGCGCCTTCTGTACGAAGAGTTCATGGGCCTGACCCACGCCCCGGGCCACAGCGGCATGGCGGCGGGTAAGGAGGGCGGCATTGGTGAAGTGGCGGTCTTGCTGCATGGCGGTGGGCGGTGGTTGTGAAGGACAAAAAGAGGATGAAAACCAGGAATGGAGCGAATTCTGGAAGTCATGCCACGGCCCGTCCATGTACACCGCAGCGTTGTTTGGCGTGCACTGTGCAGGTCTAGAATCCTGTACAGGCAATCCCTGATTTGGTGTGCGCCAACCCAGTGCACAATTCGCCGCCTTTTTTGCCCTCCTGATGCTCACTCTCAGCCCCGAACTCCAGACACCTCTGGTCAGCCAGATCGTCGATGGACTGCGGGGTCTCATCGCCGGCCAGGTGCTCAAACCCGGCAGCAAACTCCCGTCCATCCGTGCTTTTGCCGCTGCGCATGGCGTGAGCGTGTTCACCGTGGTCGAGGCCTATGACCGCCTGGTGGCGCAGGGCTGGCTGGTGTCGCGCGCCAATGCTGGCTTCTTTGTGAAGCGGCGGGGTGATGAAGGTGCGGCGCCCGGCGCTGGTGCGCCCGAGCGGCCAGTGCCCCGTTTTGATGCGCGCTGGTACCTCAAACAAATTTTTGAAAATCGCAATCTGCCCATGAAACCGGGCTGCGGCTGGCTGCCGCACGACTGGCTGTTTGGCGATGCGGTCAAACGCAGCATGCGGCAGCTGTCGTCTGACGGCCCCGAGCTGGACGGCTATGGCCTGCCGCACGGCCACATGGCGCTGCGCATGGTGGTGGCAGAGTCGCTGGCCGAACACCATCTGGCGGTGGACGCCGACCAGGTGCTGCTGACCCAGGGCTCCAGCCAGGCGCTGGACCTGGTGGCGCGGTGCCTGGTCAAGCCCGGTGATGTGGTGCTGGTGGACGACCCCGGCTACCCCAACCTGCTGTTCATGCTGCGCTTTGCCGGTGCGCAGGTGCTGGGTGTGCGGCGCACCGCCACGGGCTACGACCTTCCCGCGCTGGAAGCCCTGCTGGCGGAGCACCAGCCCGTCGCGTTTTTCACGCAGCCGCGCCTTCAGAGCCCCACGTGCTCGGTGGCCTCTGTGGCGCACCTGCACCGCCTGCTGCAACTGGCAGACCAGTACCATTTCATGCTGGTGGAGAACGACATCTATGCCGACATGGACACCGGCGTGCGCCCATCGCTGGCCAGCCTGGACCAGCTCAACCGCGTGATCTACCTGGGCAGTTTCTCCAAGACGATCTCGCCCAATCTGCGCACCGGCTTTCTGGCGGCGCGGCGTGATCTGCTCGATGAACTGGTGCAGCTCAAGATGATTTCGGGCCTGACCTCGTCAGAGATCACCGAGCGCATCACGTTTGGTGTGGTGACCGACGGCCGCTGGCGCAAGCACCTCAAGTCCCTGCGCGAACGCCTGGCCGAGGCGCACCGCACGGTGGGGCGGCGCTTGCTGAACCTGGGGTTTGAGCTGTTCCATGAGCCCGAGGCGGGCATGTACCTGTGGGCGCGCCATCCTGATCTGCCTGACAGTGCCGAGCTGTCGAAGGACGCCACGGGCGCGGGCATCATGCTCGGCCCCGGTCAGCTGTTTTTGGTGGAGCCGCGCCCCACGGGCTGGCTGCGGTTTAACGTGGCGTTCAGCCAGGACGAGCGCCTGTGGCGCTTTCTGGAGCAGCGCATTCTGCTGGGCCAGCAGGTGGCGGAGTAGGCCTGCCGGCGTCGCTGCTGCGGCAAAATTTTCAAGCCTTTTTGGCTGTTAGCGCTTGCTGGTAAAGCGCCGGCAGCTACGAAATTAATAGTAAACACCCCGTGGAACTGAGGTTGCCGGTGCTGTGTGCGTGGTGGCGCGTGCTACCGGTCGATAATGCGCCGCGCAAACCGCTCCAGGTATTCCATCAACTGCTCCGCGCCCGCCACCGCCTGGGCTTCGTCGCCACTGGCAATGCCCTGCGCCAACTGCATGTGCGCGCGGGCGCCCTCTGAGACCTCACCTTCGTGCTGATACGCATACCAGAAGCGGCGGCACTGCACGATGAGCGGCTGCACGCATTTGACGGCGGAGTGGTTCTGGCTGGCCTGGTGGGTGACGAGGTCCAGTTCATGGTCGGCCAGCATGTAGTCGTCCAGGTGGCCGCGCGCTGCCGCTTGCACCATGTTTTCGGCGCAGCGCACGATGGCCTGGCGCTCTGGCGCGGTGGCGCGGCGGGCGGCGTTGGAGGCCAGCAGGCGCTCCAGCACACGGCGGGTCTGGATCACGTCCAGGTGGTCGGCCAGGTCGATGTGCGACACCAGCAAGCCGCGCCGGGGCTGCTGCACGATGAGCCCGATGGACACCATGCGCAGCAGTGCCTCGCGCACCGGCGTTCGGCCCAGGCCTGTGCTCTCGGCGATCTCGGCCTCCACCACGGGGCTGCCGGGCTGCAGCTGCAGCGTGGAGATCATGGTTTCGATGGCGTCGTAGGCCACGTCCGCCGCGCGCCGCTTGGGCGCGGGGTCTTGCGGTGAAGCGGGGTGAGTCGTTGTCATCATGCGAGGGCGGGCTGTGGGGGCGGAATCTTAGGTCACGGCAGGCTTTGCCTACGACACATCAGGGGCTTGGCGGGACAGAAGGTAACGGGGCCGCCGCTAGCGTGCCAATGCGCGCAGGCGCCAGCAGGTGCCGTGGGGGCGCGGGCGTCCAGCCAAACAGGTGCTGTGTGGCTGCGCCGCAGATGCGGCCCTGGCAGGCGCCCATGCCGCAGCGGGTGTGGAGCTTGGCATCGATCCAGCCCTGCCGTTCGGTCAACGCGGCGTAGGGCACGTCTTCGCAGCGGCACACAAGGGTGTCCGGCTGTGCCAGTGTCTTGAGTGATTCGTTCAGTAGAAAAGAAGCCCGCAGCGCCTGCGCAAAGCCCTCCCAGCGTGCCAGTTGCGGCCGCAGCGCATGGGCCTGTTGCACCTGTCCCGCCGCCACATGCCCTGCCATGGCGCCCTGAACCAGTGCACGTTCGCTGCCGCCAAAGCCGGTGGCTTCACCTGCGGCGAACACGCCGGGTACGCTGGTGCGCATCTGTGCATCGACAGCCAAGCCTTGGCCACCGCTCAGCGGCCCGCCCAGTGCGCAGCCCAGCATCTGCCCCAGGTGGGTGTTGGGTATCAGTCCGAACCCGCAGGCTACGCGGTCGCAGGCCATGGTTTCTTCTGCGTGTGGGCCTTTGCGCAGCCGCACGGTTTGCACCTGGGTGGTGCCGCGCGCCTCCAGCACATGGCTGCTGGCACGCAAACGCGTGTGGAGCAGCGTGAGGGCCTGCGCCGCCTTGGCGGACCATCGCGGCAGTTGCGCCGCAAAGCCTGCGAGTGCGCTCCAAGGCGCCTGTTCGGCCACGCGCACCACCGTGGCGCCCGCTTGGGTGGCGGTGGCCGCAGCGGCCAGTAGCAGCGGGCCGGTGCCTGCGATGACGATGCGCTGGCCGCGCACATCGAGCCCTGCCTTGATGAGGGCCTGCAAGGCGCCCGCACCCGTCACACCGGGCAGCGTCCAGCCCGGAAAGGGCAGCAGCAGTTCGCGGGCTCCGGTGCATAGCACGATGCGGTGGCTGTGCTGCGTCCAGCCCCGGTCGGCGTCTTCCAGCAGCAGGGCAGGCGCGTTTTCGCCGGGTTGGGAATCACCCAGGCCCACCACACGGGTGCCGGGCAGGAGGCGGATGTTGGTGTGCCGTGCCAGCGCCGCGCGGTGTTGTTGTGCCAGTGCGGGCAAGGCCACCTGGGGGCCATCGCGCCAGATTTGCCCGCCGGGCTGCGGGTTGTCGTCCACGATGGTGATCGATGCGCCGCTGGGCGCGGCGGCCAGGGCTGCGGCCAAACCTGCAGGGCCTGCACCGATGATGAGGATGTCGCAGCGCTCGTGCGCCGCTTGATGCTCGGTCATGGGTGGGGTCACGGGCTGGTTCATGGCGTGGCGCTCCCAGGTGCAGTGCCGACATCGGTGTGTATCGACATGCCCTCGGTGCAGACCGTCTGACACGCCAGGCGGGTGAGGCCATGGATGCGCACCCTGCATTCGTGGCACACGCCCATGCCACACAGCGGTGCCCGCGCCTCGCCGGTAACAGAGGTGCGCGTGGTGCCTGGTGTTTGCTGTGCCAGAGCGGCGGCCACACTCGTCCCTGCAGGCACCTGCATAGGCGTGCCGTTCACGACGATTTGCACCAGGGCGGGTGTGGATGCGGTCATGGATTGCTCAGGCCCGCAAAACGAGCCGGTGCATAGGGCGCAGGGTCGATCACTGGTGTGCCCCCTGTGATTTTCGCGGCCAGCAACTGCGCGGTGGCGGGGGCGGTGGTCACACCCAGCCCTTCATGGCCCACGGCCAGCCACAGGTGTGGGTGTTCGGGGTGCGCGCCAATCAAAGGCAGGCTGTCGGGAGTGGCGGCGCGAAAGCCGGTCCAGGTGCGAATGGCGTTGAGGTCGGCCAGGCCCGGCAGATAGTCGAGTGCACGTTGCAGCATGCGCGCCATCACGGCGTTGTTGACGGCGGGATCGGTGGTGTCGAACTCGCGCGACGAGCCAATCAGCAACTGCCCCGTGGGCCGGGGCTGCACGTTGAAGGCCACCGAGGTGCCATCACTATGGTGCGCGCTGGTGATGTAGCCCAGTTCTACCAATTGGTGATGCACAGTGCCCGGGTAGCGGTCGGTGATGACGAGGTGTCCCTTCTTGGGACGCAGCGGCAGGCCGGGGCACAGCTCTAGGGCGTGGATACCACTGGCCAGCACGATGGCGCCTGCGCTGCGCTGGCTGCCATCGCGCAGGGTGACGGTGTGGCCGTCGATGCGTGTGGCTTCAGCCTGCTCAAAGATCAAGTGTCCTTGTGCTGCCGCCTGGTCCAGCAGCCACGGGGCTGCGCGGGGGGCATAGACCACGCTGTCGCCCTGCACCTTGAGCGCTCCCGCTAAACCGGGGCGCAGCGCGGGTTCTGCGCGGGCCAGGGCTGCTGCGCCGAGCATCTCGCAGGCCACGCCCTGTGCTTGCAAGGTAGCGCGTTTGGTGTACGCAGCCTGCAGCTCTTCTTCATTGGCCGCCAGCCAGAGTGTTCCGCAGGCGGTAAAGGCGCAGCCCGCATCCATGTGCGGTGCCCAGGCGTGCCAGAGGTCCAGGGATGATTTGCTCAGCGCCAGTTCTGCCGGGTTGTCGTCCATCACCACCAGGTGGCCCATGCCCGCCGCAGTGGCTCCGCCCAGGCGCGCATCGATGATTCGCACTGACGAACCTGCCTGCACCAGCGCATGGGCACAGGCCGCGCCCACGATGCCGGCGCCAATCACAAGGACATCGGTGTGTTGCATGGGGCGCAATTGCAGCAACAGGGCCGGGTTACAGCCGGATTCCCCAGCCGAAGGGGTCGCTGTCTTCAATCAGCAGCGTTGCTTCGGCACTCATGTGTGCCCGGCCGCGCAATGTAGGGATGACCTTGCCATCGCCCTGCAGCGTGTAGCTGGCCTCGAACTGGCTGCCGATGATGCTGGCCTGGCGCCAGATGGCGCCCTGTGCCAGCTTGCCGTCGGCCGCCAGGCAGGCCACCTTGGCGCTGGTGCCCGTGCCGCAGGGCGAGCGGTCATAGGCCTTGCCGGGGCACAGCACATAGTTGCGGCTGTCGGCGGGGTCATCGGCCTGGTCGTCGTCGGCAAACAGCTCGATGTGGTCAATCTCGCCGCCGTTGTCGCCCCGAATACCCTGGTCCTTGAGGGCCTGTTGCACGGCGCAGCTGTAGGCCATCAATGCCTCCAGGTTGTCGCTGGCCACACGCTGGCCGTGGTCGGAGATCAAGAAGAACCAGTTGCCGCCCCAGGCCACATCGCCCACCACGCGGCCGTAGCCTGGCACGTCAATGCCCAGTGCGTGGTGTAGCCGGTAGGCGGGCACGTTGCGTACGCTGACAGAGCCATCGGTGTGCAGGGTGGTGGTGACGGTGCCCACGGGTGTCTCGATGCGGTGCTCTCCGGGCGTGATGCGGCCCAGGTAGGCCAGCGATGCGATCAGCCCGATGGTGCCGTGGCCACACATGCCCAGGTAGCCGCTGTTGTTGAAGAAGATGACACCTGCTGCGTTGGCGGGATCTTGCGGCGCGCAGAGCAGCGCCCCCACCACCACATCACTGCCACGCGGCTCCAGCACGGTAGCGGCCCGCCAGGCATCGTGGCGCTCGGCCAGCAGCGCACGCCGTTCGGCCATGGTGCCAGTGCCCAGGTCTGGAAATCCGTCGATGACAAGCCGGGTCGGCTCGCCGCCCGTGTGGGAGTCGATGACGTGGATGCGTTGCATGGTGCTCTGGTCGTGGTGGAGTAGGGCGCTCAGTGTCTCAGGTGACAGACTGGTATTTTGTAGGGCGCGTGGCCAGGGCCTTGCGCACCACACTCTCGACAAATGCGCGTTCGTCGCCCACCAGGGGCAGGCGGGGGCGGCGCATGTGTTCGGTGCCCACACCCACCAGCGCATCGATGAGCTTGAGGTTCTGCACGAGCTTGTTGGACACATCCAGGTGCAGCATGGGCGTCA
>NZ_JBKBXG010000033.1:0-53227 GCF_046314175.1 Acidovorax sp. | reverse complement strand
CCCGATAAATGCGTCCTGTGACAGCAACGTGTCAAGCGCCACACTCTGTAGATGCTGCAATGCACCAGATGGATGCTTGATGGTCTTCATGGCCCCCTGAAAAAAAAGGCTATGAGTAATTTTGAAGCCATCGCGCCCACTTTGACGAATCTCATGACCTCTTTGTTAATTGAAAACAGCCGTGTGCTGGATGTCCACGCACTCACCCTGCGCACCGGCTTGTCCGTTCTGGTGCAGGACGGCCGCATTGCGGCGATAGGCACCAACCTGGAGGTGCCCGAAGGCACAACCACGCTCGACGCCAAGGGCATGACCCTGATGCCCGGCCTGATCGACTGCCACGTGCATGTGGTGGCGTCGTCGTTCAACCTGGGCGCCGTGGCCAAGATGCCCAATGTGTTCACCATGATGCGCTCGCTGCCCATCATGAAGGGCATGCTGGAGCGGGGCTTTACTACCGTGCGCGATGCGGGCGGGGCCGACTGGTCGCTGGCCGAGGCGGTGCGCACAGGGCTGGTGCAGGGGCCGCGCATCTTCCCTGCGGGCAAGGCGCTGTCGCAAACCGGCGGGCACGCGGACTTTCGCCAGCGCAACGATGACCTGGATGTGTGTTCGTGTGCTTACAAGCTGGGCAACATTGGCCGCGTGGTCGATGGTGTGGATGCTTGCCGCCTGGCGGTGCGCGAGGAAATTTTGAAGGGTGCCACGCAGATCAAGGTGATGGCATCGGGCGGCGTGGCATCGCCCAACGACCCGATTGGCAACCTGGGCTATTCCGAGGCCGAGCTGCACGCCATTGTGGAAGAGGCATCCAACGCCAACACCTACGTAATGGCCCATGCCTACACCCCGCGCGCCATTGCCCGCGCGGTGCGCTGCGGTGTGCGCACCATTGAGCATGGCAACCTAGTGGATGCGCCCACGGCAGAGTTCATGGCCGAGATGGGCGCTTTCATGGTGCCCACGCTCATCACGTATGAAGGCCTGGCCAATGAGGGTGAGCGCTATGGCTTGCCCGCAGCCTCGGTCGCCAAGATTGACAGCGTGCGCGGGCAGGGCAAAGAGGCCATCAAGATTCTGGCCAAGGCGGGCGTGAAGATGGGCTTGGGCAGCGACCTGCTGGCCGAAACGCACTACCTGCAGTCTGACGAGCTGCGCCTGCGCGCCGAGATTCTGGGCAACGGCCCGGTGCTGCAGCAGGCCACGCTGATCGGCGCGGAGATTCTGGGCCAGCAAGGCCAGCTGGGCGAAGTCACGGCCGGTGCCATTGCAGACATCTTGCTGGTCGATGGCGACCCGCTGACCGACATCACCTGCCTGCTGAACCAGGGCGAGCGTATTCGCGCCATCGCCAAGGACGGCGTGTGGGTCAAGAACACCCTTTGATTCCTCCCACACCACACCACACAACCCCCATCCTACCCCTTCACCGGAGAACACCATGCAACGTAGAAATTTCGTCAAGCTCGGCGGCGCGGCTGCTGCCCTGCAGTGCCTTCCCTCCATCGGCTTCAGCCAGCAAGGGGACGTGTTCCGCATTGGCTCGCTCACGCCCATCACGGGCGCAGGCAGCCCCTACGGCCCGGGCATGCAGCAGGCCATTCGCTTGGCGGTGGACGAGGTCAATGCCGCTGGCGGCGCCGGTGGCCGCAAACTCGAACTCTTCACCGAAGACGACCAGACCAAGCCCGACGCGGCCGTGCTGGCCGCCAAGAAGCTGATCGAGGTGAACAAGGTGCAGGCGGTGCTGGGCACCTGGGCATCGGGCGTGACGCTGGCGGTAATGCCGCTGACCGATGCCGCGGGCATCATCCAGATGAACGTGTCGGGTGCACCCGCCATCTCCACGCTGGACACCAAGGATCTGGTGTGGCGCTTTCAGGCCACCAACGACCGCTTTGGCGCAGCCTTTGCCGAGATCTGCACCAAGCGCGGCTTCAAGCGCCCGGCCACCATGGCGTTCAACAACGCATCGGGTCTGGGCAATGTGGAAGGCTTTACCCGTGCCTGGGAAAAGCGTGGCGGCAAGGTGGCAGCGCATGTCACCTACGAGCCCAGCCGCCCCAGCTACCGCAGCGAGCTGCAGAAGATTCTGGCGGCCAAGCCCGATGTGATTGTGATGGGTTCGTACCTGCCCGACACCACCATCATCCTGCGCGAGTGGTTCCAGTCGGGCGCCGATAACAAATGGGTCATCCCCGGTTGGGCAGCTAATCCCGACTTGGTGAAGGCACTGGGCGCAGAAGTGTGCGAAGGCATCATTTCGGTGGAGACGGTGTCCAACGAGAAAAGCACGTCGTATGCGCAGTTTGATGCGGCGTTCACCAAGGCCACGGGCAAGGCCGCGTCCACCAACATCTACGCCGCCATGGCCTACGACATGGTGATCTCTCTGGCCCTGGCCATGGAGGCCGCAGGCCCCAAGGCCACGGTGGAGCAGATCAACGCCAAGCTGCGCGAGGTGTCCAACGCCCCCGGCACCGCCGTCTACTCGTTTGCCGATGGCAAGGCGCAGTTGGGCAAGAAGGCCAAAGTGAACTACGAAGGCGCGTCCAGCAAGCTCGACTTCGACAAGTTCGGTGACGCGACGCCCGACTTCGGTGTCTTCATCATCGAAAAGGGCCAGCTGGTGCGGCGCGACGTGGTGTCCATCGCGGCGTGAGCGTGTGTGCCCCAGGCTGCCATGGTGATGGCGCCTGGGGCTTTTTGACAAGGTGGGGTAAGCAAGAGATGACGCAATGACCTGGATCGATTTTGTAAACCTGTTGATCAATGGATTGATCGAAGGCCTGGTGGTGGCACTGCCCGCGCTGGCCATGACCCTGGTGATGGGCGTCAACCGCTTTCCCCATGCCGCCACGGGCGACGTGATGACCACGGGTGCCTATGCAGCGGTGGCTGTGCAGATGTTGGGTGGCTGGCCGCTGTGGGCTGCGGCCTTGGGTAGCATGGCCATCACGGCCGTGGTGTCGGCGGGCTCGTACACGCTGATTTTTCGCAAGCTGGCAGGGCGGCCCATGGTGTCTTCCATGCTCGCGGCCATTGGCCTGGGGTTTTTGCTGCGCAGCCTGATCGGCTTTTTTGCCGGGCATGACCAGCGCACGTTTGACTTGCCTTTGGTGCGCGCCTGGAACTTTGGCGGCATTCGCATCTTGCCGACTGATCTGGTGATTGCCGCCGTGGCTGCTGCGTGCCTGGTGGTGGTTTTTGTGCTGATCTACCGCACCAGTTTTGGCCGCCAGCTGCGTGCCGTGGCCGACAGCGCAGACCTGGCACGGGCCAGCGGCATCCGCGCCAATGGGCTGATGCTTTACCTGTGGCTGCTGGTGGGGGCGCTCTCGGCCCTGGGCGGCGTGCTGCTGGGCATGAAGGCCGTGGTCAGCCCCGAGATGGGGTGGGAGAGCTTGATCCCCGCGTTTGCCGCCATGGTGCTGGGCGGCATTGGCAGCCCAGTGGGCGCGGTGCTGGGTGCGCTGCTGCTGTGTGTGGCGCAAGAACTGGCGGTGCCACTGATGGGGCCGTCGTACAAGCTGGTGCTGTCGTTTGTGGTGTTGGCGCTGGTGCTGCTGGTGCGCCCAGCGGGCATCATGGGCCGCGTGCAGCTGGTGCGGTAAGGAGTCCGATTCATGATTGCTTACCTTTGTGCCATTGGCATCGTTGCCCTTATTTACTGCCTGCTGGCGCTGGGCCTGAACCTGCAGTTCGGCCTGACCCGGCTGGTCAACTTTGGCGTCGTGGCGTTCTTTGCCGTGGGAGCCTACACATCTGGCCTGCTGGCGCTGCAGGGCGTGCCGCTGGTGCTGTGCTTTGTGGCGGCGGGCGTGCTGTCGGGCTTGATGGCGTTGCCCATTGGCCTGCTGTCGCTGCGCTTGCGCGACGACTATCTGGCCATCGTGACGCTGGGCTTTTCAGAAGCCGTGCGCATTTCCATCCAGCAAGAAAGCTGGCTGACCAAGGGCGTGCAGGGCCTGCCTGGCCTGCCCAAGCTGTTTGCATCGTTGGGCAGTGGCGTGTCGGACATGGCGATTTTTGCCACGCTGCTGGCTGTGGTTGCGGTGGTGGCCTGGGGCACGGTGCGCCTGGCGGCCAGCCCGTTTGGGCGGCTGCTCAAGGCCATTGGCGACGATGAGCCTGCTCTGTCGGCCCTGGGCAAGGACCCAGCCTGGTTCAAGGTGCAGGTGTTCATGCTGGGGGCTGCGTTGGCCGGGCTGGCGGGTGCGTTTTACGCGCACTTCATCACCTTCATCACGCCAGAGCAGTTCATCCCGCTCATCACGTTTTACGTGTGGATGGGCCTGGTGATGGGCGGCTCGGGCACCGTGCGCGGTGCGGTGTTTGGATCGCTGCTGCTCATGGTGTTTCTGGAAGGCTCGCGCTTTGCCAAAGACTGGGTGCCGGGCGTGTCAGAGGTCGGCATGGCCAGCCTGCGCCTGGCGGCGGTGGGCCTGGCGCTGATCTTGGTCACCTTGTACAAGCCCAATGGCCTGTTTGGAGGCAAAACCCAATGACCGCAACAACGATGCTGAAGGTAGAGGCCGTGACGCGGCAGTTTGGTGGCTTCAAGGCGGTGGACGGGGTGTCGCTGCAACTGGCTGCGGGCGAGATATTGGGCATTGCGGGCACCAACGGTGCGGGCAAGAGCACGCTGTTTGCCGCCATTGCCGGGCAGCAGCCCGCAGACGCGGGGCAGATTCACTTTGAGGGGCAGGACATTACCCGCATGCCGCCTTACCGCCGGGCGCGGCTGGGGCTGGTGCGCACGTTCCAGATTCCGCGCGAGTTCAAGAGCCTGACGGTGCACGAGAACCTAATGGCGGCTGCCGCCAACCCTCAAGGGGAGCGGTTGCTGAACGCCTTCTTCCAGACACGCAGCCTGCGCGAGCACGAGGCGCAGCTCTCCATCAAGGCCGACCGCATCCTGCAGTTTTTGAACCTGGCGCGGGTGCGAGACGCGCGCGCGGGAGGCTTGTCGGGCGGGCAAAAGAAGCTGGTGGAACTGGGCCGGGTGCTGATGCTGGACCCGCGCTGCATCTTGCTCGACGAGCCGTTTGCCGGGGTCAACCCGGTGTTGATCGAAGAGATTTGCGACCGCGTGCGTGAGCTGAACGGGCAGGGCATTGCGTTCATCGTGATCGAGCACCACCTGCAGGCGCTCAAGGCGTTGTCTAATCGCATGATCGTGATGGACCGGGGCAGCATCCTGGCCGAGGGTGACCCGCACACTGTGCTTGACGACCCGCGCGTGCAAGAAGCCTACATGGGAGGTTTGGTATGAGCGGCGCAGACAACTTGCTGCAGATCGCGCAGTTGCGCGGCGGGTATTCCGAGGTGGACATCATCCACGGCATTGACCTGGCTGTGGCGCAGGGCGAGATCGTGACCATTGCGGGCACCAACGGGGCAGGCAAATCCACCCTGGTGAAAGCGCTGCTGGGCTTGCTGCCGCGTGTGTCGGGCAGCATTCACTTGGGCGGCCGCGACATTGCGCGGCTGTCGGCCGAAGACCGTTTTGACGCAGGTCTGGCCTATGTGCCGCAGGTGGCGAATGTGTTCCCGTCGCTCACCGTGCGCGAGAACCTGCTGGTGGTACGCGGCGTGGCAAACATCAAGCGCCGCATGGACGAGGTGCTGGCCGACTTCCCAGCGCTGATGGAGCGCCTGCCGCAACCCGCCAGCAACCTCTCGGGCGGC
This sequence comes from Acidovorax sp., assembly GCF_046314175.1. Lineage (GTDB taxonomy): Bacteria > Pseudomonadota > Gammaproteobacteria > Burkholderiales > Burkholderiaceae_C > Acidovorax. Next base: position 47,536 of record NZ_JBKBXG010000033.1, on the reverse strand, counting down.
GAGCGTCAGCAACTGGCCTTTGCCCGCGCGCTGATGCCGTCGCCCCGCATCATGGTGCTGGACGAGCCCACGGCGGCGCTGGCGCCGTCACTCGTCGGCAAGGTGTTCGACATGGTGCAAAAGTTGCCCACTACAGGCGTGGCGGTGTTGATGGTGGAGCAGCGCGCACGCCAGGCGCTGCAGATCAGCCAGCAGGGCTACATCCTGGACCAGGGGCGCTGCGTGCTGCAGGGCCCAGCGCAGGGGCTGCTGGCCGATGAGCGCATGGCGCAGCTCTACCTGGGCAATCACTGAGCTGTCGGCAATCCAGCCGGGAATGAAAAAACCCCGAAAAGGCGTTGTGCCTTTTTGGGGTTTGCTATTAAATTAATAGCTTATAGCGCTTGTTGGGTAGGCGCTAGAGCCTGTTTTGATGCTTGAATTAGTGCTTAACGCAGCACCAGCACCGGGATGTGCGAGTGCGTCAGCACATGCTGCGTCTCGCTGCCCAGCAGCAGGCGCTTGAGGCCCTTGCGGCCGTGCGATGCCATCACGATCAAATCGCACTTGTGTTTTTTGGCCGCAGAGATCACGGCCTCTGCCACCAGGTCTGACTTGGCGATGACGGCCTTTACCGTCACACCGTGCGCGCCGCCCTGGGCCTTCACGCCGTCGACCATTGCCTGTGCTGCGTCGCCCCACTGGGCTTCGATGCGTTTAACGTCGTTCATGTCCACGGGCATGCCGCCTTCAAAGTAGCTGCGCGGGTAGCGGGGCACGACCTTGAGGGCCACCACCGTGGCGCCGGTCAGCGCTGCCAGCGACAGGCCATGTTCCACCGCTTTGCCCGAAAGGGGCGAACCATCGGTGGCGATCAGGATGCGTTTGTACATAAAGAGCTCCTCAAAGTGATGGAAGAAGCTTAGGATGAATCATGTCCCGCGGCTTGATCCAGGTCAATGTACCTGTTGGGCTGCAACGATAGGCTTGAACCATGTCAATGTTTCGACCCGGTGCGCCGACCTCTTTGCCCGAGCTCCCGCCTGACGCTCCGCTGGCCTGCGGGCCTGCGACGCAGCCCGCAGTGCTGCTGCTGGACGATCCGCAGGAGTGGTTGGCGTTTGGTCGCCCCTGCACCTCGGCGGGCAGCCCCTTGGCCGTGGCTGCCGATGCATCCATCCCGGCAGACCCAACGTCGCAGTTCTGGGACTCGCACGTGGTACTGGAAGGCATGCACTGCGCGGCATGTGCCCTGACCATTGAAGACGCATTGCGCGCCGTGCCCGGCGTACTGCAGGCCGATGTGAGCGCCGCCACGCGCCGTGCTCGCGTGGTGTGGCACCCGGGGCAGGTGCGCCCCTCGGCGTGGATGGATGCGGTGCAAAAGGCCGGTTACAGCGCCATGCCCGCCATGGATGCGTTTGCGCGCGAGCAGCGCCTGCGTGAAAGCCGCCGCGCCCTGTGGCGCTGGCTGGTGGCAGGCTTTTGCATGATGCAGGTCATGATGTATGCGTGGCCTGCGTACGTGGCGCAGCCCGGTGATCTGACGGGCGAGATGGAGCAACTGCTGCGCTGGGCCTCGTGGGTCATCACGCTGCCCATGGTGGTGTTCTCTTGCGGGCCGTTCTTTTCCAGTGCGCTGCGCGACATCCGCCTGCGCCGCGTCAGCATGGACTTGCCGGTGGCGCTGGGCATGGCCATCACGTTTGTGGTCAGTACGGCGGGCACGTTTGACCCCGCAGGCATCTTCGGCAAGGAGGTGTACTACGACTCGCTGACCATGTTCGTGTTCTTCCTGCTCACCGGACGGTGGCTGGAGCTGCGCCTGCGCGACCGCACCGCGGGCGCGCTGGAGGCCGTGATGAACCGCTTGCCGGACAGCGTGGAGCGGCGCGACGCCGACGGCACTTTTGCTCGCGTCGCCACACGCCGCGTGGTGGTGGGCGACACCATTCGCGTGCTGCCGGGTGAGGCGTTTCCGGCGGACGGGCGCATCACGGTGGGCAACACGCATGCCGACGAGGCATTGCTGACGGGTGAATCGACGCCCGTGGCCCGCCCCCTCGGCAGTACCGTGATCGCAGGCAGCTACAACCTGCAGGCGCCAGTAGAGGTGCTAGTAGAAGGCACGGGGGGGCAAACCCGGTTTGCGCAGATCGTGGCGCTGATGGAAAGCGCGTCGCTGCAAAAGCCCCGCCTGGCCCAGTTGGCCGACCGCATTGCGCGGCCTTTTTTGGTGGCGGTGCTGGTGGCGGCGGTGCTGGCGGCGGTGTACTGGTGGCCGTCGGACCCAGGCCATGCGCTGATGGTGGCGGTGGCGGTGCTCATCGTTACCTGCCCCTGCGCGTTGTCGCTGGCCACGCCAGTGGCCATGTTGACTGCGGCGGGCACGCTGGCGCGTCATGGCGTGCTGGTGCGCAACCTGCAGGGGCTGGAAGCACTGGCCCGTGTGGACACGGTGGTGTTCGACAAGACCGGTACGTTGACCCGTGACGGCATGGCGTTGCAGGCGGTGCACACCGCTTCGGGGTGGGCGGCGGATGAGGCGCTGTCGCTCGCCGCTGCGCTGGCGCGCCAGTCGATGCACCCCGCATCGCGGGCGGTGGTGGCAGCGGCACCCGCAATGGATATAAGGTGGGCTGTGAGCGAATTGCACGAAGACGCAGGGTTGGGCTTGGTCGCCACCGTACGCGACAGCAAAGGCGTGCAGCCGATGCGTACCGTCCGGCTGGGCTCCGCCACGCATGCGGGCGTCGCGGTGCAGGATGGCCGCGATGCGTTGCAGGTGGTGTTGGCCGAGCAGCTGGCAGATGGTCAATGTCTGGAGTTGGCGCGCTTCGACCTGGTGGAGCAGCTGCGTACCGAGGCCCCGGCCGTGGTTAAAGCCCTGGAGCAAGACGGTGTGACCGTGCATCTGCTGTCTGGCGACCGCATGGGTGCCGTGCAGCGTGTGGCGGGGCAGGCGGGTATTGCGCAGGCGCAAGGCGAATGCACGCCCGGCGGCAAGCTGGCGGCGCTGCAGGCATTGCAAGCTGGTGGCCGCCATGTGGCCATGGTGGGGGATGGCCTGAACGATGGGCCGGTGCTGGCTGGCGCCCATGTGTCTTTTGCATTTGGCCGCTCGGTGCCGCTGGCGCAGTCACAAGCCGACTTTGTGGTGCTGGGCGACAGCCTGGCCCTGGTGCCGCAGACGGTGTTGCTGGCGCGCCGCACGCTGCGGGTGGTGCGCCAGAACCTGTGGTGGGCGGCGGGCTACAACGCGCTGTGCGTTCCGCTGGCGGTGGTGGGCTGGATGCCTGCCTGGCTGGCGGGGCTGGGCATGGCGCTCAGTTCGCTGCTGGTGGTGCTCAATGCGGCGCGCCTGGCGCGTGATCTGCCTGCACTGCCTTCATCCATAGCTACGGGCCCCTCTGTGGCCAGCGCCGCGGTGACCATCGCCAACCCAACGACAACCCTGGAGCCCGTCTGATGGACATCCTCTATCTGTTGATTCCGCTGTCCGTGGTGCTGGTGCTGATGGTGTTGGCGGGCCTGTGGTGGGCGGTGTACCACGGTCAGTTCGAGAGCGTCGAGCAAGAAGGTGAACGGATTCTCCGAGACGATTGACTTGTGTCAATGCCCGATGGCCGCTACTGCAACAAACTCTTACTGCAATACAAAAGAGGTGCCTGATGGATTCTCAAAAAACAATGGCTGCGCACTACAACGACACGGTGGTGAGGCAGTTCTCTATTCTGGCCGTGGTCGTGGGCGTGGTCGGCATGCTGGTGGGCGTCATCATCGCCGCCCAGCTGGCTTGGCCTGAACTCAACTTCGGCGTTCCGTGGCTCAGCTATGGCCGCCTGCGACCCCTGCACACCAATGCGGTGATCTTTGGTTTTGGCGGCAGCGCGCTGTTCGCCACCAGCTACTACGTGGTGCAGCGCACTTGCCAGGTCCGGCTGTTTGCCGGGCCGTTGGCCACCTTCACCTTCTGGGGGTGGTTGCTGGTCATTGCAGCGGCTGTCGTCAGCCTGCCCATGGGCTACACCCAGGGTAAGGAATACGCTGAACTCGAATGGCCCATCGACATCCTGATCACGCTGGTCTGGGTGTCCTACGCCATCGTGTTCTTCGGCACCATCGGTGTGCGCAAGGTCAAGCACATCTATGTGGCCAACTGGTTCTTTGGTGCGTTCATCCTGGCTGTGGCGCTGCTGCACGTGGTCAACGCTGCGGCCATTCCGGCAGGCTTCATGAAGAGCTACTCGGCCTATGCCGGTGTGCAAGACGCCATGGTGCAGTGGTGGTACGGCCACAATGCGGTGGGCTTCTTCCTGACCGCAGGGTTCCTTGGGATGATGTACTACTTCATCCCCAAGCAGGCGGGTCGCCCGGTGTACAGCTACCGCTTGTCCATCGTTCACTTCTGGGCGCTGATCTTCACGTACATGTGGGCGGGCCCACACCACCTGCACTACACCGCGCTGCCAGACTGGACGCAATCGGTGGGTATGGTGTTCTCGCTGATCCTGCTGGCGCCCAGCTGGGGCGGAATGATCAACGGCATCATGACCCTGTCGGGTGCCTGGCACAAGCTGCGTGACGACCCCATCCTGCGCTTCTTGATCGTGTCGCTGTCGTTCTACGGCATGTCCACGTTCGAAGGCCCGATGATGTCCATCAAGACCGTCAACGCGCTGAGCCACTACACCGACTGGACCGTGGGTCACGTGCACTCCGGCGCCCTTGGGTGGGTCGGCCTGATCTCGATGGGCTCGCTGTACTACCTGGTGCCCCGTCTGTTCGGCAAGGACAAGATGCACTCCATCAAGGCGATCGAGTTGCACTTCTGGATGGCCACCATCGGCATCGTGCTGTACATCGCCGCCATGTGGATCGCCGGTGTGATGCAGGGCCTGATGTGGCGCGCCATCAACCCCGACGGCACGCTGACCTACACCTTTGTTGAAAGCGTCAAGGCGACCTATCCGTTCTACGTGATCCGTGTGGCCGGTGGTCTTCTGTACCTTGGCGGCATGATGATCATGGCCTGGAACGTGTGGATGACAGCGATCTCGGGTCGCTCGGTCAAGGTGCCAATTCCTGCTGTGAACGCGGCCCACGCCTGAGCCTCGAAGGAGAGATAACCCATGTCTGACAAAAAAACATCTGCTTCTACCGGCTCCACCGGTTTCACCCATGAAAAGGTGGAGACCAACAACTTCCTGATGATCGTGCTCATCCTGCTGGTGATCGCCATTGGCGGCCTGGTCGAGATCGTGCCCCTGTTCTTCCAGAAGTCCACGACCGAGGCCGTCAAGGGTGTGGAGCCCTACACCTCGGTGCAACTGATCGGCCGCGACGTGTACATCCGCGAGGGTTGCTACAACTGCCACTCGCAGATGATCCGCCCGTTCCGCGCTGAGACGCTGCGCTATGGCCACTACTCGGTGGCGGGCGAGTTTGTGTATGACCACCCCTTCCAGTGGGGCAGCAAGCGCACCGGCCCCGACCTGCACCGTGTGGGCGGCAAGTACAGCGATGAATGGCATCGCATCCACCTGGTCAACCCCCGCGATGTAGTGCCTGAGTCGAACATGCCTGCCTACCCATGGCTCGAAAAGAACCTGGTGGATCCCACTGATGTTGCTCCTCGCATGAAGGCGCTGCGCACTGTCGGCGTGCCTTACACCGACGAGCAGATTGCTGCGGCGCCTGCCGATGTGAAGGGCAAGACCGAGATGGACGCCCTGATCGCTTATCTGCAAGTCATGGGCCGCGCGCTCAAGTAGCCAAGGAGATATCCCATGGACATCACCACCATGCGCATCGTGGCCACCCTGGCTTCGATGGCCTGCTTTATCGGCATCTGGGTCTGGGCCTACAGAGGCCGCAACAAAGACCGGTTCGACGAGGCAGCCCAGCTGCCTTTCGAGACAGATTGATGACCTTCACCAGAACGAGAACACCCCATGAGTGACTTCACCAGCAATTTCTGGTCGGTCTTTGTGACCACGATGACCCTGGGCGGCATCATTGCCTGCGGCATTCTGCTTTGGTTAGCAGGCCGTAAAAAGGTAGTCGCCAACGCCGACAACACCACCGGCCACGTCTGGGACGAGGACCTGGTCGAGATGAACAACCCCCTGCCGCGCTGGTGGGTGTGGCTGTTCGTCATCACCATCATCTTCGGCCTGGGCTACCTGGCCGCTTACCCTGGCCTGGGCAGCTTCACCGGCAAGCTCAACTGGACACAGAAGGGCGAGTACGAGGCTGAAATGGCCAAGGCCAAGACTGAGCTGGAGCCGCTGTACGCACGCTTCGCCTCCATGAAGCCCGAAGACATCGCGGTGGACCCCCAGGCCCATGCCATCGGTGAGCGCCTGTTCATGAACAACTGCGCACAGTGCCACGGGTCTGACGCCCGCGGCAGCAAGGGTTTTCCGAACCTGGCGGACAACGACTGGCTGCACGGCGGTGCCCCTGACAAGATCCGTGAGACGCTGGAAAAGGGCCGCATCGGCAACATGCCCCCCATGGCGGCTGCTGTGGGCACGCCTGAAGACGTGCGCAATCTGTCGCACTATGTGCTGAGCCTCTCGGGCAGCCCACACGACTCATTGCGGGCGTCGCTGGGCAAGTCCAAATTTGGGGCCTGCGCCGCCTGCCATGGCATGGACGGCAAGGGCAATCACGCGCTGGGCGCTCCCAACCTGACGGACGACATCTGGCTGCATGGCTGGGGTGAGACGGCGATTGCCGCCATCATCAACAACGGCAAGGTCAATGAAATGCCCGCACAGGTGGACAAGCTGACCGAAGCGCAGATCGGTGTGCTGGCAGCGTACGTGTGGGGCCTGTCGAACAACAAACAGGCGGCACGTTGAGCCACCGTGGGCAGTGCCAGTCGCTGCCCACGGTTGATTTTTAAAAGACACCCACGCAGTACAACGAATCGACACCACCATGAAGCCACCCAGCGAGCCTGCTCGCAAGGTCATTCCGATTACGCCCGTTGCAGCAGATGCCTCGTCCGAGGGCGAGATTGTTTCGTTGTACGAGGCGCAAAAGAAGATATATCCCCGCTCCATCAGTGGCTTGTTTGCACGCTGGCGCTGGGGCATGGTGTTCCTCACGCAACTGGTTTTTTACGGCTTGCCGTGGCTGGAGTGGGGGCAGCGCCAGATGGTGCTGTTCGACCTGGGCGCGCGGCGGTTTTACATCTTCGGGCTGGTGCTGTACCCACAGGACTTCATCTACCTGACGGGCCTGCTCATTATTTCGGCGCTGTCGCTGTTTCTATTCACGGCAGTGGCGGGGCGTCTGTGGTGCGGGTTTGCCTGTCCGCAAACGGTGTACACCGAGATGTTCATGTGGATCGAGCACAAGATCGAAGGCGATCGCAGTGCCCGGTTACGACTGGACAAAGGCCCATGGACGTTTGAGAAGGTTCGCAAGAAGTTTCTCAAGCAAGTCGTATGGCTTACCGTGGCGCTCTGGACGGGCTTTACCTTTGTCGGCTATTTCGTGCCCATCCGCGAACTGGGCGGCGAGCTGCTCGCCTGGCAGGGCAGTTGGCAGATTTTTTGGGTGCTGTTCTACGGGTTTGCCACCTATGGCAATGCGGGCTACATGCGGGAGCAGGTGTGCAAGTACATGTGCCCCTACGCCCGGTTTCAGAGCGCGATGTTCGACAAGGACACGTTGATCGTGACCTATGACCCTGAGCGCGGTGAAATGCGCGGCCCGCGCAAGAAGAACGTCGACTACAAAGCGCAGGGCCTGGGTGATTGCATTGACTGCTCGCTGTGCGTGCAGGTCTGCCCCGTGGGCATCGACATCCGCAAGGGGCTGCAGTACGAGTGCATCGGTTGTGGACTGTGTGTGGACGCATGCGACACCGTCATGGACAAGATGAGCTACCCAAGGGGACTTATCCGGTTCTCTACGCAGAACGGTGTGGCCCAGCGCTGGAGCCAGGCTCAGATCTTTAAGCGTGTGCTCAGGCCCCGGGTGCTCATCTATTCCGCAGTGCTGGTGGCGTTGTGCGTCGCGATGCTGGCCAGCCTGGTCACGCGCACTCCGCTCAAGGTAGATGTGGTGCGCGACCGCGCGGCGCTCTCGCGCATCGTGGCCGGTGGCAAGCTGGAGAACATCTACCGTCTGCAGATCATGAACGCGACCGAAGGCGCACAGCGCTATCGCATCAGCGCACGCGGTCTGGAGGGGCTTGAGGTGGCGTCTGATGCCGAAGTGGATATTGGTGCAGCCGAGTCCCGCTGGGTGGCGGTGCGCTTGCAGATCCCATATGGCTCGGCACCGTCGGGCTCGCACGCTGTTCAGTTTGATATCCAGGCCCTGGGTGCCGCCGCCCATGTGTCCGAGAAGTCTGTGTTTCTGGTGCCGCGATAGGCGAGCACCTAGGGGCGGCGCCTTTCAAGGCGTTGCTGAATTTAATTTAGAAGCGTTTTTAGGAGTACACACCATGCCATCGACCCCCGCGATTGAGACGCCGTCCGCACCCTGGTGGAAGTTTGGCCACGTGTGGCTGGTGATCTCTGGCCCGGCGATCGTGATCGTTGCCGGCTTTGTCACCCTGTGGCTTGCAATCTCGCGCCCAGACCCTGTGATTGCGGAGGACTACTACCGCCAGGGTATCGAGATCAACAAGACGCTGGAGAACCCGGAAAAGAGCCTTGCTCCGGCCATGAAGGGTCGCAACCATGCAGCTACCCCAGTGCAGGACCAGCCTCGTTAAAGCCAGCGAATCACAACACCGGGCCACCAGCAAAGCGCTGAAATCCCTGCAAGGAGACACAACCGTATGTGGACGCAACGCCTGATGTGGATTGCATGGCCCGCCTTTTTGATGGCGGGTGTACTGGAGATGCTGGTGTTTGCCATGGTGGATCCGCAGGATCTGCACTGGTTTGGCCAGCCGCTGGCGCTGTCACGCCAGGGCGTCTACACGCTGGCATTTTTTGTGTTTTGGGCCATCACCGCGGCAGCCAGCGCGTTGACCACCATGCTTGCGATGTCACCCTTTGAGGTCAACCGCTGCCCGGTGCCAGATGCTGAGCGGCCGGATGACTGCCGCAAGACCAACCCCACCTGCCACTGAGCACCAGGGGTGTTGGGTGGGCAGAGCAGGTCGCGACGAGTGGCGGCTCAGTGGCAAGGCTGCTGGCTGTTGACGATGCGCTTGAGCGCATCGGTTTCCAGAATGCGCACATGCCGCTGCTTGACTTCCACGATGCCTTCTTCGACAAACTTGGAGAACGTACGGCTGACCGTTTCGAGCTTCAGGCCCAGGTAGCTGCCGATCTCCTCGCGGGTCATGCGCAGCACCAGTTCAGACTGCGAGAACCCGCGGGCATGCAGGCGCTGTACCAGGTTGAGCAAGAAGGCAGCCAGGCGTTCTTCGGCGCGCATGCTGCCCAGCAGCAACATCACGCCGTGTTCGCGCACGATCTCGCGGCTCATGATTTTGTGAACATGGTGCTGCAAGGCCGTGACCTCGCGCGAGAGTTCTTCGATGCGGTCAAACGGCATGACGCAGACTTCGGCGTCTTCCAGCGCCACGGCATCGCAGGTGTGGTGGTCGTTCACGATGCCATCGAGGCCGATGATCTCGCCGGCCATCTGAAACCCGGTGACCTGGTCGCGTCCGTCTTCGGTGGCCACGCAGGTCTTGAAGAACCCGGTGCGGATGGCATAGAGCGACGTGAAAGTCTCGCCATTGCGAAACAGTGTGCTGCCCCGTTTGATCTTGCGGCGCACGGCCACGATGTCATCGATGCGCTGCAACTGGTCGTCGCTCAGGCCGACGGGCATGCACAGTTCTCTGAGGTTGCAATTGGAGCAGGCGACTTTGATGGTGAGCGGGGTCATTGCGCGTGATCTGGTTGGTTTTCGAGCATATCGCGCCCGATGGTCGGAGCGGTGGCGCTCCGGGCTGCGGTGGGCGACTGACGTGAATCAAGAATGAATCAAATTGTCGCCGTTCGGTCCGCATCGTTACTTGATGTGGGTCAAGGACAGTAGGGGTAGCCTACGGCACAGTCACGGTGTACGCAAGGATATTCGCCCATGACTGCTGTAACGCCCGATCTTCTGCGCCGTTTTGACGTGCCAGGGCCCCGCTATACCTCCTACCCCACCGCTGACCGGTTTGTCGAAGCGTTTGGGCAGGATGACTATGTGCTTGCGCTGGAACAGCGCCGCCTGGGCACCACGGCCAAGGCGCTGCCGCTGTCGCTGTATGTGCACATACCGTTTTGCGAGTCGCTGTGCTACTACTGCGCCTGCAACAAGATCATCACCAAACACCACGACCGCGCCGAGGTGTACCTGCGCTACCTTAGTCGCGAAGTGGATCTGCACACTGCGCATTGCGGCACAGGCCAGGTGGTCAGCCAGCTCCATCTGGGCGGAGGCAGCCCCACGTTTTTGTCAGACGCCGGGCTGCGCGAGTTGATGGCCATGCTGCAGCGCAACTTCACCCTGGCGCCGGGAGGGGAATATTCGATTGAAGTGGACCCTCGCACGGTCGATGCAGGCCGGCTGGCCTTGCTGGCAGAGCTGGGGTTCAACCGGCTGAGCTTTGGTGTACAGGATTTCGACCCAGAAGTGCAAAAGGCAGTGCACCGCATGCAACCCGCTGAGCAGGTCTTCGCCTTGGTGGAATCTGCGCGTGCGTTGGGGTTTGATTCCATCAATGTCGATCTGATCTACGGCCTGCCGCGCCAGACGCCGGAGTCATTTGACCGCACACTGGCGCAGGTCGCGCAGTTGCGGCCAGACCGTATCGCTCTGTATGCGTACGCCCATCTGCCAGAGCGCTTCAAACCCCAGCGCCGCATTGTCCCGGCCGAGTTGCCTACGGCGTCGGGCAAGTTGTCCATGTTGTCGCGCTCACTCGACGCGTTTATGGACGCGGGTTACGTGTATGTGGGCATGGACCACTTCGCGTTGCCCACCGATTCCCTGGCTGTGGCCAAGCGGCAGGGGCGCTTGCACCGCAACTTTCAGGGGTACAGCACCCAACCCGATTGCGATCTGATTGGCCTGGGGGTGTCTGCCATCGGCCGAGTGGGCACCACCTACAGCCAGAACGCCAAGACGCTGGACGATTACTACGACTTTTTGGACCAAGGGCGTCTGCCTGTGGTGCGCGGGTTGGCCCTGACCCGAGACGACTTGGTGCGCCGCGCTGTGATCATGGCGTTGATGTGCCAAGGCGAGTTGCTGTTTGAGCCCATGGAGCAAGCGTGGCTGATCGACTTTCGCCAGTATTTCGCTAACGAGCTGGCGCAACTGGAAGACATGGCAGAGCAGGGGCTGGTGTGCCTGGGCCCAGACGGTGTGGAGGTGACTGCCACGGGGTGGTTCTTTGTGCGCGGCATTGCCATGCTCTTTGATCGGTACCTCCAGGCAGATCGCAACCGCGCGCGGTTTTCGCGCATCATCTGACGGCGATGCTGCAGAGGTGCAGATTGCTCCCAAAAGAGTAGCTGGTGGCGCTTGTATCTAGTAGGTTCTACATCGTTTTATGCATGAAAACCAATGAAAACAAGCGCTAGCAGCTATCTTTTTTGAATTCTGTGCCATTCAATTCCCTTTTTATTCATCTCTAGATGCTTGCAACGCTTGCCTGGACTGCTTTGCTGATGGGGCTCGCCGGAGGATCTCACTGCTTGGTCATGTGCGCCGCGCCTTGCAGCGTCCTGGCCGGGCAAGGCGGTGCGCCTGCGGATGGCGGCGCGCAGACCGTGCACTGGGTGCCCCGAGGCGGCGTGATGCGACGGACGGCGGCTTTCCATGTGGGCCGACTGGCTGGCTATGCGGCAGCGGGCGCCCTGGCCGCCTTGGCGATGGACAGCCTGGCGTGGCTCACACAGCGAACCACGGCCTTTCGACCCGCTTGGACTCTGATGCATGTTGCCGTCATGGCCTGGGGCCTGATGATGATGGTCCAGTCACGCCAGCCCGCGTGGGTAGAAAACGCTGGGCGCGCCGTGTGGGGTCGTGTGAGGCCTCTGGTGGGCTCGCCAGCGGGCGTGCTGGGAGCGGGTTTCCTGTGGGCGCTGATGCCGTGCGGTCTCTTGTATTCCGCTTTGCTGGTGGCCGCCCTCAGTGGCGGGCCTGTGGAAGGGGCGTTGACCATGGCCTTGTTTGGCATTGGCAGCGGGCTGTGGCTGGTCAGCGGCCCCTGGGCGTGGAGTCGGCTCAAGGGGCGCCTGGACGCCGCCCGTTCGCAATGGGGCACGCGCGTCGCGGGGGGCTTGCTCTGCGCTGTGGCCGCTTGGGCGCTGTGGATGGACCTGATCTACAAGCCGTCCCTCTGGTGCCGTTGAGTATCGGCTGTTGGGCAATCAACCCGAATGGCACTGTGCAGGGTGACCTGCGGTAGGTTGCATTGCGTAAGTGCTTTCCCTGACAAGCACGGAGCGTGCCAGCGCAGAGGATGTCACACAACTGCTGCCTCGCCGCCGGGGTGTCACAGGTGCTTCCTCAGACCGTCTTCTGAACTGGGGATAATGTGTGTAACCATTGGTGGCATTGAAGTCTCCGTGTTACGTGTGCTCTCGAAGTGAACTCATCCATCCTCATCGACATCAGCCAACTGCGTGTAGGCATGTACATCCAGCTCGATGTGGGCTGGATGCACCATCCTTTCCCGGTGAGTAGCTTCAGGGTGGCTTCGCTCGACCAGATCGCAACCTTGCGAGAGCTCGGACTCACCGAGGTGCGCTACGTCCCCAAGAAAAGTGACCCGGACCTGAAAGAGCTGGTGCCCGCCGCCTGGAGCGTTCCCGCCATGGACATGCCGGTGTCCAACGGGCTCGACGCGCCGGTTGTCAATGCACCTGTCGACCACGAAGCCGTGCGCCGCCGCGAGCTGCTCGAAGCCCAGAATCGCACGCTGGCGGTCTGCAACCAGCGTTTTACGGAGGCCACCCGGCAATACCAGTTACTGGAGCGTGCGGTGTCCGAACACCCCGACCAGGCGCGCACCAAGGGCGACGCCCTGGTGTCGGGCTGTGTGACAGAGCTGCTCGAAAACGGCGACTCGGTCATCCGCCTGCTGTCGGAAGGGGTGGGCGAGCGCAACGCCCTGCACCCCATCAATGTGATGGTGATCTCCCTGCTGCTCGGCCGCTCGTTGGGCATGAAAAGTGTCGAGCTGCACGACCTGGGCGTGGCAGCGCTGATCCATGACCTGGGCAAACTCAACCTGCCCCCGAATTTGCGGCAACCCACGCCATCGATGATTCCGAGGGAGCGGTCCCGGTACGAAACGCATGTGGGTGAGTCGGTGGCGTTTGCAATGCGCATGGGGTTGCCCGATTCGGTGCTGACCGCTATTGCGCAACACCATGAAATGGCCGACGGCAGCGGGTTTCCCCTGCGGTTGTCCGGGCCCGCCTTGGGGCGCAGTAGCCAAGTGCTGGCTCTGGTCAACCGCTACGACCGCATGTGCAATCCTTCCATTGGCGTGGACTCGCTCACGCCGCACGAGGCTCTGTCGGTTATCTTTGCGCAGCTCAAGTCGCGGTTTGATTCGGTGGTGCTGGGCGCCTTCATCCGCATGATGGGGGTGTATCCACCGGGCTCCATCGTCCAGCTGGTCAATGACCGGTACGCCATCGTTGCGTCCGTCAACTCGTCGCGGCCCTTGCGTCCCAAGGTGATTGTTCACGACTCGCGGGTTCCTAAAGACGAGGCGCCGATTCTTGACCTGGAAACGGTGCCGGAGCTGGGCATCCGCCGCAGCCTCAAGCCGGCCCAGTTGCCGCGCGACGCGCTGGACTATCTCTCTCCCCGGCAGCGCATCTGTTACTTTTTTGAGCGAGCGGCCAGCCCCGGTCCTGACGAGGCGGATGCGTGACCGATAGGCAACCCTACGCGTGGCTGGACGGGCTGCAGGAAGCTGTCTGGCTGGTCGATGAAGGCAGTCTGATCATTCTGCACGCCAATGACGCCGCGCAGAGGTTGGCAGGCTTGCCGCTGTCCACCATGGTGGGGGCGCCTGTTTTCAGCCTGGCGGCCACACCGCAAGACCAGGCCTATTGGAGCGAGCCTGCAGATGTAGTGGCAGCGGGTATTCATTCGCACACCAGCCTGCTGCGGGCCGACGGGGTGCTGGTGCCGGTAGACCGGCGTGTCACCCGCGTGCCGCATGGGGCCGAGGCGGACACGGTGTTCATGCTCACCATGTTGGACCGCAGTGTGCAGGACGCCACCGAGCGCGAACTGGAAACCTTGCTGTCCGAGTTGCGCGCCACGCTGGACTCTGCGGCAGACGGCATGCTGGTGTGCAGCCTGGACGGCCGCGTGCGCGCGTTCAACCAGCGGCTGGCGCAGTTGTGGAGCATTCCGCGCAACCGCCTGCTGGAGCGTGACGATGCCGCAGTCTACGAGCACATGGCCAGCCAGGTGGTCGATGCGCGCCACTATGCCGAGCGTCTGGCTGCCATTGCGCGCGAGCCCATGGCTGAGAGCACGGACATTGTGGAATTGCTTGGTGGGCTGGTGCTGGAGATGCGCACCGTGCCGCAGTTCAACCAGGGCAGGCCGGTGGGTCGGGTGTACTCATACCGCGACATCACACGGCAGACTGAAATACAAGCCAGCCTGCGCCTTGCGGCGCGCGTGTTCGAGTCCAGCCTGGACGCCATCTTCATCGCCGACAGCCAGCACCGGGTGCTGCGCATGAACCCCGGCTGCGAACGCCTGGTTGGTCCGTCTGCCAAGGCGTTTGAGGGCTCCATGGCTGCCTCGCTCTTTGGGGGCGGGTCGGACGCCACCTTTATGGAACAGGTGCTTCAAGGCTGGGCCGATGAAGGCTTTTGGGAGGGTGAGCTTTGGCTACCTCGCGACAACGGCGCCTATTGCGCTGTGCAGCTGTCGTGGGTGGCTTTGCGGGATGACGAGGGGCGCCTGGTGCAGAGCATTGGTTTCATGCGCGACCTGACGCTGCAACATGCCGCGCAAAAGCGCATCGAAGAACTGGCCTATAGCGACGTTCTCACGGGGCTGCCCAACCGTCTGCTGCTGTCCCAGCGGGTGGACACCGCCATCCAGGGCGCGCGTCAGACCGACACCGGCTTTGCCATCCTGTTCCTGGACCTGGACCGTTTCAAGATCATCAACGACTCGCTCGGCCACCCGTTTGGTGACCGCGTGCTGCAACTGGTGGCAGAGCGCCTGCAGACCTGCCTGCGCCAGACCGACATGTTGTGCCGCCTGGGCGGGGATGAATTCGTCATCTACCTCCATGGTGGCGACGCGGTGGTGGCCGAGAGCGTGGCGCGCCGCATTCTGGACGACATGCTCAAGCCCTTCACGCTCGATAGCATGGGCTTCTCCATCCAGTGCAGCATTGGCATGGCGCTGTACCCGCAAGACGGCGCTACGCTGGACGACCTCATCAAGCAGGCCGATACCGCCATGTACCGCGTCAAGGAGCGAGGCCGCGGCAGCTATGGGTTCTATCAGCCACAGATGAACGCCAACCTGCTGTCGCGCATGCAGATGGAGCACGCCATGCGGCAGGCGCTGGGCTTGCATCGCATGGCCGTGCACTACCAGCCCCAAGTCAACATGGCGACCGGACGCATCACTGGCGCCGAAGCGCTGATCCGCTGGACCGACCCCGAGTTTGGCGCGGTGTCGCCCGCGCATTTCATCCCGCTGGCCGAAGAGTCCGGCTACATCGTGACCCTGGGCGCATGGGTGATGGAGCAGTCGGTGCGGGAGGCTGCGGTGTGGATGCACAGCGGCACGCCCATCATGATTTCGGTCAACGTGTCGGCGCTGGAGTTCAGGCAGCCTGATTTTGTGGAGCGCATCACAAGGCTGCTCGCCGTGCACCAGTTGCCGCCCACTTTGCTGGAGCTGGAACTGACGGAAACCATCCTGCTGCAGGACGCGCAGGAAATGGAGCAGCGCGTTCGCGTGTTGGCAGACCTGGGCATCGGCCTGGCCATTGACGATTTCGGCACCGGTTACTCCAGCCTTGCCTACCTCAAGAAGCTGCCTATTCACAAGCTCAAGATCGACCAGTCATTCGTGCGTGGTCTGCCCGACGACGACGGCGACCGAGCCATCGTGAGCGCCATCATCAGCATCGGCCGCGCCATGCACATCGAGGTGGTGGCGGAAGGCGTGGAAACGGAAACCCAGCAAGCAGTGTTGCAGACAATGCACTGCGACCACTACCAGGGATTCTTGTGTGCGCCGGGCCTGCCCGCTGAACAGTTTCGCGCCCTGCTCAGCAAGCCCTTGCCGCTGAAGGCGCAGGGCAAGCGCAGTCCCTTGAAGACCTGATTCAGGCAAGCGGAGGAACCGTTGCCTGCCTTGGTCAGGCCGCCATGATGCCTTTCCAGAACATGTAAGCGGCCAACCCAAACAGCAGCGACGCAAAGACACGCTTGAGTTGTTTGACCGGAAGGCTGTGCGCGGCCTTGGCACCCAAAGGTGCGGTCAGCACGCTGCAGGTCGCAATCACCGCCAGTGCAGGCAGCCAGATATAGCCCAGCGAGGCGGGTGGCAGGCCGGTAACGCTCTGCCCGCTGATCACATAGCCAACCACATTGGCCAGAGCAATCGGAAACCCGAGCGCGGCACTGGTAGCGACTGCGTAGTGAATGGGCACGTTGCACCAGGTCATGAACGGCACGCTGACAAAGCCACCGCCAGCGCCCACCAGTCCCGACAGAAAACCGATCACACCACCTGCCGCCACCTGGCCGGCGCCGCCAGGCATCTGCCGTGCAGGTGCAGGCTTCTTGTCCAGAAACATCTGCGTGGCCGAAAAGCTGACGAACAACCCGAAGAAGATCGCCAGGAACGAACCCTTGAGAAGCGCAAACACGCCCAGGCTGGCAATGATGCCGCCCAGCACGATGCCAGGCGCCAGGCGCTTGACGATGCCCCATTGCACGGCGCCGCGCTTGTGGTGCGCACGCACGCTGGAGATTGATGTGAACATGATGGTTGCCATCGATGTCGCAATGGCCATCTTCACCGCCAGGTCTGGCGCCACCTGCTGCCCGCCCAGGATATAAGTCAGGAACGGCACCAGCAGCATGCCGCCGCCAATGCCTAGCAAACCAGCCAGAAAGCCCGTCGCAAGTCCGAGCACACCGAGTTCAACGATCAGGAGAGGATCCAGCATGGTGAAAAAAGAGAGATGAAAAAACGAAACGAGGCGCGGGAGATTGCAAGAACGCGCGAGGTGCGATGCGCCCTGTCAGTGCTGCAGCGGCAAGTGAAAGCGGTGACAGGGGCATGAGAAAGAAGGTGTCTGCGAATGCCACCGGACCCTCATCCTGAACCGGGGTTCAGGTGGGCGAGGGCAGCCTGGCGTTGGGTTCATCTAACGCGAGATGATCACGCTCGCCAAGGCGATGTACCAAGCCCGAGCTCGTTGAGCATTGGTTCAAGGAAATATTAAGCCCGGCGGCACCGCAGACGCGTCGATTGTAGGCTCTGACGACACTGGCTGCAGGTGTGGGGGCATGTAAAGACCGCAAGTCCGCGCCGTGCTGTCGGGTGAATGAATTCCGTGCCGCGCACACAGGGTTTGCAGGGCTGCTCACGCAACAGAGTTGTCTTCAGAACGTGAACGAGGCACGTTCTTCGCGCTTGTTTAGAGCAGTCGACCGTCGTCGCCCAGTGCTTGGTCCAGACGTTCTACAAGCGCCTCCAGGCGCTGGTTGTCACCATCGGGCAAAAGAGACTCCTGCGCGCCGCTGCCTGTCGCCGGTGTGGTGCGCTGGACCGCTGCTCCGGCCGCGAGGTCTGCGGCTTCGCGGTCAGCAATTTCAAAAGCGAGGTTCAGCGCAGCCAGCACCGCAATCCGCTCACGCGAGCGAACCTTGCCTGCGTCGCGGATGCGCGTCATGGCCGTGTCCACGCGCTCCACCGCGTCGAGCAAGCGGCTTTCATGGCCTTCGGGGCAGGTCAGCAGGTAGCTTTGCTGCAGTATCTGCACCTCGATTTGCTTCATTCGGATTCTTTCGTGACGGCGGGGGCCACCGCGGGCAGGCGCTCCAGCAGGGCATCCACGCGGGCGCGGGCTGCACTCAGGCGCGATTTGAGCGAGTCCCGCTCATGCGTCAGCGCAGCCACTTGGTCGGTCAGCAGCGCATTGGTGCGTTGCAGTTCTGCGTGGCGCACCAGCAGGCGTTCAACGCGCTCGGCGATCTGGTCGGGGGTGAATGGTGTTGCCATACAGCCGCTGATTGTAGGGTTGGGTGGGGTAAACGGTCGTAAAATCCCGCTGTTGGTGCTCGCGGTGTGGTTCACATGCCGCAGTTCAACGGGAAGCAGGGAGGATGCGCCAAACATGGCGCACCCAGCCTGCGCTGCCCCCGCAACGGTCAGCGGACGAATCACTTGATTCTCTCTCCATCCATACGCCACTGTGTGCCTTGAACAAGCGCATGGGAAGGCATTGGGGGGTGTTCCGCCAGCCCGGATACCGGCCAACACGGTGGCTGCGTGCGCCTTTTTTGGGCAGCGCAGCCGTGTCACCCATTTGCTGGCGGGGAGGCCAGCTCGGGCTTTGTTTGTTGACGATGATCCCCATGAATATACGTACACCTCGTGCGCGCATAGCTGCGCCCCCGTGCCTGCGTCCCGCCCTGATCGCTTTTGCCGTGGTGGGCGCTTGTTCGGCCCATGCTCAGCAGAGCGATGGCAGCATGCAACTGGCGCAGAACCTGCGCGCACCCTCCTTGACCGAAACTGTGGTGACGGCCACCCGCACGGCCCAGCCTTTGTCCGACCTGGTGGCCGACGTGACAGTGCTGGATCGGGAGACCATTGAAACCAGCGGCGCGACCGGCCTGGCCGACGTGCTGGCGCGCGTGCCCGGCATTGAAATCTCGCGCAATGGTGGCCCCGGCACCACCACCAGCGTGTTTCTTCGTGGGGCTGAATCGCGCTTCACTGCCGTCTACATCGACGGCGTGCGCATGGATTCGCAGTCCACCGGTGGCGCTGCGTGGGAGTCGATTCCGCTGGCATTGATTGACCGCATTGAAGTGCTGCGCGGCCCTGCTGGCGCGGTGTATGGCTCAGACGCCATGGGCGGCGTGGTGCAGATCTTCACCAAGCGCGGTGAGAACGGCGTAGCGCCCTATGTGGGCGTAGGCATCGGCACGCACAGCACCCGCAAGCTGGAAGCTGGCATCAGCGGAGCCAGCGGCACCATCGACTACGCGCTGGGCATTGCGCGCGAAGAAAGCAAGGGCTTTAACGCCCGCACCATTGCCACCGCCAACCCGGACCGTGATGGCTACGAAAGCACCTCGGCCAACGCACGGCTGGGCTTGCAGATCAATGCCACGCACCGCCTGGAAGGCACGTTGCTGGTGAGCGACATGGACAGTGGCTACGACACCAGTCCGGTCAATGACGACCGCAACATGCACAAGGTGCATGCGCTGGGCCTGAACTGGCAGGCGCAGTGGACCACGCAGTACAAGACCCGCCTGCAGGTTACCGATTCACGCGACAAATACGAGACAAAACCGTCCATCTACCTGAGCGACACGCACCTGCGTGGCTATCTCTTTCAGAACGAATGGCGTCAAGGTGCGCATCTGGTCACGGCGGCTCTAGAGCGCCGTGAAGACAACCTCGAAAACGCCCCCATCGACCGCCAGCGCTCGCAGAATGCCATTGCACTGGGCTACGGCTACAGCGCAGGCGGCCACACCCTGCAGGCCAATGTGCGCCACGATTCGGACAGCGAGTTCGGCGGCAAGGGCACTGGCAGCCTGGCGTATGGCTACGCTTTTGCGCCCCAGTGGCGTGCCACCGCATCGGTAGGCACGGCCTTCCGTGCGCCCACGCTGTACCAGCGCTTCAGCGAATACGGCATCGGCTCGCTCAACCCTGAAAGCAGCCGCAATGTCGAGGTCGGCCTGCGCTGGGCCGCTGGCACCAGCAGCTTCTCGGCCACGGCCTACCGCAATCGCGTGCAAGACCTCATCACGTTTGGTGCGGCCGGACCTTGCCCATCGACCTTCGGTTGCTACACCAACACCGCGCGCGCCGAATACCAAGGCGTGACGCTGGCTGGCTCGCACCGTCTGGGCTCGGTGCAACTGCGGGGTTCGATCGACCTGCAAAACCCGCGCGATCTGGCCACGGGCAAGCAGCTGGCCCGCCGCTCCAAGCGCCACGGTACTTTTGGCGCCGACACCCAGGTTGCCGGATGGACAGTGGGCGCAGAGGTTCAAGCGTCTGGCCGCCGGTTTGACAACGCAGCCAACACCAACGTGCTGGGGGGCTATGCCTTGGTCAACCTGTACGCCAGCACCCGCATTGCACGCGATTTCACGCTCTTGGCGCGCTTGGACAACGCCGCAGACAAGAACTACGAGTTGGCACGCACCTATGCCACGCAGGGTCGCGTCGCATACCTCGGTGTGAAGTGGGCGCCACAGTGAAAGTGATGGTGGCCTCCACGCTCCAGCACTGCGTATCGCTGCTGCCCCCAAAGGGGACGCAGCATCTGTTTTCAGAGAGAGGTAGAGAGGAAGAAGAATGGTCACCCCAGCGCGTTGCCCAGCGATCCTGGTGGCTGCCCCGGCCTCGGGCCAGGGCAAGACCACCGTTACTGCGGCCCTGGCGCGTTTGCACGCGCGCCAGGGTCGGCGGGTGCGGGTGTTCAAGTGTGGGCCGGACTTTTTGGACCCGCACTGGCACCAACTGGCCAGTGGCGCCCCGGTGCATCAGCTCGACCTGTGGATGACGGGTGAGGCGGACTGCGCCCAGCGCTTGCATGAGGCAGCGCAGTCTTCGGACCTGATCTTGATTGAAGGGGTGATGGGCCTGTTCGACGGCACCCCGAGCGCTGCGGACTTGGCACAACACTTTGGTGTGCCTGTGCTCGCTGTGGTGGATGCATCGGCCATGGCGGGTACCTTTGGCGCGCTGGCATTTGGCCTGCGCCACTACCGCTCTGGTCTGCCTTGGGCGGGCGTGCTGGCCAACCGCGTGGGCAGCGCGCGCCACGCCGACATGCTGCGTGATGGCCTGCACGACGCCGACGACTGGATGGGCGCGCTGATGCGGGTGCCTTTTGACGCAGCGCCTCTTGCTGGCAAGGCCGGTGCTGCGCTGCTCCCCGAGCGGCACCTGGGCTTGGTCGCAGCGCATGAACTGGCCGACAGCATGGAACGGCTGGACGCCGCAGCGAATGCGCTGGCGGCTACGCCCCTGGGGCAGATGTCGGCCGATGACCTGCAGCGTTGGGCCGTGGACTTTCCGGCGCCCGCATTGGCTGCAGCCGTGCCGCCGCTGCTGGCAGGCCGTACGGTGGCGGTGGGGCGAGACGCCGCGTTCTGCTTTATCTACGCCGCCAACGTGCAATGTCTGGAGCAGATGGGCGCACGGGTGGTGTTCTTCTCGCCCTTGAACGATGCAGCGGTTCCCGATTGCGATGCGGTATGGCTGCCGGGCGGTTACCCCGAGCTGCACGCGTCGCAAATCGCCGCAAATACACGCATGCAAGCCAGCCTGCGCGCCTACGTGGCCGCAGGCAAACCGCTGTGGGCCGAGTGCGGCGGCATGATGGCGCTGTTTGAATCCATCACTTTGGCCGACAGCGACACGGCTCCGCTGTGGGGCCTGCTGCCCGGCAATGTGACCATGCAAAAACGCCTGGCGGCGCTGGGGCCGCAGCAGCTGACCGTGGCGGGGCACATCCTGCGCGGCCATACGTTTCACTATTCGACCAGCGCCAGCAGCGCCCCGGTGGTGGCCCGTACGAGCCGCCCCAACGAGGCAGCTGCGCCCGACGCTGGCGAGGCGTTGTACCAGCAAGGCAGCATCCATGCCAGTTACTTTCATGCCTGGTTCCCTTCCAGCCCTGAGGCGGTAGCGCAGCTGCTTGGCGGAGTCTCGGCATGACCGTTGCGCAGAACCCCATCACCACTGAACTCATCCTGGGTGGCCAGAAAAGCGGCAAGTCACGCCGCGCCGAACTGCTGGCGCGCGACTGGCTGGCTCAGTCAGGTGACCGCTGTGCCGTGCTGATCGCCACAGGGGAGGCCTGGGACGATGAGATGCGCGAGCGCATCGCCCGCCACCAGCGCGACCGTGCCGACCGTGTGCCCGGCTTGCAGACGGTGGAAGAGCCGTACGACGTGGCAGCGGCCGTCGCTTTGCACAGCACGCCGCAAACCCTGGTGGTGGTGGACTGTCTCACGCTGTGGCTCACCCACTGGAGCATGCCCATGGGCGCTGAAGCCATGAGTTTTGAACAAAAACAGGCTCTAGCGCTTGATTGGCAAGCGCAAGCAGCTATGTTTTTAGTAGCGGTTCGGAAATCCCCTGGCCCCGTTGTTCTGGTGGGCAACGAAATTGGCCTGGGGGTCATCCCGATGGGGCGCGAGGTGCGTGCGTTTGTGGATGCCTTGGGCATGTTGAACCAGCAGGTGGCGCAGGTGTGCCCCCGCGTCACCCTGATGGCGGCCGGATTGCCATTGACTCTGAAAACACCTTGAAAGAACTCTGTCGATGAAACCAACCCCCGTGCGCCGCATCCTGTGGGTGATTGCGATCCTTATGGTGCTGGGCCTGCTGATGGCTGGGCTGGCGCAGGCACAACCGGTGCAGATCACCGACGATCGGGGGCGCGTGGTGTCGCTTGCGCGCTCGCCCCAGCGCATCGTGAGCCTGCTGCCATCGTTGACCGAGAGCGTGTGCGAGCTGGAGCAATGCCACCGCCTCGTGGGGGTAGACCGCTATTCCAACTGGCCCGAGGATGTGATCGGCAAGCTGCCCAAGGTCGGGGGCGGGATTGATCCCAGCATTGAAGCCATCGTGGCGCTCAAGCCTGACGTGGTGCTGTTGGCCACCAGCTCACGCGCCAGCGACCGCCTGGAGGCCCTGGGTGTGAAGGTGGTGGCACTGGAGCCCAAAACACATGCCGATGTGCGCCGTGTGCTGGGCACGGTGAGCGACCTGCTGGGCGTGCCCCGCGCGCAAGGCTCCGACCGCCTCTGGCGCGTGATTGATGCAGGCGTTTTTGCGGCGGCGCAGTCCCTGCCCCCCAAGGCCAAGAATGTGCGCGTGTACTTTGAGGTCAGCCGCGGGCCCTATGCGGCGGGCGAGTCGTCGTTCATCGGCGAGACGCTCACCCGGCTGGGTGCGCGCAACGTGGTGCCCGCGTCGCTCGGGCCGTTTCCGCGCCTGAACCCCGAGTTCGTCGTGCGCGCCAACCCCGACATCATCATGATCGGCAACCGCAGCATGCAAGCCATGGTGCCGTACCCGGGCTGGGCCAGCATGCGTGCCATTCGCGACAACCGGCTGTGCGTCTTTGGCGTGGGGGACTCCGACGTGGTGGTGCGCCCCGGCCCGCGCATGGCCGAGGCGGCCCGCATCATGGCTAGGTGTCTGGTGGAGAAAGCCTCGTGACCTACGCCGCCATGGACTTGCCAACCGGTTCCACCAGCCGCCGCGCGGCATGGTGCGCCGCCTGGCTGCTCCTGGCCAGCGCCGTGCTGGCCGTGTGTGGCGCCAGCGTGGGCAGCACGGGTTTTGACAGCGTTCTGCGCATGCACGGCGACCCCGTGGCCTGGCAGATCGTGTGGGACATCCGCCTGCCGCGCACGCTGGGCGCGTGGCTGGCGGGCGCGCTGCTAGGCCTGGCGGGCGCGGTGGCGCAGGGGCTGTTTCGCAACCCGCTGGCCGACCCGTATTTGCTGGGCAGTGCCTCGGGCGCGGCGTTGGGCGGGGCGGTGGCCATGGCGCTGTTTGGTGTGTCGCCGGTGGCGGCGCAGTGGCTGGCGCGCATTGGCATCACGGGCATGGCGTTTTTGGGTGCGGCGGGGGCGGTGGTGCTCACGCTGATCTTGGCCCGGGGTGTGCAGCACACGCTGCGCCTGCTGTTGGCGGGCGTGATTGTTGGCGTGGTGCTGGGCGCTTTGCGCGACCTGGTGGAGCTGGCCTCGCCCGACATCCTGCAGGCCATGCAGGCCTTCACGCTGGGCAGCACGGCCTTTGTGGGCTGGATGGCCTGCGTGCTGATGGCCTTGGCCTGGGGGCTGTGCTCGGTGGTCGCCTGGATGCTGGCACGTGCGCTCGACGGGCTCACGCTGGGCGAGGCCACTGCCGCCAGCCTGGGCCTTCCGCTGATGCCGATGCGTGTTGGGCTGGTGGCCGCCATGGCGCTGGCCACCGGCACGGCGGTGGCGCAGACGGGTTTGATTGCGTTTGTGGGGCTGGCCGCGCCACACCTGGTTCGATCCATCGTGCGCGTGACGCACGAGCGGCACATCGTGCTCTCCAGCCTGATGGGCGCAGTGCTGCTGCTGGCGGCCGACATCCTGGCGCGCTGGCTGCTGGCGCCGCAAGAGCTGCCGGTGGGCGTGCTCACCGCCGCACTGGGCGGCACCTATTTGCTCTGGCTCATGCACCGGCGTACGTCGCAGGGTGGTGCACTATGAATTTAATAGCTATTGGCGCTTATGGAATAAGCGCTAGCATCGGAAATCACTTGATTTTGCAGGGCGTTGACCTGCAGTTGCCCGCCGGGCGCTGGACCAGCATCGTCGGCCCCAACGGCGCGGGCAAGTCCACCTTGCTCAAGGTGCTGGCAGGCCTGCTGCCCCGCGCGTCGGTGCAGGGCGATGTGCAACTGCTGGGGCGGTCCCTCATACAGATCCCTGCGCGCGAACGTGCCCGGCAACTCGCCTGGCTGGGCCAGAGCGAAAGCTCTGCCGACGACCTCACAAGCTACGACGTGGCCATGCTGGGCCGCCTTCCGCACCAGGCCTGGCTGGCCCCGCCGGGGGCTGCTGACCACGCAGCGGTCGAGCAGGCACTGCGCACCACGCAGGCCTGGGACTGGCGCCACCGCCCGTTGTCGCAGCTGTCGGGTGGCGAACGCCAGCGCGTGCTGCTGGCCCGCGCGCTGGCGGTGCAGGCGCAAGTGCTGCTGATGGATGAGCCCCTGGCCAACCTCGACCCACCCCACCAGACCGACTGGCTGCACACCATGCGCGCGCTGGTCGATGGGGGGGGCACGGTGGTCAGCGTGCTGCACGAGGTGTCGCTGGCGCTGCAGGCCGACGACATGGTGGTGATGGACCAGGGCCGCGTGCTGCACCAGGGCGCGTGCGATGCGCCCGATACGCACGCCGCGCTGGAGAGTGTGTTTGACCACCGCATCCATGTGCGGCATCTGGATGGCATGTGGATGGCGTTGCCATCGCTGCAACGCAAGAAGAACAAACCAATCAAGGGAGTGGACGCATGAACATCGAATCGGGCTTTGCGCAGGTCGCGCAGTCGTTGCTGTGGCCGGTGCTGGTGCTGGTGGGGCTGGCGTTTGTCTACGCGCTGTGGTCGGGCGGCGCCACGCTCATGGAGGCGTGGCAACGCTGGCGCCAGCCGCAGTACCGCTCGCTGCGCGTGGCGCCGGGCCTATCGATGGAAGAGCTGGAGCTGCAACTGGTGCGCCAGGTGGAGCCCGTGCGCCTGCTCAGCCGCCTGTCGCCCATGCTGGGGCTGATCGCCACGATGATTCCGCTCGGCCCCGCGCTGCAGAGCGTGGCGGCGGGCAACGGCCAGCAAGCCCTGGCGGTGTTCAGCGGCGCATTTGCGGGCGTGGTGCTGGCGCTGGCCGCCGCGTCGGTGGGCCTGGTGGTGTACTCGGTGCGCCGCCGCTGGCTGCTGGCCGAGCTGCTGGTGGTGCGCAAGGAGCGCGGGGTGGCGCAATGAGCTTGCGTCACCTCAATGTGCTGGCCGAGGACGACGACGACCCCATGCTGTCCGCCGTCAATCTGGTGGACGTGTTCCTGGTGCTGGTGGTGGCGCTGCTCACGGCCGTGGCCGTGCAGACCCAGACCAGCGCCAACGAAAGCGTCACCATCATCCGCAATGCGGGTCAGCCCGACATGGAAGTGGTGGTGCGCGAGCAGGGCAAAGAAGTGCGCTTCAAGGGCGCAGGCAGCGCTGCGCAAGGGCAGGGCGTGCGCGCGGGCGTGGCCTACCAGTTGGAAGACGGCAACATCGTCTACATCCCTGAAACGGGCGCTGCCCCTGTCAATACACCAGCGGCAGGCGGTGCAGGTGGCGCCGCCGCAGCGGCACCCGCCAAGCCATGAAGGCGCTGATCTTGCGTGCGGCACTGTGGTGCCTGCTGCTGGCTGCGCCGCTGGTGCAGGCCGCGCAGGCGGACAAGACCCAGGGCGCAGAGGGTGCCAACAAAGCCGCGCCCGTGCTGCTGTGGCTTACCTCCGACATCACCACGGCCACGCGCACGGCCATGGTGCAGCGCCTGGCCATTGAGGCGGGCCTGGGTTTTGCGCACATCGACTACCCACTGGCCGGTCCAGCGGTGCTGGATGTCGCGCAGGCGCAGAGGTTGGAGCGCGCGCTGGCGGGCACTGCCATGGTGTGGGTGGATGCACCGCACGCCAGCGTGGAGGCGCGCTTGCGCCGCATGGTCGGCGCGCAGCTCGGTGCCCGCGCCGCACGCGCCCCGGGCCGCGTGGTCTGGGTTCCAGCGGGCACACCCGCCGCTGACCTGACCGCGCTCGACGCACCCGCCCGCATGGTGGCTTACCTGCAGGCGGGCGGCCCGCGCAACCTGAAGAACGCTATCGCCCTGGCGCGCGCCACGGTGGCAGGTGTTGCGATGCCGACCTTGCCCGCGCCCGACATCCTGCCCCCCCGGGGCATCTACCACACCGACGCGCCCCGCCTGCTGCCCAACGCCGCTGCCCTAGAGGCTTGGCGCCAGGGCCAGCCCACGCTGCGCAGCCTGCCCGCCGTGGCCGTGCTGGTGCATCGCCACCACTTCATCGACGGCAGCACCGAATGGCTCGATGCCTGGCTGCGCACTTTCCGCCAGCAAGGCCTGTTCGCCTATGCCGCCTTTGGCCAGCAGGTCACGGCGCAGACCCTGGCCGAGGTGCTGGAGCTGCCCCCCGAGAGCGGCACCGGCCCCGGCCGCCTGCATGCCTCGGCCCTGGTGCTGCACCAGCTCGTGCCCCAGGCCGCCGCGTTGCAGCCGCTGCTGGCCCGCTGGGGCGTACCCCTGCTGGGCACGCAGCCCTACCGCGCGGGTGATGCCGCGGTGTGGGAGGCGAGCGCAACGGGGTTGTCGCTGTCCGACGTGCCGTTCTATCTGGCGCAGCCCGAGGCCGCGGGCGCCATCGATCCGGTCCTGGTCACAGCCCACGGCGCCGAAGGCCGCGATTACCGCCTCATCGAGCGCCAGGCCCAAGCAGTGGCCGCCAAAGCGCGGCGCCTGATCGCGCTGCAAACCAAACCCGCCGCCGACAAGCGCTTGGTGGCCATGGTCTACAACTACCCGCCGGGCGGCACCAACTTCGGCGCCTCGTTCCTCAATGTGCCGCGCAGCCTGGAACAGGTATCGGGCGGCCTGGCCCAGGCGGGCTACCGCACGCAGGAGGTGCCCGAGCAGGGCTGGATCGACGGCCTTAAGCCCTTGTTGGCCGCCTACTACCCCGGCGCCGATGTGCGTAAGTTGTTGGAGTCGGGCCAGGCCGCCGCGCTGCCGCTGGCGCGCTATGAGCAGCATCTGGCCACCTTGCCCAAGGCCGTGCGGGAACGCATGAACGCGCACTGGGGCGCGCCCGGAAAGAGCCGCTACGTGGTCGACTGGCAGGGTGAAAAGGTCTTCGCCATCCCGCGCCTGCAGGTGGGCCAGCTGGCCGTGCTGCCCCAGCCCCCGCGCGAGGAAACTCTGCGCCTGGGCCAGAACCCGTTCATGCACAAGTCCAAGGCGCCGCTGTCGCACCACTATCTGGCCGTGTACCTGTGGGCGCAGCGGGAGGCCGATGCGCTCATCCACTTTGGCACGCACGGCACGCAGGAGTGGGCCGGTGGCAAGGCGCGTGCGCTCGATGTGCACGACGACGCGCTGCTGCCCCTGGGCGACCTGCCCGTGGTCTACCCCTACATCGTGGACAACCTGGGCGAGGCGCTCACCGCCAAGCGCAGGGGTCGCGCCGTGCTGGTGAGCCACCGCACGCCCGTGTTTGCCCCGGCAGGCTTCGAGGCGCGCATGGCCCATATGCACGAGGTGATGCACGAGTGGGAAACCGTGGACGAAGGCCCCACGCGCCGCGCGCTCGAAAAGCAGCTGGTGGCGCAGTTTGTAGAGCATCAACTGCACCGCGACCTGGGCTGGAGCGCAGCGCGCATCGCGGCCAACTTCGAAGGCTTCCTTGAGATTCTTCACCCCTACATGGACCAGCTCGCGCAAAGCTCGCAGCCCAAGGGCCTGGCCGTGTTCGGCCGCGTGCCTGCGCCAGAGCAGCGGCGCGAAACGATCCTGCAGGCGCTGCGCAAGCCGCTCATTGAGGCGCTGGGCGAAGACATTGACGAAGCCTTCCTCATCAAGCACGACGCGGTGCTGGCCGCGCGCCCCGCGCGCTGGCTGGAGGTAGCATTGAAGGACGCCGAGGCCGCCAGCGTGCTGGACCTGCGCCCCGTGTTGCACGCACAAACCTCATCCGACGTGGTGCGCGCCGAAGACCACGTACCCAACCGCGCCGCGCGCAAGCCCATCGACACACCCGCGCTGCTGCAGCTGGCACAGCGCGCGCAAGATCTGGAGCGCCTGCTGGCCACCGAAGGTGAAATGCCTGGCCTGCTGGCCGCGCTGGAGGGCCGCTACCTGCCCGCAGCCTACGGCGGTGACCCCATCCGCAACCCCGACAGCCTGCCTACCGGCCGCAACCTCACAGGGCTCGACCCCAGCCGCCTGCCCACGCGCCAGGCCTACGCCGTGGCGCAGACGCTGTTCAACGACTGGTTCAAGGATTACCGGGCGCGCCATGATGGCCAGGCGCCACAGCGTTTCGCCCTGTCTCTGTGGGCAGGCGAAACACTGCGCCACCAGGGCATCATGGAAGCCCAGGCCCTGGTGGCGCTGGGCATGCGCCCGGTGTGGGACGACGCGGGCCGCCCGGTGCGCGTGGAAACCATTGCGGCTGATGAACTCAAGCGCCCGCGTGTCGATGTGCTCATGAGCATCACCGGGTCGTACCGCGACCAGTTCCCCGCGCTCATGGCGCTGCTCGACCGCGCTGTGGCTCAGGCCGCAAATGCAGAGCCCGGCAATGTGATCGCCCGCAACACCGCGCAGATCGGGCAGGAGCTGCGCAAGCAAGGCGTGCCCCGCGCCCATGCCGAGCAACTGGCTCGCGTGCGCTCGTTCGGCAATGCGGTGGGCGACTACGGCACCGGCCTGTCCGACGCGGTGCAGAGCGACGGCCTGCAAACCAACGATGCGCGCCTGGGCCAGATGTTCCTCGACCGCATGAGCCTGCCTTATCTGGATGGCGAGCCGGTGACGGGGGTTGCGGGCGGCACGGCGGCAAAGGCGCTGGGTGCCCACTTGCGCCGCACCGATGCCGCCATCCTGTCGCGCAGCTCCAACCTGTACGCCATGGTCAGCTCGGACGATCCGTTCCAGTACCTGGGTGGCCTCTCGGCCGCCGCCCGCGTGGCCGGCAGGCCGCAGGGGCTGGAGCTGCATGTGGCGCAGCTGCAGGATGTGAGCGAGCCCACCACCGAGACCGCGCAGCGCGCCATTGCGCTGGATATGCAGTCACGCTACCTGCACCCGGGCTGGCTTAAGGCGCAGAAGGCCGAGGGCTATTCGGGCACGCTGCAGGTGCTCAAGGCCGTGCAGTTTGCCTGGGGCTGGCAGGCTGTCGCGCCCGACACGGTGCGCAGCGACCACTGGCAGAGCTTTTTCGACGTGCTGGTGCGCGACAAGCACCAGCTGGGTTTGCCCGAGTGGCTGAAAGAGCATCCGCAGGCCTACGCCCAGTCGCTGGAGCGCCTGGTGCAGGCACAGCGCCAGGGCTACTGGCAGGCCGATGCCGACACGCAAAAGCAACTCGCGCAGGTGTACCAGGAACTGACGCGCGCCGCGCCACTGGCGGCCGAGCTGCCCAGTGTGCGGCGCTGGGTGGAGCAGGCTGCGCGGGGTGTGCCCACAGCGGACGCAGCGCCCGTTGGCATGGCGGTGGCGACGCCACAGTCGCCTGCCCCGGCGCCACAGCCTGCGCCTGCTGCTGCGGACCTGCCCGCGCCGCCAGCCCAGGCAGAGACCCCGCCCGCCGCACCCACCATGCCCGCCATGGGCGTGCTGCTGGAGCGCCAACCCGAACACGATGCGCCCACCGCTAAGCCCACGCCCGTCGAGCGCATGGCCGGCATCTTGGCGATGCTGGTCATGGCGCTGGTTGTGCTGGCAGGCGCTGCCTGGCAGGCGCGTCGTCCTTCGTCGCTGCCTCCACCGTTGCAACCGGCCGGGCTGTGATGCCCGGCCTCTCTGAAAGAATGAACACCATGCAGATCGAAAATCCTCCTACCGAGAAGCGCTACGAAAAGGCCGAAGGCGAACGCCGTGGCCTCGTCATCGTCAATACCGGCGACGGCAAGGGCAAGAGCACGGCCGCCTTTGGCCTGGCCCTGCGCGCCCATGGCCGGGGCAAGGCCGTGAAGATTTTCCAGTTCATGAAAGTGCCCACGGCGCGCTTTGGCGAGCACCGCATGTTCGAGCAGATCGGCATCCCCATCGAGGGCCTGGGCGACGGCTTCAGCTGGAAGAGCAAGGACCTGGAGCACTCGGCCCAGTTGGCGCGCGACGGCTGGGAAAAGGCGCGCGCCGCCATCCTGTCGGGCGAGCATTTTCTGGTGGTGCTGGACGAGATCACCTACCCACTGATCTACGGCTGGCTCCCGCTGGAGGGCGTGTTGCAGACGCTGCGCGACCGGCCCCAGGAGGTGCATGTATGCCTCACCGGCCGCCGCTGCCCGTCCGAGATCATCGAGCTGGCCGACACCGTGACCGAGATGCAGATGGTCAAGCATGCGTTCAAGGCGGGCATCCCGGCGCAGCGCGGCATTGAGGACTAGACCCCCGTGTTGGACCACTGGTTTGCGCCGCTGCTGCCTGCCTGGGCTTTGCCTGCCGCGGCGGTGTGCCTGGGCGTGCCGGTGTTGGCGCTGGCTGTCGACTGGTGGCTGGGCGAGCCCCCCGTCGCCTGGCACCCCGTGGTGTGGATGGGCAAGGTGCTGCAGTGGTGGGGTGAGCGGCTGGCACCCACATCGCCTGTGGCGCAGGATTTCAAGACTTTTTGGCGCTCAGCGCTTATCTGGTGTGCGCTAGTAGCTATTATTTTTATAGTGACTTGGGCGGTGCAGCAGCTGGTGCTGATGTTTCACGGGTTCCTGGCGGCGGCATTGCTCGCGCTGCTGCTCAAACCGCTGCTGGCCTGGCGCATGCTGCGTGACGAGGTGTTGGCGGTGGAGGTGGCGCTGGGCCAGTCGCTGCCTGCGGGGCGCGCGCAACTGTCTCGCCTGGTGAGCCGGGATGTAAGCGCGCTCACTGCCGTGCAGGTGCGCGAGTCGGCTATCGAGTCGCTGGCCGAAAACCTCAACGACTCGGTTGTGGCACCGCTGTTCTGGTTTGCGCTGCTGGGATTGCCGGGCGCTGCGCTGTACCGCTTTGCCAACACGGCCGACGCCATGTGGGGCTACCCCGGCATGCGCGGCGGGCGTTACTGGCAATGGGCGGGCAAGTGGGCGGCGCGGGCAGACGACGTGCTGTCGTGGGTGCCCGCGCGCATCACGGCTTTGTTGTTGGCGGTGATCGCCAAGGGCCTGCCGTTTTCCACACTGGCGCGCCAGGCGCGCAAGACGCCATCGCCCAACAGCGGTTGGCCCATGGCGGCCATGGCGCTGGCGCTGAACGTGCGCCTGGCCAAGCCCGGTGTGTACACGCTGCACAGCAAGGGCCGCAGGGCGGGGCCGCTCGATACGCGGCGCGCTGCACGCCTGGGTACCCACGTGGTGCTGGCCATGGTGCCGGTGGTGACGGCTATTCAGCTGCTGGCGCTGGCGGCCTTTGCGTGGGTGCAGGTATGACATCCTATGGTCTCTTGCTTACCTCGTCATCGCTGCATGGTGGCCCGGACGCTGCGGGCATCCCGGTGTTTGATTTCTCCACCAACAGCAATGCTTGCGGGCCATGCCCCGAGGCGCTGCATGTCGTGCAGGCGGCCGATGCCACGCGCTACCCCGACCCGGCCTACACGGCCCTGCGCGAGGCCCTGGGCGCCTTCCATGGCGTGGCACCCCGGCGCATCGTGCTGGCAGCGAGTGCCAGCGAGTTCATTCACCGCATCACCGCGCTGGCGGCGCAGCAGGGCGCGGTGCAGGTGGCCGTGCCGCTGCACAGCTATGGCGACTATGCCCAGGCTGCGCAGGTGCGCGGGCTGGAGGTGCTGCGCGGTGGTGGAGCATCGGTGGGTTTGCAATGGGCGTGCGAGCCCTCCAGCCCTTTGGGCCAGGAAGATCCCGCAGTGTGTGGGTGGCGGGAAGGGGAGGGCGGGGGCGAAGACGGCGACGCTGCCAGTGCCTTGCGGGTGCTCGACTGCGCGTATGGGCCCTTGAGGCTGGATGCCGAGGCTGCGTGGAAGGGCGCACCGTCGCCGCACCTGCCATCGGCCTGCTGGCAGCTCTGGACCCCCAACAAGGCCCTGGGGCTCACGGGCGTGCGCGCGGCCTATGCCGTGGCACCGCCTGGTGGCGAGGATGCTGTGCAGGCGCTGACGGCCCTGGCGCCTTCCTGGCCCGTGGGCGCCCATGGCGTGGCCTTGCTGCAGGCGTGGACGCAAGCCACCGTGCAGCAATGGCTGCTGCACAGCCTGTGCACCCTGAGCGACTGGAAGGCTCGCCAGCTGGCTCTGTGCATCGACCTGGGTTGGACCCTGCACGCAGGCAGTCTGGCCAACTATTTCTGCGCCCGGCCAGCTACGGCGACGCTGCAGAGCGATCTGGCGGCGCTGCGCGCCAGTGGCATCAAGCTGCGGGACGCAACGTCGTTTGGCCTGCCCGGCACCGTGCGCCTGGGGGTGCTGGCGCCCGCTGCACAAGATGCGCTGCAGGCCGCATGGCTAGCGTTGCGGCGCCGTACCATCCCCAGCAGCATTTCAACCGGTTCAGGAGATATCTCGTGAGAACCATCACCGTCAACCGCTACGTCACGCCGCTGCGTGAAGGTGGCTCCATGCCCGCCATCGTCGAGGGCGATGACCTGGGAACCTACGTGCTCAAGTTTCGGGGTGCAGGGCAGGGCGTGCGCGCGCTGTTGGCCGAGATCATCGCGGGCGGCATCGCCCGTGCGCTGGGCCTGCCCGTGCCCGAGATCGTGCTGGCCCAGCTCGACCCCGCCCTGGCGCAGACCGAGCCCGACCCCGAAATCCAGGACCTGGTCCGCGCCAGCGGCGGCCTGAACGTGGGGCTGGATTACCTCTCAGGTGCGCTCAATTTCGACCCGGCGGTGGACGACGTGTCCGACGATTTCGCTTCGCGCCTGGTGTGGTTCGACGCTTTGGTGGGCAATGTGGACCGCACGGCGCGCAACACCAATCTGCTCATGTGGCACCGCAAGCCCTGGCTCATCGACCACGGCGCTGCACTGACGTTTCACCATGCGTGGAACGGCGTTGTGGCGCTGCCTGCCAAGCCCTTTGCTCCGATTGCCGACCATGTGCTGCTGGCCCAGGCCACGGCGCTGGCGCAGGTGGATGCCGAGCTGGCCGCACGCCTCACGCCCGATGTGGTGGGCGGCATCCTGGCCGAGGTGCCCGATGCGTTTTTGCTGTTGGCTGGTGCAGACCACGACGAAGGGCTGCTGACCGCAGCCATCACCCATCGACAGGCCTATGTGGATTACTTCTGCGCGCGCCTGGCCGGGCGCGCAACCTGGGTCAATGCGTTGAAGGAGGCTGTCGATGCACGCGCCTGAGGTGTACGACTACGCCATCGTGCGCGTGGTGCCGCGCGTGGAGCGCGAGGAATTCATCAACGCGGGCGTGATCCTCTCGTGCCAGCGCACCGGCTTTCTGCAGGCCGCCATCGCGCTGGACGAAGCGCGTCTGCTGGCCATGGACCCGCACGCCGACATCGACACCGTGCGTCGCCACCTGTCCGCCATCGTGGCCATCTGTGCGGGCGACGAAGGCTGCGGTCCCATTGCGCGCCTGCCGTACCGCCAGCGCTTTCACTGGCTCACGGCCCGGCGCAGCGCCATCATCCAGACCTCGCCCGTGCACACCGGCCGCTGCACCGATGCGGCGGCAGCACTCGAACACATCATGGACCGCATGGTCCGCCCACTGCCTTGACTTCAACAACCTCTTCCCCACCGGCCCGTTGCGTGATGGTGCTGGGCACCACCAGTGGCGCGGGCAAAAGCTGGCTCACCACCGCGCTGTGCCGCTACTACAGCAACCAGGGCCTCAAGGTGGCGCCATTCAAGGCGCAGAACATGAGCAACAACGCGCGTGTGGTGCCTGGTCCTGTTGGCGTGATGGGCGAAATCGGCAGTGCCCAGTATTTCCAGGCCCTCGCGGCCCGCGCCGAGCCCGAGGTGCGCATGAACCCGCTGCTGCTCAAGCCCGAGGCCGACACGCACAGCCAGGTGGTGCTGATGGGGCAGGTGAGTGCGGAGCTGACAGCGATGCCCTGGCGCGGCCGCAGCGAAAAGGTGTGGCCGCAAATAGCGGCAGCGCTCGACGCACTGCGCGCCGAGAACGATGTTGTGGTGATTGAAGGCGCAGGCTCGCCCGCCGAAATCAACCTGCACGCCAGCGACATCGTGAACATGCGCGTGGCGCGGCACGCCAATGCGCGCTGCCTGCTGGTGACCGACATCGACCGTGGCGGAGCCTTTGCCCACTTGTACGGCACCTGGGCCCTGCTGCCCGAGGACGAGCGCGCGCTGATCTATGGCTTTGTGCTCAACAAGTTCCGGGGTGACGCCAGCCTGCTGGCTCCGGCGCCGCAGATGCTGCAGGACCTGACCGGTGTGCCCACCGTGGCTACCATCCCTATGCACTGGCGCCATGGCCTGCCCGAAGAGGATGGTGTATTTGACGACCGTAGCACCGCTGCAGGCGCCGTGCACACCACCGTGGCCGTCGTCGCCTACCCGCGCATCAGCAACCTTGACGAGTTTCAGCCGCTCAAAAACGTGCCCGGCGTGCGGCTGCTGTGGGCGCGCAGCCCGGCGGACCTGGGCGGCCTCAAACCCACCGACTGGGTGGTGCTGCCTGGCTCCAAGTCCACTGCCGCCGACCTGGCCTGGCTGCGCGGTCAGGGGCTGGACCAAGCCATTGCGCACCACGCAGGGCAGGGCGGCACCGTGCTGGGCGTGTGTGGTGGCCTGCAGATGCTGGGCGAGGCGCTGATCGACACGGCGGGTATCGACGGCAATGCGCCCGGCCTGGGCCTGTTGCCCCTGGTTACCACCTTCGAGGTCGCCAAAACCGTGCAGCGTACACAGGCGCAGTTTGGTGCGGTGCAGGGGGCTTGGGCGGCATTGGCAGGGGTACCCGTCACCGGCTACGAAATCCACCACGGCCAGACGGCCCAGCACCCGGCCATGGCGGCGAAGGGCGATGTGGCGCGAGAGGTCATCCGTGGCATCGCCTGGCAGAACCCGGCGGGCAATGTGCTGGGCGTTTACCTGCACGGCTTGTTTGAAGACCCTGCCGTTATGAAAGCCCTGTTTGGTGCCCATGCGCCCACGATGGAGGCTGTGTTTGATGGGCTGGCCGATGGCGTTGCCCGGCACTTCGAGTCCGATGTGCTGGACTCCCTTGTCGCGCAATGCGACGCTGAATAGACCCCCAGCGATGGCGCTCGCCTGGGATGCGATGCAGGAACTTCAAGCCAAAATGGCATCTAGCGCTTATCCATCAAGCGTTAGCAGCTATTGAAAAAAGAAGTATCGGCGCATCCCTGGGGTTACGCCAGCGTTGATGCAGCCCTTCATCGACACCGTGGCGATCTGCACCGTGACGACCCACGTGATCATCGTCACCGGGTTTGTTGATGCAGGCGCGCTCACCGCTGCGCGCACGGCCATGCGCGTTCGCCACAAGCGGGAAAACCCCGGCGTAAAACTGAGAACTGAGTCCAGAAATACGGACCGGGCTTGGCTAACATCCGCCAGTTCCGAACGACCGTTCGATTTTTCAACCCTTCCGCGAAGCACTCCATGACCGAATTGCCTGTAAGGCCCTGGCACCCGTCGTACCAGCAGGTGGGCATTGCCCAGGCACTGGAGTCGATACCACATCGCAACCTGGCCGAACTGACCCACGAATGCTGCAAGAAGTGGCAGGCTGAAAGCAAAGTGAAGGCGGCCTTCAGTTGCGTGGTGCCCAACGGCATGAATGGCCGCCTGAGCTTTGAGCAGGTGGACGAACTTTCCGACGCGTTTGCCGGTTACCTGCGTGCCGTGGCGGGCCTGAAGGCGGGCGACCGTGTGGCGGTGCAAATGCCCAATAGCCTGGGCTACCCGGTGGCAGCCCTGGGGGTGTTCAAGGCCGGCTGTGTGCTGGTGAACACCAACCCGCTCTACACCGAGACGGAAATGATCCACCAGTTCAACAACGCTGGCGCCAAGGTGCTGGTGATGGTGGACATGTTTGCCGACAAGCTGCCGGCGGTGCAGGCCAAGACGGGCATCGAGAAGGTGGTGCTGGCATCGATTTCGGAGTTCTTTCCGACTGTGCCGGGCGCTATTGTGCGCGGCGTGCAGCGCTACTGGAACCGGGTGCTGCCGCCGGTGTCGGTGCCCCATGTGCGTCTGAAGGATGCGTTGACCCAGGGGCGCGCCACGCTGGCCAAGACACCTGCCCGCACCTATTGGGAAACCGTGGGCCGCCACGACCTGGCCCTGCTGCAGTACACCGGCGGAACCACCGGCGTGAGCAAGGGCGCAATGCTGACGCACGACAATTTGCTGAACAACATCCAGCAGACCCGCGCCATGGGCCAGACCCACATGGCCATGGGCGAGGAATGCGTGCTGACGGCTCTGCCGCTCTATCACATCTTCGCCTTCACGGCCAACCTGCTGGGCTTTCTGTCGATTGGCGGGCACAACGTGCTGATCCCCAACCCACGGCCGGTGCAGAACCTGCAACGCGCCATGGAGAATTTCCCCGTCACGTGGATGACGGGGGTCAACACCCTGTTCAACGGCCTGCTGAACGAGGAGTGGTTCGTGGCCTACCCGCCCAAAACCCTCAAGGCATCCATCTCGGGCGGCACCGCGCTGCACACCACGGTGGCGCAGCGCTGGCGCGAGCTGACCAAGACGCCGATTGCCGAGGGTTACGGCCTGACCGAGACCGCGCCGGTGGTGAGTTTCAACCCGCTGACCGGCACGCCCCGCGACGGCAGCATCGGCATTCCCGCCCCGGGCACGGACGTGCGCCTGGTGGACGACCACGGCCAGGACGTCGCAGCCGGCGCGCCGGGCGAGATCTGGGTGCGCGGCCCGCAGGTGATGAAGGGCTACTGGAACGCCGAAGAAGAAACCGCCAAGGTGATGAACAACGGCTGGTTCGCCACCGGCGACGTGGCGGTGATGGACGAAGGCGGCTTCATGCGCATCGTGGACCGCAAGAAGGACATGATTTTGGTGTCGGGCTTCAACGTGTACCCCAACGAGGTGGAGGACGTGATCGCCGACATGGACCATGTGCTGGAGGTGGCCGTGATCGGCGTGCCCGACGCCAAGACCGGCGAAGCGGTGCGTGCTTACGTGGTGCAGAACCCGGACCATGCCAAGGAGGTGATGCCGGCAGACGTGATCGCCCACTGCAAGCAGCACCTGGCGGCCTACAAAGTGCCCAAGCTGGTGGTGGTGCGCGACGAACTGCCCAAGAGCCCCGTCGGCAAGGTGCTGCGCAAGGACCTGCGCAAGGCCGTGGCGCAAGAGCTGAACCGCGGTTGAGCCCCACCCCTTCACCCTGACAAAGAGAACTCCAACATGATCTCCGAATTCGAGACCAAGCTGCTGGGCATCATGATGATCGTCATCATGCTCGGCATGGGCGCGTCGCTCACCTGGCGCGACTTTCGCATCGCCTTTCGCAAGCCCAAGGGCGTGATGGTGGGCCTGCTGTGCCAGTACGGCATCATGCCGCTGCTGGGCTTTGTGCTGGCCAAGGCACTGGACCTGTCACCCGGCCTGACGGTGGGCCTGATCCTCATGGCCTGCATGCCGGGCGGCACCACCTCCAACATCTTCACCTACTTCAGCAAGGCGGTGCTGGCGCTGTCGATCATGATGACCTCGGTGTCCTCGCTGGTCGCGCTGGGCATGGTGCCCGCGCTGCTGGAGTTTTACTCGCAGCTGGCCGGGCTGAGCGGCGACTTCAAGATCCCGGCGGGCAATGTGGCGCAGGTGCTGTTCGTGCTGCTGGTACCCACCGTCCTCGGCATGGTGCTGCGCAAGCTCAACCCCAACATCGGAGCCACGATTGAACTGCTGGGTGGCATGCTGGGGGTGGCGGTGATTCTGTTCCTGGTGTTCACCTGGATCCCGCGCAACCACATGCTGCTGGCCGGCACCCCGTGGTACGTGTTCTTTGCCGCCATCGGGCTGGGCATCTTCGGCATCGGGCTGGGGTATGTACTGGCCCGGCTGCTAAAGCAGGACCCGAACCGCAGCCGCACCATCGCGCTGGAGACCGGCATTCAGAACGGCCCGCTGGCCGTGCTGATCGTGACGCTGACCTTCACCGGCCCCATGCAGCAGGAGGTGCTACTGATCCCGGTGCTGTACTCGCTCTTCATCGTGATCACCTCCAGCATCGTGACGGTGTTCTTTCGCCGCAAGAGCGTGGCCGAAGCACTGGCCCGCGACCGCGCCAAGGACGGTTCGGTGCTGGCCAGCTGAGGGCCGGTACTTGAATGAATGGGGTGCACTGGGCTGCTACCATTCGCAGCCTCAGGTGCCCAATGCCGCTTGGCGGCAACGGGAGAATCGGGAAGGCGGTGCAAATCCGCCGCGTGCCCAACGCTGTAAGGACGATGCCCCGCACAAATGCCACTGGCGGCCTGGTGCAGTGTTTCACGCTATCTGACACATAAAAAGGCGTCTTTTCGGCCCTGGCTGCATTGCAAATCCTCGCGATACCGTCTGGTATCGCTGTGGTTTGCGCCTTGCCAGAACCAAAAATCCATCCTTTTTATTTGTGCCATCCAGCGCAAAACACTGCACTCGCCGGGAAGGTGTGCGCAGGCAGACGACTCCAAGCCAGAAGACCGGCCTGAGCAATTCTTGGCGCTGCAAGGCCGGGCAGCGCTGCCACTATTCACGCTCAGGGGACTGCCATGAATACCACTGCGGCGGCGCAAGCCACGCCCAGCGTTCACGCCTACACACAACAGGCCTGCGACGCCCTTACCACTCCATCTTTCCACGCCATCGTGTTACGCCGCGATGTGCGCGGGCAGTTTCTGCCCACACCCGTGCCCGATGAGGTGCCCAGCCGCATCCTCACCGCCGCGCACACGCCCCGGTGGGCTTGATACCACCCTGGATCTTTCTGCTGGTGCAGCGCGACCCATCGGCCGCCCCGCGCAGGCGCGAAGCTGTCGCCTGACACTGAATCCAAGCACCGGCCTGGCTGGGCCTGGTGCGCACCGCCATCCACGCGCGGGCCCCTGTGTGCGGGCCGCGCCTCACACCCATTGAATATTGAACACGCCATGACCGCCAACCTCCCTCTGATTGCCGACATTGCCAATCCCATGCTCACCCAGGCGCTGCAACACAAGCTGGACCACAAAACCAAACCCCTGGGCTCGCTCGGGCGCCTGGAAGCCCTGGCGCTCACGCTGGGGCAGATTCTGGGCACCGAAACACCGGTGCTGGAGCAACCGCAGATGGTCGTCTTCGCCGCCGACCACGGCCTGGCCGCGCGCGGCGTGTCGGCTTTTCCGAGTGACGTGACCTGGCAGATGGTCGAAAACTTTCTGGCGGGCGGCGCCGCTGTCAGCGTGCTCGCGCGCCAGCATGGCCTGGGCCTCACGGTGGTGGATTGCGGCGTGGCCCGCGACATCTCTCCGCGTGAATCTGCCCCCTGCCAGCCGCGCCTGCTGCTGCGCAAGGTGGCGCCCGGCTCGCAGGATGCATCCGTCGGCCCCGCAATGAGCGCGGAGCAATGTGCGCAGGCCCTGGCCAACGGGGTGGACGTGGTGCGAGGGCTGCCCGGCAACGTCTTGTTGCTGGGCGAGATGGGGATTGCCAACACATCGGTGGCATCGCTGCTGCTAGCACGCCTGGCGGGCCTGCCGTTGGCCGAGGTGACGGGCGCGGGCACAGGACTGGACGCGGCGGGCATTGAACGCAAGCGCGCCGTGCTGCAGCAGGCGCTGGACGCCAACGCCCGCGCAACCAGCCCGCTGGATGCCCTGGCTGCCCTGGGCGGTTACGAGGTGGCGACCATGGTGGGCGCCGTGCTGCAGGCCGCCGCCGAGCGACGCGTGATTGTGGTGGACGGCTTCATCACCAGCGCCGCGGTGCTGGTGGCCAGCCGCCTGCAGCCTGCGGTGCTGCAGCGCTGCGTGTTTGCCCACCGCTCGGGCGAGCGCGGTCACAGCCTGATGCTGGCGCAGATGCAGGCTGAGCCATTGCTGGATTTGGGTTTGCGGCTGGGCGAGGGGTCGGGCGCCGCGTTGGCTTGGCCGTTGCTGCAGTCGGCGTGTGCGGTGCTGGCAGAGATGGCTAGTTTTGAGTCGGCCGGTGTAGCCACCCAGACGGCTTGATTCTCCAGAGGATCAAGCCACCACGGTACGGTTGCGCCCGTCATCCTTGGCACGGTACAGCGCTGCGTCCGCACGCGACAGCATGCCATCTAGTGTTTCGTGTGGTCCCGTCCAGCTGGTCAGCCCGATGCTGACTTGGCAGTCCAGGGGATGACCCGCGGCCAGCGTGGCGTGGATGCGCTGGGCCACACCCTGCGCGGCGGCGGTGTTTGCGCCGGGCAGCAGCACCAGAAACTCCTCGCCGCCGTAGCGCCCCAGCCGGTCTGCGCGGCGGAGCACTTGGCGGGTGCGCTCGGCAAAGTGCACCAGCACTGCATCCCCGTGCTGGTGGCCACGGGTGTCGTTCACGGCCTTGAAGTTGTCCAGGTCCAGCATCATGATGGATGGCCCGTTGCCGTAGCGTTGCGCCCGCTCCAGTTCGTCTTCACAGCGTTGCAGCAGTGCGCGGCGATTCAGGGTGTTGGTGAGGGAGTCGTGGGTGGCCAGGTGTTCCAGCTCGGTACGCAGGCGGTCGGTGGCCATCAGCACCGCGCCGATGGAGAGCATCAGCACCGTGATCACATAGGCCCCGATATATAGCGTCTGCAATAGCGAGGGCTCCATCAGGTCTGCGCCAGCATTGCCGGTCAGGATGGAGATCAGCCGCATCGCCAACACCACTATGTGCAAGGCCAGCACCACTTCCACCAGCCTGACCGGAAAGTTGCGCCCGCCATGGCGCAACATAAAGCGCATCTGCGCAACGTAGATGACCCCCATGACTACGGTGAAAAAGCCGACCCGCAGTGCGTAGTTGGGCATCCAGTAGGTGAGCACGATGAACACGAACGTGGTGCCTACCATCAGCCAGTTCCAGGGGCGCCAAGTGGTGGGCTGACCCATAAAACTGCGTGTGCCCATGTAGTAGGTGACGGTGCCCAGCACCAGCAATTGGTTGGCCAGCACCAGGCTGAGCCAGTCTGGGATAAGCCCGCGCGCGCCGAACAGCGCGGTGGATAGCAGCCACAGCAGGGGTGCTGCCGCCCAGGCACCCACGCCCCGGATCGATGGCGGGTAGTAGCGCCGCATGAACAGCAGCACGATGGCCATGATCGCGGACATGACGCCCGCCATGGCGATCATGGAACGTGGGTCGAGGTTCATGCGTGGAGCAGTGACGTGGCGTGCCTACGTAAGAAATTGTTTCTTTGTCCCGAGGCCAGTATAGCGACGCAACTGCTGCTGGTGGTCGCGTGATTTTTGGCACCCAAGATCCCTTTGCGGGCCATTGGTGGTGCAGCCACGTCGTCCCACCGAGGGCCGTCCTGCACGAAGTTGGTGAAACTTTGATGCAGTGTTCAAAAACATTGTGTGCAAATTTGGCACGGGGTTTGCGTACATCCGTGGCATGCACACCTTCAGCCCCAGCCACGCACGCGAACGCGACGAGGCCACGGCCTGCGGCTGCCGCGAGCGCCGGGCGCTGAGTGACGCCATGCACCTGCGCGATGCCCGCGAGGCCGCGCGCCTCATGCTCGCGCATCTGGTGCGTATCGAAACGCAGCGGGAGTTCACGCCCCCGGCCAGCGATGTGCGCGATCGTGCGCAACTCCTGGGCTTCTGAATCGCGATACATCGCCATGCGCCAGCTGCTCGTCATCAACCCTAACACCTCGGTCAGCGTCAGCAACTTGCTGCAGCAGCATGTGCAGGCGGCAGCAGGTTCGCATGTGGCGGTGCGTACGGCCACGGCCCGCTTTGGTGCGCCCTACATCGCTTGCGAGGCCAGCTACGCCGTGGCTGGCCATGCAGCGCTGGATGCCTGGTCGAACGAACTGGCGCAACCCCACCCGCAACCCGACGCCGTGCTCATCGGCTGCTTTGGCGACCCGGGCCTCATGGCGCTGCGCGAGAGCAGCCCCGTGCCCGTGACGGGCCTGGCTGAAGCCTCCTTCATCGAAGCTGCCCGCCATGGGCGGTATGCGATTGTCACGGGGGGCGAGCGCTGGGGGCCCATGCTGCAGCGCCTGGCACAGGCATTGGGCCACGCGCACGCGCTGGCTGGCATCCACACGGTGGCGCCCACTGGCGCTCAACTTGCCGCCGACCCCGAAGCTGCCCGCACGCTGCTCTCCCAGGCCTGCAGCGATGTGGTGCGTCAGATGGGCGTGCAGGCCGTCATCCTGGGCGGCGCGGGGCTGGCGGGCATGGCCGCTCTGGTGCAGCACCAGGTGGCGGTGCCGGTGATTGACAGCGTGGTGGCGGGGGCGACCTGGGCGCTGAGTGCGCACCCCGTGTCGCCGGAGCGCAAGATGGCGGGATTCGATGTGGCGTGGGCGGGTGTTTCGGGGGAGATGGCGGCGCTGGGCTACGCGTGAGATTGTTGACATCTGAAACACGTGGCGCTGGAGTCTCAGCCATGTCTACCGCGAAACAATACGTGCCATCCTAGACAAACGCCCCAACGTTTTGCGGCATCTTGCCGATTGACATCTGCAACGACTATCGCGCGGGCATCCAGAAGTTTGTGGACAAGAATTTTGAGTGAAATATGCTCCTAGCGCTTATCCATAAAGCGCTAGGAGCTATATAAATAATAGCAATCTAACGTGTTTAACTAGGGCGTCAACGTCTTCGGCTGGTAGTCGCAATACGGCACCACCGCACATTCCCAGCAACGCGGCTTGCGTGCCTGACACACATAGCGGCCATGCAAGATAAGCCAGTGGTGTGAATCCACCGCATAGGCAGGCGGCACGCGCTTCATCAGCTGCATTTCCACCGCCAGCGGGTTCTTGCCTGGCGCCAGGCCCGTGCGGTTGCTCACGCGAAAGATGTGGGTGTCCACCGCCATGGTGGGCTGGCCAAAGGCCACATTCAGCACCACGTTGGCGGTCTTGCGGCCCACGCCCGGCAGGGCTTCGAGTTCTTCCCGGGTGCGCGGCACCACGCCGCCGTGTTGTTCCACCAAAATCTGGCAGGTCTGCATCAGGTGTTTGGCCTTGCTCTTGTACAGGCCAATGGTCTTGATGTAGCCCTCCAGCCCTTCGAGGCCCAGGTCCAGGATGGCCTGCGGTGTGCCCGTTGCGGGGAAGAGTTTGCGGGTGGCCTTGTTCACGCCCACATCCGTCGCCTGTGCAGACAGCAGCACGGCGGCCAGCAACTCGAACACCGTGGTGTATTCCAGCTCCGTGTTGGGCAGGGGATTGGCGGCCTTCAGGGTGGCGAAGAAGGGTTCGATCAGCGCAGTTTTCATCGTGTGGTTGGGGTGGTACCGGGAGCGGCAATTCAAGGCTACTGCATTGAACGCGGAAGCAAGAACTCAGCGGCTGCGTTGTATCGGCACGCACAGCCAGCAGGGGAACCGGCCGGTGGCCGGGTCCACCGCAAAGTCTTCGTCATAGATTTCCAGCGCCGAGCGGGGCGCCCATTCCCAGCCTTCGGGGATCTGCCCCGGGACGGCCATTTGCGCCCACGCAGCGGCGATCTCGGACCCTGTGCCCTCGAAGTCCAGGCAGGCGTAGTCGCCGCCCTCATAGTCCATCACCTGCACATCGGGCCCGGTGCGCAGGCCCACACCGACCTGCACGGCCGCATCGTAGCGGCACTGCTCGGGCGGAGTGCAGGCCGGGTTGTCGTGGCTGAAACCGTAGAACTTGGGGCGGGGCTCATCCAGCCGGTTCGCAGCGCACCAGGCGCCAAAGCGCTCCCACAGCTGGGTCAGGCCGGGATGGCCGGACGCGCCAGTGTGGCGCATGGTGGCCAGGCGCATGCGGGGGAGGGTGCGGATGGTAAGAGGCATGGGGCGTCCTGAGGTCCGTGAATAGGCCGACGCAGTGTAAGCCGCAGGAAACCTGCACGCCAATTGGCGACAATGCGTGATCCTTTGAAAACCACCCCGTCCACGCCATGCAATTTGCCGACCGCCTGAACAACGTAGAAACCTCCGCCATCCGTGAGCTTTTCAAGCTGCTGGGCAAGCCCGGCATCATCAGCTTTGCAGGCGGCTTCCCCGACAGCGCCATGTTTGACGTGGACGGCATCCGTGCAGCCAGCAATGCGGCCTTGACGGAAGAGCCCGGCGCTGCGCTGCAATACGGCGCGACCGAAGGCTACAACCCGCTGCGCGAGCAATTGGCTGCCTTCATGGCCAGCAAGGGCGCCCAGGACGTGGCGGCCGATAACCTCATCGTCACCACCGGCAGCCAGCAGGCGCTGGACTTGCTGGGCAAGACGCTGATCAGCCCCGGCGACAAAGTCATCGTGGAAGGACCGACTTTCTTGGCCACCATCCAGTGCTTTCGGTTGTATGGCGCCGAGCTCATCAGCGCGCCCATCGA
Organism: Acidovorax sp.; assembly: GCF_046314175.1. Classification (GTDB taxonomy): domain Bacteria; phylum Pseudomonadota; class Gammaproteobacteria; order Burkholderiales; family Burkholderiaceae_C; genus Acidovorax. The sequence goes on along the minus strand of NZ_JBKBXG010000033.1, from coordinate 2,597 downwards.
CGGCAACGGCGTGAAGACCGACGAGCTGGAAAAGCTCATCGCCGAGCACAAACCCAAGTTCGTCTACCTGATCCCCACCTTCGGTAACCCCAGCGGCGCCATGCTGAGCCTGGAACGCCGCAAGGCCGTGCTGGAGATGGCTGTGAAGCACAACACCCTGATCGTCGAGGACGACCCCTACGGTGACCTGTACTTCGGCGAAGCCCCTCCTCCCAGCCTGCTCAACCTGTCGGCCACGGTGCCCGGCAGCCGCGAACTGCTCGTGCACTGCGGCAGTTTGAGCAAGGTGCTCTCGCCCGGCCTGCGCGTGGGCTGGATGATTGCCCCGGCCGAGCTGCTGGGCAAAGCCACCATGTGCAAGCAGTTCAGCGACGCGCACACCAGCACCTTTGCTCAGGCCACAGCCGCGCAGTACCTCAAGGCCGGCCGCATGCCTGCCACGCTGGCCAACGTGCGCAAGGTGTACGCCGAGCGCGCCCAGGCCATGGGTGATGCGCTGCGCAAGGAGCTGGGCGATGCCATCGAGTTTGTGCAGCCCCAAGGCGGCCTGTTTGTGTGGGCGCGCCTGACGGGTGCGGGCGGCAAAGTGGCCGACGGCAACGTGCTGGCCAAGCGCGCCATTGAAAAGGGCGTGGCCTTTGTGCCCGGCACGCCGTTCTTCTGCGCCAATCCGGACCACGCCACGTTCCGCCTGTCGTTTGCCACCGCCGACGTGGACAAGATTCGCGAAGGCGTGGCGCGGCTTGGTCAGGCGATCTGAAGCGTCGATGTCAGACGACAACGACACCGCCGACATCCTCCAGCGCCTGGAAAGCCTGGAGATCAAGGCCAGCTTCACCGAAGACCTGCTGGACCAGCTGAACATGACCATCTACCAGCAGCAGCAACTGATCGACCGGCTCACGCATGAGGTCATTCAGCTGCGGCAGCAGGCGCCTGATGGTGGCGCGGGCGGGCCGCGCAACCTGCGTGACGAGTTGCCGCCGCATTATTGAAGAGAGAGAACGCCCGCCCATGCCATTCCCCACGCTCCACAAATCAGCGCTGACTCTGTGCGCAGCGGGCGTGGCACTGCATCTCTACACGGTCTTTGTCAAGGCGGATGGCGGGATGGGCGTCGGCGCCTTTCTGATCGGCCTGTTTCTTTGGTCTTGCGCGCCTTACGCCATCGCAGCGGTGCTGGCATGGAGACGTCTGACGCCGTGGGGGCTGGGGGCTGCCGCGGCATGCCTGGCGGGCGATGTATTCATGCACTACTCCGTCTTCGTCGCCCCCAAGGGATCGACTGCTGCGATCGGCCTGCTGGTCATGCCGTTTTGGAACCTGGTTGCCATTGGGCCGGCGGGCGCGTTGCTGTTCTGGCTGGCGCACCGGATTTTTGGCCGCCAGCGTGGTGCTGAGGCTGATTGAGCTTCAGGCCCGCACCGTGCGCCAGGCCGCAGCCGCCAGTTCGCTGCGGTAAGTATCCGGTGAGGGCAGGGCGCCCTGGCCGGCGCGCTCTGACAGCCACGCCCTGCAATAGCTCTGCACCGGCCCCATCACCAGCGACGGCATCAGCTCACAAGGCAGGTTGCGCAACGCGCCCGATTGGCGGTGGGGCTCGAACCAGGCCAACAGCGCCTGGTTGCGGCGCCGCGCGGCCTCGGCCAGGTCGGGCGTTCGCGGGCCTGCGGCCACGGCGCCGCGTGCCTGGAACAGAAAACCCGCCCGCTCGGGTTGCGCCACCACCCAGTCCAGATAGCCCGTGACCAAGGCCTGCACGCCCGCTTCGACGCCCTGGGCGGCATCGAGCTGTGCCTGCACGCTGCGCGACTGGTCGTGAAAGATGTCGAAGAACAGCGCGGCCACGATGCCGTCGCGGTTGCCAAAGTGGTGATAAATGCTGCCCACGCTGGCCCCGCAGCGGGCGCGCACGCCGTCGATGGTGACCGCGTCCACGCCGCCTTCGGCCGCGCAGGCGAGGGCGGCGTTCAAGATGTCCTGGCGACGGTCGGTGGGGGCGTCGGCAGGGTTGTTGGAAGGGCTAGGGGTGATTCGGCTTGCCATGGAAGCAGATTCTAGAATAAAGTTCTAGAAAAACCTTCTATACCTCACGAGACGCCATGAATTCCTCTGCCGCCACCGCGCCCGCACCTTCCGTTGCCATGTCACCCACGCCTGGCGCTGCTCGGTATCCGCACCTGCTCGCGCCGCTCGACCTGGGTTTCACAACGATCAAGAACCGGGTTTTGATGGGCTCCATGCATACGGGGCTGGAGGACGGGCGAGACCTCACGCGCATGGCGGCGTACTTCCGCGAGCGGGCTGAAGGCGACGTAGGGCTGATCGTGACGGGCGGCTTTGCACCCAACATCGCGGGCTGGGCCAAGCCGTTTGCGGGCACGCTGGCGACCTCGGGCGCGGCCAAGCGTCACCGGGTGGTGACCGACGCCGTGCACGGTGCGGGCGGCAAGATCGCGCTGCAGATCCTGCACACGGGGCGCTACGCCTACCATCCGCTGGCGGTGGCGCCCTCGCGGCTGTAGTCGCCCATCTCGCCGTTCACACCGTTCGCGCTGTCGGCGCGCGGGGTGGAGCGGCAAATTCGTGCGTTTGTG
>NZ_JBKBXG010000032.1:0-54007 GCF_046314175.1 Acidovorax sp. | reverse complement strand
CGCACTGTGGACTTCAAGAACACGGTGATCGTGATGACGAGCAACATCGGCTCGCACCTGATCCAGGCCATGGTGGGGCAGGACTCGGACGACATCAAGGAAGCGGTGTGGGGGGAACTCAAGAACCATTTCCGACCCGAATTCCTGAACCGGATCGATGAGACGGTGGTATTCCATGCGCTGGATGCGCAAAACATTGCCTCCATTGCCAAGATTCAGTTGCAGTTGCTGCAAACCCGGCTGGCGAAGATGGATTTGGAGCTGGAGGTGTCCGAGGCTGCCTTGGCAGAATTGGCCAAGGTGGGGTTTGACCCGGTTTACGGTGCGCGGCCGCTCAAGCGGGCGATTCAGCAGCGCATCGAGAACCCGCTGTCCAAGCTGCTGCTGGAAGGGCGTTTTCCGCCCAAGAGCGTGATTCCGGTCACGGTGAACCCGGTGCTGGAGCCCGGCGTGTTCCAGTTCGGCGCTGTTTCGCCGGGTTGATGGGGGTGGGGCAGGGGCTTTGGCCCCGGCCCTTGTTGTGAATGAGAGGTGTCGTTTGAACGAAATTGTTGCTGGCCTTTTGCGTTTTGTACTGCGCGTCGTGGTCGTCGCCATCGGCGTGGTGCTGTTCCTGAGCCTGCTGGCTGCAGTGATGGTGCTGGCGCTGGTGTGGACCTTGCGGGCAGGCTGGGCGCGGCTGACGGGTCGGCCCGTGACGCCGTGGGTGATGCGCATGGACCCACGCTCGGGCTTCAGCACCGTTTTCCGTTCGTCCGAGCGCTGGTCTGCCAGCCGCCGCAGCACTGCAGCGGGGGATGCATCGGCGGATGACGCGGCCGCGTCGCGCCGTGGCGGTGTGTTGCCCGGCGCCGCCGAAGTTTCAGACGTTGAAGCGCGCGACGTGCGCTGACACGCGCCACAGCCAGCCGCCATTGCCCCAGCGCCCTCCACGAAGGGCGTTTCCTTTTTGTGATGCACCTGTCGGGGTGTCTTCTATGATCAAACCATGACACCTGCCGATATCCACGCCCACTTCGACCTTCAACGCCAGGCCAGCCGCGAGCATGTCGATGTGCCCCTGCTGGTGCGCCGTGAGCGCTTGCTGCGGCTGTCCAAGATGCTCGATGAAAACGGAGCCGTGCTGGCGGCCGCGGTGCAGGCCGACTTTGGCATGCGCTCACCCCGCCTCACCGAGGTGGCTGACTTTTTGGTCCTGCGCACCTTGCTGTCGCACACGCTCAGCCATTTGGCGCGGTGGATGAAACCAAAAAAAGTCCGCACGCCGCTGTACCTGCAGCCCGCCCACGGGTTCATTCAGCGGCAACCGCTGGGGGTGGTGGGCGTGATAGCGCCGTGGAACTACCCTGTGCAGCTGGCGCTGGCGCCTGCCATTACGGCGCTGGCCGCGGGCAACCGCGTGATGCTCAAGCCCAGTGAGCTGACGCCGCACACATCCGCCCAGCTGGCCTTGCTGGTGGCGAAGTTCTTTTCGCCTGACGAGTTTTGTGTGGTGCAGGGCGACGCCAACTTGTCGGCCCTGTTTGCCTCGTTACCGTTTGACCACCTGGTGTTCACTGGCTCCACCGCCGTGGGCCGCAAGGTGGCGCACGCCGCGGCGCAGAACCTGACGCCCACCACCCTGGAGCTGGGCGGCAAGTCGCCCTGCATCATCGACGGCCACTGCGACATGCAGGACGCCGCGCTAAAGATTGCGCACGGCAAGCTACTCAACGCCGGGCAGACCTGCATTGCGCCCGACTATGTGCTGCTGCCCCGGGGCCGCGAAGGCGAGTTCACCCAGGCCTATCGCGCTGCGGTGCAGCGGCTGTTCCCCACCATCGAGGGCAATGGCGACTACGCTTCCATCATCACCCCGCGCCACCACGCACGCCTGCGCACGATGCTGCAGCAGGCGCAGACGCAAGGGGCCGATGTGCAGACCATCGACCCCGCAGCGGGCAAGGCACCGACCCACACCGTGGGCACGCTGGGCGATGGTGCCAGCCGCCAGATGCTGCCCACGCTGGTGTTCGGCGCCACGTCGCAGATGCAGCTGATGCAGGAAGAAATTTTTGGCCCCATCCTGCCGGTGATCTCGTACGAGCGGCTGGATGACGCCATTGCGCACATCAATTCAGGGCCGCGCCCGCTGGCGCTGTACTGGTTTGGCCAGAGCGAAGCGGTACGTGACGATGTGCTGCGCCGCACCGTGAGCGGCGGGGTGACGGTGAACGACACGCTGATGCACATTGCGCACGACAACCTGCCTTTTGGTGGCGTGGGCGACAGCGGCTGGGGCGCCTACCACGGAGAGCAGGGTTTTCTGCGGTTTTGCCACCAGAAGTCGGTGCTGGTGCAGTCGCGCTGGGCGATGGGCTCGTTGTTCTACCCGCCGTATGGCGCCCGGTTCGACCAGGTTATGGGGATGTTGAGGCGCTGGTTGTAGCTGCGTCGTCATCCAGCGGCTCCAGCGCTTCAGTGCCGGCGAGCGGCGGGTGAGTGATGAGCTGCACGATGGCATCGCGCAGCTGGCCGGTGGACACGGGCTTGTGCAGCAGCAGGGCAGAGGTGGACTGCGCATCGCGCAGGCGCTGGGGCGACGTGTCGCCCGTCATGATGATCGCGGGCACATTGGTGCCCAGGTAGGCACGCAGCGCCTGCAGCACCTGTTTGCCAGTTTCTTCGTGGCGCAGGCGGAAGTCCGTGATGATGATGTCGGGGGTGATGTCCTCCAGGCACTCCAGTGCGTCTGCACTGGACTCGGCGGTGATGCACTGGCACCCCCAGCTTTGCAGCAGTGACTGCATCCCCAGGCGCACGGCTTCGTCGTCGTCAATGGCCAGCACCCTCAGGCCCACCAAGCCGCGCGCGTCCAGGGCGGGCGCGGCATCGTCGTCCAGCGCGCCCTGCCAGCGGTCAAGCCACAGCCGAAACACCGAACCACGGCCTGGCTGTGAGCGCAGTTCCACCGAGGTCTTCATCTCTCGCGCCAGCCGCTGAACAATGGCCAGACCCAGTCCCAGGCCCTTGCGGCGGTCGCGTTCCGGGTTGCCCAGTTGGTGGAACTCCTTGAAAATCTCGTCCCACTGATGCTCGGGAATGCCCGCGCCTGTGTCCCACACCTCCAGCGCCAGCCGCTTGCCGCGGGTGCGGCAGGCAATGAGTACGCCGCCCCGTGCGGTGTAGCGCAGCGCGTTGGAGATGAAGTTGTGCATCACCAGCCCCACCAGTGACCGGTCGGCAAATGCCGCAGCCGAGGTCTCGCGCGTGCGGTACACCAGCCCGGCGGTGTCGGCCTGCGCACCAAACTCCTGCTCCAACGCCGTCAACAGCGGTTGCACGGCGAAGGCAACCGGCCGCACCTTCACCACACCGGCATCCAGCCGCGAATAGTCGAGCAGGGTGGTGAGCATTTCGGCAGCGGCGCCCGATGCGGCATGGGCATGCTTGAGCACGGTCTGCTGGTGTTCGTTGAGCGGGCTGCGGTGCAGCGATTCGAGAAAAAGGCCCATCGCGTGAAGCGGCTGGCGCAGGTCGTGGCTGGCAGCGGCCAGAAAGCGCGATTTGTCCCGGTCGGCCCGCTCGGCGGCTGCCTGCGCGGCCAGCGCGCGCTGTGACTCCGCCCGCAGCTCAGTCACCAGACGTTCGTTCTCCAGCTTCAGCGCAATGCTGCGGCGCGTGGCGCTGTCGGCGGTGCGTGCCTGCAGGCCAGTCAGCGTGTAGTAGACGGTGGTCAGAAACAGCGCGGGCCACATCACCGGGCCGCCTGCCAGTGCCACGGCAATCATCACGCCACCAATGGCGCAGGTCAGGTAGGTTGCATAGGCGCGGTACAGCGGCGCCCCCAGCCCCAGCGCGCCCGATGACACCGTGCTGATGATGCCAATGGCATAGATCACGCTGTCGGATGTCCCCCAATAGAGCACCACGTACCCCAGGCTGCCCCAGCTGAGCCCCATGGCGGCCATGCAGGCAATGAGTTTGCGCGCTGCCTGGGGGGCGGGGTCAGAAAACGGGGCAATGCTACGCAGTGTGGCGTACACGCCGGTCACCACCAGCGTGTGCGTGATGAGCCAGACAGCGACGGCCTGTGGGTCAGCGACGCGTGTCATCACCCACAGCGTTCCCAGTGCGGTGGCCAACGAGGCCAGCAGCGTCATCGGGAAGTTCTGTCGCAGCAGGGCCACCTGCTCGCGCAGCACTTCATCGCGCTCCCACACGCGCCAGCCCCAGCGCGTGGGGGGCATGGTCGCGTCGAGCGCCGCCACGTCCTCAGAAGGTGTCATGGAGCTGTCGTGTGGACAGGCCCAGGCGCTGCGCCGCCAGCAGGGCTGCGCTGCGGCTGTTCACGCCCAGCTGCGCAAAGATGGCCGCCACGTGCACCCGCACGGTGTTCTCGCTCAGGCCCAGGTCGCGGGCGATGACCTTGTTGGGCTTGCCGGTGCACAGCAGCGATAGCACCTCCAGCTGGCGGGTGGTGAGTATGGGAGTGTCCGGTCCCCGGGTAGTGGCGCTGTTTCCGCTATTGATGGGAAAGCACGGCTTGCCCGACAGGGCGCAGGTGATGGCCTCCAGGATGTCTTCGGCGTTGGCCGACTTGGGAAGGAAGCCGTCGGCGCCGCGCCCCCGTGCCTCGTGGATCGCGTCGGGCGCCACGCTGGCGGACACCAGCACGATGCGGGCCACCGGGCAAGCCTGGCGCAACAGTCGGAGGCCGTCAAGCCCGCTCATGCCGGGCAGCTGGATGTCCAGCAACACCAGGTCGGTGTCCGCGGCCTTCAGTGCGCAGGCCTCGGCAATGGAGCCGGCTTCGGCAATGACGCCTACGGACGGGTGGTCCTGAACGATCAGGCGCAGGCCTGTGCGGAACAGGGCGTGGTCATCCACAAGCAAAAGGCGGGCGGTCATACAGCCAAGTATTGCGCACAACGCACCGTTGCGGACTAGTCCTTTTGTGCGATGGACGCGCGGTGGTGCACTTTCTAGACTTTCCGTCAAGCATTGAAATGCACCTGGAAGGCGCGGCAATGCACACACGCTGATCTCAACCCAAGTTTCCAGAGGGACTTCCATGAATGCCAATGCCATTGCTCAGCGCCCTTCGTCGTCCGAGGACGCGTCCTCCCAGCGCACCGGCCGTCGCCCGGCCGCCAACCAGTCGGGCGACGGGAGTACCGGCCTGGGTGGCAACACCGTGGCCCACATCGTCGAAGAGAACTGCCCCGACTTGCTGGTGGCGGCAGGCGTGGTGATTGAACACCTGGATGCGCAGGCAGGCACCTGGCAGTTTTCAACGGACGAGGGCGAGACCTGGCGAGCCATTCGTACGGATCTGATCAACCGCGCAGGGCACTTGGGCCTGGCGCTGGACCGTGATGCGCGCCTGCGGGTACTGCCCTTTGGCGGCCACCGGGTCAGTGGTGCGCGTGTGGCGTTTCACACCGTGCAGCGCAGCCACGGGCAGGGCAACGGCAGCTACCGTGCCTATGCACCTGACGAGCGCGATGGTGGTTCGCGCACGGTGACGCTGGTGCTCAGCCTGGGCGCGGTCAACGGCCTGCCGCCTGAAGTGCACGTGCCACGCCCCCGCAACAAGCGCGCCCTGGCGCAGCGCGCCGGGATGTCAGCCAGCGGCGTAGGCCCGTCGCACCCCGGCTCCATGGCCATGGCGTAAAGGGGAATGTCGAAGCTTTCAGCAATGCGGTGAAAGGCATGCTGGAGGGCGCGCGGAGGCAGGGTAAACGCGGGGTTCGGCAGGGTCTGGAGCATGTTTTGCTGAGGCCGCAGTAGCCGTCCGCACAGGGGGAAAAACCGTTTGCGGCGACAATGCCGGTCCTTTCGTTTTTTCATCCCCCGTTTTCGTTCGGTTTTTTCATGTCCAGTATCCAGGTTCGTCCCGCCACGCTTCGCGATGCCAAAGCCATTGCCCAGATCCATACCGTCTCAGCCCAAGAGGTCTACAAAGGGCTGGTGCCAGACGAGCAGTTGAAATCCATGTCGGTCGAAAAGCGCCAAGCCTACTGGCGCGAGGCCATCGAATATTGCGAACCCCAGGTCCAGGTGGCTGTCGACGGCGAGAAGATCGTCGGTTTTGTCGGCTACGACCGTTCGCGCGACGAAAAATCCCGCCCCACCACCGGTGAAATCTGGGCCATCTACGCCGCCCCCACGCATTGGAACCAAGGCGTGGGCCTGGCCCTGTGGGACGCCGCCCGCGACGGCCTGCAGGAAGAAGGTTGCACCAACGTCACGGCGTGGGTGCCCCTGCGCAACGAGCGCGCTATTCGGTTCCACGAACTGGCGGGCTTCAAGCAGGAGCTCTCCACCGCCAAGACGGCTGTGGTGGGTGGCGTCAAGATCGAAGAAGTGCGCCTGAAGCGCCCCATCAACGCGTAATCACGCAAAGGCACTCAATGATCGAATGGAGCCGCCAGGGCCAGATTCAACAAGCCCAGTGGCGCTCCGAGAGCGGTGCCCCGGCCCCGCGCCGGGTCGTCACTGCCGATGACACGTTGGCCGCCGACACGGCCTACCGCATGGCCTGTGAAGGCACCGGTCTGCTGTGGCAGGGCGATTTTCAGAACGCCCGCATGCTGCTGCAGGCGCTGATGCGCCGGGCTGATGCCAAATCTGCCAAGTCCGCGAAGTCGGGAAAGCCCAGCAAGTCTGCCGTCAAGGCTGCTGAAAAAGCCGCGGCCGCTACCCCCGCTGAAGCCTTTCACCTGCACCGCCAGGCGCAGGCGCAGCGCGCGCGGGTGCTGGCGTCGGTGCTGATTCCGCTGGAAGACGACTTCAGCATAGGCCTGCGCCGCGCTCCCGACTGGCGCCAGGCGTGCGCTGAAGCCTGGGGCCCCGCGACGGGCGAGCGATCCGTCGCTACGCTGCGCGAGCTGCTGGGAATTGTCGGCGCGCATGAGTGGCGCAAAAAGGGTGTTGAAGTGCCCGCCCTGGGCGCACCTCCGCAAAACCGCATCCACCCCCACTATGGCGTTTTCTCTCCGGTGCGCGGCGAATACGTGGGCCTGGTTGCCGACATGGCGCTGCCCAGCAAGGCACTGGCCTTTGACATTGGCGTGGGCACCGGCGTGTTGTCTGCGGTGCTGGTGCGCCGCGGCGTGCAGCGCGTGGTGGGCACCGACCAGGACCCGCGCGCCCTGGCCTGCGCCCGCGAGAACCTGCAGCAACTGGGCGTGCTACCCCAAGTCGAGCTGCTGCAGGCCGACCTCTTCCCGCCCGGCCGCGCGCCGCTGGTGGTGTGCAACCCGCCGTGGGTGCCTGCACGTGCCAGCTCGCCCATCGAGCACGCGGTGTACGACGAAGGCAGTCGCATGCTCAAGGGCTTTCTGGCGGGTTTGGCCGACCATCTGGAACCCGGTGGCGAGGGCTGGCTGATCCTGTCGGACTTGGCCGAACACCTGGGTCTGCGGCCGCGCGAGCAGTTGCTGGGCTGGATCGCCGAAGCGGGCCTGGTGGTGCAGGGCCGGCACGATGTGAAGCCCCAGCACACCAAGGTTGCGGATGCAGGCGATGCGCTGCATGCGGCGCGCGCGGCAGAGGTGACGTCGCTCTGGCGTCTGGCGGCTGCCTGACCTGCTCCAGTCGGGCTCTCGGATATAGGGGATTGGACGAGGGCTGAGCGGTGGGGGTTGGTCAACTGTTCGCTCCAACCCATCGCGGTTGCAAAAACAGTCCAAAAGATTTCAGGCCAGATCGGCGGGCTGTGTCAGCTCAAATGGCCCGGATTGATTTGCAGCCGTGTGCGGCAGCAGTTGATCCAGTCGTTCCCGCAGGCTGGCCGCGCGTTCTGCGCCCGCTGTCATGGCGACTTCTTCCAGCATGGCCTCGCCCACGTCCAGCATGCTCACGCGGTCTTTGGCGGCGCGCAGTGCCTCGCGAAACTGCTGCGCCAGCTCGGGGTCGCGGCGCGCAAACAGCCGCTCGCAAAGGTCGAACAGGTACATGCGGGCGCCCGCCAGTGAGCGCAATGATTCCCCTGGCTCGGGCCGCTGGATGGATGGCGTGGGCGTGGGGCTACGGCTGGCGCTGCGGGACGGCTCGTCCACGGCGGGGAGTGCAGTCGGGCCTGTGAGGTAGCCCTGGCGCATCAGATTGTCGACGATTTGTGCGCCAATGCCGTTGTACATGGCCTGCAGGTCGGACAGCGATTTGCCATCTGCCAGAAGCAGCAGCGAGCGCTCTCGCAGGCTCAGGGTGCGAACGCCGGGTGAGAGTTCCAGGCGGGCTTTTTCGGTTTTTTGTAGCAGCATGGTGAGGCTCCGTTCACGGATACAACCGGGTTGACGGTTCAATGCCCGCAATTGCAGCAGCCTGCCGTGACTGCGTGATGACCCCGCTGCAGCACAATGGCGAGCCACCTTGCGCGAAGCGTTTTTGCGTAAGTTGTGAATGCTATATTGTTGATAGCTGTTAGCGCTTATTGGATAAGCGCTAGAGTCTGTTTTTATTCATATTTTCGTATGTGTGCCTACCCCGGTAGTGCTGCGTTTTGCACACCGGTTAAGCCACTGGTACCGCTTTGCAATGACCCTGCTGCTTGCCCCGATGGAGGGGCTCCTGGATTTTGTTCTGCGCGACGTGTTGACCCGCGTGGGCGGGGTGGACCGCTGCGTTTCTGAGTTCATCCGCATCACCGGTACCTTGCTGCCCGACAAGGTTTTCTTGCGCTACGTGCCCGAGTTGAACAACGGTAGCCGTACGCTGGCGGGAGTGCCGGTGCGCGCTCAGTTGCTGGGGTCCGACCCGGTTTGCATGGCTGAAAACGCGGCACGCCTGGCTGCGTTGGGGCCGGAGGGGATCGACCTGAACTTTGGTTGCCCCGCCAAAGTGGTCAACCGCCATGGCGGAGGCGCTGCGCTGTTGCAAGAGCCCGAGCGCATTGCCACGGTGGTGGCCGCTGTGCGCCGTGCCGTACCTGCGCATTTGCCCGTGTCCGCCAAGATGCGCCTGGGTTTCAACGACACGGGGCTGATGCGTGAATGCGCGCAGGCGATGCAGGCGGGTGGCGCGGCCGAGCTGGTGGTGCACGCCCGCACCAAGGCCGACGGCTATCGGCCCCCCGCGTACTGGGAGCACATTCCCACCATCCGCGCGGCAGTGCAGATTCCGGTGGTGGCCAATGGTGAGATATGGACGGTGGCCGACGCGCAGCGCTGCCGCGAAGTGTCAGGCTGCGATGCGCTGATGCTGGGCCGTGGCATGGTGGCAGACCCGGGCTTGGCCCGCGCCATTCGCGCAGCCGATGCCGGGCAACCCGGTGCTGACACCGTGGTGTGGGCTGATCTGGTGCCGCATCTGGCGGCGTTCTGGCGGCTGGTTTGCGAAGACCTGGAGCCCCGGCAGCGCGCGGGGCGGCTCAAGCAATGGCTCAACCTGCTGCGCAGGCGGTTCACCGAGGCCGAGGTGGCCTACCAGCATGTGCGCACGATGACGGATCAGCGGGCCATCACGGCATGGGTTGCGGCGTTGGTGGCGCAACACGAATAGGGAAGCGTGCGGGTTGCTGCTGAGTGCAGAGTGCTGGTACCTTTGGCGCGCCGGGTGCCAGTCTGTGCGTTACAGCAGGTGGTCGGGTGCCAGCGGCCCCAGCAGTTGCAGCATCAACCGCAATGGGATGCTGGCATCGGGTTCTGACGTGGCATCGCTCAGCCCGCTGCCTTGTGGGGCGCGCCAGACGAGCGCGCCTTCTTTCAACTGCACATGCCATGCTGCCTCTCTCAGAGCGGTTTCAATCTGAGCGGTGGCACGGCGGGACAAGTCGGTGCTGCGAATCAGCAAGGCTATCTCGGTGTTCTGGCGTTGCGACCGAATGTCCAGGTTCATCGACCCAACGACCAGCAGGCGGCCGTCCATGATCAGCAGCTTGGAGTGCAGCATGGCGCGCGAGCTGCCCATGGATCCCGTGCCACCCCCGCCACCCGTGCTGCCGGTTGAACCCAGCGAGCCCCTTAGTACGCCAGGCAGCTCGCTGCGCATCTCGTACAGGTCCACTCCCATGGCCAGCAGGTCAGGGCGGTGGCGCGCATAGCCGGCATGGGCAATGGGTGCATCGTTAGAGGCGAGCGAGTTGGTAAGCACACGCACCCGCACCCCCCGCGCACGCGCGGCGGCAAACGCCTGCTTCATGTCGGGGCCGGGCACAAAGTACGGCGAGATGATGAGCAGGTCGCGCCGCGCCTGGCCCATCAGCTGCAGCAGACCGTCCACGACCGTGTCGGTCTGGGCTTCGAGCGTTTCGCTGTCCGGGGATGCATTGGCGATGCCGTTGGGCGCAGGCGCTGGTGAAGAGCCACCCGCGCTACTGCCTGGGCTCGGGTTGGGTGGAGCCATGCCAGCCCCCGTCGTAGAGGCTGGTGACGCAGACGGAGGTCCCGCCGCAGTCGCCGTCCGCGCGCCCCGTGAGGTGATGGTGACCGGCGTAGCGCGGGCAGGCGCTTTCTCTGGCAAGGTGCCCGTCGATGCACCATCCGGTGGGATCTTGGCGGGTTTGTCGACAAGCACGGCCGCTGGTGCCCAGGTGAATTGCGCTTGCGCCAGATCCATCGGCTGGTAGTCCCAGATGCGCGCGCGTTGGGCTGCAGTGGCACGTCGGCCATCGCCCACGGGCTGGTTGTCGGGCGCCAAGGCACCACCCTGGCCTTCAATGCGCTCGCGCCGGGCCGCATCTGATGTGCGCATCGACTCTCGCATGGTGTTGAGTTCTTGCCGCGTGATCAGCGACTGAACCGGGTAGGCCCGTTCGTTGTTCCAGTAGCTATCAAAGCTACGAGACAGGTCCTGCACGATAGGCCCCACCGCCAGCACATCCAGGTCCACAAAATTGCCTGTATCAGCGTTGCCAAAGTACGCATCACCCAAATTGCGCCCGCCCGTAACGCCCATGGCGTTGTCGGCAATGAAGAGCTTGTTGTGCATGCGCTGCTGCACCCGCGAGAAGTCGCCCAGCACGCTGAACATGCGGCCCAGCGACGAACCCCGCGCGCCCGCAAGCGGGTTGAACATGCGCATCTCGATATTGGGCACAAAGGCCAGCCGCATCACCTGCGCGTCGCGCCCCGTGCTGTGAAAGTCATCCAGCAGCACACGCACACGCACGCCGCGCTTGGCGGCCGCCACCACGCTGAGCAGCAGGCGTTCGGTGCTGGCGTCTGCGTGAATGGCGTAGTACTGCAGGTCCAGCGATTTCTCGGCGCCGTCTACCAAAGCAAGGCGGCTGCTGTAGGCATCTTGGGGGCCGTTGAGTAGCAAAAACCCCGATGCGTGCCGCCCTTGTGCAGCTGCACGCCGCGCATCCACCGTGCGGCCCAAAGTGGTTTCTGCGGAGGAGGTGAGGGCAGTAGAAACGGGCCGGTGCACATCCTTGGGCAGGCCCGCACAGCCTGTGAAGGCCCCTGCAGCAAGCAGGGCCGTAACGGCCAGACGGCCATAGCGGACGGTGGTTGCCAGAAAAGCGGGGGCAGGCGAAGAGGGCATCGCGCGATTGTGCCTGCCGACCGGCGCTGCGGGTGTCGGACGCAACGCCAATACATGCATGGCAGTCAGGCTGTAGATACTCCACTTGTTCTGCGTGAGGGTAAAGTTTCGGCCAATGGGGCCGATACCTCTCAATACACCAACCGCAAGCCAAAAGACATCTCTGTAAGGAGAAATATCCGAGAAAAATGCCTGTATCGCTCGATCAATATAGCTTTTAAGCTATTAAAAATATAGTAATTTCAGCTGCGTTTGAAATATGTGAGGTTCGGGCTCCACTCGACGTGCTAGGAGTCTGGGCGGCAGAACATTCCGAGCAAGCTCCGAACGTCCGCCAGCGGCCTTTTTGCGCCGCAGGCGGTGGTGGACGCGTTCACCATCGCCGATCTTCATGGCGCGGTTGAAGTGATCAAGTCGCGCGCAGATGTCGCCGCAGGCGCCTGTCACCGCCTTTCCCCTCAAGCAGCCCTCATCGCCCCCATCCTGCGCAGATTCAGCGCCATGCACACGAGTTTGAACTCGGCTTTTGCCCTCTCTAAACCGCGCATGCTGAACTGGCGCAACCCCAGCACATTCTTGATCCAGCCGTTGGGCGGCTCGGCGATCCATTTGCGCTTTCTGTAGTCCCCCTGGCCTTGTTCGGTTTGTAACTTGGCCGCCATGGCCTTCGTGTGCGGGTAGCGGTTTGCGTCTTTGGGCACAGCCCTTGCCTTGCCTTCGCGCCCCAGCGCAATCACCAGTTCGGTATCGGGGTGCGTCTGAGCCAGCTTGGCTATCACCGCTTCACTGCGGTAGCCCGCATCGGCCAAGACCTGTGCTGCCTGCGCACCGGTGTGGGTTTGCACTGCATCCAGCACCATGGGCAGTTGCTGTACGTCCGTGCTGGTGTTCACCACCTCGGCGGCCACAATGATGTGGGCCGTCTCGTCCACTGCGGTCTGGGCGTTGTAGCTGTAATCAAAGCCTCCGCCTGCGCGCTTCATGATGCGGCTGTCGGGGGCGGTGAAGCTGCTCTGGGCCTTGGGCTCGGGGATGCCGAAGTCGCGTTTGTAAGGACGGCCTGCTTTGGGTTTGCCGTCTTTGCCCTGGGGCTTGCGCTCATCGCCGGGGCTGCGGCCTCGCTGTGTGTCAGCCTGGGCTTGGCGCTCCTGCAGCCGCGCTTTGGCCGCCTCAATCGCTGCCAGTCGGGCTTGCCTGCGCTCCAGCTCTGCGGGGATGTCCAACTCGGGCTCGTTCTTCTCGGCCTCATCGATGTGCGCTGCTTTGTGCAGCAATGCGGCGATCTGAGCTTTGAGCTCGGCCTCG
Source organism: Acidovorax sp. (assembly GCF_046314175.1). Taxonomy (GTDB): domain Bacteria; phylum Pseudomonadota; class Gammaproteobacteria; order Burkholderiales; family Burkholderiaceae_C; genus Acidovorax. Next base: position 41,230 of record NZ_JBKBXG010000032.1, on the reverse strand, counting down.
GTGCTTTGCATACGGGCGTAGCTCATGGCTTTGTGGCGGCTGGCGTTGGCCTTGACTTCTGCCGCCCAGACTCCTAGCGGTCAGAACCGGTCGCGACCAGGTAGGCGCGCTCGAATGCGCAAATCGGGCCCCACGCGATCTACGGCCGTGAACTCCAGCGCCTGGCCCTCCTGCAAATTGGCCAGCGGGGTCAGGTGCGCCAGCCCCATGCCCGGGCCTAGCAGCAACGGCGCCAAGTACACCAGCAGTTCATCCACCAGCCCCTCGCGCAGCAGCGAGCCATTGAGCTTGTGGCCCGCCTCCACATGCAGCTCGTTCACGCCGCGGGCAGCCAGATCGCGCAGCATGGCGGCCAGGTCCACCTTGCCCGCTGCGTTGGGCACAGAAACAACGGTGACACCACGCGCCTGTAACGCCTTCTGCTTGGCGGGGTCGGGCACGGCGGTGTAGATCAGGCAGGTGCGCTGCACCTGAAGCAGCCGGGCATCAAGGGACAATTGCAGCGAACTGTCGACCAGCACCAAGTGCGGTTGGCGTTGTGTCTCCACCTCGCGCACATCCAAGCGGGGGTCGTCGTCGAGTACGGTGCCTATGCCCGTTAGCACCGCACATGCGCGGGCACGCCACGCATGGCCATCCATACGAGCTTGCGGCGATGTAATCCACTGGCTCTGCCCGTTGAGCAACGCTGTCGCGCCATCCAAGGATGCCGCCACCTTCATCCGCACCCAGGGGGTGCGCCGGATCATGCGGCTGAAAAACCCAATGTTCAGCTCGCGCGACTCCTCAGCGCCCGGGCCCACCACTACCTCGACGCCCGCCGCACGCAGGTGGGCAAAACCCTGGCTTGCAACCAAGGGGTTGGGGTCTTGTACCGACGCAACCACCCGCGCAACCCCGGCAGAAATAAGCGCATCACAACAAGGGCCGATGCGGCCTTGGTGAGCACACGGTTCCAGGGTGACGTAGGCGGTGGCGCCGCGGACGTTGTGACCAGACTCTGCGGCCTGCTGTAAGGCCATGACTTCTGCATGGGCGCCACCCGCCAGTTGGGTGAAGCCCGTCCCCAGTACAAGACCTTCGTGTGTGGCAATGACGCAGCCAACGCGCGGGTTGGGGCTGGAAACAAAAAGCGCCTGGGTGGCGAGCCCAAGCGCTTGTTCGATGTGGGGGGGGGCAGCGTGCATGGCATCAGAATGGTACCCGAGCCCCCGCCGTTCCGTTGGGTTTACCGTCTCCAGCATTCCTCGACGGTCGTGCCGCTAGGCATTGGCAACGGTACGTTTCCGCGCACACCGGTTTCGGTCAGGGTGTAGTTGCGACATCGGTCATTGGTCTGGACCCCTGTACGGGTGGCCGTGAGCGTGTAGGTGCGGCCGTTGGCAGAGGCCAACGCGATCGTGTAGCCATTGGTGGGCACGGTCGCCAGAGACGCTGGAAACGCCGCCGTGAGCGGGTAGGTGCCGGTCGCCGTGGCGGCGCGCTCAAGCCACTGCGCAGCTGACAGCAACCCGGCGCGCGCCTCTGAGCGGTGGCCACGGGCCACATACTCGCGGTAGCTTGGCAAAGCAATGGCCGCCAGGATGCCCACAATAGCCACGACGATCATGACTTCGATCAGCGTGAACCCGTGTTGCCGGGCTTTTGGCAGTGTGTGTGATTTCATGGTGGTCATCATCATAAAGGTCACCGTGTCACTGCATCTGACGCCAGCTTGGACGCAGCGGTTGTTCGGGCAAACGGGCAAACGTGTCCAGCGAGCCATCAGCACCACGGACCTTGATCAGATCCTTGCCGATGACCGGGCTTTGAGCGCCCTTGGAGGTCTGCATCCGCGAAACTTGCTGGTCCAGTGCGCTGAACAGGCCGTCGCCGTTGGAGTCCATCACTTGCACACTGGGTCGACGTCCATCCATGATGTTCAGAAATGTGCGGAACTGGCGCTCTTCCTGCGGCGAGGGTGTGCAAGTCTCTTCGATCGCATTGCCTCCGGAGGCAGGAATCTGCGTCATTACTTCCAGGTTGTTGCTGGCGTCGTAGAAATTAATGGTTTTCAGCAGGCGCTCGCCTGTCTCAGGGAGGTGCACGTACCACCCCTTCTTGGCGTCGGAGCCGGTGTAAGGCACGGGATTCTGGCTCATTCTCCAGAACTTGCGGCCAGAGCTGGAGCCACCGCCATCAATTGCGGTACCCAACATCGTCTGCTGAACCAGGTCTGTCGTGCCCCCGACGACGGTCGGGGTGGCGGCTGCTGTATCGACAACGACTTTGCCCGCAGTGATCTTGTACTTCGTGTTGTCCAGGATGGAGTACACGCTTTGTTTGGACTGATCAGTACGGTCACCCTCGGTGATATTGCGGCCGGTACCGAAGGCCACCATCATTCCCCCAGCGCCACGGTCATTGGCTTTCACGGTCGGAGCTGCGGTAACAGGCTGTCGGGTGCTGGAGCCCCCGCTCGTATAGATGGCTTGGTAAAGCGGCTGCCCGCTGAAAGCCACGTTCCAACTCGCCGGCGTGGCGGAAGAAATATCAAATTTCCACAAGTTGCCCTTGAGATCGCCGGCATAGGCCACGTCCGGACTGCCGTCGCCATTGATATCCACCAGGCGCGGAGAAGACAACCCATTTTGAACAACGTTGTCACCCGTCGTGGCTGCCACGATCTTTTTCAAACTCTTGTCACCGTCAAGGTACTGAATCAACAAAACCGGCCGTTCATTGGTGCTGTTGTAGCCATTGCCCAGCACTACCGCCCAGCGCCCGTTGTTGAGTTTCGCAATCTGTGAAGTCTTAAAAGGGTTGGTGTCTTCAACCACGGGGGGGGCAAAAATATGTCCGATGTCTGCCTCATCAGAGGCGGGCAGGACAACCTCCAATTTGTGCATGGTCTTATCCATCACCACCAATGATGCGGCGTTGGCCGTGCTGAATACGGATGCAATGGAGTTGTCGGTTGTGCCGGGCTTGCTGACGTCGAGAACGAAGTATCCTTTGCCGCCCGCACCCAGCGATCCTACAAGCATGGTGCGCCAGTCGGGTGTGACAGTGTCGCCCACATCAACGTCTCCGGTAAAGGGCGAGCCGTCTACGTAGTACAGGTGCGAATAGCCGGGTTTGGACAACTCGGTGAGATTGGGGTAGATGCCTTTGGGTACGTATGCCAGCTTCTCGTCACCGGTGAGGGCTGAAAATCCGTGCAGCATGCCGTCATTGCCACCAACATAAATCATGGGGTTGCGGGCCTTGTTGGCGCGCGCAAAAGCCTGGTATCCCTTGAAACTGAAATTGCTAACCGGGCTCCCCGTGAACCAGACGTTGGAGTTCACGATATCACCTTGGCGGGAGAGGCGAACTCGAAATGGCTGGGCCACTGTGCTGCCTTCCTTCGTGCGGTCGCCCCGAAGAAAATTCACGCGGTCCTCGCCCCTGCCGTCAGCATCAAGGAGGGTTTTCTGGATCGCGCTTAGCTTAAGCACACCGGCATCCCACTCGAACGGGGCGCCCAGGTTGGTCGTGTCGTTGGTGGTGATGATGACGCGCCCCGTGACATCTGTCAGCGCATCAAGCTTGTCGGCTGTGGTCACGCGGTCTTTGGGGGCCGGCTGTCCGGTCTTGATTCCCCAGGCAGGGTTGGCGGATTCGGTACCCGTACCCTTGGCCACGATGTCAGAGCGCACGTACCCCGTCCACCCGTCCGCCTGATACCCAGACTTGAACACGCCAAAGTCCGAACGGGTATTGGTGGTAGATGTTCCAGCAAAGCTCGTCACCGGCGCGGTGTTGTCGGCCACGATACCACCAACGATTTCGAGGAACGCGTTTTTCAGGTCTTGTGATGTCTGCGCAGGGTAAAACTTGCCACGGCTGTTGATGGCCATGTGCCACAACTCCTCCTGGCGGCCCGACTCATTGGTCGTTATCGGGTCGCGCCAGGTGCGGGTGCCAACAATTGCCCGAGAAAAATCGCCACCGTACATGCCACCGGCAGTGTTGAACATTGGGTTCGTCGCGATATCGGGCCAGGTTGCCGCATTGTTGTAGCCGATGGTGTATGTGTTGAGGTGCTGCCAGGTTGCAGGATTGTTCTTGGGGTTCCAGTATTCTGAAACCGTGCGCGACGTTGCACCGTCAGCAAACGTCTCACTGCCGGACTTTTTAACCAAAGGCGAAAGGCCATTGGCGATACCGGGCTGCAAGTCCGTCGCCCAGTAGTGAAACGCCATGTCCGAAAGCGTCGGAAAGTTGAAGTTGTAAGTGATACCGCTGACAGTTCGACTGGTAGTGCCCCCGCCCCAGTCATCCCGGTAAATACGGGTTTCGTCAGATGCCACGGAATAGCTTGTGCCATCGGGGAGCAAGCGGTCAGTACCATCATCGTTCTTGATCGTCATTGCAGTCATGCTTGACAGATATGGATTCGCCGGCGGCGAGAAATTGTTCCATCCGCCGTCAGTCATCGCAATGTGGTAGGAGCGCCGGCAGGTCAAGGGATTCGCGTCGGCAGTTCCGGGGGTTTCATTCCAAGGGCTGTTAACACCGGTAGTCTTCATGTATTCCCCAGCGCTCCACATCATCGTGTGGGTAGGGGTATTTCCGCCTGCGACCAAGGTATCAATCCAACGGAAAAACTGTCCTCGGTGGCTGTCCTCTGCCGTGGAGGTAGAGCCTTTGAGCTCGCGCATGGTGTTCCATGACACCCCGTTTTTCGTACACGAACTATGTGTACCCGGGAGTGTGTTGCAACCCCACATGGTTTGGTACGCCAGTCGGAGCGAGCCGTCAGGCAAATTGGAGGCGTCGAAGGTATCTTTCAACGCATTTTTCAGTGCGGTCATGCCCGCAGCGCCCATACTACCGGAGTTGTCTACCGAAATGATCACATTGGGAGTGGGCTGCTTGCTGGCCGTGCCCGCTGGGTACTGCACCAAGTTCAGTGGCGCTGCAAACGCAAAATGGGGAAGCGCGATTGATGAGATCAGCACACTGAGCAAGGTGCGCTTGAAAACCACGGGTGATTTCATGTCGGACTCCATCAATTCTTGAGTTTTTGGCGAACAAAGGTCGATTGCAGGACAACCTGCGTGCCAGGGCGCAAGCCTCGGGCGATGGCAGTGATGCGGAAGGCCACATTGGGCTTGAGATTCAGGGCAAGGTTGTTGCTGCCGTTGGTAATAAGGCCCGTGTTGCCTGCATTGGCGTCATATGGCATCACCTCTACCCAGTACCAGCCGCCTTGTCCTGCCGTGGTGTTCTTTAGAATGCTGTGACTGGCTTTGCTGCCGACCAAGCCGATCTCAGCGCCTGTAAATTGTCCGTACCTGGCGCCGACGTTATTGGCAATCATGGCGTTGAGCGTTGTGGTGTCGCTCCAGAAGTCCTGATTGCCCGTGCGTTTGAGGCACATGCCGTTAAGGCACTTCGTTGCCTGGAGGTCAAGTGTGGCAAACAGAGTGGCGAGGTCTTGGTCTTCTTCTGGATACCAGACGAGCGTGGCAGCGTCAGGCTCACGGCAGATGTTGGGCTTCGCTACAACGGGCGCACAAGCGCTCCCGTCGGGTTTGGCCCTGCGAATGTCCAGCTCTGCGTCTTGCATGAGCGCTTGCGCCGCCTCAAACGCCCGCTGGTAATCGGCATCGTTGCCGACGATGAGCTCGTTGAAGAGCGAGGTCCGTGCTGCCCATAGGGAAAGCAGTGTGGACAGCAGCACGATGACGATAACTACGAACAGCGAAATACCTCGCTGTCTAACTCGCGGAAAAGACAGGGGTTGCGTTGGAGGGGGGGCTTGTTCGTACATGGTCATCCTGCCAGTCCTTGGCTGCGTAGCTGGTACACGTTGCGAAACACCATGTGCAGGCGTCCGCCAAAGGCTGTTGCGGTTCCATCGCAGTTGACATAGGTGCTTCCTGCGGGAACGTCTACGCGTTCATCGCTCATCAGATCCAGGCATACCTCCACCCCGAACACCCGGGACCAGTCCGCCGCTGCCGTTGCAGCATTCACTGACCGAATCCGCGGCATTCCGGTGAGGGCATCGGTCTGGATTAAGTAGTTAACTGTGAATGCATTCACATTGCGAATGACGGCCTGCGAAACGTTATCGTTTCCTGCGCAACGCAACTCGTTGGCAGTTAGCACGAACTGACTCCGGATGATTGTTGCCGATGGCTGTGCGCCCAGGCAATCCCGAAAAAGAGATGCAGGAAGCGCTGAATTGAAGCTGGGTTCGGCGTAGTTCTGATACCCCATTGAGAGCTTGAATTGTCCTGCGCCTGGGCTATCGAGCCCGCTGACGGTTTGCGTTACGGTGTTGAACGTTGTTTCAAACGCCACCACGTCGGCAGGGTCGATCGACTGGCTGTCATCCTTGTTCGAAGCCAAGTCTAGCCGGATCGACCCTGCTTGACGCAGTTGCTGCCCGATGACCCGGAAAGCGTATGCAGCCTGTTGCTGTATCTGGCTGGCGTCACTGACGGTGCCGGAAACGCCGCGAGACACCATCAAGGCGCCGACCGCCACTGCGATGGTCATCAAACCGATGGTTATGCCGACCAGGAGCTCAATCAGTGTGGCGCCGCGCTGCCTGCGGGTGCACACAACGAAAGGAGCGGTACGGGCTGCAAGGGAGGGGCGTGTGCGTGTCATGGCAATTTGCAGGGGAGACTGGTCCGATGGGTTGTACGTTTGGCGCCGGTCAGCACGGTGCGCGCAGTTCAGGTGAACTCGCCGCGGGCAAGAGGGCAAAACACCAAGGGAGTTGCAGCGCCGGAAAGGTTGTAGGTAGCGCAGCGGGCAGTCAGCTGGATGTACTGCAAGTGGCAAATCCGATTTGCGGGGCAGGCAACGCCCGCAGTTCCCGTGCTGTCAGGGGTGAACACAGGAGCCAAGTCCGCATTGCGCTCGTTTTCGCGCCAGCTGATCATGACCCCCAGTTGGCGACGGTTATTCACATCGGTTTCATCAGCCACCGTGAAAACCACAGCGTCGCCCAGTGGAAGTGTGTTTTGCACCGTTGTCTTCCAGCGTGACAACTCAGATCGCGCGAAATCTTCTGCGGTACAGCCGGCCGAACAATTGGGAATGATGCCACTGACTGCGCCCAGGCCCGTGGTCAGGTTGGTGACGACCGTCGCGCCCAAAGCATTGGGGTTGAGCTTGATGCGCTCGCTGAGATCCTCGATCAGTCGAATGGCCTGGGCGCGGCGCACACCCGTCTGTGTATCGGCTAGCGTTCGCATCTGAACCCCCAGGATGCCCAGGATTCCGAGGGCCATGACGACGATGGCAACAAGCGACTCAATCAGGCTGAAGCCGCGCTGGCGTAGAGGTCCTTGTGGTGAAAACATGGTGTTAAACGGCTCTAAGTGGCAATGAAGATTTCCGTCAGGCGCAAGTTGCCGTGTTCTTTTCGACACGCAGTCGCCCTCCGGACGACATGCAAAGGGCTGACGCATGTCGGGAAGATACGCCCGTGGGTTTGGGGTTGATTGCGAAACTGGCAGCCCCCAAACTGTTGGGCTGGCCCCATCGGTTTACCCTGAAGAACGCGCCGCCGCCGATGTTCACAACATTCATGTTGTTTAAGACGGGGAAAGTCTGGAGGATGACATCCGTTCCATTCAGGGAGCCATTGTTGTCTGCATCTGTGAACACGATCCACCCGCAATCCCAATCATCGGCGTCGCCAGTAGCACAGTTGCGCCTTACAGAAATGTTGCCACCCCGTTTGATAGCCTCAGACCGGGCAAAGTAGATGGTGCTGGTCATCTCCTCAATGCCTTGCCGGACGCGGTAGCCCTCAACCATGTCGCGAAAACTGGGGGCAGCGAGGGATGCCAATACCGCCAAAATGGCCACGACCACCATGAGTTCAATCATGGTGAACCCATCTTGGCGGTAGCGAGGTTGTCGCTCACGTGCCAACATTTCAGGCTGGTTGGCGGTAGTGCAGTTGGTCATGTGTTGAATCATAAAATTCAACTTGGTTCCACCTGTGAGTAGGGGGACGGATGGCGTTTCCCTGTGGATAAACGGCGCGTTTTCCGTGGGCTTTGTTCACGACCTCCCTCGGTAGTTGCAAACCGATGTCACGGAAACGATCATTGACATTTGGCGGCACTAGTGCATTGCTCGTGTGCGCGTAACGCACGAGTTGCCAATTAGGCTGATTTATGCGCCCTGTGGGCAGCAGCCACGCCTGAATAGCCGAGTCACCGCGTATACCCCCGACAGGCTCCAGCGTTGTGCATGCCTTTGCATTCCCGGTGCATTCTGCGGTCGCGTTGGGCAGGCGTCTCCTCCGACGAACTGCGTTGGTAGGTGACCTTGCTCACGGTTTTTTTTCGGGCGTCGGATCGGGATGTATCCGATGTCTTTTTAGTTGTGTCGCTGTGGGTCCCTGCTGCGTGTGCCGCATTGGGCCCCGCGAGGAGGCACAGGGCCAGCCAGGCTGCCACGAAAATAATTTGTAAATGCACGTCGGTTAATTTTTGAGTGTCGATCTCGATGTCGGCATTGGTGTTTTTAATCGAATGCATGAAGCCTCTTGAATGTTGAAAGTGTTGATAATTGAATCACGGTGTGGCGGATTGAGTGATGTCGCCGCACCCTCCCTTGCGGAGGGTCAGATTTACGTCTAACTTCAAGCATGGCGGTGATGAATCGAACGTTCGCACCCAGCGCCGTTGCGAGAGCTGCCTGCCAGGCTTTCCGGGGAGGCTGCTTACGGATAGCAACTTCATGTGTAGGTGCGCGGACACATCATTCGCGTTATAATACGAGGGTTTTGCATCGTGTAAGACGCACGCAATCAGCCGTTCCAGCCGTTTGCGCAAGTAAAACTCCCTCCGCGACGCCATGTTCGTGGACTATTGAAGGAAATAAATGATCGCATCCTCCATCAAGGCCGAAGTCGTCAAGGCCAACGCCCGTGCTGCCAATGACACTGGTAGCCCAGAAGTTCAAGTGGCCCTTCTGACCGCACGCATCAACGAACTGACCCCCCACTTCAAGACACACGCCAAGGACCACCACGGTCGCCGTGGCCTGCTGCGCATGGTGAGCCGTCGTCGTAAGCTGCTGGACTACCTCAAGGCCAAGGACGCCGACCGTTACACCGCGCTGATCGCGAAGCTGGGTCTGCGTAAGTAATCTTCATTGCATGCAAAAACGCCTGGGTTAGTCCGCTAGCTCAGGCGTTTTTTACTTCGGAGATGCAAAACAGAGCGAAGCTGTGTCATTCCAATGAGGTTGCTGCCGCTCGCTGGCAGGCATCCTCACTGGAATGGCATCGTGTTCTGAATTGCCCTCCAGAACAAGCTGGTAGTGAGCTGCCAGCTATTAAAACAGGAGCTGAACATGAGCATTTTCAACAAAGTCACTAAGACTTTCCAATGGGGTGACAAGACTGTCATCATGGAAACGGGTGAGATCGCCCGCCAGGCCTCTGGCGCTGTGCTGGTCAATATTGACGACACCGTGGTGTTGGCCACCGTGGTTGCATCCAAGGGCGCCAAGCCCGGCCAGGACTTTTTCCCCTTGACGGTGGATTACATCGAGAAGACATACGCCGCAGGCAAGATCCCCGGCAGCTTCTTCAAGCGCGAAGCCAAGCCTAGCGAGCACGAAACGCTGACCAGTCGCCTGATCGACCGTCCGATCCGCCCCCTGTTTCCTGAAGGCTTCTTCAACGAAGTGCATGTGGTGATCCACACGGTGTCGCTGAACCCCGAAGTAGATGCTGACATCGCGGCTTTGATTGCCACGAGCGCTGCCCTGGCTATCTCCGGCATCCCGTTCAATGGCCCCATCGGTGCGGCCCGCGTGGGTTACATCAATGGCGAATACGTGCTCAACCCCGGCCAGACGGCTCGCAAGAGCTCGCAAATGGACTTGGTCGTTGCAGGTACCGAAGCTGCCGTGCTGATGGTCGAATCCGAAGCGCAGCAGCTGTCCGAAGAAATCATGTTGGGCGCCGTGGTGTTTGGCCACGAGCAGGGCAATGTGGCCATCAACGCCATCCACGAATTGGTCCGCGATGCGGGCAAACCGCTGTGGCAGTGGGAAGCACCCGCCAAGGACGAAGCCCTGATTGCCAAGGTGGTCGCATTGGCCGACGACAAGCTGCGTGCTGCGTACCAGATCCGCAACAAACAAGCCCGCACCCAGGCTTGCCGTGAGTCCTACGCCGCTGTGATGGCCGGTCTCAAGGCCGAAGGTGTCGAGTTCGACGCCGTCAAGGTCGAAGGCATGTTGTTTGACATCGAAGCGGGCATTGTTCGCAGCCAGATTCTGGCTGGCGAGCCCCGTATTGATGGCCGTGACACCCGTACCGTGCGCCCTATCGAAATCCGCAGCAGCGTGCTGCCGCGCGCCCACGGTTCGTCGCTGTTCACGCGTGGCGAGACCCAGGCGCTGGTCGTGACCACGCTGGGCACCGAGCGCGATGCACAGCGCATTGATGCGCTGGCTGGCGAGTACGAAGACCGCTTCATGATGCACTACAACATGCCTCCCTTCGCCACCGGCGAAGTGGGTCGCATGGGCTCGACCAAGCGCCGTGAAATCGGTCATGGCCGTCTGGCCAAGCGCGCGCTCGTGGCCGTGCTGCCCACGAAGGAAGAGTTTCCCTACACCATGCGTGTGGTGTCGGAAATCACCGAATCTAACGGCTCCTCGTCCATGGCTTCGGTCTGCGGCGGTTGCCTGTCGCTGATGGACGCTGGTGTGCCTATGAAGGCGCACGTGGCAGGTATTGCCATGGGCCTGATCAAGGATGCCAGCCGCTTTGCTGTGCTGACCGACATCCTGGGTGATGAAGATCACTTGGGCGATATGGACTTCAAGGTGGCCGGTACCACGGGCGGCATCACTGCCCTGCAGATGGACATCAAGATCCAGGGCATCACCAAGGAGATCATGCAAGTCGCTCTGGCCCAGGCCAAAGAAGCACGCATGCACATTCTGTCCAAGATGCAAGAAGCCATGGGCACGGCCAATACCGAAGTCTCCAGCTTCGCGCCCAAGCTTTTTACCATGAAAATCAACCCTGAGAAGATCCGTGATGTGATCGGCAAGGGTGGGGCGGTGATTCGTGCGCTGACCGAAGAGACCGGTTGCCAGATCAACATCGAAGAAGACGGCACGATCACCATCGCTGCGACCGATGCTGACAAGGCAGAAATCGCCAAGAAGCGCATCGAGCAGATCACCGCAGAAGTCGAGATCGGCAAGATCTACGAAGGCCCTGTGACCAAGATTCTGGACTTCGGCGCCTTGATCAACCTGCTGCCCGGCAAGGACGGCCTGCTGCACATCAGCCAGATTGCGCACGAGCGTGTCGAGCGCGTGGGCGATTACCTGACCGAAGGTCAGATCGTCAAGGTCAAGGTCATGGAGACTGATGAAAAGGGTCGCGTCAAGCTGTCGATGAAGGTCTTGGCCGACCGTCCTGCCGGTGGCGGCAGCGATCGTCCAGCACCGGCTGAGCGTGGTGACCGCGAGCCACGGCGCGACCATGGCCGTGATGGCGGTCGGCAGCCAGCTGAGCAGCAGCAACAGCAGGCCCAGCCATCGGACGGTTCGTCTGATCAGGTGGTCGGGTAAACCGCTGAATTGCTATTGATTTAATAGCTGCTAGCGCTTTGTGAGAAAGCGCTAGCGCCCAAAATCGTTCAATATTTCTTCAATGGGCCGGAATATGCGCGCTATTGAGATCACATCCTTCGGCGCCCCTGAGGTGTTGCGTATGGGCGAGCGCCCGATGCCCGAGGCCAGTGCGGGGGAGTTGTTGATCCGCGTGAGCGCCAGTGGTATCAACCGTCCGGACGTGTTGCAGCGGCTGGGGCACTATGCACCCCCTGCGGGTACCTCGGATTTGCCGGGGCTCGAAGTGGCCGGCGTGGTGGAGTCGGGTGACGCAGTTGCCATGGCAGAGGCGGGCATTCGTGTTGGTGACCGGGTCTGCGCGCTGGTCGCTGGTGGGGGCTATGCCGAGTGGTGTGTCGCACCTGTGGCGCAGTGCCTTCCGGTGCCTGACGGGTTCAGTGATGTGGATGCCGCATCGTTGCCCGAGACGTTCTTCACCGTGTGGAGCAATGTTTTTGACCGAGGTCGCCTGCAATCGGGCGAAAGCCTCTTGGTGCAGGGCGGCACCAGCGGGATCGGCGTTACCGCAATCCAGCTCGCGCGTGCCTTTGGCGCGACGGTGATTGCTACTGCCGGCAGCGATGAGAAATGCTCAGCGTGTCTGGATTTGGGAGCGCATCACGCCATCAACTACAAGTCGCAAGATTTTGTGGCGGAGGTCAAACGCATCACAGAGGGCAAAGGCGTTGACGTGGTACTCGATATGGTGGCGGGTGATTATGTGGCGCGCGAGGTGGACTGTGTCGCTGAAGACGGCCGCATTGTCATCATTGCTGTACAAGGTGGCATCAAGAGCGAGTTCAATGCCGGTTTGGTACTTAGGCGCCGGATCACGATCACGGGTTCGACTTTGCGGCCGCGTCCTGTTGCCTTTAAGGGCGCGATTGCAAGCGCGTTGCGTGAGAAGGTGTGGCCCTTGCTTGCCTCTGGTCAAGTGCGTCCTGTCATTCACAGCACGTTTGCGGCAGCCGATGCTTCGCAAGCCCATGCGCTGATGGAATCGAACCAGCATATCGGCAAGATTGTTTTGACTTGGTAATTATGAACAGCAAGAAGAAACTCATCGCGGGCAACTGGAAGATGAATGGCCGCTTGGCTGCTAACGAGGCCTTGCTGAAGGCGCTCATTGCTGAAATTGGTAACACTGCGTGCGATGTCGCGGTGGCTGTGCCCGCGCCCTACCTTGCACAAGTGCAGTCTCTGGCTGCTGGGTCTGGCATTGCGGTGGCTGCGCAGGATGTATCGCAACACGAAGCTGGTGCTTACACCGGGGAGATTTCGGCAGCCATGCTGAAAGACTTTGGAGTGTGCTATGTGCTCGTGGGGCACTCGGAGCGCCGCCAGTACCACAGCGAAACCGATGTGGCCGTGGCAGAGAAAACCCAGCGTGCGCTGGCTGCGGGCATCACGCCCATCGTCTGTGTGGGGGAAACCTTGCAAGAGCGTGAAGCTGGGCAGACCGAAACCGTAGTCAAGCGGCAGTTGGCGGCGGTTATTCATCTCAATGGCCATTGCATCAGCGAGGTGGTGGTGGCTTATGAGCCGGTCTGGGCCATTGGCACAGGGCGCACTGCCTCGCCAGAGCAGGCGCAGGCGGTGCACGCAGTGCTGCGCGCCCAGTTGTCGGCGGCAAGTGAGCACGCGGATCGCATTCGTCTCTTGTACGGCGGCAGCATGAATGCTGGAAACGCGGCGCAATTGCTGGCGCAGCCCGATATCGATGGCGGTCTGGTCGGTGGTGCGTCGCTGAAAGCGTCCGACTTTCTACAAATCATTGCGGCGGCCTGTTGAGGCCGCGCTCGAATCTAATCAATCAGGAGTGAACAGAGAATGAATGCGATCGTGAATGTGGTGTTGGCCGTGCAGATGTTGACGGCGCTGGCGATGATTGGCCTGATTCTGATTCAGCACGGTAAGGGTGCGGACATGGGCGCGGCCTTTGGAAGCGGTAGCTCCGGCAGTTTGTTCGGCGCAAGTGGCAGTGCCAATTTCCTGTCCCGCACAACCGCAGTGCTTGCGGCGGTGTTCTTCGTTGCGACGTTGGCGCTGGCGTATTTTGGCAATGCGCGTCCCGCCAGTTCGGGTAGTGTGTTGGAGTCGCCCGCCGCGGCAGTGCCAGCTGGTGCCCCTGCGGGAGTGGCGTCTGATGCTGCGGCTGCGCCTGCTGTTCCAGCCTCGGGCGCAGCTCAGATTCCGACCAAATAATCTGTTTGAAATTGGGCTTCGTAAGTCGAAGCAGGGTTTTTCCGGAGTAGAATCCGTGATTGTCTGGAAAGCTAAAACCGCAAGGTTCCTCATGCCATTCGGACAAAAAAATCAGCCGTCGTGGTGAAATTGGTAGACACGCTATCTTGAGGGGGTAGTGGCGAAAGCTGTGCGAGTTCGAGTCTCGCCGACGGCACCAAAACAAAGGCCTTCCCGCTGGACCCAGTCATGGGTCTTGATGGGCAAGGCCACAGCGGTGAGCACATCCTCAAGATGAACCTCGATCAGTACCTCCCCGTCCTTTTGTTCATCTTGGTTGGCATCGCTGTAGGCGTTGTTCCTCTGGTTCTCGGTTACATACTGGGTCCCAATCGGCCGGATGATGCAAAGAATTCCCCTTACGAGTGTGGGTTTGAAGCCTTCGAGGATGCGCGCATGAAATTCGATGTGCGCTACTACCTTGTTGCCATTCTCTTCATCTTGTTTGACCTCGAAATCGCGTTTCTTCTACCGTGGGCTGTGGCGCTCCACGAGGTGGGGGGCGCCGGTTTTGTTGCTGTATTGATCTTCCTAACTATCCTCGTCGTGGGCTTTGTCTACGAGTGGAAAAAGGGCGCCCTCGACTGGGAATGACAGCGGACTTCAACAAGGACTGATGCAATGATTGAAGGCGTGATGAAGGAAGGCTTCATCACCACGAGCTATGACTCTGTGGTGAATTGGGCCAAGACCGGTTCGCTGTGGCCCATGACCTTTGGTCTGGCCTGCTGCGCGGTCGAAATGATGCATGCAGCGGCTGCCCGCTACGACATCGGTCGCTTTGGCGCGGAGGTGTTCCGTGCCAGCCCCCGTCAGTCCGATCTGATGATCGTGGCCGGTACCTTGTGCAACAAAATGGCGCCTGCCCTGCGCAAGGTGTACGACCAGATGTCGGAGCCCCGCTGGGTGCTGTCGATGGGCTCTTGCGCCAATGGCGGTGGCTACTACCACTACAGTTACTCCGTGGTGCGCGGTTGCGACCGCATCGTGCCTGTGGATGTCTATGTGCCTGGCTGCCCGCCCACGGCCGAAGCGCTGATCTACGGCATCATCCAGTTGCAGCAGAAGATCCGCCGCACCAACACCATTGCGCGCGTCTGAGGTTGATGATGACTTCTGTTGCCATTCGCCCTGAAGCAATCCAGGAAGCCGTCGCCGCCGTGCTGGGCGACAAGGTCCGCAAGATCCATGTGGCCCTCGGTGAGGTCACCGTCGAAGTCTCCGCCGCAGACTACCTGGCTGCCATGCAGCAGCTGCGCGACGCGCCCGGCTGCCAGTTTGAGCAACTGATTGATCTATGCGGTGTGGACTATTCGGCCTATGCCGACGAAGTCAATGAAGGCGCTCGCTATTGCGTGGTGTCGCATCTGCTGTCGGTCAGCCTGAATCAGCGCCTGCGCGTCAAGGTGTTCTGCGTTGATGACGATTTTCCGGTGGTAGCCTCGGTTGCTGAGCTGTGGAGCTCGGCCAACTGGTACGAGCGCGAAGCGTTCGACCTGTTCGGCATCGTGTTCGATGGTCACAACGACCTGCGCCGCATCCTGACCGACTACGGCTTCATCGGCCATCCCTTCCGCAAGGACTTCCCACTTTCCGGCCATGTCGAGATGCGATACGACGCAGAGCAGCGCCGGGTGGTCTACGAGCCTGTTTCGATTGAGCCGCGCGAGATCACGCCGCGCATCATCCGCGAAGACAAGTACGGAGGCCTGCACTAAGGCGCCCGCGCCCCACGTGACCCACCATGGCTGAAATCAAGAACTATTCCCTGAACTTCGGGCCGCAGCACCCTGCAGCGCACGGCGTGCTGCGTCTGGTGCTCGAGCTCGATGGCGAAGTCGTCCAGCGCGCCGACCCGCACATCGGCCTCTTGCACCGCGCCACTGAAAAGCTGGCCGAGCACAAGACCTATATCCAGTCGCTGCCCTACATGGACCGCTTGGACTATGTGTCCATGATGTGCAACGAGCACGCCTACTGCCTGGCTATCGAAAAGCTGCTGGGCCTGGAAGTGCCTGAGCGCGCGCAGTACATCCGCGTGATGTTCTCCGAAATCACCCGCCTGCTGAACCACCTGATGTGGCTGGGTTCGCACGGCAACGATTGCGGCAGCTCCACGATCCTGATCTACACCTTCCGCGAGCGCGAAGACCTGTTCGACATGTACGAGGCTGTCTCCGGCGCACGTATGCACGCGGCGTACTTCCGTCCAGGCGGCGTGTACCGTGACCTGCCGGATTCCATGCCGCAGTACAAAGTCAGCAAGATCAAGAACGCGAAGGCCCTGGAGGCCATGAACAAGAACCGTCAGGGTTCCATGCTCGATTTCATCGACGACTTCACGCAGCGGTTCCCAGCTTGTGTGGACGAGTATGAAACACTGCTCACCGACAACCGCATCTGGAAGCAGCGCACTGTGGGCATTGGTGTGGTGCCCCCAGAGCGCGCGCTAAACCTGGGCATGACTGGCCCCATGCTGCGCGGATCCGGCATCGCGTGGGATCTGCGCAAGACGCAGCCCTACGACGTCTACGACCGCATGGACTTCGACATTCCGGTGGGCAAGACGGGCGACTGCTACGACCGTTACCTCGTGCGCGTGCAGGAGATGCGCGAATCCAACCGCATCATCAAGCAGTGCGTGGATTGGCTGCGCGCTAACCCCGGCCCGGTCATCACCGACAACCACAAGGTGGCTGCGCCCGATCGTGAATCCATGAAGTCGAACATGGAGGAGCTGATCCACCATTTCAAGCTCTTCACCGAAGGTTTCCATGTGCCCGAAGGCGAAGCCTATGCCGCCGTGGAGCACCCCAAGGGCGAGTTTGGCATCTACCTGGTCAGCGATGGCGCCAACAAGCCCTACCGCCTGAAGATCCGTGCGCCCGGCTTTGCGCACCTGGCCACGCTCGATGAAATGGCCCGCGGTCACATGATCGCCGACGCCGTGGCCATCATCGGCACCATGGATATCGTGTTCGGGGAGATCGACCGATGAACAGCAGCAATACCAAGATCACCGATGCCACGCTGGCCCGCTTTGCGCGCGAAGTGGCCAAGTACCCGCCCGAGCAGAAGCAGTCGGCCGTGATGGCCTGCCTGTCCATCGTGCAGCAGGAGCAGGGCTGGGTCAGCGCAGAGAGCGAGGCCGTGATCGCCGACTACCTGGGCATGGCCCAGATCGCGGTGCACGAAGTCACCACGTTCTACAACATGTACAACCAGCAGCCGACGGGCAAGTACAAGCTCAACGTCTGCACCAACCTGCCTTGCCAGCTGCGGGACGGCCAGAAGGCGCTGCACCACCTCGAGAAGAAACTCGGCGTGACCATGGGCGAGACCACGCCGGACGGCCTGTTCACGCTGCAGCAGTGCGAATGCCTGGGTGCCTGCGCCGATGCGCCTGTGATGCTGGTCAACGACCGCACCATGTGCAGCTTCATGGACAACGACAAGCTCGACCAGCTGGTCGATGGCCTCAAGGCTGCGGAAGGACAAGCATGACCACCGCCGCACAGATCCTCTCGCAGTTCCAGGCCACGGGCGTCCAGACCTGCTTTCACGACCGCCACATCAACCCGCAGATCGTTGCGGGGCTCGACGGCACGAACTGGGGCATCAAGGACTACGAAGCGCGCGGCGGCTACGAAGCGCTGCGCAAGATCCTGGTGCAGGGCGAAGGCGCAGGCGCAGGCCTGACCCAGGACCAGGTGATCGCCACCGTCAAGGAATCGGGCCTGCGTGGCCGTGGTGGCGCAGGCTTTCCCACCGGCCTCAAGTGGAGCTTCATGCCCCGCTCGTTCCCTGGTCAGAAGTACCTCGTGTGCAACTCCGACGAAGGCGAGCCA
Source organism: Acidovorax sp. (assembly GCF_046314175.1). Classification (GTDB taxonomy): domain Bacteria; phylum Pseudomonadota; class Gammaproteobacteria; order Burkholderiales; family Burkholderiaceae_C; genus Acidovorax. Next base: position 23,489 of record NZ_JBKBXG010000032.1, on the reverse strand, counting down.
GGCACCTGCAAGGACCGTGACATCCTTCAGTTCAACCCGCACATCGTCATCGAAGGCATGATCATCGCGGCCTACGCGATGGGTATCTCCGTGGGCTACAACTACATCCACGGCGAAATCTTCCAGACCTACGACCGTTTCGAAGAAGCGCTCGAAGAGGCGCGTGCTGCCGGCTACCTGGGCGACAAGATCCTGGGCAGCAACTTCAGTTTCCAGCTGCATGCGGCGCACGGCTTCGGTGCCTACATCTGCGGCGAAGAAACTGCGCTGCTCGAGTCACTCGAAGGCAAGAAGGGCCAGCCGCGCTTCAAGCCGCCGTTCCCGGCCAGCTTCGGCCTGTATGGCAAGCCCACCACCATCAACAACACCGAAACCTTCGCGGCCGTGCCTTGGATCATCCGTAATGGTGGCCAGGCCTACCTTGAATGCGGCAAGCCCAACAACGGCGGCACCAAGATCTTCTCGGTCTCGGGCGACGTAGAAAAGCCCGGCAACTACGAAGTGCCGATGGGTACGCCGTTTGCAAAACTGCTCGAACTCGCTGGTGGCGTGCGCAAGGGCCGCCAGCTCAAGGCAGTGATTCCCGGCGGCTCGTCCTCCCCGGTGCTGCCTGCTTCCATCATCATGGAATGCACGATGGATTACGACTCCATCGCCAAGGCTGGCTCCATGCTGGGCTCGGGCGCTGTCATCGTGATGGACGACTCCCGCAGCATGGTCGAGAGCTTGCTGCGTCTGTCTTATTTTTACTCGCATGAGTCCTGCGGACAGTGCACGCCGTGCCGCGAGGGCACGGGCTGGATGTGGCGCGTGATCGACCGGATCCAGCATGGACAGGGGCGCGACGGCGACCTGAATCTGCTCAATTCGGTGGCAGACAACATCCAGGGGCGCACTATCTGCGCGCTGGGTGACGCAGCGGCCATGCCGGTGCGCGCCATGATCAAGCACTTCCGTCCGGAATTCGAAGCCCTGATCCGCAAAGAGACCCCGCAGGCTTCTGCCTCCGCCTGATCGCGAGAAACGCATATGGTTGAAATCGAACTCGACGGACAGAAGGTAGAAGTCGCCGAAGGCTGCATGGTGATGCATGCAGCCGAAAAGGCCGGCACCTACATTCCCCATTTCTGTTACCACAAGAAGCTGTCCATCGCCGCCAATTGCCGCATGTGCTTGGTGGACGTGGAAAAGGCGCCCAAGCCCATGCCCGCCTGCGCCACGCCGGTGACGCAGGGCATGATCGTGCGCACCAAGAGCGACAAGGCCATCAAGGCGCAGCAGTCGGTCATGGAATTCCTGCTGATTAACCATCCGCTGGACTGCCCCATCTGCGACCAGGGCGGTGAGTGCCAGCTGCAGGATCTGGCTGTGGGCTATGGCGGTTCCTCCTCGCGCTACGAGGAAGAAAAGCGCGTGGTGCCCGTCAAGGATGTGGGGCCGCTGATTTCCATGCAGGAAATGAGCCGCTGCATCCACTGCACCCGCTGCGTGCGCTTTGGCCAGGAAGTGGCCGGCGTGATGGAGCTGGGGATGATCCACCGCGGCGAGCACTCCGAGATCACCACCGTGGTGGGCGATACGATCGACTCCGAGCTGTCGGGCAACATGATCGACATATGCCCCGTGGGCGCGCTCACGAGCAAGCCATTCCGCTACAGCGCCCGCACCTGGGAACTGTCGCGCCGCCGCTCGGTCAGCCCGCACGATTCCACTGGTGCCAACTTGATTGTTCAGGTCAAGAACCACAAGGTCATGCGCGTCGTGCCGTTCGAGAACGAAGCCGTCAACGAATGCTGGATCGCTGACCGCGACCGCTTCTCGTACGAATCGCTCAACAGCGACGAACGTCTGACTCAGCCCATGCTCAAGCAGGGTGGCGTCTGGAAGAGCGTCGACTGGCAGACCGCGCTGGAATACGTGGCGAACGGCCTGAAGAACATCAAGGCCGACCACGGCGCTAACAGCATTGGTGCCCTGGTCAGCCCGCACAGTACGCTCGAAGAGCTGTACCTCGCCTCCGCCCTAGTGCGTGGCCTGGGCAGCGACAGCATCGACTACCGCCTGCGCAACGCCGAATTCGCTGCGCCCGAAGGTATCCGCTGGCTTGGCACCTCCATCGCCTCTCTGTCCACGCTGCAACGCGTGTTGGTGGTGGGCTCCAACCTGCGCAAGGACCATCCGCTGTTCGCCCTGCGCGTGCGCCATGCCGTGCGCCACGGTGCCCAACTGAGCGTGGTCGACTCCTCCGTGGGCGACTGGGCCATGCCCATCAAGCACCAACTGCTGCAGAACGCCAGCCACTGGGTGCAAGCCCTCGGCTCCATCGCCTCGGCCATCGCCCAGGAAAAGAACGTCGTTGCCCCCCAGTGTGCAGCCGAAGCCTCCGAGGCCAGCCTGGCCATCGCCCGCTCGCTGCTGGGTGGTGAACGCAAGGCCGTGCTGCTGGGCAACGCTGCTGCGCACCACGGCCAGGCCACAGCGCTGCTGGCCCTGGCCAACTGGATCGGCGAGCATACCGGCGCCACCGTCGGCTACCTCACCGAGGCCGCCAACACCGTGGGTGCCCAGTTCGCTGGCGCCCACCCAGTGGGCAGCGGCCTGAACGCAGGCCAGATGCTGGCCGGCGGCCTCAAGGCCGTGCTACTGCTCAACACCGAACCCGCGTTCGACGCGGCCAACGGTGCCCAGGCCAGCGCCGCCATCGGCCAGGCGCAGATGGTTGTGACCCTGAGCCCCTTCAAGGCCAACATGGACATCAGCGACGTGCTGCTGCCCATCGCGCCGTTCACCGAAACCTCGGGCAGCTTCGTCAACGCCGAAGGGCGCCTGCAGAGCTTCCACGCCGTGGTGCGCCCGCTGGGCGACACGCGCCCCGCCTGGAAGGTGCTGCGCGTACTGGCCAACGTGCTTGGCGTGCCGGGCTTCGACTTTGAGACCTCGCAGGACGTGCTGGCGCGTGCCACCAACGCCCCGGCGGGCCAACTGGCCATGCTGGCGGCCGAGCAGCTGTCCAACGCCGTAGGCTACCCGCCCGCAGCAGGTGCGGCCAGCGTGGCCGAGCCCGCTGTCGCTTCGATTTACCAGCTCGATGGCCTGGTGCGCCGCGCCACGTCGCTGCAACTGACGGCAGACGCGCGCATGGCCGCTGGCGAAGGAGTGGCAGCATGATTGATGCGCTGTACAACGGCGGGCTGAACCTCCTGCCCTTCGCATGGTGGACGGGCGCGGCCTGGCCTGTGCTCTGGATCCTGCTCAAGATCGTCTGTATTCTGGCGCCGCTGATGGGGGCCGTTGCCTACCTTACGCTCTGGGAACGCAAACTGCTGGGTTTCATGCAAGTGCGCCATGGTCCCAACCGGGTGGGGCCCTTGGGTCTGCTGCAGCCTATTGCCGATGCCTTAAAGCTGCTGACCAAGGAAATTATTCAGCCCGCCGCTGCAAGCAAGGGCTTGTTCGTGCTGGGGCCGGTTATGGCCATCATGCCTGCGCTCGCCGCCTGGGTTGCGATTCCGTTTGGTCCCGATGTGGCTTTGGCCAACGTCAACGCTGGCTTGCTGCTGGTGATGGCGATCACCTCCATTGAGGTCTATGGTGTGATCATCGCCGGCTGGGCATCGAACTCCAAGTATGCGTTCTTGGGCGCCCTGCGCGCTTCTGCCCAGATGGTGAGCTATGAAATCGCGATGGGATTTTGCTTCCTGGTCGTGATCATGGTGTCAGGCAGCATGAACCTGACCGAAATCGTGATGGGGCAGGCGCGTGGAATGGCCGCAGACCAGGGCCTGAACTTCTTGTCCTGGAACTGGCTGCCCTTGCTGCCTATTTTTCTGGTCTACCTGATCTCGGGTGTCGCTGAAACGAACCGTCACCCGTTTGACGTTGTTGAAGGAGAGGCGGAAATTGTGGCGGGCCACATGGTGGAGTATTCCGGCATGGGCTTTGCGATCTTCTTCCTGGCTGAATACGCAAGCATGTGGCTGGTGTCCATCCTGGCCGTGTTGATGTTCCTGGGCGGGTGGCTGCCTCCGTTCGAGATGCTCTCGTTCATTCCGGGCTGGATCTGGCTGGGTCTCAAGACATTCCTCGTGGTGTCCATGTTCATCTGGATCCGTGCGACCTTCCCCCGCTTCCGTTATGACCAGATCATGCGTCTGGGCTGGAAGATCTTTATCCCAGTCACATTGGTGTGTCTGGTCATCGTGGGCGGGTGGTTGCTCTCGCCCTGGAATATCTGGAAATAAGCGGGGACACATATGACTGCTGTTGCTGCTGCTGCACCTTTTTCGTTCAAGGATTTCTTCAAGAGCTTCATGCTCGTGGAGCTGCTCAAGGGCATGGCCCTGACGGGTCGCTACGCGTTCCGCCGCAAGGTGACCGTGCAGTTCCCCGAAGAAAAGACGCCCCTGTCGCCACGTTTTCGCGGCTTGCATGCGTTGCGCCGCTATGACAACGGCGAGGAACGCTGCATTGCCTGCAAGCTGTGCGAAGCGGTGTGTCCCGCCATGGCGATCACGATCGAGTCGGACGTACGCAGTGACGGTTCGCGTCGCACCACACGCTACGACATTGATCTGACCAAATGCATCTTCTGCGGTTTCTGCGAAGAAAGCTGCCCCGTGGATTCGATTGTCGAAACGCACATCTTTGAGTACCACGGTGAAAAGCGTGGGGACCTGTACTTCACGAAAGACATGCTTCTGGCCGTCGGTGACCGGTACGAGGGTGAGATTGCTGCGGCCAAGGCGGCAGACGCCAAGTACCGCTGAGCGGTAGCGAGCCCCAATCTCCTTCCGCCAGACTTCTATAAAGACCCGATTCATGGACGCCAAGACTGGTTTCTTTTACTTTTTCTCGGTCGTGCTGCTTTTTGCAGCCTTCCGGGTTATCACTGCGCGCAATCCCGTGCATGCAGTGCTGTACCTCATCCTCGCTTTCTCGCAAGCCGCCGCGGTATGGCTGTTGCTCAAGGCAGAGTTTCTGGCGATTGCACTGGTGCTGGTGTATCTCGGAGCGGTCATGGTGCTGTTCCTTTTTGTGGTGATGATGTTGGATGTCCACATCGACTCCGTTCGCAAAGGGTTCTGGAAACACTTTCCGCTGGCTGCCACCATAGGCGCGCTGATTGCTCTGGAAATGGCTGCTGTGCTCATGGGCGGTTTTCGCGGGATGGATGAGCCCAAGGCGGCCGTCGCCGCGGTGAATGCAGCAGGCCAGGCTGTTCAATACTCGAACACTAAGGCGCTGGGCATATTGCTCTATACCGAGTATCTCTACCCTGTCGAAATTGCCGCTGTGATCCTACTGGTGGCGATGATTGCCGCGATTGCATTGACACTGCGCCAGCGCAAGGACAGCAAGGCCATCAATCCATCGCAGCAGGTTCGCGTGCGCGCCAGTGATCGTCTCGAACTGGTGAAAGTGACGGCAACCCAGAAGCCTGCGCCTGCAGCGTTGACCGAGCCCTCAGCGGAGGAGAAGAAGCCATGACACTGACCTTGGGACATTTTCTCTCGCTGGGCGCGATGCTGTTCGCGTTAGCTGTGATCGGGATCTTCCTGAACCGCAAGAACCTGATCGTGCTGCTGATGGCCATCGAGCTGATGCTGCTGGCCGTCAACATGAACTTCGTTGCTTTCTCCTATTACCTGGGAGACATGCACGGGCAGGTGTTCGTGTTCTTCATCTTGACCGTCGCCGCCGCCGAGTCGGCCATTGGCCTGGCCATTCTGGTGCTGTTGTTCCGCAACAAGTCCAGCATCAACGCGGAAGATCTCAACACCCTCAAGGGTTGATGAGCCACCTGTATTCCCAAGGTTCTCAAGAATGAGTCAAACCCTCTCTGCTTCAACGCTCCTGGCCGTGCCGCTGGCTCCGCTGGCGGGCGCTTTGCTGGCCGGTATCTTCGGTACGACCTTCGGTGGTAACTGGATCGGCCGCCGCCTGAGCCATACCCTGACGATCCTCGGTGTTCTCGTGGCATTTATTCTGTCGGCGATGACGCTCAAGAGCGTTGCCGTGGATGGCGCCCGTTTCAATGAAACCCTCTACACCTGGATGGTGGTGGGTGGCCTGAAGATGGAAGTGGGCTTCCTGGTGGACAGCCTCACCGCAATGATGATGGTCGTGGTGACCTTCGTGTCGTTGATGGTGCACATCTACACCATCGGCTACATGGAAGAAGACGAAGGGTATAACCGCTTTTTCGCCTACATCTCTCTGTTCACGTTCTCGATGCTCATGCTGGTCATGAGCAACAACCTGCTCCAGTTGTTCTTTGGCTGGGAAGCCGTTGGGTTGGTGTCCTACCTGCTGATCGGCTTCTGGTTCAATAAGCCCACGGCCATCTTCGCCAACATGAAGGCGTTCCTGGTCAACCGCGTTGGCGATTTCGGCTTCATCTTGGGTATTGGCCTGATTGCTGCCTACGCAGGTACCCTGAACTACGGCGAAGTGTTTGCCAAGTCCGGCGAATTGGGTGGAACGGCTTTTCCTGGCACCGATTGGATGCTGATCACCGTGATCTGTATCTGCCTCTTCATTGGAGCTATGGGCAAGTCTGCCCAGTTTCCGCTGCACGTTTGGCTGCCTGATTCCATGGAAGGGCCAACACCCATCTCCGCGCTGATCCACGCGGCGACGATGGTGACAGCTGGCATCTTCATGGTGGCGCGCATGTCGCCCCTGTTCGAGCTTTCTGACACAGCCCTCAATTTCATCCTGGTGATTGGTGCTATCACGGCGCTGTTCATGGGCTTCCTGGGCATCATTCAGAACGACATCAAGCGCGTGGTGGCTTACTCCACGCTGTCCCAGCTCGGCTACATGACGGTTGCCCTGGGCGCATCGGCGTATTCGGTGGCCGTGTTCCACCTGATGACGCACGCGTTCTTCAAAGCATTGCTGTTTCTGGGTGCGGGCTCAGTCATCATGGGCATGCACCACAACCAGGACATCCGCTGGATGGGCGGTGTCCGCAAGTACATGCCCATCACCTGGATCACTTCGCTGCTGGGTTCGCTGGCGCTGATCGGGACACCCCTGTTCTCGGGTTTTTACTCCAAGGACAGCATCATCGAGGCCGTGCATTTCAGCAACCTACCAGCAGCAAGCTTTGCTTACTACGCGGTGTTGGCCGGTGTCTTCATCACGGCGTTCTATTCGTTCCGCATGTACTTCCTGGTGTTCCACGGCAAGGAGCGCTACGACCAGAACCCCGAAGCACACCATGGTGGGCACCACGACGACCACCACGGCCATGATGATCACCACGGGCACGATGCCAAACCGCACGAATCCCCCTGGGTGGTGACGGTGCCGCTGGTGCTGCTGGCCATTCCCTCGGTGGTGGTGGGCTTCATGTTCATCCAGCCCATGCTGTTTGGAGACTTCTTCAAGGACGTGATCTTTGTGGACGCAGCCAAGCACCCCGCGATGGTCAAGCTGGCTGAAATCTTCCATGGCCCTGTCGGCATGGCGCTGCATGGCTTGCAGACCGCACCGTTCTGGTTGGCGCTGGCTGGCGTCGCAGCCTCGTACTACATGTATATGGTCAACCCGGCGCTGCCCGCGGGCATCAAGGCGCGCGTTATGCCCTTGTACAACCTGCTCGAAAACAAGTACTACCTCGACTGGATCAATGAAAACATTCTGGCCCGTGGAGCGCGTGCGCTGGGCATGGGACTGTGGAAGGGCGGCGATCAAGCCATCATTGATGGGGGCTTAGTGAACGGCTCGTGGAAGCTGGTGCGGGGTGTGTCTGGCGTGGTTCGCTGGTTCCAGTCCGGGTTCATCTTCCACTACGCGCTGGTCATGATCCTGGGCGTGTTCGCACTGATGACCTGGTTCGTCTGGGGCGACGTCATCCTGCAGCTCATCAAATAAGGAAAACAACAAAATGGGTCTGTTGAGTCTTGCAATCTGGACACCGATTACCTTCGGTGTGCTGCTGCTTGCCGTGGGGCGGGATGAACATGCCCGCGCCGTACGGTGGCTGGCACTGGTAGGCGCGCTGATCGGTTTCTTCGTCACGCTGCCTTTGTATGACGGTTTCCAGATCGGAACCGCGGCCATGCAGTTCGTCGAGAAGGCGGCCTGGATCGAACGCTTCAATGTGCACTACCACCTGGGCGTGGATGGCATATCGTTCTGGTTTGTCCCGCTGACCGCCTTCATCACCGTGATCGTGGTGATCGCGTCGTGGGAGTCCATCACCGAACGCGTGAACCAGTACATGGGCGCGTTCCTGATCCTGTCGGGTTTGATGATCGGCGTGTTCTCTGCGCTCGACGGCATACTGTTCTACGTTTTCTTTGAAGCCACGCTGATCCCGATGTATCTGATCATCGGCATCTGGGGTGGCCCTAACAAGATCTACGCGGCATTCAAGTTTTTCCTGTACACGTTGCTCGGCTCGCTGTTGATGCTGATTGCGCTGATCTTCCTGTACAACCAATCGGGCGGCAGCTTTGACATTGCCACCTGGCACCAGTTGCCATTGAGCGGCACGGCGCAGACGATGCTGTTCTTTGCCTTCTTTGCAGCGTTTGCAGTGAAGGTGCCGATGTTCCCGTTTCATACGTGGCTGCCTGACGTTCACGTGGAGGCGCCCACCGGTGGCTCCGCTGTGCTGGCGGCCATCATGTTGAAGCTCGGTGCCTACGGTTTTCTGCGTTTCTCGATGCCCATCGCTCCTGACGCGTCTCGCGAATGGGCTTGGCTGATGATTGCCCTGTCGCTGACCGCCGTGATCTACGTGGGCCTGGTGGCCATGGTCCAGAAGGACATGAAGAAGCTGGTGGCTTACTCGTCCGTGGCGCACATGGGCTTTGTCACACTCGGTTTCTTCATCTTCAATGACCTGGGCGTATCCGGCGGGCTTGTTCAGATGATTGCCCACGGCTTCGTATCGGGCGCCATGTTCCTGTCCATTGGTGTGCTGTACGACCGCGTGCATTCCCGCGAGATCTCTTCCTATGGCGGCGTTGTGAACACCATGCCCAACTTCACCGCGTTTGCGTTGTTGTTCGCCATGGCCAACTGCGGCCTCCCGGGCACCGCTGGTTTTGTGGGCGAATGGATGGTCATTCTGGGTGCGGTCAAGGCCAACTTCTGGATTGGTATGGCAGCGTCCACCGCCCTGATTTTTGGTGCGGCTTACACGCTGTGGATGTTTAAGCGTGTGTACCTGGGCCCGGTGGCCAATGACCACGTCAAGGAATTGAAGGACATCAACAGCCGCGAATTCCTCGTGATGTCGCTGCTGGCGATTGCCGTGCTTGCCATGGGCCTGTACCCACGTCCGTTCACGGATGTGATGGACACTTCGGTCGCGGAACTGCTCAAGCATGTCGCACTGACCAAGCTGAACTGACCAGACTGAACTGAGAGATTCAAGAAGATGATTGACAACATCAGCTGGCTAGCGATTTACCCCGAAATTGTGCTTGTGACCATGGCCTGCGTGATTGCGCTGGTCGATTTGGGCGTGAACAGCCCGCGCCGCACGGGTACCTATGTGCTGACCATGCTCACGCTGGCCGTGGTGGCAACCCTGCAGGCCATGTACGCAAGCAGCGGTAATACGTTTTATGGCTTTGGCAACATGGTGGTGAGCGACGCCATGGGCAACTGGCTCAAATGTTTTGCCACCGTGGCCATGATGATCACGTTGGTCTATGGCCGTCCTTACGCGGCGGACCGAGACATGCTGCGTGGCGGGGAGATGTTCACACTGTCAATGTTTGCGCTGCTGGGCATGTTCATCATGATCTCGGGCAACAACTTCCTCGTGATCTATCTCGGCCTGGAACTGCTGACTCTGTCGAGTTACGCCCTGGTGGCATTGCGCCGTGACAACGCCACAGCCACCGAAGCCGCCATGAAGTACTTTGTGCTTGGCGCCATGGCCAGCGGCTTCCTGTTGTATGGCCTGTCGATGGTGTATGGCGCTACAGGCTCGCTCGATATCGGCCAGGTTTTCAAGGCCGTCAACTCCGGTCAGATCAAGCACCAGGTGCTGGTGTTCGGCCTGGTGTTCGTGGTGGCCGGCCTGGCTTTCAAGCTGGGTGTGGTGCCATTTCACATGTGGATTCCTGACGTCTACCAGGGCGCACCAACGGCGGTTACCTTGATGATCGGTGGCGCCCCCAAGTTGGCAGCGTTCGCCATCACCATCCGCCTGCTGGTGGACGGCCTGCTGCCCCTGGCGATTGACTGGCAGCAGATGCTGGCAGTGCTGGCGATTGGCTCCTTGCTGGTGGGTAACCTGGCGGCTATCGCACAGACCAACCTCAAGCGCATGCTGGCGTACTCGACCATCTCTCAGATGGGATTTGTGCTGCTGGGCTTGATGTCGGGCGTAATCAACGGCAATGTTGACGCCACAGCCGTGGAGAACGCGTACAGCGCGTCCATGTTCTATGTGGTGACGTATGTGCTGACCACGCTGGCCGCTTTTGGTGTGATCCTGCTGCTGGCGCGTGAAGGTTTTGAGAGTGAAGAGATCTCGGACTTTGCGGGCCTCAACCAACGCAGTCCGCTGTATGCAGGTGTGATGGCGGTATGCCTGTTCTCGATGGCTGGTATCCCGCCGCTGGTGGGCTTTTACGCCAAGCTGTCGGTGCTGCAGGCACTGGTAGCATCGGGCCAGAGCCTGTACATCGCCATGGCGGTGTTCGCGGTGATCATGTCGTTGATTGGTGCGTTCTACTACCTGCGTGTGGTCAAGGTGATGTATTTCGACGCGCCCCTTACCGCGTCTACCGTGTCTGCCCCGGTGGATGTGCGGGTGGTGCTCACGATCAATGGTGCACTCATCCTCGGCCTGGGTCTGTTGCCCGGTGGTTTGATGACCCTGTGCGCTGACGCCGTAGTGCGCGCCTTGGCGACTTGAAGCAGCCCGCTTCAGGATTCCCCGGCTTACGATTCGCTGATCTGTGTCGCTCACTGCTTCTATCTGGCTGGTCATCGTGGCAGCCTTCATTGCTGCCAACCTGCCGTTTGTCAACCACCGCTGGCTGGTTGTGGGACCGGTGGCCGGTGAGCGCAAGGCGCTTGTCGCGCGTTTGGCGGAGCTGGTCCTGCTGTACTTTGTGGTGGGCGGTCTCGCGCTGTTGCTGGAACGGCGCGCGGGGCAGATTGCCCCACAAGGCTGGGAGTTCTATGCGATAACCGGCACGCTGTTTGTGACCCTGGCCTTCCCAGGTTTTATCTACCGGTACCTGCTGCGCCGCCACGGCTGACGGCTGCAGCCATTTGCGTCCCATGCGATGAAGGTGCTCGACCTCCAATGTCGGCAGGCCCATGTGTTCGAGGGCTGGTTCGGGTCTGAAGACGACTTTCAGGACCAGCGGCAACGTGGCTTGGTGCAATGCCCGTTGTGTGGGGATGACCACATCGAGAAACGCTTGAGCGCCCCGCGGCTGAACCTGGGTGCGCGTGAGCCTGTGGCCGCGACAGGTTCGTCCGGCACACCTGCGTCACCCAATCCAGTACCTTCTGGCGCACCCTTATCCACCCAGCTACCGGTGGATGCAAGCGTGCTTCCACCAGCCCTGCAGGCGGCTTGGATGCAACTGGCGCGTAAGATCGTTGCCAGCACCGAGGATGTGGGAGGGCGCTTTGCCGAGGAAGCCCGCCGCATGCACCACGGCGAAGTGGAGGAGCGTGCCATCCGCGGGCAGGCTACCGCCGAAGAGGCTGTGGAGCTGCTGGAGGAAGGCATCGCTGTGATGCCGTTGCCGTTGCCAGCCGCTGCCAAGGAGACCCTGCAGTAGGGATCAGGGCTTGAGGCTTAAGGCCGCAAACGGCTTGCGCCGCGGGTGTGTCGGTCAGTGGTATTGGTGTTTTTGGGCTCTAGCGCTCTGTCTATAAGCGTTGGCAGCTATATTATTTGTAGCGATCTGGTTTCCTGTCCGGGTTGCCGGCTGCCCAGCTTGCGGCCGGGTAGCGGCTAGCGCTCTTGTCATCAGCGTCTGCCGCTTGCAAATGTGCCCCGCGATGTCACGCCGTGAACTGCAACGCCGCAAGACGTGCATACACACCGCCTTGCGCCATGAGCGCGGTGTGGGTGCCTTGCTCAACGATGCGGCCATGTTCCAGCACCACGATGCGGTCTGCGTTCTGTACCGTCGCTAGCCGGTGCGCAATCACCAGCGTGGTTCTGCGGCCTGTGTGTCGCTGCATGGCAGTGTCCAGCGCAGCCTGCACCATGCGTTCGCTTTCGGCATCCAGCGCGCTGGTGGCTTCATCTAACAGCAGCAGCGGCGGGTTCTTGAGCATGGCACGGGCAATCGCAATGCGTTGGCGTTGGCCGCCCGACAGGCGTACGCCGCGCTCTCCCAGAAAAGTGTCATAGCCCTCGGGCAACGCCATGATGAAGTCATGCGCAAACGCAGACCGGGTGGCCGCCTTGACCTCGTCATCGGTTGCGTCGGGGTTGCCGTAGCGGATGTTTTCCAGCGCCGATGCAGAGAAGATCACCGCGTCTTGTGGCACGGTGCCCGTGTGGGCCCGCAGCGTGTCCAGTCGCATGTCGCGGATGTCCACGCCATTGAACCGAATGTGCCCCAGCGCTTTGCCGTCACCATCTGCGTCCACGTCATAAAAACGCTGCAGCAGCTGGAACACTGTGGTCTTGCCCGCGCCGCTGGCTCCCACCAGGGCCACCGTTTCGCCGGGGGCCAGGTGCAGCGAAAAATCATGCAGCGCGGGTTGGTCTGGGCGCGAGGGGTAGTGAAACTGCACGTTCACAAACTCCACCTCCAGCCCCTTGTCAGAGGTGGGCAGCGCTTGGGGCGTGGCCGGGTCTGCCACGGGTGATCGGCTGGCAAGCAATTCCATCAGCCGCTCGGTGGCCCCGGCCGCACGCAGCAGGTCGCCATACACCTCGCCCAGCACCGCCACAGAACCTGCAAGCAGGATGACATACACCACCGTCTGTCCCAGGTGCCCGGCGGTCATCTGCCCCGCCAGCACGGCCTCAGTGCCTCGGTACAGGCCCCACAGCAACAATGCCGCGTTGGCGATGATGATGAACGCGACCAGAACGGCCCGTGCCTTGGTGCGCTTGACAGCCACCTGGAACGCGTTTTCTGTGGCCTGTCTGAAGCGTGCCGACTCCCGTGGCTCGGCCGTGTAGCTTTGCACCACGGGCACCGCGTTCAGCACCTCGGCCGCGATGGCGCTCGAGTCCGCCACCCTGTCCTGGCTGTCACGCGACAGGCGCCGCACCCGGCGCCCGATCCACATGGTGGGCAGCACCACCAGCACCACGGCCAGCATCACGATCGACATGACATACGGATTGGTCCACACGAGCATGATCAAGGCACCAACGCCCATCACCGCGTTGCGCAGCCCCATCGACAGGGATGAGCCCACCACTGTCTGGACCAGCGTGGTGTCCGCCGTCAGCCGCGACAGCACTTCACCGGTCTGCGTGGTTTCAAAAAACTGCGGGCTTTGTTTGAGTACATGGCTGTACACCGCATCATGCAGGTCGGCGGTGACGCGCTCGCCCAGCCAGCTGACCATGTAAAAGCGTGCCGCCGAAAACACGCCCAACGCGACGGCCACGGCAAACAGCGCCTCGAAGTGATTGCGCAGCGCCATGGTCTGCTCGCCTTTGTCGGCATTGACCAGGCCACCATCCACCAGGTTGCGCAAGGCGAGTGGGAACGCCAGCGTGGCCAGCGCAGCAAGCACCAGGAACACCCCTGACAGCGCAATGCGCAGCCGGTAGGGGCGCAGAAATGGGAGAAGGCCGGACAGGGAGCGGGGCGCCCCGCGGGCAGGGTTGGGTGGGGTAGATGCCATGCAGCCAGTGTAGGGCCCGGGGCTTGTGCAGCGCAGCCTGGTCGGTTAAGGGGTCGCTGTAGCCGGTGCAGGCCAATGGCTACCCGTCACCGAATGACCACACGGCTCCAGGCGCCGCAATATGTAAGCAAAAAGTCAGTCAGCTGCAGCGCCGAGGGCCGGGGTGCACCGTGCTGCCTGCCGTTCGCCACGCCACCAAAACAAGCGCTGGTAGGCCCTGCAGGGCCTTTGCGCGCCTGGTTGAGAGCGCGTGGGGCAAGACCCTTAGGCATTAATACATAGGCATTAGTCCCAGTATCTACCGACGGGTAACGAGACATACCATGCACTGCGATTCGACACAAAGACACATCCTCGGAGACCTTGCAGCAAGGCTCCTCTTTCCTCAGCACCCTACGGAGCGGCCAAGGCGCAATGAGCGACGTCATCCTCGAAACCACCAGCCTGACCAAAGAGTTCAAAGGCTTCACCGCTGTCAGTGATGTGAATCTGTCCGTCCGCCGGGGATCCATCCATGCGCTGATCGGCCCCAATGGCGCAGGCAAGACCACGTGCTTCAACCTGCTGACCAAATTTCTGGAGCCCACCTCGGGCGTTATCCGGTTCAACGGGCATGACATCACCCGCGAACAACCAGCACAGATTGCTCGACGCGGCGTGATCCGGTCGTTCCAGATCTCGGCAGTGTTTCCTCACCTCACGCTGATGGAGAACGTGCGCCTGGGCCTGCAGCGCAAGCTGGGCACCTCGTTCCACTTCTGGCGCAGCGAGCGCACGCTGAACCAGCTGAACGACCGGGCCATGCAGTTGCTGACCGAAGTCGGTCTGGAAGACATGGCCGACGAGGTGACCGTGAACCTGCCCTATGGCCGCAAACGTGCGCTGGAGATCGCCACCACGCTGTCCATGGAGCCCGAGCTAATGCTGCTCGACGAGCCCACCCAGGGCATGGGCCATGAAGACGTGGACCGCGTTACGCAGCTCATCAAAAAGGTCTCTGTGGGCCGCACCATCCTGATGGTGGAGCACAACATGAAGGTGGTCTCAACAATAGCTGACTGCATCACCGTGCTGCAGCGTGGCGCGGTGCTAGCCGAAGGGCCGTACGCGGAAGTCTCAAACAACCCGCAGGTGATGGAAGCCTACATGGGCACCACAGATGGCCAACTGCAGGGAGCGCATTAATGAAGCACCCCCTTAGTCGCTTCGCGCCTTCCCCCTCTCTCGCCTCGCTGCGCGATGCGGGAGGGGGACGCCCCCAGTGCGGCGGGGCGGCCCTTGCACGGGGGCACTGGCTTTGCGCGTGCCGGTTTCTACAGACAGCGCGGAACGCAATGGACAACTGAGATGGCTAATCCTTCAAACAACAACAACGGCGTGCCTGCCCTCGAAATCAAAAACCTCGAAGCCTGGTACGGCGAATCGCATGTGCTGCATGGTGTGGACATCGTTGTGCAACCTGGCGAAGTCGTCACGCTGCTGGGGCGCAATGGCGCGGGCCGCACCACCACCATGCGCGCCATCATGGGCCTCACCGGTGCGCGCAAGGGGTCGGTCAAGATTAACGGCGTAGAGACCGTGAACATGGCCACGCACCGCATTGCGCACCTGGGCGTGGGCTACTGCCCGGAAGAGCGCGGCATCTTCTCCAGCCTGTCGTGCGAAGAAAACCTGCTGCTGCCACCGGCCCTCAAGACAGGCACGCCCGGCATGTCGGTGCAAGAGATCTATGCCATGTTCCCCAACCTGGCAGAACGCAAGAACAGCCAGGGCACGCGCCTGTCGGGTGGCGAGCAGCAGATGCTGGCCGTGGCCCGCATTCTGCGCACCGGGGCCAACCTGTTGCTGCTCGATGAAATTTCTGAAGGCTTGGCGCCGGTCATCGTGCAGGCCCTGGCCCGCATGATCAAGATGCTTCGCGAAAAAGGCTACACCGTGGTCATGGTGGAGCAGAACTTCCGCTTTGCCGCGCCGCTGGCCGACCGCTTTTATGTGATGGAGCACGGCCGCATCGTCGAGAAGTTCGGCGCGTCTGAGCTTGAAGAAAAGATGCCCGTGCTGACTGAGCTGCTGGGCGTCTAAGCCCCGTCTGCACACCAATCCCTCACCGTTTTCTTCCACCACACCAACAGGAGACAAATCCATGAAGAAACAACTCAAAGTGCTGGCACTGATGCTGGGCGCGGCGGGCCTGGCCACATCGGCCGCGCACGCGCAAGACAAGGTCAAGATCGGCTTTATCACCGATATGTCCAGCCTGTACGCGGACGTGGAAGGCAAAAACGGAGCGGTCGCCATTCAGATGGCGATCGACGACTTTGGCGGCAAGGTGCTGGGCATGCCTATTGAACTGCTCACCGCGGACCACCAGAACAAGGCAGATATTGCAGCCTCCAAGGCGCGCGAATGGATCGATACGCAAGGGCTGACCATGCTGTTCGGTGGCACCAACTCCGGCACGGCGCTGGCGTCTGCCAAGGTCGCTGCAGAGAAGAAGCGGGTGTACATCAACAACGGCGCTGCCAGCTCGGCGCTGACCAATGACCAGTGCACGCCTTACACCGTGCACTATGCCTACGACACCGTCGCGCTTGCCAAAGGCACAGGGTCTGCGATCGTGGACTCGGGCGGCAAGAGCTGGTACTTCCTGACTGCTGACTACGCTTTCGGACATGCGCTGGAGGCCGACACCAGCACGGTGGTCAAGGGCAAGGGCGGCACCGTGGTGGGCACCGTGCGCCATCCGCTCAATGCGTCGGACTTCTCGTCCTTCCTGCTGCAAGCGCAAAACTCCAAGGCGCAGATCCTCGGCTTGGCCAATGCAGGTGGCGACACCATCAACGCCATCAAGTCCGCCAAAGAGTTTGGCATTGGCAAGACCATGAAGCTGGCCGGCCTGCTGATCTTCATCAGCGACGTGCACAGTCTGGGCCTGCGCAACACCGAAGGCCTGCAGTTCACCACCAGCTGGTACTGGGACCTGAACGACGACACACGCAAGTTCGCTGCCAAGTTCTTCGAAAAGACAAAGCGCATGCCTACCGAAATCCAGGCAGCCGATTACTCTGCCACCATGAACTACCTCAAGGCCGTGGAAGCTGCCAAGACGGTAGATGCCGACAAGGTCATGGCGACCTGGAAGGGCATGAAGATGAATGACTTCTTCGGCTCAGGCCAGATCCGCGCCGATGGCCGTTATGTGCATGACATGTACCTGATGGAAGTGAAGAAGCCTTCGGAGTCCACCAAGCCTTGGGACTACTACAAGCTGATCAAGAAGCTGCCCGGCGACACGGTGTTCACCACCAAGGCCGAGAGCAAGTGCCCGCTCTGGAAGTAAACCCCTGAGGCATCGTCAACGCGCCCAGCCATCCCCATGGGTTGGCCGGGCGGGTTGTGGCCCTCTGATCTGAACTCTCTCCATCTGCTGCTGCCTCCCATGGAAATCTTTGGTGTCTCATTGCCCGGCCTGTTGAGCCAGCTCCTGTTAGGGCTGGTCAACGGATCGTTTTACGCAATTCTCAGCCTGGGGCTGGCCGTGATCTTTGGCCTGCTGAACGTCATCAACTTCGCGCATGGCGCGCTGTTCATGACCGGGGCCCTGATCACCTGGATGGCCATGAACTACTTCGGCATCAACTACTGGTTGATGCTGGTGTTGGCACCGCTGGTGGTGGGCTTGTTTGGGGTGTTGATCGAGCGCCTGCTGCTGCGCTGGATCTACAAGCTCGACCATCTTTATGGCCTGCTGCTCACCCTCGGCCTCACGTTGCTGATTGAAGGCGTGTTCCGCTCCATCTACGGTGTGTCGGGCCTGGGTTACGACACGCCTGAGCTGCTAGAAGGCGCCACCAACCTCGGCTTCATGATCATGCCCAATTACCGGGCCTGGGTCGTCGTCGCCTCGGTGGTCGTGTGCCTGGCCACCTGGTATGTGATCGAAAAAACCAAGCTTGGCGCCTACCTGCGCGCTGGCACCGAGAACCCCCGCCTGGTTGAGGCGTTCGGCATCAACGTGCCCGTCATGGTCACGCTGACCTATGCCTTTGGCGCCGCCCTTGCCGCGTTTGCGGGCGTGCTGGCCGCACCGGTCTATCAGGTCACACCGCTCATGGGGCAGAACCTCATCATCGTCGTGTTCGCCGTGGTGGTGATTGGTGGCATGGGTTCCATCATGGGCTCCATCCTGACCGGGTTGGGCCTGGGTGTCATCGAAGGCTTTACCAAGGTGTTCTATCCCGAAGCATCGTCCACCGTGGTGTTCGTCATCATGGTCATCGTTCTCCTCATCCGCCCCGCCGGCCTGTTCGGCAAAGAGAAATAAGGGGCTGCCAGCATGAATACCAAGAATCTTGCCTTCATCGGTTACGGCCTGCTTTTGGTGGCTCTGATCGCAGCGCCATTCCTGGGCGCCTATCCCATCTTTGTGATGAAGCTCATGTGCTTTGCACTGTTTGCTTCTGCCTTCAACCTGCTGCTGGGCTACACGGGCCTGCTGTCGTTTGGCCATGCCGCGTTTCTGGGTGGTGCCGCTTACGTGGCGGGCCATGCCATCAAGGTCTGGGGCCTGACGCCTGAGGTGGGCCTGCTGTTGGGCACGGGCGGCGGCGCACTGCTGGGCCTGCTGTTTGGCTGGCTGGCCATTCGCCGCCAGGGCATTTACTTCTCCATGATCACGCTGGCGCTGGCCCAGATGCTGTTCTTTGTCTGCTTGCAGGCGCCCTTTACCGGTGGCGAAGACGGATTGCAGGGCGTACCGCGCGGCAAGCTCTTTGGCTTGATCGATCTGAAGGACGATCTGGTCATGTACTACGTGGCGCTGGTCATCGTGGTGGCGGCGTTCCTTGTCATCGTGCGCACCATCCATTCGCCGTTTGGCCAGGTGCTCAAGGGCATCAAAGAGAACGAGCCGCGCGCCATCTCGCTGGGCTACGACACGCACCGTTTCAAGCTGCTGGCCTTTGTGCTCTCGGCTGCGCTAGCAGGGCTGGCGGGTTCGCTCAAGACCCTGGTGCTGGGCTTTGCCACGCTGTCGGATGTGCACTGGACGGCCTCTGGCCAGGTCATCTTGATGACTTTGGTGGGCGGCCTGGGCACGCTGTCGGGCCCGCTCATCGGGTCGGCCGTGGTGGTGCTGCTGGAGAACAAGATCGGTGAGTTTGGCAACCTGCTCGCAGCGTTGACCAGCGTCGAATGGTTCAAAACCCTGGGCGAATCGGTCACCATGGTCACCGGCCTGATCTTCGTGATCTGCGTGCTGGCCTTCCGCCGAGGCATCATGGGCGAGATCATTGCGTGGATGGCACGGCGCAGTGCCAGCGGGGGATGATGCTATCGAATAGGTAGCTGCTAGCGATTGATATCAAAGGACTTCAGATAAAAAACCATCTGAAGTCCTTTTTTTATGAGCGCTACCAGCTATCAAAGGAGTAGCGCCTTCCGGTAGGCCGGTGGTTTACCCCAGCTTGATCGGCTTCGCGTACCCGGTCATCTCCAGGTAGCCACGCCCCACCGTGCGGCCACCCGCGTCGCGCAGGTCGCTCAAGCCCTCCCAGTAGATGGCGCCCGTGGAGCCCTGGCTGTCCAACTCTTGCGCGTCCAGCACCGCGTGCACGCTGAAAACGCCCGCGGGCGTGGCCACCCGCCATTGCACGGGGTAGCGGGCGCCACTTTGCGGGCTGGTCCAGAACCGCTCGGGGGTAAAAGCCACCGCGTTCGCTTCAAAAATCTGCGCAGCCTGGCCTGGCGCGCGGAACGACCCGCCTGCCCACAATGCCGACCCATCGACCCTGCGCAACCGGAACGCCGTCAGCGCGCTGCCATCGTTCAGGTTCATGCCAATCCAGTCCCAGCCCAGCGCCTCGGGGTGTAGCAGGGCTTCGCTCCACTCGTGGTCCATCCACGCGCGGCCACTGCCCGGGGTCACGGCCATGCGCTTGCCGCCCACCGTCAGCGCCCCGGTTACCGCGAGTTGCGGCTGGCTGTAGTAGTAGCTGGCCTGTTCCGCATCGGGCCCCTTGCGCGACAGGCCCTGCTGGCCCTGCAGCAGCACCGGCTGGGTGCTGTCGAACTGCAGGTCCAGCGCAAACTCGCCACTGTTGATCTGCGCCGCATACCGGCTTCCACCGCGTTCGTCCTGGCTGCCCGCCGTGTCGCTGCGCACTAGCGTCCAGTCTTGCAGGCGGATGCGGGTGTCTGCCTCGCTCGCCTGCGCCACGCCAAACCCCGCGCGCGCAATGCGCTGGTCGTGTTGCAGGCGCTGGCCCTGCACATCCGTCACCGCTGCGTGTGCGAACAGCAGCTGCTTGGCAGCAAATGCCGACTTCAGGTTTTGCGTAGCATCCACCCGCGAGCGAAAGAACGTGAGCTGAAAGCCCCAGGGCTGGCCCTGCGCCTGCACATGGCCCGTGATGTACCACCACTCGGTGCGCAGTTCGGGGTGGCTGCCATGGTCACGTGGAAAGGTCAGCGCGCGGGCGGGCAGGGCGTGTGCCCCACCGGGCCACAGCGCACACAACCCGGCGGCTTGCAGGCTGGACAACATCAGCCACTGGCGGCGTGTGGTGCTGTGCATGGTGGGCGCTCAGCCGATCAAGGCATCCAATTTCTGCTGCGCTGCGGAGCAATCGCCAAAACTCCGGTCTACCCACTCCGTGTCGAAATACGTGGGCAGATACCGCTCACCCGCATCACACAGCAGCGACAGGATCGAGCCGCGCTCGCCCCGCTCGCGCATCTCGCTGGCCAGCGCGAGCATGGCCACAAAGTTGGTACCGGTAGACGGCCCCACGCGCCGCCCCAGCAACTGCGACAGCGCACGCATCGCAGCGACGGATTCCACATCGGGCACATCGACCATGCGGTCCACCAGCGTGCGGATAAAGCTCGGCTCCACGCGCGGGCGGCCAATGCCCTCAATGCGCGACCCCGGCGCCGTCAGCGTGGTATCGCCCGTGCGGTGGTAAGCGCTGAACACCGAACCCGCCGGGTCGGCCACACACACCTCGGTGGCATGGCGCTGGTAGCGCACATAACGCCCAATCGTTGCGCTAGTGCCGCCCGTGCCCGCGCCCACCACAATCCAGCGCGGCACCGGGTGCGGCTCGCGCGCCATCTGCGTGAACATGCTCTCGGCAATGTTGTTGTTGCCGCGCCAGTCGGTGGCGCGTTCGGCATAGGTGAACTGGTCCATGTAGTGCCCACCCGTCTCTGCGGCAATCGTGCGGGCGGCTTCGTACACCGCGCCCGCACTGTCCACAAAGTGGCAACGCCCACCATGGAACTCGATCTGCGCAATCTTTTCTGGCGACGTGGTGCGTGGCATCACCGCCACAAAAGGCAGGCCCAAAAGCCGCGCAAAGTAGGCTTCGCTCACCGCCGTCGAGCCGCTGGACGACTCCACGATGGTTGAGCCCTCACGCACCCAGCCATTGCACAGCGCATACAAAAACAGCGACCGCGCCAAGCGGTGCTTGAGGCTGCCTGTGGGGTGGGTCGATTCGTCCTTGAGGTACAGGTCGATACCGTGCTTGGAAAAAGCGGGCAGACGCAGCGGGATCAGGTGGGTATCTGCGCTGCGCTGGTAGTCGGCTTCGATGCGGGCGATGGCTTCGTGGAGCCAGGGGGCGTTTAAGGCGAGGAGCTCGGAGGCTTTTTTGTGCTGGATAGGCGTGCTCATGGACTGATTGTCGCAGCGACGCCCAACTACCTCTGCCCGGACCATCTGGTTACCTGCGTGGAAGCCCCTCTTGCAACGTCAGCGTCGCAGAGCCAACAGCCCGCCCCTTCAACGTGAGTGTCGATTCAAAAACACCGTTGGAAGCGGTTTTGATGGTGATAGTGATATCCCCGTCAGCATGGATCGCTTCGTGTCTCGGGAGAGGGCACGTTGCCAGATCTGCGGGAAAGTGAAACTCCAACGCCAGCAAATGAAGTCCCTCGACGGCGTCTTTCCACGCCAGTGTGCGCTGCCCATTGCGATCTTCGACAGTGATTTCTGCGCCTTTCTTGTGAATGTGGATAGGCGTGGGGTCCTCGGAACTGTGCCAGCGTGCACTCCAGTGCGATGTCGCGCTATACAACTGCTGGCGCATCCCGCGCCAAGACGTGCAATCTTTCGAGGCTGCAGCTGTGGGGAAAGACAATCCAAAAATGGCACAGAAAATAATTGGGAATGAGTAAATCATGATGCTCAATATCTTCCACCACCTCCGTTTACCTTGAGTGACTCAAGCGAACTACTTGCCCATTCTTTTTTAATTCTATATACGCAGTGCCACCTACTTTGTTTGCGGGGAGGGAGCCCGATATCTCCTATTTATCACCTTTCAAATTTGCGGAAAAAGGACGTTGCTCTTTTATTTGGTCGGACCCGTAAATTTTGGTCAGAATAATTTCTGCAACTGCAATTGCAGTTTCTTTATCAGGCAGGAAGCCTTCCTTAGGTGAGAAGTGTCGCATATCGCGCGCTTCAGCGGAGGGGGTGAAATAAATGAGCCAAAAAATATTACGATGAATAGGTATTTCATTTTATCTTTGCAGTTCTAATTGAAAAAAAGGCAAGAACTGACCCCGTTGTTTCGTAAATTTGCGTGCCCAGTTGAATGATCGGTTTGATAATCTCAAATTTTCTATTCACCAAAAATTTTGATAATTTTGCTGACGGCTATTTTATCATTGCTGAGTATGAATTACATATTCATCTCGGAATAATATTCTATTCCGCAGAATCCCCTGTGCGGTGAATATTTTTTAGCGCAAAGCGTTACGCTCAAAAGCTTTCAAGAAAAACAACACCGATTCTCTGTTGGACGCCGTCACCATCAATCTCTCTTGCAAATTAAAACATGCATATAACCCACCAAATTTTTTACATTGGAATCTATCTACTGATTCAGCTTGGTCCGCAAATGACTGCTCGATCCACACCCGCTCCTTTAAAAAGCCCACCCTACGCAAAATTACGGTATGCACCTTGCCAATTTCATCTTGGCAGTTTATGGAAACACGATTCCAACGCGCTAGCGAGTCATATGCCGATCGCACGCAAATCGGCTTCGGAATATTATCTATTAGCAAAATTTTTATAACCATAAGATATGAAAGGCACCCGCCAAAAAATAGTGCACCGCTCAAAAGAAATATTTTTGATTTTTTCACGATATTATTTTGGACTATAAATTGGACCGCCAGCGGACGTCCCCGGTGTTTCCATGAGCACCTTGGTAATCTTGGCGGTATTTTTAATAATTTTCTTCTTGATTTCAGAAGTTCTGTCCTCAATTTTACTCATCTCATGAGTTGGACACGTTGGGGTTTTCATTAGGCACATCATTAGCTCCTCTTCTTTTTTATTCAATTCTTTTTCAAGTTTTTTATTTTCTAGCGCCAATTTTCCAACATCGATGGCGTCTTCTGCTTTCTCCTTGCGCTCGGCCCATTTGAATATACTCTGGCCCAATCCCCATATCCCGCCGCCTTCTTTCTCCAGGCCAAGAGGATCTACCCAAATGGTAGGATTAATTGGATAAACCAATTTATTGGTCCCACCTCTAAGACCAATAGGATCCTGAGTCACATACTGCCCCACCATCGGGTCGTAGTACCTGAACCTGTTGTAGTGAAGACCCGTCTCGTGGTCCAGCTGCTGCCCCTGGAACCGGATCGGTTGGTGG